>CAMEWH010000186.1:0-2538 GCA_945940335.1 uncultured Clostridia bacterium | reverse complement strand
TGCGTACCGGCATGGAGGCGGTCTACACCCTGCTGGACATCGACCGTGGTGTGCCTGAGGTCTGGGGCAGCGTTTACGACATTCGTGATCTGCTGAACGCCACCATCCAGCTTCGGGACGGCAAGCCCCTGACGGATATGCAGCTGGGCTTCAAGGAGAAAATGGTTCTGAAAAAGCTGCTGAAGAAGATTCGGGGCACAGATATCGAGAAATTGCTGAAAACCTACCATGTGATCAAGTGATAATGGAATGTGGGGAGGGCAAACCTCCCCGCCGCTAAAAGGAGAGATAAATATGTCATTATCCAATCAGCTGAAAAAAGCATCTTTGCGCACAGCCTTTGGTTATCTGGAAAAGAACCCCGAAGAAAATGCCCTGAAGCTCATGAGCTGGGTGGACAAGCTGGCAGGAGAGGGTCCCGATAGTTTTCCCACTCAGCGTGCCGCTGTCCGAAATGTTCTGGAAGATCCCCAGAACAATATGTACCAGCTGGTCATGAGCATTCTGAAAGAAACCGATCCCGGTGTTCTGAAGGCGACCTTTGAGAACTTCTTCCTCAACGCCAACATCATCGGCTGGCCCAAGCAGGAGGAATATCGAAAGAAATACAACTGCAATATCCCCTGGGCAATCCTGTTGGACCCCACCTCTGCCTGCAACCTGCACTGTACCGGCTGCTGGGCAGCGGAGTATGGTAATAAGCTGAACCTGACCTTCGACGAAATTGACTCCATTATCACCCAGGGCAAGGAAATGGGTGTGTATATGTACATCTACACCGGCGGTGAACCGCTGGTGCGTAAAAAGGATCTGATTGCCCTTTGCGAAAAGCACAGCGACTGCCAGTTCCTTTCCTTCACCAACGCCACATTGATCGACGAAGCGTTTGCAAACGAGATGCTCCGGGTGAAGAATTTTATCCCTGCCATCAGCGTGGAGGGCTTTGAGTCTGCCACCGATGGCCGCCGTGGCAACGGCACGTACCAGAAGGTCATCAAGGCTATGGCAATTCTGAAGGAAAAGCACCTGCCCTTCGGTCTGTCCTGCTGCTACACCAGCCAGAATCTGGACTCCATCAGCTCCTACGAGTTCATTGACCAGATGGTGGAGTGGGGCGCGCGGTTCGTGTGGTACTTCCACTATATGCCCGTGGGCAACGATGCCGCGCCGGAGCTGCTGCCCAATCCCGAACAGCGGGAATTCATGTATCACCGCATCCGGGACATCCGTGCTACCAAGCCCATCTTCGCCATGGACTTCCAGAATGACGGCGAATATGTCGGCGGCTGCATTGCCGGTGGACGGCGGTATCTGCATATCAATGCCAACGGCGACTGCGACCCTTGCGTGTTTATCCACTATTCCAACGCCAACATCCGGGACATGAGCTTGCTGGATGTGATGCGCAGTCCCATCTTCATGGCCTATCACGACGGTCAGCCCTTCAATGACAATCATCTGCGTCCCTGCCCCATGTTGGAGAACCCGGAAAAGCTCCGGGAAATCGTGAAGGCCACCGGTGCCCATTCTACTGACCTTCAGTCTCCCGAGACGGTTGACCACCTGTGCGATAAGTGCGAAGCCTACGCCAAAAACTGGAAACCCACCGCCGATACCCTGTGGCAGTGCAGCTGCTGTAAAAAGCAGGAGGCAGCAACAAAATGACTACCTTCTTTACTTCTGAAAGCGTAACGGAAGGGCATCCGGACAAGGTCTGCGACCAAATTGCCGATGCAATTCTGGATGCCCTGCTGGAAAAGGATCCTCATTCCCATGTGGCCTGTGAGGTCACAGCCATCACCGATGAAGTCCATATTTTCGGCGAGATCACCTCTGCCGCCCGGGTGGATTATGAAGCCATTGCCCGGCAGGTGATTCGGGAGATCGGCTATACCAAGCCGGGACACGGCTTCGATGCGGATTCCTGCCGGATCACTGTGGATGTTCACCAGCAGTCTCCCGACATCAACATGGGTGTGGAACGGTCAGACACCATGGAAAACGGTGCGGGCGATCAGGGCATGATGTTCGGCTACGCCTGCCGGGAAACAGACAGCCTGATGCCCCTGCCCATTGAGCTTGCCCATAAGCTGACAAAGCGTCTGGCCTATGTGCGCCGGGAAGGGATCCTGCCCTATCTCCTGCCGGACGGAAAAGCTCAGGTCACAGTAGAATACCGGGATGGTATCCCTGCACGGGTGGACACAGTGGTGGTTTCCTCCCAGCACGAAGCGGATGTATCCATGGATACGCTCCGGGAAGATGTCCTTCTTCATGTCATCCGCCCGGTGATTCCGGAAGCCATGCTGGATGCCGACACCAAATACTTTATCAATCCCACAGGCCGTTTCTGCATCGGCGGCCCCGCCGGAGACAGCGGCCTAACCGGCAGAAAGCTGATTGTGGACACCTACGGCGGCTATGCCCGTCACGGCGGCGGCGCGTTCTCCGGCAAGGACCCCTCCAAGGTGGACCGGAGCGGCGCGTACATGGCCCGGTATCTGGCGAAAAATGTGGTGGCGGCGGGTCTGGCGGATC
>CAMEWH010000185.1:0-2558 GCA_945940335.1 uncultured Clostridia bacterium | reverse complement strand
GACAGCTCTCCCAAAGGGAGAGCCAAGGGGCGCAGCCGTATCTGCCCGCCAAATTTCAATTTCCTGTTCGCCTCATGGAATCGATATGCACAAAATCGGATTCCTTCATAAAAAACGACGATTCGTTACGGAATCGGCGGGGAAATGTGATTACAGGGCTTGGTTGGCAGCAATGGCTGCAACCAGGGCCTGCATTTCTTTTTTACTTCTGGCTTGATGAGCCTGGTTCAGAATGTTCTGTTTCTGCGGTTCGGTCATGGCGGCGTAGGCCTTCATTGCGGGCTCGTTCATGGCCAGGGCCAGGCCGAAGCCAATGGGGACGTTGCCGGAATCCATTTTGTTCACCTCCTTTCAGCTGCTGCATTCGGTATGTCATCGATGCGCCTGCCGCCCGGACGGTGGGACTGCCGGTCACGCGTGATTGTCATGGGGGACAATATTTTAACGCCATTTGTGCTGACTTAAATGTTTCCCCTGTTCTGATGATAGTTTTGCCAGACTTTCTTCCGGAATACCCGTTACTTCTTCGATCATCTTAAAATACCGGATTGCAAATTCTGCTCCGGGGCCTTTCAAACGCCACGCACAGATTTCTGACCATACGCCGTCAGGAAGCGCTTTTTCGTGGCTGTTCCAGAAATGCCATTCCGCTTCGTCGATGATTTTGCACAGCTCGCTTACAGTCAAAAATCGTTCTTTCAGAATATCCTCCTTTGTTTTCGGATACTGCTGGAAGAATGGCTGTTTCAGACTGAAAAACCACATGTTCGTGAATTTGGGATCCAACAAATACTGTTTCGGGAATTTTCGGATGATATCAGCCTCAAAATCAAACAGCTTTTTCGCGTCTCGCTCCGTGAAGCCAAGGCTTGTCAGACGCTCCAGATAGTCATCACGATCGCTCTTTTTCTCCGACTGTAAGTACAGAGCCGGGAGCTGAGAGGTCATCCATTTCCCGGATGTTTTCTGTTTTTCCGCTGCTCCGGTTGCTTTATTCCCGGTGTTTGTTCGTTTTCCTGCCTGGAGCCTGAAACCCAGCCAGCAAATCAAACCGTTGAAGGCCGCCATGCCGAGAAATAGGAACAGCAGTATGATACGCTCACCAAATGTATTGTCGTCCCCGGTAAATGCCAGGGGCGTGCATAAGGTACAGACCACGCATAAAAATCCGCCGATCAATAACAGGATTTTGCCGACCACTTTTTTCATTTTATTCTCTCCCTTGCGTATTTACTTGCCCACTGTCCAGCCGAATAGTTCCTTAAAATCTTCATAGCACCCGGGGCAACTCCACAGGGCGCCCTGCTCGTTTTGAGGGCGTGTGCAGTGACCGTCCCGTAAGCACCCTTCGCAAAGACAGAATTTTGCCCAACAGAACGCACAGTGCTCATGATCCCATCGCGGGGAAAGCGGCTGGAATGGAATAGAGCGGAATATGCTTCAGCTTTTCTTCACTGCCGCACACAGGCCCGGCAATCAAACGCCAATCACCCTTTTCAACCATCACAGCCGCCTCTTTTTCCATTTTCATCCTGTCGTGGCAAGGGGAAACGCTCCTGCCATATTTTGTGCCGCCGCGTCCAGCATATTTTGAATAAAAATCCATACCCCTCAATGGGGTCATTCACCAGTACATGGGTTAAGTGATAGTGCCTACAGAATTTGGATGTTTTCAATAATGTGTTGAGACAATTCTGCTATCTCAGCAGCCACTGATAGTCCTGCCTGCAATCCACGATCCAGTCCACATATACCGTGTCATCGCGAATCTGGTACAATACAAGATACCAATTTTCTACATACAGCTTGTGATATTTGTTAACCGGAATATAGTCCTCGTTGAAGAACGGATAGCGTTGGGGCATTTCCTGCAGGGAGCGCATTTCCTCCAGAAACCGCTGTTTCAGTTTGATAGCCGCCGGTTTGCTGACCTGGGCCAGAAAGCGCAGGTGTAGCCCAAAGCTTTCCCTGGCTCTGTCTGAGATGATCACTTTGTATTTCATCGGTTATCCCTCGTCCAGAACGCTACCCAAAAAACGGTCCAGCTCGTCGATGGTGCATCCCCGGCGGCCCATGGCCCGATCCTCTTCCACAGCAAGGAGGTTCTCCCGGAGCTTCAGCATCTTCTCCCGGCGGGTAAAGCTCTCAATGTCCATAATGACCAAATCGCCTTCTCCGTTTTTGGTGAGATATACAGGCTCCTGCGTTCTGCGGCACAGATCGGCGATTTCATTGTAATTCTGACGAATGGCGGCGGAAGGTCGAATATTCATAGTCATTCCTCCTGATAGTCAAATTCTAATCTAATTATATCAGAATTCAGCTACTCCGTCAACAAGAATCCGTTTCTATTTCCTTACGCTGCCGCATCCAGCATATTTTGAATATAAATTCCATATCCCACAGTGGGGTCATTCACCAGCACATGGGTAACGGCGCCCACCAGCCTGCCGTCCTGGATGATGGGGGAGCCGCTCATGCCCTGGACGATGCCGCCGGTGGCTTCCAGCAGGGTGGGATCGGTGATTTTCAGCAGCAGATTCCGGCCGTCGGCCCGG
>CAMEWH010000184.1:0-2594 GCA_945940335.1 uncultured Clostridia bacterium | reverse complement strand
CTCTCAGTCTGCCCCGTAAGGGGCAGCCAGCTCCCCCAGAGGGGGAGCCAAGGGGGTGCGTCGGTTCCGGTCGCCAAATTACAATTTACCATTCTGTTTTCCCGCCACAAAAAACGGGTGCAGCGTTCTCACCGCACCCGTGTCGCATGATATCAATAGAAAAGCAGATCGGAATAGGTGGGGAAGGGCCAGTAGCTCTTGGCGGTGAGCTCCTCCAGCCGGTCGGCGCTGGTGCGGATGGCGTTCATGGAAGCGATGATCACATTGCGGCAGTAGCGGGCCGCTTCCTCCGGTTCTGCCGGAATGGCGGTGAGCTCCCCTTTCAGCTGCTCCACCCGGTCGTACAGCGCATCCTGATTCTCGGAAAGCTTGGCAATCAGATCCAGCTCGCTACGGCAGGAGGCGCCCATCGCCTTTTTGGCAGCGGCAGTGTCGCACAGCGATCTGGTGTAAGCGGAGGCAGCGGGAAGGATCTGATGGATGGCCATATCCACCATGGTTCTGGCCTCGATGTTCACGATTTTCCGGTAGGACTCCAAATGGATGGCATGGCGGGCCCGGAATTCTGACTCATTGAAAATGCCGTGGCGCACCACCAGATCGATGTTTTTCTCGCTGACATAGGCAGGCAGTGCCTCAGCGGTGGAAGCCAGATTGCTCAGGCCCCGGCGGGCTGCCTCCTGCTTCCACTCCTCGGAATAGCCGTTGCCCCCAAAAATCACCCGCTGGTGCTGGGTGAAGGACCGGCAGACCAGCTTCTGCAGCGTGGCGTCAAAATTCTCCGCCTTTTCCAGCTCGTCGGCGAAGCGGCACAGCTGCTCGGCCATGATGGTGTTCAGGGCGATGTTGGGGCCGGCTACGGATTGTGAGGAGCCCGCCATGCGGAACTCAAACTTGTTGCCGGTAAAAGCCAGAGGGCTTGTGCGGTTGCGGTCGGTGGTGTCCTGGGGAATGGAGGGGATGCCGTCCACGCCGATGCGCAGCAGACTCTTGCCAGGCTCCTGATAGTTGGTACCGTCGATGATGGACTGGACAACGGCACTGAGCTCATCTCCCAGGAAGATGGACACAATGGCCGGAGGCGCTTCGTGGGCACCCAGGCGGTGATCGTTGCCGGCATAGGCCACGGTGCACCGCAGGAAGTCCTGATATTCATCCACGCCCTGAATGAAGGCGGCCAGGAACACCAGGAACTGGGCATTCTGCCGGGGGGTCTTACCGGGGCTGAACAGATTCTTTCCGGTGTCGGTGGCCAGGGACCAGTTGTTGTGCTTGCCGGAACCGTTGACCCCGGCAAAGGGCTTTTCGTGAAGCAAGCAGACCAGATTGTGCTTGGCGGCACACTTTTTCATGATCTCCATGATCAGCTGGTTGCTGTCACAGGCGGTGTTGGCGTCGGAGTAGATGGGAGCCAGCTCGTGCTGGCAGGGGGCGCCCTCGTTGTGCTTCGTCTTGGACAGGATGCCCAGTCGCCAGAGCTGCTCATCCAGATCCTTCATAAAGGAGGAAACCCGGGTACGGATGGTGCCGAAATAGTGGTCATCCAGCTCCTGGCCCTTGGAGGGCTGGGCGCCGAACAGGGTGCGGCCGGTGATGCGCAGGTCCTCCCGCTGGGCATACAGATCCTTGGGCAGCAGGAAATACTCCTGCTCCGCGCCCACGCAGGTGATGACCCGCTTGGTGTCCTGATCCCCGAAGAGCCGCAGGATGCGGATGGCCTCCCGGGACACTTCCTCGATGGAACGAAGCAGGGGGGTCTTTTTATCCAGAGCATCACCATTATAAGAGAAGAAGCAGGTGGGGATGTACAGGCTGCCGTCCTTCACGAAGGCGCAAGAGCTGGGGTCCCAGGCGGTGTAGCCTCTGGCCTCGAAGGTGGCCCGCAGGCCGCCGGAGGGGAAAGAAGAAGCGTCAGGCTCGCCCCGCACCAGTTCCTTGCCGGAAAACTCCATGATCACCCGACCGTCACCGGTGGGACTGATGAAAGAATCGTGCTTTTCGGCAGTAATGCCGGTCATGGGCTGGAACCAGTGGGTGTAGTGGGTGGCACCCTTTTCCGTGGCCCAATCCTTCATGGCCTCCGCAATGGCGTTGGCAGTGGAAAGCTGCAGCTCTGCCCCGGTATCGATGCAGGTACGCCAGGCCTGATAAACCTCGGAAGGAAGCCGCTGCTTCATGGTAGCCTCGTTGAATACATCACTGCCGAAAATCTCAGGAACGTTGATGACTGCGTCCATATCAGAAAAATCCTTTCTTTTTGCCCAAAACAGGCAATTCATAATCAGGCAATTTCACATAGCAATCATTCTATGATAGGTTCGGAAAAAAAACAAGCCTTAAATCTGGAAAAAAAGCCGCAAAAAATTTCTCTGTTTTGTCGAATTGGCCGAAGTCCCGGCGGGCTGCTGCCAGGCGGAACGTTTTCCTTTTGCGGGAATGAGAAAGCATTTTCTGATAATTGACAATTCTCTCCCTTTTCGGTATGATAAAAATAGGTATATCCAAACGGGCAGCGTCTGTTGCTCGGCAAATCAATTTGAGGAGGATTATCCCATGAACGAACTGCAGCAAAAGGTAAGCGCCATCGGCGTGGT
>CAMEWH010000183.1:0-2615 GCA_945940335.1 uncultured Clostridia bacterium | reverse complement strand
TTGGAGAGATTTCTTAAGTTAATGACATTGCCCCTATGGGGGAGCTGGCTGCCCCATAGGGGCAGACTAAGAGGGTACCGCCCCCAATGAGATGCTCCTAATCCTCCAATGCAGTACCCTCTCAGTCAGCCTGACGGCTGACAGCTCTCCCAAAGGGAGAGCCAAGGGCGCTGCGGGCACCAGCCCGCCAAATTACAATTAACCGCTCTGCCGGGTTGGGCGGGCAAGGTCATATTTAAATTTTATCGCTGATTTTTGTTGCTCTTTCTCTTTCCCGTTTTCACCCATCTAAAAGGGGAAAACAGGAGGAATCCCTGCGGAATCCCATCCAATTCAAATAAATTCCTTAATTTCCATGGAAATAATATCTATTGATTTTGTGGAAACGGTGTGGTATCTTTATAAAAAATTCAGGCGCCCGGGAGCCTGAGCACAGGAAAGACAGAGGATTGGGGAATGTATAAAAAGAATACCCAGAGCTGGGTAAAACATATCGACTTTATCATCCTGGATATGCTTTGCCTGAACGTGGCATTTGTGGCAGCCTACCTGTATCGCCACGGCTGGTGCAGCCCTTACCAGGACGAACACTATGTCGACCTGGCTGTGATTCTCACGCTGGTGGATTTTGCGGTGCTGGTCATCAATGAAACCATGAAAAACGTGCTGCGCCGGGGCTATTTCAGAGAATTCTCCGCCACGGTGAAGCATGTGGCCATGGTGGAAATGATCATCACCCTCTACCTGTTTGCCACCAAAACCGGCGCCACCTACTCCCGAATCGTGCTGGGCAGTTTCGCGATATTCTATGTGATTTTTTCCTATCTGGTCCGCCTTGGCTGGAAGCGATTCCTGCGCCACGCGAAATTCCGTCTGGACCGCTCCGCGCTGTACATTCTCACCACCTGCGATCAGGCGAAGGATGTTGTGGCGCGCTACCTCCAGGAGCCCCGCTACTTGCTGGTGGGCATCTGCCTGCTGGACGCGGACCGGGCGGAAGGCAGCATCCGCAGAGTCCCCATCAACACCACCCGGGAAACGGTTCTGCCCTTCCTGTGCCGGGAATGGGTGGACGAGGCAGTGTTATCCCTCCCCGGCTCCCAGCCCTATCCCGACGAGCTGGTGGACAAGCTGGTGGAAATGGGCATCGTGGTCCATGTTGAGATCCATGGCTCCACCCGGCTGGAATGGCAGCGGCAGGAAATCGAGAAAATCGCCGGCAAGCAGGTGCTTACCGTGGGCCTGAGTATGGCCACCTATCCCGAGATCATTCTGAAACGAACCATGGACATTGTAGGCGGCCTGATCGGAAGTATCCTGACCCTGATGCTTACGGTGATCATCGGGCCCATGATCTTCATTAAATCCCCCGGCCCCATTTTCTTCACCCAGACCAGAGTGGGCAAAAACGGAAAGCAGTTTAAAATGTATAAATTCCGCAGCATGTACCCTGACGCAGAAGCCCGGAAGGCGGAGCTCATGGCCGAAAACCGGGTGGACGGCGGGCTGATGTTCAAGCTGGACTACGACCCCCGGATCATCGGCTGCAAAAAACGCCCCGACGGCACCGTGAAAAAAGGCATTGGCAATTTCATCCGGGACTACAGCCTGGACGAATTCCCCCAGTTCTTTAACGTACTGAAGGGGGACCTGTCCCTGGTGGGCACCCGGCCGCCCACGGTGGACGAATGGGAGAAATACGACCTGCACCACCGGGCCAGGCTGGCCATCAAGCCCGGCATCACCGGCATGTGGCAGGTCAGCGGTCGGAGCAAGATCACAGACTTTGAGCAGGTGGTAGAGCTGGACAAGAAGTACATCCGGGAATGGAGCATCGGACTGGACCTCCGGATTCTGTTGCAGACCATCCGGGCCGTGCTGAAAAAGGACGGGTCCATGTAATTTTGTTCAAGCACCCGAAGTTGGAACATCGTTAATGTGTAATTTGGCATACCGGAACGGACGCACCCCTTGGCTCCCCCTGTGGGGGAGCTGGCTGCCCCGTAGGGGGCAGACTGAGAGGGCAACACATCGATTTCGGTTGCCATTATCTTACTGCGGTACCCTCTCAGTCAGCCTGTTCGGCTGACAGCTCTCCCAAAGGGAGAGCCAAGGGGGGTGCTGCCGTATCTGCCCACCATCTTTCAATTTGTCAAGGAGATTACTATGGAATTTCTGCCCATTACCAAGCAGGAAATGGTGGATCGCGGCTGGGAGCAGTGCGATTTTGTATATGTATGCGGCGATGCCTATGTGGACCATCCCTCCTTCGGCCACGCCATCATCAGCCGGATTCTGGAATCCCATGGCTACAGCGTGGGGATGATCCCCCAGCCGGACTGGAAGAACCCCAAATCCATCGATGTGTTCGGCCGGCCCCGGCTGGGCTTTCTGGTGTCCGGCGGCAACATGGACAGCATGGTCAACCACTACTCCGTCACCAAGCACCGGCGGAAAACCGACGCCTTCACCCCCGGTGGGGTGATGGGCAAGCGGCCGGACTACGCCACCGTGGTGTACTGCAACCTGATCCGCCAGACCTACCGGGATGTGCCCATCCTCATCGGCGGCATCGAAGCCAGCCTGCGGCGGCTGGGGCACTACGACTACTGGTC
>CAMEWH010000182.1:0-2642 GCA_945940335.1 uncultured Clostridia bacterium | reverse complement strand
GCCCCTTACGGGGCAGCCAGCTCCCCCATAGGGGGAGCCAAGGGGCGCGTCGGTTCCGGTACGCCAAATTACAATTTACATTCCGCTTCTCATCCTTGCCAGCAATATCTTCCCCTGGGTTTTCAGCCACCTTTCCCGCTCCCGGTAATCCGGCAGCACTGCCGCCACCTCGTTCCAGAAAGCGGCGGAATGGTTCATCTGCTTCCGGTGGGCCAGCTCGTGAACAATCACATAGTCCGTCACTTCCTCCGGGGCCAGCATCAGCAGGCAGTTGAAATTCAGGTTGCCCACGCTGGAGCAGCTGCCCCAGCGGCCGGTCTGGTTGCGGATGGTGATGCGGCCGTAGGTGACCCCCATTTGGGATGCAAAGGATTTGACCCGGGGCGGAATCACCTCCAGCGCCCTGTCCGCCAGGGCGCGGATGTCCTCCGGGGAAAGGGGTGCCTCCTCCCCTGCCCGGTTTGCTTCCTTCACTTTTGCCAGGGTTCTTTCAATCCAGGCGGATTTTTCCTGCAAAAAATAGCGGATCTCCCGCTCCGGCAGACGGCGGGGCGCCCGCACCACCAGACTGCCATCGGGTTTGATTTGCAGGCTCATGGTTTTCCGGTCACTGCGCAGGACCGTTACCTTCCATTCATTCATAGGCTTCACACTCCACGCAATCGATGGCCCGGATATCCTCGATGGCAAATTCCTTCCCGTCCTCCAGTACCACCCTGCGGCGGTAGGGATCGATCTTTTTCACGCTGCCGGTCAGCCAGACATAGCTGCCTCCGGCTTTTCGTTCATCCGGCCGGTAGCACAGGAAGCGGACCTGCCCCGTTTGACCCGGGTGATCCGCCAGGAACCGCAGCTTCCGGTTCAGCAGTTCCTTGCTGCTCTCGTCCAGGAAGGTTTCCGCCTCCGTCAGCCGGGCGCTCTCTTCCAGCACCTTCTCGTAGCCCACCAGCGCCGCGAAGGGGGAAAACTGTGCCCCCCGGTCCACCATGGACATCCGGGCATGGCGAAGGGAAACCGGCCGGGATAGGCGGATGATGTCTTCATAGCCTGTCATATTTCTTCACCCAATCGCCGGGCCTGTTCCAGGCGCACATTGGTCTGATCAACATTGTTCATTGCGCACTCCTTTCAAGCCTTGTGGCCGCCGATCTGACCGTTGCGGGCCATGGTGGTGGCGCCCTCCTCCAGATCCATGCCGCGAAAGATGGCATTTTTCCCGTATTTCCTTTTGATGCCCAGCATGGCCTTCTGCCGGCGTTTTTCCCGCTCCAATTCTTCATCCTCCCGCTGCTGGGCCTGCAGATCCATGAACAGGTCCAACTGCCGGAACTCCGAACCGGGAAGTACATCCTCCTCCCGCTCCAGAAAATTGGCGGTCAGATTCAGCCGCCGTACCAGCAGGGCAGGATTGGCCACCCGGTCGAACAATTCCATCACCGCCTCCATGATCCGGCGGGCAGAGGACATCCGCCGTTCCAGATTCACCGTACCGTGGGAATGCTTGGGGATTTTCCGTCCATAGTGGTCCGTCACCACCGGGCCGGTATAGGCGGCGCTGATCTCCGGCCGGGTGAGATTTTCAATGTCATAGCCGACGGTGAGGGTGAGCTGCCGGGTCACCATTCCCTTGTCCACCAGGTCCATGGCCAGCTGCTCCGCCATTTCCCGGGCCACCAGCCGGGCTTTCCCGAAGGAGTAGGGTTCCGTAAGCACCTGGCCGGAGCAGACGGAGTTGGTTTCCGGCTTGTAGGCTTTGATATTGGCAATGGTGCAGGGCTCATAGCCCCAGGCATGGTCAATGAGCAGCTCCGCATTCACCCCGAAGATGGAATACAGCAGCTCCTCGTTGTAAAAATCTCCGGAGGTTCCCAAAGAACACCGGGCGATATCCCCCATGGTATACAGCCCGTATTTTTCCAGCCGCCGGGCATATCCCCGGCCCACCCGCCAGAAATCCGTCAGAGGTCGGTGATCCCACAGGCACTCCCGGTAGGACTGCTCATTCAGCTCCCCAATCCGCACCCCCCGTTCATCCGGCTCTGCGTGCTTGGCCACGATGTCCATGGCCACCTTGCTCAGGTACAGATTGGTGCCGATTCCGGCGGTGGCGGTAATGCCCGTGGCGGAGAGCACCTGGCGGATGAGCAGTTCGGCAAACCCCCGGCCACTGAGGCCGTAGGTTTTCAGATAGGGGGTCGCATCAATGAACACCTCATCGATGGAATAGACATGGATATCCTCCGGGGCCACATATTTCAGATACAGCTCATAAATTTTGGAGCTGACCTCCATATATTTCCCCATCTGGGGTGGGGCCACGATGTAGTCCACCGCCCAGTCAGGATGTTCTTCCAGCTTGCGGGCATCGGTGCTTTTGTCCGTAAGCTGATGGCGGGGGGCTTTCATTTTCCGGAAGGCGTTCACCTCTCCCACCTTCTGCACCACCTCAAAAAGCCGTGCCCGGCCGGGGATGCCATAGGCCTTCAGGGAGGGAGACACCGCCAGGCAGATGGTCTTTTCCGTCCGGCTCTCATCCGCCACCACCAGATTGGTGAGCAGTGGGTCCAGCCCCCGTTCCACACACTCCACCGAGGCATAGAAGGATTTTAAGTCAATGGCCACATAGGTTTTTTCCACGGCTT
>CAMEWH010000181.1:0-2651 GCA_945940335.1 uncultured Clostridia bacterium | reverse complement strand
AAAGAAAAAGTATCATTGTTCCAAATACTCCTCCAATAGTAAGCCTATTTAAATGATTCCTTAAGTAAGTTAATGACATTGCCCTATGGGGGAGCTGGCTGCCCCGTAAGGGGCGCCCCTGAGAGGGCCTGCATGGCGTGATTTCGGCTTCCATTATCTTACTGCGGTACCCTCTCAGTCAGCCTGACGGCTGCCAGCTCTCCCAAAGGGAGAGCCAAGGGCGCTGCCGCGCCAGTGCGCTAAATTACAATTTGCCTGTTCATTTGGATATGAAGTATTTTCCCATTATACCATCATTCCAAAATCAATGCAACGAAGCACAGGTAGAAAAACTTTCAATTCCCCCTGTTCAAATCGGTAAATCTGTTGTAAAATAAGCCTGTATTTCCGCTTTGCCGTCCTCTGCCTCAGAGGCGGCGGGAGATGCAATTTCTCTGGAGGTGATTTTATGCCCTCGATGTATGCCCATGCCCGCTTTGCCCGGGAGGCGGCCAAGGATCTGCCGGAGCAGCTTCGGCTGCCGGTGCAGCGGTTTGCCCGACTTTTTGATGTGGGCGCTTACGGGCCGGATTTCTTCTTTTTCTACCAGCCCCTTTTTAAAACCAAAATGGGAGCGCTGGGCAGCCAGTACCACAAAATGACCGGCAAGGCTTTTTTTGAAACGGCGGCGGAGCATCTGCGCCAGGCCCCCTCGGAGGGTGGCCGGGCCTATCTGTTCGGCGTGCTGTGCCACTATGCACTGGATTCCGTCTGCCATCCTCTGATCTGTGGAGTCAGCGCCGACGGAAGCGTTGGGCACACCGAACTGGAAACGGAATTTGACCGGTATCTTCTGACGAAAGATGGAAAAGTTCCCGCCCACCGGCAGAATCTGGGCAAGAATATGCACCTGACCTGGGGTGAATGCGTTACCATTTCCGGCTTCTTCCCCCCGGCCACCGCCTACACCGTCCGCCAGGGGGTAGGGACCATGTCCCTGGTCTGCCGGGCCCTGACCATGAAAAACCGGAAGCTGCTGCAGGCCATGTTCCGATTGGGCGGCGAATACGCGTCCCAGCTGGTGATGTATACCCGTCCCAACCATCGCTGCGCCCAGCTCATTGAGCCTTTGGAGCAGCTTTATGACCGGGCACTGGAACGCTATGCAGGTCTTGCCGCCCAGCTGCTGGATTGCCTGGAAAACGGTAGCCCCCTGGGGTCGGACTTTGACGCCGACTTCGGTTAAAACAAAACAGGAGAGAGAAAGATGAAAAGACTGCTGAAAACCCTGAATCTGACCATGCAGGAGTGGAGCTGGGTGCTCTACGACGTGGGCAACTCCGCCTTCATCCTGCTGGTTACCGCCATCGTGCCCATCTACTTCCATTCTCTGACGGATGGGGCCGGGCTGACGGAGGCCCAGTATGTATCCTACTGGGGTTACGCGACCTCCATTGCCACGGTGGTGGTTGCGCTGATCGGACCCATTTGCGGCACCCTGGCTGACCATCGGGGCTTTAAGAAAGCGCTGTTTATCGGCTGCATGCTTCTGGGAGCCCTGGGCTGTGCGGCGCTGGGCGGGGCCTGGTCCTGGCTGTCCTTTTTGGTGATCTTTGTGGTGGCCAAAATCGGCTTCAATTCCAGCCTGGTGTTTTATGATGCCATGCTGCCGGAAATCACCACCGAGGAGCGAATGGACAATGTATCCTCCATGGGTTATGCCCTGGGATACATCGGCTCCGTGATTCCCTTTGTGGCCTGCCTGGTGGTGGTGCTCAATGCCTCCGGCTTTGGCCTGAGCACCGGTACGGCCATGGTGATTGCTTTCTGCCTCACTGCCGCCTGGTGGATTCTGTGCACCCTGCCGCTGCTGAAAGCCTACCGGCAGCGGGCCTTCGTGGAGCATACCGGAAATCCCCTTGCCGGTTCCTTCCGCCGGTTGGGCAAAACCTTCCGGGAGGTCAAGCAGCAGAAGCATATTTTCCTGTACATGGTGGCGTTCTTCTTCTTCATCGACGGCGTGTATACCATCATCGGTATGGCCACCACCTACGGCCAGTCCCTGGGCCTTGACAGCACGGGACTGCTGCTGGCCCTGCTGGTGACTCAGATTGTGGCCTTCCCCTGCTCCATCCTCTTTGGTAAGCTGTCCGCCCGGTTTGATACGGGACTGCTGATCAAGGTGTGCATCCTCTGCTATTCCGGCATCACCCTGTTCGGCATTTTCCTGCAGAGCCTCTGGCAGTTCTGGATGCTGGCGGCGCTGGTGGGTATGTTCCAGGGCGGCATCCAGGCCCTGAGCCGCTCCTATCTGGGCAAGATCATCCCCCCGGAGCGCAGCGGCGAATACTTCGGCCTGATGGACATCTTTGGCAAGGGCGCCGACGCCATGGGGCCGGCGCTGGTGGCTGTGATCACCAACCTGATGGGAGAGCGCACCATCCACTTCTTCGGCACGGAGCTGAAGGGACAGAACATCGGCGTGGGATTCCTGGTGGTGCTGTTTGCCATCGGCTTTGTCCTGTTTACCAAAGCAGACCGGCTGAACAAGGAAAGAAAGACCGCCAAGGTCTGACGCTGAACAGTAATTTGTAATTTGGCGGGCAGATACGGCAATGCCCCTCTTGGCTCTCCCTTTGGGAGAGCTGGCAGCCGTCAGGCTGACTGAGAGG
>CAMEWH010000180.1:0-2712 GCA_945940335.1 uncultured Clostridia bacterium | reverse complement strand
TCTTGCCCGTGGGGCCCAGAATGGCCACCCGGCCGCCGGTCATGTACTCGCAGCCGTGGTCGCCGCAGCCTTCTGCCACGGCGATGGCGCCGGAGTTACGGACGCAGAACCGTTCACCGGCGATGCCGTTAATGAAAGCCTTGCCGGAGGTGGCGCCGTAGAGGGCCACGTTGCCGATGATGATGTTTTCCTTGGCTACAAACCGGCTGCCTGCTTCGGGCCTCACAATCAGCTTGCCGCCGGACAGGCCCTTGCCGAAGTAGTCGTTGGCGTCGCCCTCCAGACGGATGGTCAGCCCCTTGGGGATGAAGGCGCCGAAGGACTGGCCGCCGCCGCCCTGGCAGTTCACCACATAGGTGTCCTCCTCCAGGGAGTCGCCGAACCGCCGGGTGATGCGGCTACCCAGAATGGTGCCCAGGGTGCGGTTCACGCTGGAAACCCGGATGGATTCGCTGTGGGGCTTTTTCTTCTTGAAGCTATTTTCAAAGGCGGGCAGCAGGGTATTGACGTCAACGGTCTTTTCCAGCTCGAAATTGAATTGATCCGCCGGGTCGTAGTGCACGGGGGGCAGGTCGGAGAGAATGCCGCCCAGGTCGATGGTGTCCGCCCGGTGGGTGATTCTCTGAACCCGGGGACGGATCAGGTCGGTGCGGCCCACCAGCTCGTCCACGGTGCGTACGCCCAATTTTGCCATGATCTCCCGCAGCTGTTCGGCGATGAACAGCATGAAGTTCATCACGTATTCCGGCTTGCCGGAGAAGCGGCAGCGTAGGGCAGGGTTCTGGGTGGCGATGCCCACGGGGCAGGTGTCCAGGTTGCACACCCGCATCATCACGCAGCCCATGGTGACCAGGGGGGCGGTGGCAAAGCCGAATTCCTCGGCGCCCAGGATGCAGGCGATGGCCACGTCCCGGCCGCTCATCAGCTTGCCGTCGGTTTCCAGCCGGACCCGGGAACGCAGGCCGTTGCGGATCAGGGTTTGGTGGGCTTCCGCCAGGCCCAGCTCCCAGGGCAGACCGGCATTGTGGATGGAGCTCTTGGGGGCGGCGCCGGAGCCGCCGTCATAGCCGGAGATCAGCACGCAGCCGGCACCGGCCTTGGCAACGCCGGCGGCGATGGTGCCCACGCCTGCCTCGGACACCAGCTTCACGGAGATTCTGGCATCCCGGTTGGCGTTTTTCAGGTCGTAGATCAGCTGGGCCAGATCCTCGATGGAGTAGATGTCATGGTGGGGCGGCGGGGAGATCAGGGAAACGCCGGGAGTGGAGCAGCGGGTCTTGGCAATCCAGGGGTACACCTTTTTGCCGGGGAGATGGCCGCCCTCGCCGGGCTTGGCACCCTGGGCCATTTTGATCTGAATCTCCTTGGCGCTGTTTAAGTAGGCGGAGGTCACGCCGAACCGGGCGGAGGCCACCTGCTTGATGGCGCTGTTCTTGTTGGTACCGAACCGGGCGGGGTCCTCGCCGCCTTCGCCGGAATTGGACTTGCCGCCCAGGGTGTTCATGGCGATGGCCATGGTGGTGTGGGCTTCCTCGGAGATGGAGCCGTAGGACATGGCGCCGGTCTTGAACCGCTTAACGATCTCGCTGGCGGGCTCCACTTCCTCCAGGGGGATGCCCTCCGCCGGGAAGTTGAATTCCATCAGCCCCCGGAGCGTGTGGGGCTTGCGCTCGTCGTCCACCATGTTGGTGTACTCCCGGAACCGCTCGTAGCTGCCGGAGCGCACGGCCTCCCGCAGGGCCACAATGGTCTGGGGATTGTACATATGGTCCTCGGCACCGTTACCGGAGCGGAGCTTGTGGGCACCGGTGGAATCCAGGGTGGTGTCCACGCCCAGATCCAGCAGGTCGAAGGCGTGGTTGTGCCGCCACTGGACGCCCTCGCCGATCTCCTTCAGACCGATGCCCTCCACGGGGCTGACGGTGTTGGTAAAGTATTCGTCGATGACCTCCTTGCAGATGCCCACTGCCTCAAAAATCTGGGCGGACTGGTAGGACTGCAGGGTGGAAATGCCCATTTTGGAGGCGATCTTCACAATGCCGTGGAGCACGGCGTTGTTGTAGTCGGCAATGGCCTGGTGGGTGTCCTTGTCCAGCCGGTTCTTTTCCACCAGCTCGGCAATGCACTCCTGAGCCAGGTAGGGATTGATGGCCCGGGCACCGTAGCCAAGCAAGGTGGCGAAATGGTGCACGTCCCGGGGCTCCGCGCTCTCCAGAATGATGGACACGGCGGTGCGCTTTTTGGTGCGCACCAGATACTGCTCCATGGCGGATACGGCCAGCAACGAGGGAATGGCCACATGGTATTCATCCACGCCCCGGTCGGAGAGGATGATCACGTTGGCGCCTGCCCGGTAGGCCCGGTCGCACTCCACAAAGAGCTTGTCCAGGGCGGTTTTCAGGGAGGAGTTTTTGTAGTACAGCAGGCTCACCGTCTCCACCCGGAAGCCGGGGCGCTGCATGGTGCGGATCTGCATCAGCTCCACGGAGGTGATAATGGGGTTGTGAACCTCCAGCACCCGGCAGTTTTCCGCCTTTTCCTGGAGGAGGTTGCCGTCGGAGCCGATGTAGACGGTGGTGTCGGTGACGATCTCCTCCCGCAGGGCATCGATGGGGGGATTGGTGACCTGGGCGAAGAGCTGCTTGAAGTAATTAAACAGGGGCTGATGCTTTTCCGACAGCACCGCCAGGGGGATGTCCGTGCCCATGGAGG
>CAMEWH010000179.1:0-2729 GCA_945940335.1 uncultured Clostridia bacterium | reverse complement strand
ATGCCCAAGCTGAAAACCCATAGCGGTGCAAAGAAGAGATTCAACCTGACCAAAACCGGTAAGGTGAAGAGAGCACACGCTTTCAAGAGCCATATCCTCACCAAGAAGACCACCAAGCGTACCCGTCATCTGCGCGCAACCGCATACGCCGATCAGACCAATGTGGATGCCATCAAAAAGATGATTCCGTACAAATAAGGATAGGAGGATACAGAAATGGCAAGAGTTAAAGGCGCAATGATGACGCGCAAGAGAAGAAATGCTACCCTGAAGCTGGCCAAGGGCTACTGGGGTTCCAAGTCCAAGCACTTCAAGATGGCCAAGCAGGCCGTGATGAAGTCCGGCAACTACGCTTTCGCTGGCCGCAAGATGAAGAAGCGCACCTTCCGCACCATGTGGATCGCCCGCCTGAGCGCCGCCGTGGCTCCCTTCGGCATGAACTACTCCACCTTCATGAACGGTGTCCACAAGGCTGGCATCACCATGAACCGGAAGAGCCTGTCCGAGATGGCCATCCACGATCCCGCTGCCTTCGCCGCCGTGGTGGAGAAGGCAAAGGCCGCTCTGAACTAAGCAGTTTTTCAATCCCTGTCGGCACCCCCGGCAGGGATTCTTTGTTTTGAAGGAGAAAACCAAATGTATCTTGAAACCCAGCGGCTGATTCTGCGGAACCTGAAGGGAACTGACCTTCAAGCATATCTGCAGTTCCGCAACTCGGAGTTTGTGCTCCGCTATAATGCCATGGCGCGTCAGTCCACTGAAGAAGCAGAGGAGTATATCCGTAACAACCTGACCAATGATCGCCATGTAGCCATCGCCCGAAAAGATACGGATGCTTTTGTGGGCATGATTTATGTTGAACAGGATTCTCTTCGCTACAAAGCAAATTCCCTTCAAGTCTCCTATTGGCTGGGAGAGCCCTACAGCGCCCAGGGGGTCATGACCGAAGCGCTGGGCGCTCTGGTTCAGCACCTTCTTTCCCGGGACGATGTCAACTCTGTCACCGCCAGAGTCTTCGCCGATAACCCCGGTTCCGGCAAGCTGCTGCGCCGATTGGGCTTTCTGCAGGAGGGCCGCCTCCACCAAGCCGTTCTGGGCTACGACGGGATACTGCATGACGATCTGCTGTTCTCACTAAGAAGGGACGGGTAATCACCGCTGCAAGAGGAGAATATCATCCTCCCGCTTTTATTGGTTAACTGCGTGTCCCGTTGAATGGTATGCAATACGTCCCGCCGCGTAGGGGACGGTTTCCCGTCCCAATTCCGCAACATAAACAGGAGGTGAAACGCCTCCCCCTACGGTCATATCGGAACATCGTTCGAATTCGCCCCACCTGGGTTATGTTTGTGGGGTTGTACTGCGCGGGAGGCGAAACGCCTCCCCTACTGTTTCAAACTTGAATTGTACAGGAGGTGATGGGATGGAACTGCGAATCACAGCCGCCCGGGCCGGACGGCTGTCCTCGTTTCTGCTGGGGGAGCTGAAAATGTCCACCGGGCTGATGAACAAGCTGAAGTGGGGAGATTCCATCCGGGTGAACGGCATCCCTCAGCATACAAACTACCTGGTACAGCCCGGGGATGTCATCACCGTAGCCCTGGAGGAAGAAACCCCGGAATACCCGGCGGAGGAAGGGAACCTGACCATTCTCTACGAAGATGACTGGCTGCTGGCGGTGGACAAGCCGGCGGGGATGCTGATCCACCCCTCCCGGTCCCGGAACTGCGGCACCCTGGCCAATTTCGTGGCGGGGTACTATCGGCAGACCAACCAAAAAAGTGCCTTCCATCCCCTGACCAGGCTGGACCGGGACACCTTCGGCATTGTTCTGCTGGCGAAAAGCGCCCATATTCACGCCCTTTTGCAGCAGGAAAAGCCCAGGAAAACCTACCACGCCCTGGTGTTCGGCGCCCCGCGGTCGGAAAGCGGCACCGTCACCGCTCCCATTGCCCGCTGTCCCCTGCCCAGCCTGCTGCGAAAAATTGACCCGGAGGGCAAGCCCTGCGTCACGGAATACCAGGTGCTGGCGCGAAAGGGGCAAACCGCCCACCTGGAGCTCCGCCCCATCACCGGCCGCACCCACCAGCTGCGGCTCCACTGCGCTTATCTCGGCTGCCCCATTCTGGGAGACCCTCAATACGGAAGCGAAGAAAGCATGGCCTATTCCGCAGAATTGGGAATCAAAACCCAGCTTCTCTGCGCCAAACGGCTGGAATTCAACCATCCCATCACCGGAGAACCCATGACACTGGATTCCAAAATGGCCATTGTGCCGCTGTAGCAATTTGGATGATTGCCCAGCCACCGTGGGGGAAGCTCACATGCCTCCCGCCAGATAATGAGACTGCGTGTTTTGCTGAATGGTACCATGTCGGACAAATTCGTATGGAACGGCCTATGTGCCGTTCCAAATCCCGAGGCATCTCCCTGTTTGGTTGAATGGTATCGGTGTTGGATGAATCGGACGGAACGGACGATACACCATTCGACGTACCGTGCAATAAACGGAGGCAGGCGGAACGGCACGCAGGCCGTTCCCTACGGCATAAACGCACACAGAACCGTTTATCCAAGTGCGCATAAACGTTACCGGGCTTTATCCAGGAGTCCCGGACGAAATACGCGCCCGATACGCCATTGCCGCGGGCACTGCCCGCCAAATTAAAATTTAGGTTATCGGCTTTCGTAAGCACATTGACTGTTGTATAACGTATCGGCGCGGCAGC
>CAMEWH010000178.1:0-2732 GCA_945940335.1 uncultured Clostridia bacterium | reverse complement strand
TCTCGAACAGAGGCATGGCCTTGCCGAAGATCATGGCGTTGCCGGTCTGGCACATAACCATACGCTGTCCGGCTTCCACGCCGAAGTTGGGCATATAGCCGGACTTGGTCATCTCCTCGATGGCGGACAGCAGGGTGAGCATATTGTCGGAGGTGAAGGTGTACTTCAGGTCTTCGGTGAAGTTGTTGCTCAGGCCTGCGCCGGCGCCGAAGATGTTCAGCATATCGGAAGCGGTAACGCCGGAGTTGGCGAAGACGAAGCCGTAGCGGCCGTCGGCAGTGCCCAGCTTAATCACATCCAGGAACTCCTCATAGGTCCAGCCTTCGTTCTGGATCTTGGCCACATCAATGCCCAGCTCTTCCATCAGGGTCTTGTTGGCGCCGATGGACTGGATGGTCAGATACAGGGGCAGGCCGTAGACGGTGCCTTCCAGGGACATATAATCCAGGGCGTTGGAGTCATAGTCAGCCAGACGTTCGGCATCCATGTACTTGGCGATATCGATGGCAACGCCCATCTCCACGTAGGTGCCCAGGGCGCCGGAGGAGATTTCGGCGATGTCGGGAGCTTCACCGGCCTGTGCCATGGTGGACAGCTTACCGGAATGATCGCCCCAGGAGGTCTCGATCACTTCCACAGTCAGGTGGGGGTACAGAGCATTAAAGTCGGCGGCCCAGACCTTCAGGTTTTCCAGGTAGGAGCCGGTGACGGGGGGAGCCATGACGACGATGGTGTCGGGCTTCTCGGAGGTCTCGGCAGCGGCGGAGACAGCGAACATACCCACGATCATCATACATGCCAGCATCAGCGCGATAATCTTCTTCATATGTTTTCCTCCTAATAAAAATTGTATGCTCATCGGCTTGCGCCGGAAAAGCCGTATCCGGGAACGGGCAATTCCCTTTGCTGCTATCTTAGCGCAAAATACATTTTGTGTCAATAACTGGCGCTTTTATTGAAACAAAGTTCCAAACGCTGGTTAAAAACCACGTTTTTCGGCAGATTTCATGAAACAAATCCGGGGCAGAGAAATGGTTAATGTACGTTTTGCACAAAATCATGTGGTACTTTTTAGTGACAAAGCGAATGGCCTTTCCCCATCAAAACCGGTAAAATGTGCATATGTCCCCTTTTTGGGCCAGAAAGGCGGTATTGTCATGAGCAGCGCACTGCTGAGCCTCCGGGAACGCTCCCAGTCCTTCTCCAGCACGGAGCGGGGGGTTGCGGAGCGGATTCTGGAAAATCCCCAGCTGGTGGTGGATATGAGCGTCCACGAGCTGGCGCGGCAAACCTTTTCCTCTCCTTCCACCATCGTCCGCCTGTGCAGCCACACGGGCTACTCCGGCTATAAGGAATTCCGCAAGGCGGTGACCTATGAGCTGGCCCTGCGGGAGCGGAACCAAAAGACGGAACAAAAGGAGATCGCCCGTTCCGATTCCCTGGAGGAGATTATTGAAAAAGTAACCTATCTGAATATCATCTCCCTGGAGGAAACCAAGGAGCTGCTGGATGTGCAGGTGCTGCGTGCCTGTGTGGACCAGGTGCGCAGGGCGAAGGTCATTTATCTGTTTGGCCTGGGAGCGTCGCTGTGCGCGGCGAAGGATGCCTACCTGAAATTTTTGCGGCTGAACAAGCTGTGCATCATCAATGAGGACTGGCATTCCCAGCTCCTGCAGGCCCGGAACGCCACCCAGGAGGATCTGGGCCTGGTCATTTCCTATTCCGGCGCCACGGTGGAGATCATCGAGTGCATGAAAACCCTGAAGCAGAACCATACCCCCATCATTGCCATCACCCGCTGTGTCCGCTCCCCGGTTTCGGAGCTGGCGGACTACCGGCTGTATACCTCCGCCGCCGAATCCCTGTTCCGCAGCGGCGCCATGTCCTCCCGCATGTCCCAGCTGAATGTGGTGGATATCCTCTATACCGCCCTGGCCAACGACCGGTATGAGGAATCCCTGCAGCAGCTGTCCAAAACCCATATCGTAAAGCCCGGCGATCCCGGGGGAAATAAAGGAAAAGTGTGACCCTATGAATTTCAATCCCGATTCCAAACTGATGACCTTCTGCGGCAGGCTGGTGGACCTCACCCGCATCAATTTGCTGTGGCTGGTGTGCTGCCTTCCGGTTTTTACCGTTGGAGCTTCCACCACCGCCATGCTCACGGCGCTGTATGCCTTCCGGGCCGGGGAGCCCTGCGGTGGGAAAGTTTTCTTCGGGGCATTCCGAAAGCACTTCGGCAAGGCCACGGCGCTGTGGCTGGCTGTCGCCTTTTTCGCCTTCGTGCTGGGGCTGGATTATTATCTTGTCGCCTATCTGGACTTCCCCGGCCGGATGGCGGTGATCGGTGTGATCTTCTTCTTTGCCTTTGTGCTTCTGTTTGTTATGGAGCTGATATTTCCCCTGCTGTCCCAGTTCCCCGGAAGGATCCGGGATTTGGTGGTGAATGCGGTGCTGCTCAGCCTGTCCAATCTGCCCAAGCTGCTGCTGGTCACGGCGATGAATCTGCTGCCGGGCCTGCTGTTTTTGCTGCTGCCTCAGGTATTTTTGCTGCTGGGCTTTTTCTGGCTGATCTGCGGCTTTGCATTGGTTGCCCTGTACGACATTTCCGTACTGGAGCGCGTTTTTGCCCCCTTCCGGGGGCAGCCGGAAGAATAAGAAGAAGCCCCCGGTTCCGCTGAACTGCGCCCCGTCAAGTAGACAGCAAAATAATTAACGAAAAGTTCACAGCG
>CAMEWH010000177.1:0-2757 GCA_945940335.1 uncultured Clostridia bacterium | reverse complement strand
TGGCTCTCCCTTTGGGAGAGCTGTCAGCCGAACAGGCTGACTGAGAGGGTGCCGCGGAGAAGGCAACAACACCGGCATTACCCTCTCAGTCTGCCCCTTACGGGGCAGCCAGCTCCCCCAGAGGGGGAGCCAAGGAGTGCGCCGGTTCCGGAACGCCAAATTACAATTTATCTGATGGCTGATAAGCATGTTATATCTTCACTTTATCCCCCCTTTGGGGTCAAACAGAAAGGAAATGAACTGTCATTATGGGCTTGGCCTCCTCCTCTCCCTGGCTGAAATACTACGGCAATGCCCCCGCGTCCCTGGATTACCCCCACGCCACCATGTACCAGCTGGTGGCGCAGGCAGCAAAGCGGAAGCCGAACAACACCGCCTATGTGTTCATGGGCAAAAAGACCTCCTATCAGGAATTCATGCAGCGCATTGAGGCCGCTGCCAAGGGCCTGTACAAAATGGGCATCCGCAAGGGTGACCGGGTGACCATCTGCATGGCCAACACCCCCCAGGCGCTGGACTGCTTCTATGCTCTGAACCGCATCGGCGCAGTGCCCAACATGATCCATCCCCTGTCCGCCGCCCAGGAGATCGCTTTCTACCTGAATTTCTCCAAATCCAAGGCCATCCTCACCCTGGACCAGTTCTATTACAAGGTGGCAGAGATCCTGCCCCAGCTGGACAGTCCCTGCGAAATCCTCATCGCCAAGGTGGCCGATGAGCTTCCCGCTCCTTTGAGCCTGCTCTATCCCATGACCAAGGGCGCCCGGGCCATCAAGAAGCTGCCCAAAACCGGCTACACCCTGTGGTACAAGATGGTTGCCGCCGGGCGGAATCAAGTGCTCCCCGCCGACGACGGCAAGTATGACGAGTGCGGCGCCATCCTCTATTCCGGCGGCACCACCGGCACCACCAAGGGCATCATGCTCTCCAACCTGAATTTCAACGCCCTGGCATTGCAGACCATCGCCGCCTCCGGCTTCACTATGGAGGAAATCGCCGGGATGAAGATGCTCTCCGTGATGCCCGTGTTCCATGGCTTCGGCCTGGGCATCGGCATCCACACCCCCCTGATTGCCGGCGGCACCTGCATCCTGATCCCCCAGTTCAACGTGAACACCTATGCCGACGTGCTGGTGAAGCAGAAGCCCAACCTGATTCCCGGCGTGCCCACTTTGTTTGAGGCTCTGCTCCGGGCGGAAAAGCTGGAGGGCGCGGACTTGAGCTTCCTGCGGGGCATCTTCTCTGGCGGCGACAGCCTCTCCCCGGAGCTGAAGAAGAAGGTGGACGCCTTTCTGAAGGCCCACGGCTGCAGCGAGCAGATTCGGGAGGGCTACGGCACTACCGAGTGCGTCACCGCCTCCTGCCTGACTCCCAAGGACTATGCCCGGGCGGGCTCCATCGGCGTTCCCTTCCCGGATACCTTCTATAAAATTGTGGAGCCCGGTACCACCAACGAGGTGGAGCCCAACATCGAAGGCGAAATCTGCGTCTCCGGTCCCACAGTGATGATGGGCTACATGGACAACCTTGAGGAGACCGTCTCCACCCTGCGCCGCCACTACGACGGCCGCATCTGGCTCCACACCGGCGACCTGGGCCACATGGACCAGGATGGTTTCGTGTATTTCCGTCAGCGGATGAAGCGGATGATCATCACCTCCGGCTACAACGTCTACCCCTCCCAGCTGGAAAATATCATCGACGGACACGAAAAGGTGCTGCTGTCCTGCGTCATCGGCGTGAAGGACCCTTACCGGGTGCAGCGGGTGAAGGCCTATGTGGTGCCCATGCCCGGGGTGGAGCCCACGGAGGAATTAAAGGAAGAGCTGCTTAACTACTGCTCCAAGCACATCGCCAAGTACGCCATGCCCCGGGAAATTGAGTTCCGCAAGGAGCTGCCCAAGACATTGGTGGGCAAGGTGGCTTACCGGGTGCTGGAAGAGGAAGCCAACGCCGCCATGGGGAACAACGGATGAAAAACCGCATCTGGGAGCTGGATGCCGCCCGGGGCCTGGCCCTGCTGGGAATGCTCATCATCCATTTTGTGTATGATCTGGTGGATTTATGGGGCGTTTTTTCCTGGCAGGAGCCGGAATGGTACCTGTTCATCAAGAACAACTGCGGCTTCGTCTTCCTGGTGATTTCCGGCATCAGCGCCACCCTGGGCAGCGGAAGAATGGGCCGGGGCGGACTGGTGTTCGCCTGCGGACTTCTGTGCACCGCCGTCACGGCGGGAATGTACCTGCTGGGTCTGGCGGACAGGGGCATCATCATCTGGTTCGGCGCCCTTCACTGCCTGGGCGTGTGCATGGTGCTGTGGCACTGGCTGCGCCGGCTACCCAGCTGGAGCCTGGCCCTGCTGGGGCTTGTGCTGACGGCGGCGGGACTGGTGCTGGCCCGGGTGTATTTTGACGCCCACTGGGCGCTGATCCCCCTGGGCATCTGCCCGGACGGATTTATTTCCTCGGACTATTTTCCTCTGCTTCCCAACCTGGGCTTTTTCCTGCTGGGAGCGGTGCTGGGCCGGACCCTCTACCGGGAGAAAAGGACCCGATTCCCCGGTGTCTCTCCCGACCTCCCACCCATCCGGCTGCTGCGGGCCATGGGGAGACATTCCCTGACCATCTACCTGCTCCACCAGCCGGTGCTGGCAGGGGTGACCATGGTGATCAACTGGATGATTTGATCATGGGCATCCTGGGAAATTGTAATTTGGCGTACCGGAACCGACGCGCCCCTTGGCTCCCCCTATGGGGG
>CAMEWH010000176.1:0-2775 GCA_945940335.1 uncultured Clostridia bacterium | reverse complement strand
CGGGGCAGCCAGCTCCCCCAGAGGGGGAGCCAAGGGGGCGCCGGTTCCGGTACGCCAAACAACAATTTGAATACGGGGAAGGCCCGGACTCAGCCCAGCAGCGCGTCCAGGTCGGCGCAGAGGGCATCCACATTCTCCTCGCTCGTTGCCCAGCTGGTGCAGAACCGGACGGCCCGGTGGGTCCCATCCACCCGCTCCTGCTCACAGAACACATACTTCCCGGCCAGCTTCTCCAGGATCGCATCCGACAGAATGGGGAACAGCTGATTGGTGGTGCTCTCCACCAGGAAGGGAACACCCAGGGATTGGAATTTCTCCCGCAATCTGTCCGCCAGACGGTCGGCATGGGCAGCGATATGGAAATACAGATCGTCCTCCATCAGCGCATCGAACTGCACCCCCAGCAGCCGGCCCTTGGCCAGCATTCCGCCGTGCTGCTTGATGAGATAGCGGAAATCCTCGTTGATAGCCGGGTTGGTGATGACCACCGCCTCGCCGAACAGGGCGCCCACCTTGGTGCCGCCGATGTAGAATACATCGCACAGTCGGGCAATATCCGGCAGAGTCACATCATTGCCCCGGGCGGCCAGGCCGTAACCCAGCCGGGCGCCGTCCAGAAATAAGTACAGCCCCAGCTCCCGGCAGGTTTGGGACAATTCCTCCAATTCCGCCAGGGTGTACAGCGTTCCCAACTCCGTGGGGTTGGAGATGTACACCAGTTTGGGCTGGACGGTATGCTCGGTGGCTCCGTTGGTGCGGTGGGCGCGGACCGTTTCCGCCACCTGGGCGGCGGTGATTTTGCCGTCCTGATGGGGCACCCACAGCACCTTGTGGCCGGTTGCCTCCACCGCACCGGTTTCGTGGACGTTGATGTGGGCGGTGTCCGGGCCCAGGGCTCCCTGGTGAGGCCGCAGGGCGGCGTCGATCACCGTCAGGTTGGCCTGGGTTCCGCCCACCAGAAAGTGGACGGCAATGTCCTCCCGGCCGCATTTTGCCCGAATCCTTGCGGCGGCGGCAGCGCAGTATTCATCCTCCCCATAGCCCAAAGACTGGGCCATATTGGTTTCAATCAGCCGGGAGAGCACCTTTTCGTGGCAGCCCTCGCTGTAATCGTTGTTAAAATAAATCATTTCGGCTCACACTCCTTTGTTTTCCCTATTCTATTCCTTTTGGGAGAAGGTGTCAAGAGCGCATATCCTCCCCCATTGGGGCATAATGTTGTTCCAGCACACAGCATCGGAGGTTACGATATGACAGAACCGATTGAGAAGCGAGCCTGTGAACTGGCTGTGTACATCATTGAAACCGGTGCCACCGTCCGGGCTGCCGCCCGGCATTTCGGCATTTCCAAATCCACCGTACACAAGGACATCACCTGTCGGCTGCATCAAAACCACCCCCAGCTCTACGCCCAGGCCAGAGCGGTCCTGGACCGGAACAAGCAGGAGCGGCACATCCGGGGCGGCATGGCCACCAAGCGGAAATATGCCCGGAAATAGCGGCAGCCCGGCCAACGAAGGCCGGGCTCCGGGATTATTCTTCGATTTTGATGACGGCTTTGACGATATCCGCCTTGTTGCGGACGCTCTCGTCCATGGCGTGCTGGATATCGGACAGGGGGAAGATGTCGGTGACAATGCCCTTCAGGTTGATCTTGCCGGAAGATACTGCCTCGATGGCGGTGGGGTAAATGTGGCGGTAGCGGAAGATGGACTTCAGGGTCAGTTCCTTGTTCAGGATGAAGTCCGTGGGCAGCGTCATTTCGCCGGTTCTGCTGTAGCCCACCAGGACGATGGTGCTGCCCTTGCCGGCCATCTGGATGGCCTGACGGCAGGTAAACTCGCTGCCTGCGGTTTCGATCACCAGATCGGTGCCCTCGCCGCCGGTGAGCTCCATCACCTTGGCAACCACGTCTTCCTTCTTGCCGTTGATCACGCCGGTGGCACCCAGCTCCATGGCCTTCTCCAGGCGCTTGTCCATGATGTCCACCACATAGACCTGCTGAACGCCCCGGGCCTTCAGGGCCATCATGGACACCAGGCCGATGCAGCCGGCGCCCATCACCACGGCCTTCTGGCCCAGGTGGGCATCCCCCGTGATGGCGGCGTGGAAACCAACGGCCAGGGGCTCGATCAGGGCGCCCTCCAGGGTGCTCACATTGTCGGGCAGCTTGAAGCACAGATCGGCCTCGTGGGCCACATACTCCTGGAACACGCCGTCCACGGGAGGTGTGGCAAAGAAAACCACGTCCGGGCACAGATTGTACTTACCCTGGCGGCAGTACTTGCAGTGGCCGCAGGTTTTGCCGGGCTCCAGAGCAACCCGGTCACCCACCTTCAGATGGCTGACCTTGCTGCCCACCTCCACAACGGTGCCGCCGGGCTCATGACCCAGGACAAAGGGAGGCTCCACCACGAAATCGCCGATGGCGCCTTTTTCATAATAGTGCATATCGGAGCCACAGATGCCGACGTATTCCAGTTTGACCAGGACTTCGTCATCCTTGGGGGTGGGGATGGGACGCTCCGTAAGGCCCATCTTCCCGATTCCTTCCATAATTGCAACACGCATGGTGCCGTTCATACAAATCACCTCATATGGTAGTTAGTTGACAAGCATATTATGAGAAGGAAATCAAAAATAGTCAAGGGACAATTTTACAATTCCAATTCACAATTTCGCTTTTTGGCCATTGGTGCTGAACAGGAAAATTGTAATTCGGCGGGCAGATACGGCAACGCCCCTCTTGGCTCTCCCTTTGGGAGAGCTGGCAGC
>CAMEWH010000175.1:0-2780 GCA_945940335.1 uncultured Clostridia bacterium | reverse complement strand
AAGGGCCGGGCCATCCACAAGGCCTCCCGCCGGGACCTGGCGGTGCTGTGCGCCAAGGGCGAGGACGGTGCCACCACCGTGACCACCACCATGATGATCGCCCACATGGCCGGCATCCGCTTCTTTGCCACCGGCGGCATCGGCGGCGTGCATCGGGGGGCCGAGACCACCATGGACATCTCCGCCGACCTGGAAGAGCTGGCCCGCACCCCCGTGATGGTGGTGTGCGCCGGTGCCAAATCCATTCTGGACCTGGGTCTGACCCTGGAATACCTGGAGACCAAGGGCGTTCCCGTGCTGGGCTATCAGACCGAGGAGCTGCCCGCTTTCTACACCCGCTCCTCCGGCTTCGGCGTGGACTACCGGATGGACTCCCCTGCCGAACTGGCCGCAGCCTTCAAGGCGCAGAACGACATGGCGCTGGGCGGCGGTATGCTGGTGACCAACCCAATCCCCGCCGAATACTCCATGCCCAAGGACGTGATCGATGCCGCCATCGACCAGGCCATTGCCGAGTGCAACGCCCAGGGTATCAAAGGCAAGGAGACCACCCCCTTCCTGCTGGCCCGGGTGGCAGAGATCACCGGCGGCGACAGCCTGGCCTCCAACATCCGCCTGGTGTACAACAACGCCAAGCTCACCGCCCTCACCGCCGTAGAATACAGCAAGCTGTAATTTTTCTCCCGACCAGAAAACAAACGGAACCAGCCTTCCCGGTTGGTTCCGTGTTTTATGTTTTGGGAGGAAAATGGGTGTAGGTCCTCCCCGCCTTTGGGATACAGCCCCGGAGGGCCGCCAGCTCCGAAGCCGTGACAAACCTGTAACCCTGGGCGGCCAGCTGGTCGATGATGTGCAGAGCGGCGGTGACGGAGCTGTCGGACATGTCATGGAGCAGGATCACATCCCCGTCCGATACATGCTTCAGCACCGCCTGCTCAATGGCGGCAGGGTCCTGGATGGCCCAGTCCCTGGGGTCCACAGACCAGTTCAAAACAGCCAGATTGCGGGCCTCGGCTACCTGACGTACAGCGTCGCTGCAGCAGCCCCCGGGCGGGCGGAGGAAGCGGACGCGGCAGTTTTCCGGCAAAAGGGTCTGGGTATCCATCAGCTCCTGGGCGATCTCCCGGCGGCTGAGCTGCTGCATGTTTTTGTGGCTGTAGCCGTGATTTCCGATCTCATGGCCCTCGTCAATGATGCGCTGGGTCTCGGCGGGATATTGTTTGATGCGGTAGCCGCACAGCAAAAAGGTGGCGTGAGCCCCCCGCTCCTTCAGTCCGTCCAGCAGCCGATCGGTATACCGGCCGGAGGGACCGTCATCAAAGGTCAGCGCCACATACTTTCCCACTCCCTCCGCCGACACCGGAAGGATCAGCAGACACAGGCAGCACAGCAAGCTGCATATTCGCCGCATTGACCTCACATCCTTTCCATTGACCTTTTTCAAAAAACAGGGTACAATATACAAAAAACGAAGGGAGCACAACGATGGAACTGATCTGCCCCATCTGCGCCCAATCCCTGCGCCGGGAGGAAAAGCGCCTCGTCTGCCCAAACCGCCACAGCTTCGACATCGCCCGCCAGGGCTATGTGAACCTGCTGGCCGTGCAGCAGAAGCATTCCCTCTCCCCCGGCGACACCCGGGAGCAGGTGCTCTCCCGCCGGACCTTTCTGGAGGCCGGGTTCTATTCCCCCATTTCGGAGGAACTGAACCGGGCAGCTCTCGCCCACAACGCGCAGGGGGAAATTCTGGACATCGGCTGCGGGGAAGGCTACTACTCTGCCCGTCTGGCCCAGGCCATGAACGCATCCCTCACCGGCTTGGACATCTCCAAAGAGGCCGTGCGCTGCGCCGCCGGAAAATACAAGGAGCACACCTGGCTCTGCGCCACCGCCGCCCACATTCCCGTGGCCGACGGCAGCGCCGGCACCCTGACCAGCCTGTTCGCCCTGACACTGCCGGAGGAATTCCGGCGGGTACTGCAGCCGGAGGGGCTGTTCTTCCAGGTGCTGGCAGCGGAGGATCATCTGCTGGGTCTGAAATCCATCGTCTATGAGGAACTGACCCACAAGGAGAAAAACACCATCCCCACCCTGCCGGGCTTCCGGCTGGTGGAATCCCGGCCCATCCGGTTTTCCTTTACCCTGGAAGGGGAGCAGATTCGCAATCTGTTTGCCATGACGCCCCACCTGTTCCGAATCAGCAAAGCAGGTGCCCAGCGTCTGGCCCAGACCACCCATCTGCAGGACACCGCCAGCTGTGTGCTGAACATCTACCGCGCCATCTGACAAAGCTACTTTCCCCCGAAAACAGTCGAATATGCGCAAACCGCAGACAGGAAATACCTGCCTGCGGTTTTTGCGGGCAGTGCCCGCGGACAATGGCGCACCGGGGTGGTGTGTCATCCGGGACTCCTGGGTAAAGCCCGGTAACGTTTCTGTGCAGTAAAATCATTGCCCAGCCACTTTATGGCGTGCAAAAACGAACCGAGCGTGGTGCTCCGCGCAGCGAATCAGAATCCTGATGATTGCCAGTGGCAATCATACCACAATTTATACCCAGGGCAACACCGCATAATGGGGCAAGGTGATTCGGCGAGAGATTTTGACCCGAGCGAAAGTATGGAAAATGTGGGAATACTGGATGTATTTCCCATTTTTCATACTGCACGATTGGGGCAAAAGATCCACCGAAGCCCGCCGCTCCCATTGTGCGGTGTTGCCCTAGTAGTGCGTTAATACTAATACTTTACTTCTACGGATTCATATGGTAGAATAGTCAC
>CAMEWH010000174.1:0-2804 GCA_945940335.1 uncultured Clostridia bacterium | reverse complement strand
CCCTTGGAATTACGGTCGGCATCGACAAGGTACAGGATGCCTGCGAATCGGCAAAGCAGAACCCCGGCGAGGAGAACGCTTTTCGTCAGCTGCGCCTGAACCAGTGGGTCAAGCAGGCTGTCCGCTGGATGCCCATGGACAAGTGGGACAAATGCGCGTTCCTGGTCAACGAGGATGATCTGGAGGGCCGGGTTTGCTACGGCGGTCTGGACTTGTCCTCCACCACCGATATTACCGCTTTCGTGCTGGTGTTCCCACCCCAGGATGAGGACGATAAGTATATGGTGCTTCCGTACTTCTGGATACCGGAGGACAATCTCGACCTCCGCGTCCGGCGCGACCATGTGCCTTATGATGTCTGGGAGCGCCAGGGAACGCTGCAGACCACCGAGGGCAATGTGGTTCACTACGGCTACATTGAGAAATTCATTGAGCGGCTGGGCGAACGCTTCAACATCCGGGAGATTGCCTTTGACCGCTGGGGCGCTGTGCAGATGGTGCAGAACCTGGAAGGCATGGGTTTTACAGTCGTTCCCTTTGGGCAGGGCTTCAAGGATATGTCTCCTCCCACCAAAGAACTGATGAAGCTGGTGCTGGAGGAGAAAATCGCCCACGGCGGTCACCCGGTGCTGCGCTGGATGATGGACAACATCTTCATCCGCACCGACCCGGCGGGCAACATCAAACCGGACAAGGAAAAGTCCACGGAGAAGATTGACGGTGCGGTGGCTACCATCATGGCGTTAGATCGTGCGATCCGCTGTGGCAATGACACGGGTGCTTCCGTCTACGATGACCGGGGCATCCTTTTTATATGAAGGGAGTGATTTCCTATGGGCATTTTATCCGGACTATTCCATTCCCGGGATAAGCCCACCAACAGCACGAACGGCAGCGGCTACCGCTTCTTCCTCGGTCAGTCCACCTCGGGCAAACCGGTAAATGAACGCTCCGCTATGCAGATGACTGCTGTCTACGCCTGCGTCCGCATCCTGTCCGAGGCCATTGCCGGTCTGCCTGTGCATCTGTATCAGTACCGGGAGGACGGCAGCAAGGAAAAGGCGCTGAAGCATCCGCTGTACCGCATTCTCCATGACGAGCCGAACCCGGAGATGACCAGCTTTGTGTTCCGGGAAACCGCCATGTCCCATCTGCTGCTGTGGGGCAACTCCTACTCCCAGATTATCCGAAACGGCAAAGGCGAGGTCGTTGCACTGTATCCGCTGATGCCCAACCGCATGACCGTTGACCGGGACGATATGGGCCACCTCTACTACCAGTATCAGGTGCAGGATTCCGATGCGCCGACCATGAAGGACGGCACGGTGATTCTGAAACCCTCCGATGTGCTGCACATTCCTGGCCTGGGCTTTGACGGTCTGGTCGGATACAGCCCCATTGCCATGGCAAAGAATGCCATCGGTATGGCGATTGCCTGTGAGGAGTACGGAGCCAAGTTCTTCGCCAACGGCGCTACCCCCGGCGGCATTCTGGAGCATCCGGGGACAGTGAAAGACCCTGCCCGTGTCCGGGACAGCTGGAACGCGGCCTTCGGGGGCAGCGGCAACGCCAATAAGGTGGCTGTGCTGGAGGAGGGCATGAAATACACGCCCATCTCCATCTCTCCGGAACAGGCGCAGTTCCTCGAAACCAGAAAATTTCAGATAGACGAAATCGCTCGAATTTTCCGGGTGCCACCCCACATGGTCGGCGATCTGGAGAAGTCGAGCTTTTCCAATATTGAGCAGCAGTCGCTGGAATTTGTGAAATACACGCTGGAGCCGTGGATCGTGCGCTGGGAGCAGGCCATCAACCGGGCACTGCTTTCGGAGAAAGAAAAGGAATCGTATTTCGTGAAGTTCAACGTGGACGGTCTGCTGCGCGGCGACTACGAGAGCCGGATGAACGGCTACGCCACCGCCAGACAGAACGGCTGGATGTCTGCCAACGACATCCGGGAACTGGAAAACCTGGACCGCATCCCTGCCGAACTCGGCGGTGACCTATATCTCATCAACGGAAACATGACCAAGCTGCAGGACGCGGGCATCTTCGCGGGAAAGGAGGAAACCGAAAATGAAGAAGTTTTGGAACTGGACGAATCAGGCTCCAACGGAGACGGAACCGGAGCAGCGGATTCTCACGCTGAACGGCACCATCGCCGAGGAAAGCTGGTTTGACGATGATATCACGCCCCAGCTGTTCCGGGAGGAACTGAATGCCGGGAGCGGCGATATCACGGTCTGGATCAACAGCCCCGGCGGCGACTGTGTGGCTGCGGCTCAAATCTACAATATGCTCATGGATTACAGAGGCAGCGTGACCGTTAAGATTGACGGCATCGCTGCCTCTGCCGCTTCTGTCATTGCCATGGCTGGCACCAGGGTGCTGGTGTCTCCTGTGTCGATGCTGATGATCCACAATCCCGCCACCATGGCTATGGGCGATGCCGCAGAAATGCAGAAAGCCATCGCCATGCTGGACGAGGTCAAGGAATCCATCATCAACGCCTATGAGATCAAGACCGGCATGAGCCGCGCCAAGCTGTCCCACCTGATGGATGCGGAAACCTGGATGGATGCCCACACGGCGGTCGACCTGGGCTTTGCCGATGAGATTATGACCCGCCCGGCAGACACTGGCGCGGAAAATCACGCTGCCGGGCCGATGATGTTTTCCCGGGCGGCGGTGACCAACCACCTGATGGACAAGCTGGCGGCAAAGTGCCGCATCGAAAAGAAGCCCACCCAACCGGAACGCTCCGTGGACGATCTCATGGAGCGGCTCAATCTGATGAAACATTA
>CAMEWH010000173.1:0-2902 GCA_945940335.1 uncultured Clostridia bacterium | reverse complement strand
CCCAGCCCCGCCTGGGAGAAGGCCATGCCCGCCATGGTGGAGGCCAGGTGCATCCTGAGCCGCACCTCCTGCCTGCCCGCATAGGAGGCCGGCAGCACCGCATAGGCAATGCGGAAGCTCTCCCGGGCCAGCATGTCAGAGAAAGCGCCGGCACCGGTTGCCACATAGGCCTCCAAAGCGTGAGTCAGCACATCAAAGCCGGAGTCCGCGATCAGCCCGGGGGGCAGCTCCTTCAGCAGGTCGCTGTCCAGAATGGCGGCGGCGGGCCGCAGCTTTTCATCCACCAAGGGATGCTTGGCCTTGCCGTGGGTGAGGATGGCGAAATCCGTCACCTCCGAACCGGAGCCGGAGGTGGTTGGAATAGCCACCAGCTTCACCTCTCCCTGGGCAAAATAGGTCATGGCCTTGGCACAGTCCATGGCGCTGCCGCCTCCCAGGGCAACCAACAAATCCGGGGCAAATTCCCGGAGCTTTGCGGTGCCCTCCGCCGCCAGAGCCACGGTGGGGTCTGGCTGAACCCGGTCAAAATATTCCACCTGTTCCGCCTTCGCCAGAGCCGCAACCCGCTGGGCCGTACCGTTTTTCATAAAGTAGGGATCCGTTACCAGAAACACGCGCTTTGCCCCGAAGGTTTCCAAGGCCGAAACGGCGCCTGCACCGGCATAGATCCTGGTTGCTAAGGAGAATTCCTCCATTTACCCACCCGCCTTTTCAGCAGTAGTATGTCCGGGCAGCAGCAGAAAATGTATGGGCAGGAGGAATTTTTTCTCCCCATCAAAAAAAGTGGTAGGAAAATGAGAACAAATGTGTTATGATACCCTTTGAGGTGAAATCCATGGAAAATGAAGAAAAACAGCCCGAAGGCTATGAACCCCGCCCGACCTGGCAGGTGTGGGCAGCCCGGGGCGGCCTGGTCCTGTTTATTCTGTTTGTGATTTATCAGCTGGTGTGCATCAGCCGGGGGGGCCTGTGATGAAAATTCTGGGCATTGACCCCGGCTACGGCATCACCGGCTTCGGCCTCATCGCCGCGGAGCGGAACCAGTTCCAGCTGCTGCGGTGCGGGGCCATCACCACCCCGCCCAACACGGAATTTGCCTGGCGGCTCAGCGTGATCTACAACGACATGGTTCAGCTTTTGATGATGGAGAAGCCGGACGCGGTGGCCATTGAGGAGCTGTTCTTTGGTCACAACGTCACCACCGGCATCAACGTGGCCCAGAGCCGGGGGGTGATTCTGCTTGCCGTGCAGCAGGCAGGGGTGCCGGTTTTTGAATACAAGCCCATGCAGGTCAAGCAGGCCGTGGTGGGCTACGGCAGCGCCAGCAAGCATCAGGTAATGGACATGACCAAGCGCATCCTCCACCTTTCCGCGGTACCCAAGCCCGACGACGCCGCCGACGCCGTGGCCATCGCACTGTGCCACGCGCGGTCAAGCACCTCCCTGCTGGCAGCGGCACAAAAGAAATAACACCATTCACCCTTGCCCCGGAGGCGGACAAATTGTAATTTGATGGTTTGAACCGCACCCACTGTAGGGGCGGCTCGTAGCCGCCCGCAACGTAACGAAATTGAGTGTTCCGTTGAATGGTATCGTGTCTGACATCGTACGAATTCGCCCAACCCGGTTTATTTTTGTGGATTATACTGCGCGGGAGGCTACGAGCCTCCCCTACACTGGCTGGGCGGTTGTTGTAGTCTGGCACGCAAAAACGTTACCGGGCACCACCCAAGAGCCCCGGATGACACATATGCCGGTGCGCATTGGGGTAGCGAGCTGCGCTTCAAATTACAATTTACCGGTTTACTGAGTCAAACCGATCAGAACAAAAATCTTCTCCATCAGGAGGGAACCTATGCTTTACTATGTTTCCGGCAATGTGACCATTCTGGAGCCCGGACTTGCCGTCATCGACTGCGGCGGGGTGGGCTACGGCTGCCATGTGACGGCTTATACCGCCGCCCAGCTGAAACTGGGCACCAACGCCCGGCTGTTTATCACCGAATCCATCCGGGAGGATGCTTTTGATCTCTACGGCTTTATCTCCCGGGAGGAGCAGCGCTGCTACGAGCTGCTCACCGGGGTCAACGGTGTCGGCCCCAAGGCAGCCATGGCCATTCTCTCCGCCGGAGGCCCCCAGAATTTCACCCTGGCGGTGATGACCGGGGATGAAAAAATGCTCACCGCCGCCCAGGGCGTGGGCAAAAAGATCGCCCAGCGGATTATTTTGGAACTGAAGGACAAGATCGGCGGCGGCAGCATGGAGCTGGACTTCTCCGCCGGGGCCCCCGCGGCGGCACCCCAGGCTTCCGGCTCTCTCGCCATGGCCACCGCCGCCTTGCAGGAGCTGGGCTACTCCCCCGCCGAAATCAACACCGCACTCAAAGGCGTGGATCCCAAGGCCAGCACAGAGGAAATGGTGCGCTATGCCCTGAGAGCCATGGTCATGAAGTAAGGAGAACGAAATGAGTCTGGAATTTTCCGAAGGGCTGGAAGCGCCCATCATCACCCCCACCTTTGTGCCCCAGGATTCGGCGGAGGTCGGCCTGCGGCCCAAACTGCTCTCCGACTACACCGGCCAGGAGAAGGCCAAGGGGAATCTGTCCGTCTACATTGAGGCCGCCCGGCAGCGGGGGGAATGTCTGGACCACACCCTGCTCTACGGCCCTCCCGGCCTGGGCAAAACCACCCTGGCGGGGGTCATCGCCAACGAGATGGGGGTGAACATCCGGGTCACCTCCGGCCCGGCCATTGAAAAGCCCGGGGATCTGGCGGCCCTGCTGACCAACCTGAACCCCGGGGACATCCTGTTTATTGACGAAATCCACCGCTTAAACCGGGTGGTGGAGGAGATTCTCTACCCCGCCATGGAGGATTTTGCCATCGACATCATCGTGGGCAA
>CAMEWH010000172.1:0-2914 GCA_945940335.1 uncultured Clostridia bacterium | reverse complement strand
AGGAGATTCTCTACCCCGCCATGGAGGATTTTGCCATCGACATCATCGTGGGCAAAGGCCCCAGCGCCAACTCCATCCGGCTGGATCTGCCCAAGTTCACCCTGGTGGGCGCCACCACCCGGGCGGGCCAGCTCTCTGCCCCCCTGCGGGACCGGTTCGGCGTTTCTTTGCGGCTGGAGCTGTACCAGCCGGAGGAGCTGGCGAAAATCGTCACCCGTTCCGCCGCCATCCTGGGCATGGACATTGACCCCCGGGGCGCCATGGAGATTGCCTCCCGGAGCCGGGGAACCCCCCGGATTGCCAACCGGTTCCTGCGCCGGGTGCGGGACTTTGCCCAGATCATGGGCGACGGCACCATCACCAAGGAGGCCGCCGACCTGGCCCTGAGCCGGCTGGAGGTGGACAAGCTGGGCCTGGATGCCGTGGACCGGCGGATGCTCACCGCCATCATCCAGAATTACAATGGCGGCCCGGTGGGTCTGGAAACCCTGGCCGCCACCATCGGCGAGGAGGCCATCACCCTGGAGGATGTGTACGAACCCTACCTGATGCAGCTGGGCTTCCTCACCCGCACCCCCCGGGGCCGCTGCGTCACCGCCCTGGCCTATGACCATCTGCACATTCCCTACGAGGGGCAGACCCAATTCAGTATTTAAAGAATTCCCCCTCTTTTTGTCCCCGTTGGATGAACGAACGTCCCCGGATGGCGATATTGCATAAATGCCACGAAAAATTTACGAAAATTATTATAAAGGATTGACAATTTGAACCGGAGTGTGTATAATCCTTTCCAGTGGCAGTTTCCTGTCATTCAATCCAGACCCTGCGTATCAACCATTCCGGTAGACTTTCACGGGGCAAAAATAACGGAGAGAGGTATTTCCAAATGTACGAAGACAAGACTTTGAAGTGCAAAGATTGCGGCAACGAGTTCGTGTTCACCGCCGGTGAGCAGGCTTTCTACGCTGAGCGCGGCTTCCAGAACGAGCCCCAGCGCTGCAAGGCATGCCGGGACGCCCGCAAGAACAGCACCCGTGGCCCCCGTGAGTTCTTCACCGCTACCTGCGCACGTTGCGGCGGCGAGGCAAAGGTTCCCTTCGAGCCCAAGTCCGACCGTCCCGTGTTCTGCAGCGAGTGCTTCGCTCAGATGCGTGCCAACGGCTAATTGACTTCAAAAAATCGCTCCACCTGATTTCCAAGGTGGAGCGGTTTTTTTGTGTTGTTTGTCGAAATAATCCGCCCGGCCAGAAGTAGGGGAGGCTCGCAGCCTCCCGCGCAGTACAAACCCACGATCATAATCCGGGTTGGGCGAATCCGTACTATGTCGACAAGATTCCATTCAACCAAACACTCAGGCAACCTGCCTGGCGGGAGGCTACGAGCCTCCCCTACAGTGGCTTGGCAAAATTGCATCGCCAAATTACAATTTGCCCGTATGCTGCAAAGCGGGCTAGAATTTCCGGATGATTGTTTCAATGCCGGGGCGCAGGATACGCTCCGTTTCCCCATCGAAAATCTCCTTCAGCAATTCATATTCCGTCAGACTGCCGTGGGGCACAGCCCAGGCCCCGGCGTCGGTGCCGGGGGCGAGAAGGCCGCCAAGAGCAGCAAAGCGTCGGACATTTTCGGTGGCGGAGGCAAGGATCTCCCGGACGGCGGTTTCGTTGAATCTCCCCCGGCCCCGCAGATTGCCGATGGTGGACAGGGTGGGCACCCACACCGTTCCGTTCTCGGCCATGGCGGCCAGGGCCGCTTCATCCAGATATGCTCCGTGCTCGATGGAATCCACTCCGGCGTCGGCCGCTGCCTCCACCGTCCTCGCTCCGTTGGCGTGGGCCATGACGGCAAAGCCCTCCTCATGGGCAATGTGAATCAGCTCCCGGATTTCCTCAGAGGCCAGGCCGTCCTCCGTCAGCACCCCGAACCGGTCAAAATCCATCAGACCGGAGATCATGATTTTCACAAAATCCGCCCCCTGTGTCCGCAGTCCGGAGACGATGGCGGCATATTCCTTCAGATTCTCATAGCGTCTGCCGATGAAGCCGCCGTAGTGCCCCACCTTGCACAGGGGCGCCAAAGGAGTGCGGTAGCAGATGCCGTATTCCGGTGCCAGTTCCCTGGCCCGCTCTCCTACCCCCCAGCGGTCGCCTCCGTCCCGGAGGTAGGAAAAGCCCAAGTCCCGGTACCGGGCCAGCCGGGGGCGAATCAGGGCATCGACAGGGCCGCTGCGATGGGCAGCAATGGCGGCCTTCCAGTCAGCCCCGTCCAGAACCATATGAATATGGCAGTCACATAACATACGATCACCACTTACAGGTTCTCCCCTGCCGGTTTGGCAGGGGAGAAAAAATGTTGAGGAATAATTACTTGATCAGCTCGTCAAAGCGGAAGTAGTGCAGGGTATTGTAGTAGCTGATGTTCTCCACCATCTTGCCCAGGGTCTTCATGTCGGCGGGATACTCCCCATCCTCCACCAGCTGGCCGAAGAGGTTGCACAGAATGCGGCGGAAATACTCGTGCCGGGTGTAGCTCAGGAAGGAGCGGGAGTCGGTGAGCATGCCGTTGAAGGTGCCCATGGCGCCCAAGCTCATGAGGCTGGTCATTTGCGCTTCCATGCCGGGCTTGTGGTCATTGAACCACCAGGCGGAACCCTGCTGAATCTTCCCGGGGATGCCGGAATCGGTTTGGAAGCAGCCGATGATGGTGCCGATGACACCGTTGTCGGAGGGGTTCAGAGAGTACAGGATGGTCTTGGCCAGGGCGTCCTCCGCCTCCAGCTTGCCCAGGAGCTTTGCCAGGCCGGCAGCGTTGGGCTGGTCGTTGATGGAGTCGAAGCCGGTGTCGGGACCGAGCTTGCCAAACATCTTGGTGGAGTTGTCCCGCAGGCAGGCGAAGTGGAGCTGGTTCACCCAGT
>CAMEWH010000171.1:0-2950 GCA_945940335.1 uncultured Clostridia bacterium | reverse complement strand
AATGGAATACGAACTGGTACATGAAATCAAGAATCTCTGCCGGAACAACCAGATGCGGGACATTTTCTTCGAGGAAGTGGAGTGCGACGATCCGGTGGAATACCTGCGGGGGAAGCTTAAGGGCAAGGAAGTGGAGCTGTCCGTGGAAGAGGGTGTGAACGGCGCCCTGACCGTCCACGCGGTGGTAGACGGCCTGATGCAGAAATTTGTTTTTACACCGATTTGATGATGTGAAAGCCTTCCCCTTTGGGGTGGTGCTCCGCGCAGCGAATCTGAAATTTCCATGATTGCCAGTGGCAATCATACCTTTGTTCATTAAGGTGGCCGAGCGTTAGCGAGGTCGGAAGAGGCTGTGGATATTCTCCGAAATGTACTGCGGGAGTATTTCCTCTTCCGTCTCGCCTTCGGCGATCCACCTTCCCCGGAGGGGAAGGCATTTTTTGATGTGGAGAGAACCTATGAAACACATTCATATCCTGCCGTGTCTGATGATTGGAGCACTCTGCGCGGCGGCATTTTATCTGCGCTTCGTTCTGTGGGGCTACAGCTTTTCCGCCTTGGTCTGCTGCTGTCTCGCGGGAATCATCGCTTTTTATGAGGTCACCGGAATCCTGCTGCCCCATTTCCCGGCGGTAATACCGATCATTCGCCGGGTATTTACCCTGTGCCTGGCCGTTGGCATCGCGGTGGTCACTGTCACTGAAGGGATTATCATCCGGGCCAGCTTCGGCAGTCCCGACCAGAACGTTGACTATCTGGTGGTGCTGGGGGCCAAGGTCCGGGTCACCGGCCCCTCCGCTTCCCTTTGGGACCGGATCTACGGAGCCTGCGACTATCTGGCGGCCCACCCGGATGTCATCGCCATTGTCTCCGGCGGACAGGGGGACGATGAGCCAACCGCGGAGGCTGACGCCATGTATGAGGAGCTGGTGGAGCTGGGCATCGACCCGGAGCGCATCTGGATTGAGGACCGGGCCACCTCCACCTGGGAAAATCTGCATTTTTCCCTTGACCTGATCGAAGAAAAAACCGGAAAGCGGCCGGAAAAAATCGGCGTGCTTTCCAGTGAGTATCACCTGTACCGGGCCAGCCTGTTTACCAAGGCCTGCGGCGTGGAATTTGTGGGGGTTCCGGCGAAAACCAGCCGGGTTACCCAGAAAATCAACCACTTCATGCGGGAGGTGGCGGGGGTCTGGCACTACTGGCTGCTGGGCGGGCGGTACGGGCCGTAGGATTCCGTATCCCGGTAAATTGTGCTGTACCCCAGTGAGCGCAGTACGTATGTACGCAGGAAATCGACCCTTACCGCTCCCAGAACGGGTGGGTGGGGTGTCCCTTCGTTAACAAAGAAACAGCGCCATCCTCAGCGAGCCCAGGCTCAGTCGAAGGATGGCACGGTGGAGCATCACAAAAAACAATCCGGCCCCCTGGGGAGGTCGGATTGCTGTTTTCCGGATGACGTCCTTTTGCAATATGAACACATGGTGGCCGCCGCTGTGTGTATAGGAGGAACTCGATTTCCTGCGTACATACATACCGGGGAGCCGGCGTCCGTAACGCCGCCTGCCTTACTTATGCAGCGCCTTGCGCAGAACGGGGACGATCAGCAGGGCGACGCCGCCGCCGATCAGGGCAGTGATCAGCTGAGGCAGGGCAAACATCTTGGGCAGAGCCTTCAGCATAGGCTCCTTCAGCATCCCGTTTGCCAGCAGCGGCGCGGCGGCCAGACCGCAGATGATTTTAACCACCAGAATATACAGCGTGGTGAATTTGGCCACGGCGGCAATGAACCAGGCGGCGATGCGCTGACCAATGCCGTTGCTGTTCCCGGCGATGAAGTGCAGCAGCACCACAAACACGGTGTTGCCTACCATAATGGCGGGGACGGTGACCAGCTGGGGAGCGATGCCCAGCAGGAAGGCCAGCACGGGAGAGATGACCGCAATGGTGATGCCGCTGCCAAGACCTGCCAGCAGCACGCTGACAGCCAGGACGGCATTGACGCAGGAGCCGGTGACCAGCTGACCTAAGGGTTTGGTCAGGGCCTGCAGAGCGATCAGCAGCGCCAGCATAACGGCGGTTTCGGTGATCCAGCGGACGTTTTTACTCATAAGAATTCCTCTTTTCTTTGATTCGTTCCGGCGGCGCCGGGGAAAATAAAAAATGCCGCGACCCTGACGGTGCGGCAACAGCCAACGCAGCCACGAAAAAGCCGTGGCTGAGGAAAACCTATGCACACCTTTCACGCAGGGGGTCTTCCCTTAATGTCAGGATCATGTGAAAAGCATACCACAGCGCTGGACTTTTGTCTATGTACGAAGTGACTAAAATTTCACAATGAAATTTGGCGAAGGACCCGCCGCCCGGCTGCGGCGGATTTGCCCGGAGGCATTGCCCGCAGCGGCTGCTTCGCCCCTTCCCTGTGCGATTTGGCCAAACCCCTTCTTGCTTTTTGCGGTTTTTCAGTATATAATGTTCTCGTTATTTATCCGGGAAAGGAGGGCGCTTCAAAAATGCAATCCGATTACATTATTGAAATGCTCAACATCAGAAAAGAATTCCCCGGCATTGTGGCCAATGACAACATCACGCTCCAGCTTCGCCGGGGCGAGATTCACGCCCTGCTGGGAGAAAACGGCGCGGGAAAATCCACGCTGATGAGCGTTCTGTTCGGACTCTACCAGCCGGAAGCGGGCGTCATCAAGAAAAACGGTGAAGTCGTGCACATCCACAACCCCAACGACGCCACAGCCCTCCACATCGGCATGGTGCATCAGCACTTCAAGCTGGTGGATGTGTTCAGCGTGCTGGACAACATCATTCTGGGGGCGGAGGACACGAAAATGGGCTTCCTCCAGCGCAAAACCGCCCGGCAGAAGGTGCAGGCCCTGTCCGAAAAGTACAAGCTGGCCGTGGATCTGGATGCCAAGGTGGAGGATATCACCGTGGG
>CAMEWH010000170.1:0-2976 GCA_945940335.1 uncultured Clostridia bacterium | reverse complement strand
TCGTAGTGCAGCTCCACCCGGCTGGCGTCCAGGTAAACCATGTCCTTGAATTCCCCCCGGCGCTGCTGGGCCAGCTCCATGATGTTGCCCACATATTCCTGGGGGGCAATCAGGCTGGCCTTCACGAAGGGCTCCTCCGCCAGCTGGATTTCGTCCGGGCTGGGGTAGTCCAGGGGGTTGTCCACCATGAGCACGGTGCCGTCGTTCTTGGTCACCCGGTAGACAACGTTGGGGGCGGTGGTGATCAGGTCCAGATTGTATTCCCGCTCCAGCCGCTCCTGGATGATCTCCATGTGCAGCAGCCCCAAAAAGCCGCAGCGGAAGCCGAAGCCCAGGGCGATGGAGGTTTCCAGGTCGAAGGTCATGGAGGCGTCGTTCAGCTTCAGCTTTTCCAGGGCATCCCGCAGGTCCTGGTACTTGGCGCCGTCGGCGGGGTAGATGCCGGAATACACCATGGGCTGCACCTGGCGGTAGCCGGGCAGGGGTTCGGCAGCGGGATTTTCAAGGCCCGTGATGGTGTCGCCCACCTTGGTATCGGACACGGTTTTGATGGAGGCGGTGATGTAGCCCACCTCGCCGGCGCCCAGGGCATCCCGGGGCGTCAGGCCCAGGGGGTTCATGGTGCCCACCTCCACCACCTTGTACACCGCACCGGTGGCCATCATTTTAATGTCCATGCCGGGCCGAACGGTGCCCTGCTTGATCCGGGTGTAGACGATGACGCCCCGGTAACTGTCGTACTGGCTGTCGAAAATCAGCGCCTGCAGGGGGGCCTCCCGGTCGCCTTTGGGAGGGGGAACCTGCTTGACGATCATTTCCAGCACGGCGCGGATGTTGATGCCGTTTTTGGCGGAAATCTCCGGGGAGTCCTCCGCGGGGATACCGATGATGTCCTCAATCTCCGCTTTGACTTCCGCGGGCCGGGCGGAGGGCAGATCGATCTTGTTCACCACGGGCAGCACCTCCAGCCCGGCGTCCACTGCCAGGTAGGTGTTGGCCAGAGTCTGGGCCTCCACGCCCTGGCTGGCGTCCACCACCAGCACCGCCCCCTCACAGGCGGCAAGGCTGCGGGAGACTTCGTAGTTGAAGTCCACATGGCCCGGGGTGTCGATGAGGTTCAGAGCATAGCTTTCCCCATCCTCGGCGGTATAATTCAGCTGCACCGCCGTGGCTTTGATGGTAATGCCCCGCTCCCGCTCCAGCTCCATGGAGTCCAGCAACTGCTCCGCCCGCTGCCGCTGGTCGATGGCATTGCACTGCTCCATCAGCCGGTCCGCCAGGGTGGACTTGCCATGGTCAATGTGGGCAATGATGGAAAAATTTCGGATATGAGAAAGGTCTGTCATAGATTCTGCTCCCCAAAAATTGAGATATAAGATATAAGATATGAGATATAAGATTTTGTGAATATCGACTTTACTCAGCTGTCCGCCAAATTGTAATTTGGCGGTGGGTTGAATGGAACCATGTTCCGTCCTGACTGTAGGGGAGGCTCTTAGCCTCCCGCTTTTGTTCCGGGCCTGCGTGTTCGGTTGAAGGGTACCACGTCCGGCACAGTACGAATTCGCCCAAGCTGATTCGTTATTGCTGGTTTGTACCGCGCGGGAGGCTACGAGCCTCCCCTACAGTTTCGTCGTGGTGCTGCGGGAATGCGCCCAACCCGGTGCGCCATTGTCCGCGGACACTGCCCGCTAAATTCCAGTTTTCCTGCTTGCTGACGAAAGCCGATATGCACATAAGATATTTATGGAAAAATGTTTGCAGTCAGTCAACAGTACAGAAAGCTTGCCTATCTTATATCTTATATCTAATATCTTATATCTGGATATTATACCGAAACATTTCCAAAAAGTAAACTGCATGTTTTCGGAAAATCGGGATAAAACTAAGGAAGCTCTGATGAAATCGGCAAGAGCTGACAGCAGGAGATTTTGATTCAGCCAAAAGTTCTGAAAATGTGGGAATACTTTGTGTATTTCCCATTTTCAGAACTGCATGGATGGATCAAAAGATCCGCTGTTCAGCCGAAGACGATTGATTCAGAGGTTCCCTAAGATTACCTGAAAAAAACGGCCCGGTCGACAAAAAATTCGGGAAATAATTGAAAAAACCCCTTGCCGATTTGCCGGAATTGGGGTATAGTCTTACAGCATGAGAAAATTTGAGACGTATAGAATCATAAAAGGGGTACTTTCATGAGCACTGCAAAGAAAAACGGAAAGATGGAAGACGTGCAGGCCTCTCTGCAGGCGCTGATCGCCCAGGGCAAAAAAGAGGGCATGATCCGGGATACGGACCTGAATGCCGTCCTGTCCAAGATGAATCTCTCTCCCGAGAAAATGGAAGAAATCTACGACCGGTTTGAGGCCATGAACATCCAGATCACCACCACCGACCTGGATGCCCTGGACGATGGCCTGGATGTGTTGGGCGGCGACCTGGGGGACGGACTGGGTCTCCTGGGCGACGGCCTGGATGGGGATATCGACCTGCGCACCGTGGAGGAAGAGGAGCTGGTGGACCCGGTGGATCTTGCCGCCGAGTACAGCCTGGACGACCCCGTGCGCATGTACCTGAAGGAGATCGGTCAGGTAAAGCTGCTGTCCGCCGAGGAAGAGGTGGAGCTGGCCAAGCGGATCTCCGAGGGTGACCAGGAAGCCAAGAACAAGCTCACCGAGGCCAATCTGCGCCTTGTGGTGTCCATTGCCAAGAAGTACTCCGGCCGCGGCCTGCACATTCTGGACCTGATCCAGGAGGGCAACACCGGCCTGATTCGCGCTGTGGACAAATTCGACTGGACAAAGGGAAACAAATTCTCTACATATGCCACCTGGTGGATCCGGCAGGCCATCACCCGTGCCATCGCCGACCAGGCAAGAACCATCCGGGTTCCCGTGCATATGGTGGAGGTCATCAACAAAGCCACCCGCTGCAACCGGAAGCTGGTGCAGGAGCTGGGCCGGGAACCCACCGTGG
>CAMEWH010000169.1:0-2994 GCA_945940335.1 uncultured Clostridia bacterium | reverse complement strand
GGCATCACCGAGCCCACTCCCACCTTCTCCGCCTGCTTCGGCCAGGCCTTCCTGGAGCTGCATCCCACCAAGTACGCAGAAGAGCTGGTGAAGAAGATGCAGGTTTCCGGCGCCAAGGCCTACCTGGTGAACACCGGCTGGAACGGCACCGGCAAGCGCATCACCATCAAGGATACCCGCGGCATCATCGACGCCATCCTGAACGGCGACATCGCCAATGCTCCCACCAAGACCATCCCCGTGTTCAACTTCGAGGTTCCCACCGAGCTGCCCGGCGTCAACCCCGCCATCCTGGATCCCAGAGACACCTATGCTAATGTTGCCGACTGGGAGACCAAGGCTGCTGACCTGGCCAACCGCTTCGTGAAGAACTTCGCCAAGTACACCGGCAACGAAGCCGGCAAGGCTCTGGTTGCCGCCGGCCCCGAAGTGTAATTCTTCCGCATTCTGTTTAACGATGGCTGCGGGATTTTCCCGCGGCCATCCAGGGCAGCTTCCTTCCTTCGGAGGAAGCCCCCTGGGTTTCCTTTTGCGGCTGGGAAGGCCGGAAAGAGATAATAGAGAGCAGAGAATTGATCATACCCCAACTGTAGGGGAGAATATGATCCTCCCGCGCGGCATAAGCCCACGCGACAACCCAGTTTATGCGAATCCGCACACCCCCAACCAAACTGTAGGGGAGGCTCGTAGCCTCCCGCGCGGCACAAGCCTACAGCGATCAACCAGATCGGGCGAATCCGTACCGTGCCGGACAAAATACCATCCAACCGGGCCGTGCAATCCCGTCAGGTTACGGGAGGCTAAGAGCCTCCCCTACATTCCAGTCTGAAACATGGATTCTCTACTGTCTATTATCTCCTTCCCCTCCTGTGCCCGACTTACTTCATATCTTATTAACGGAGGTTCATCCAATATGGCTCAGAAAGTCCAATTCACTGAAACCGTCCTTCGTGATGCCAACCAGTCCCTGATGGCCACCCGCCTGCCCTTCGCCGATTACGAGGGCATTCTGCCCACCATGGACAAGGCCGGCTACTACTCCGTGGAGTGCTGGGGCGGCGCCACCTTCGACAGCTGCCTGCGCTACCTGAACGAAGACCCCTGGGAGCGGCTGCGGAACATCCGCAAGGCCATGCCCAACACCCGCCTGCAGATGCTGCTGCGGGGCCAGAACCTGCTGGGCTACAAGCACTATCATGACGATGTGGTGGAGAAGTTCGTGGAGCTGTCCATCAAGAACGGCATCGACGTGCTGCGTATCTTCGACGCACTGAACGACTTCGGCAACATCGCCACCGCGCTGGAAGCCACCAAGAAGTACGCCACCGCGCGCACCGTGGCCTCCGGCTGCATCTCCTACACCCAGTCCCCCGTGCACACCCCCGCCAAGTACGCTGAGATGTGCAAGGAGCTGCAGAGCATGGGCTTCGACACCATCTGCCTGAAGGATATGGCCGGTACCATGTCCCCCGGCGAGGCGGAAGCGCTGTTCAAGGGCATCAAGGACGCCGGCGTCACCCTGCCCCTGATCCTGCACACCCACTGCACCACCGGCATGGCCTACATGACCGTGACGAAGGCTGTGGAGTCCGGCGTGGACATCATCGATACTGCCACCTCCTGCTTCTCCAACGGTACCTCCCAGCCCGCCACCGAGACCATCTACTACGCTCTGGAGGAGATGGGCATCAAGACCGGCCTGAACGAGAAGGTCATCAACGAGGTCAACGACTTCTTCAAGCCCGTGAAGCAGAAGTACATCGACAACAAGACCCTGAATCCCAAGTCCATGGGCACCGACGCCCAGGCTCTGGTGTACAAGGTTCCCGGCGGCATGCTGTCCAACATGATCGCCAACCTCACCGATATGCACGCCATGGATAAGTTCGACGCCGCTCTGGCTGAGATCCCCGCTGTCCGCGCCGACATGGGCTATCCTCCCCTGGTCACCCCCCTCAGCCAGATGGTGGGCAACCAGGCCGTTACCAACGTGCTGGTGGGCCAGCGCTATAAGAACGTCTCCAAGGAGATCAAGTCCTACCTGAAGGGCGAGTACGGCAAGTTCCCCGCACCCGTTGACGCCGAGCTGCAAAGCCGTATCCTGGCTGAGGCCGGCATGACCGCAGCTGTGGACTGCCGCATCGAGGACAGCAAGCGGGACGGCTCCGACTTCGTGGCTGCCCGTGAAGCTCTGGGCGACCTGTGCCGTCCTGAGTGGGCCGAAGAGGACACCATGAGCTACATCTGCTTCCCCGACCAGGCAAAGAAGTTCCTGGAGGGCGTCAAGGCTGCTGAGGAGAATAAGGTCACTTACACCATCACCGAGGCATAAGGAGGCATACCATGGAAGAAGTTGTTGAAACCATCGCGGAAGAGGCAATCGTGATTGCGGAAACCGCAGCCGACAAGATCGGCATTGGCGAAGCAGCGGTGTATGCGATCCTGGGTTATGTAGTGGTGTTCTTCGGCATTTCTCTGCTGATGTTCGTGGTTATGGCCATGGGCAAGGCGTTCATTGCCAAGGACCGTAAGGCTGCCGCCGCCAAGGCTGCCGCGCCCACTCCCGCCGCTGCCGCTCCTGCGGAGGCACCCAAGCCCACGGCTCCCGGATCCGCCGGTGAGCTGAAGCTCCACGACGTGGAACCCAAGATTGCAGCCATGCTGATGGCCATTGTTGCCGACAAGATGGGCAAGCCCCTGAATGAGCTGCGCTTCATTTCTATCAAGGAGGTCAAGTAATTATGAAATACAAAGTGACCCTGAAGGGTCGGGTTTACGAGGTTGAGGTAGAGGCCGGTCAGGCCATGCTGCTGGACGAATACGAGGCCGTTGCCCCCGCTGCTCCCGCTGCTGCCGCTCCCGCCGCTGCTCCTGCTGCCGCACCTGCCCCCGCTGCCGCTCCCGCCGCTCCTGTTGTCACCGGCGCCGGTGAGCCTGTTACCGCTCCCATGCCCGGCACCATCCTGAAGGTGAACGTCACCCAGGGCCAGGCCG
>CAMEWH010000168.1:0-3067 GCA_945940335.1 uncultured Clostridia bacterium | reverse complement strand
CAGGCTGACTGAGAGGGTACCGCAGTAAGATAATAGCAGACGAAATCGATGTATTACCCTCTCAGTCTGCCCCTTACGGGGCAGCCAGCTCCCCCAGAGGGGGAGCCAAGGGGGCGCCGGTTCCGGTACGCTAAATTACAATTTGCACGCTTGCGGAGCAAAAACGAGAAGCACATTTTATTTTTCGCCGTTTTCCTCCAGCTTTTCCCGCAGGTCGGCGGCAAGGCGGGCAATGAGGGTGCCGTTGCTGGGGCGGGGAATGGTGCCGTCGGGGCCGGCAGGGAAAAGGGCAGCCCAGCTTTGGGTATTTTGCTGGCTCCAGGCGGCATTGATGGCGGTGCGGATGGAGCGCTCCACCTGCAGGGCGGTTCCGCCGAACATGGCGCCCACGGAAGGGTACAGCTCCTTGGTGATGGAAATATTCGGCTGCCGGCACATCATCAGCACGGCTTCCTTTAAATATTCGGAGCCGTTGTGACGGGGAGAGAATTTCAGCGACTCGATTTGCTCCGTCACATAGGTCTGGGGATTGATGGGCTTGACTGGCCTGTCGTTCAGCCGTTTGGTCAGATCCCGTACCCGCTGGGATACGGCGGCAGGGGTGCAGGGTTTGCGGATGATATAGCCGATGCCCAGCTCCTGGGCGCTTTCCAGCACATAGTCATTGAAGAATCGGGTGACGGCCAGAACCATCGGGCGCAGTCCGGCCCTACGGATTTCGTGGAGCAGTGTGACACCGTCCAGCTCGGTGAGCATCAGATCCAGGATGATCACATCCGGATTGATCTGCGGAGCAGTTTCCAGTGCCTGTCTTCCGTTGCTGCAATGGTGCACTTCGTAGGTATCGCACAGTACCTGGTCCAAAGCCAGCCGGAATTCTTCGCTGTTGTCTACAATCATCAAGGTTAAGCCGCCCAAATTCTTCACACCTTTGTCAGAGGAAAATAGATTTGTCTTTCAAAAGTTTGGAAAATGACATGTGCAGGATATCCTACAGGTTAGAATAACACATCTTCTTTCGCTTTTCAATCGGCCCATCTCGACACTTTTCGACAAAAAATCCCCTGCGTGTTTGCACGCAGGGGAAATTCAGGGAAAATCAGCCGTTTCTGTCTTCACCGAAGAAGTATTTGTACCATTCTTCGTAGGTGCCGTTTTCGGGCATGCCGGGCTGGGTGCCGGCGGTGGAGGTGTCGGAATTCAGATCTTTGGGCTTCTCGTCCAGGGTGATGTCCATGGTAATCCGCTCGCCGGAACGGATCACGGTGACGGTAGTGGTGTCACCGGCCTTGAAGCGGCGCAGGGTGCGGGTCAGCTCGGACACGGTGGACACATCGTACTCACCCAGGGCGATGATGATGTCCTTGGGCTGGATGCCTGCCCGGTCAGCGCTGCCGCCGTCAACCACGGTGACCACATAGGCGCCGGTGGGCAGACCGTAGAGGGAAGCGGCGGAGCTGTCGGTGTCCTGAACGGTAACACCCAGGTAAGCGCCGGTGACGTAGCCGAAGTCCCGCAGGTCGCCGATGATGCTCATCACATCGTCAATGGGGATGGCGAAGCTGATGCCCTCGATGGAAGCACCGGAGGAGGTGGTGCCGGAATACTTGGCGGAGGTGATGCCAACCACTTCGCCGTACATATTGAACAGGGGACCGCCGGAGTTGCCGGAGTTGATGGCAGCATCGGTCTGGATCATATTGATCACGGTGTTGGAACTGTCGGTGGAGACCTGGCGGTCCTTGCCGCTGACGTAGCCAACGGTCAGTGTGGCGGTAAGGGAGCCCAGAGGGTTGCCGATGGCCACCACCATATCGCCGATGGACAGCTGATCGCTGCTGCCCAGCTTCACGGCGGGCAGGCCCTCGGCTTCGATCTTCAGCACGGCCACGTCATTCAGAGAATCGTAGCCGATCACTTCGGCCTCGTATTCCTCGTCATTGTCCATGACCACGCTCACGGAAACGGCACCCTCAATCACATGATAGTTGGTGACCACATAGCCGTTGTCGGTGAGGATGAAGCCGGAGCCGGTGGAGGTACCCTGACGGGTCTGGCCGCCGTAGTAGCTGGTCTGAACGGTGCTGGAGATAGCCACAACGCTGCCGGCGTAGTTCTGGTAGATTTCCTTGGGGGTCATGGCGCCCTCTTCCATGATGTAGCTCACGCTTTCAGAGGGGGCGACCTGAAGATTGTCCACCTTTTTCTGCAGCTGGGCAATGGTATTGGCATCTGCCTGGGCCTGGGCCTGCCATTTGCTGTTGATGGAGGCGTAGGTCAGGCCGCAGCCGCCGGCCACCATGGCCGCCACCAGAACCACAGCTACCACGCCGCGCAGAAATGCGTGCTTCTTCTTGCCCTGGTGCTTGGGTACCTCGGGGGTATGAACAGGCTCCACAGGCTGAGAGTCGGGGGTAAAAGGCTGCTGAGGCTCCTGCGCCTCAAAGGGGTTGTTTTCATAGTTTTCCATGGAGATTCCTCCTTGTTTTCTGAATCTGTCTATGATGTTAAAATGGACATGTGAAAAAAATGTGTACGCTTCGATAACGATATTTGAAATGTGGTTTTCAAGGATAGAATATCCAATTTTCCGTTGCCCGTCAAGAGAAAAACAGCGGGCCAATGCAAAAAAGAAAGGGAACCGCCGGGGTTCCCTTTCCAATTGGCTGGGTTACTTTCTGCGGAAGGACATGCAGTCGGTGCACTGTTCCACGGTGGGATTGCTTTCGTGGGTACCCACCAGAATCTTGTCCAGGGAGCAGTAGTTTTCGCTCTGGCAGTGGTTGGCGCACTCGCTGACGGTGCACTCCACACATTTGTTGGCATGGCAGTTCATATTTTTTCCCTCCTTTTGTTAGGTTCGCAGATAGTATGAACCGAAGAAGAAAAAATATGCGGCGGGAAAAACCAAATGAATATATTGGCAAATTGCAATTTGGCGGGCAAATACGGCTGCGCCCCTTGGCTCTCCCTTTGGGAGAGCTGTCAGCCGAACAGGCTGACTGAGAGGGTGCCGCAGTAAGATAATAGCAGACGAAATCGATGTATTGCCCTCTCAGTCTGCCCC
>CAMEWH010000167.1:0-3077 GCA_945940335.1 uncultured Clostridia bacterium | reverse complement strand
CAAAGGGAGAGCCAAGGGGCGCAGCCGTATCTGCCCGCCAAATTACAATTTATCGATATGACTCATGAAATGAACAAACATTTTTTAACCGAAAGGAACAAATATGAAAGAAATTTTTCTGATGAAGCTGGGCGAGGTGGTCCTCAAGGGGGCCAACAAGCGGCAGTTCGAGGGCCGTCTGCGGCAGAATGTCCGCCGGAGAATGAAGCCCTTCGGCAATTTTGACGTGTATATCATGCAGTCCACGGTTTATGTGGAGCCCATGGACGAAGCGGCGGATGTGGATGGCGCCTGGGAGGCCTGCCACAGCATCTTCGGTGTCGTCTCCCTGTGCCGCTGCCGCCCCTGCGAAAAGAACCTGGATGCCATTTTCGAGGCCTGCCAGGCTTATCTGGGGGACGATCTGGACTGTGCCAGGTCCTTCAAGGTGGAGTCCAAGCGCTCCGACAAGCAGTTTCCTCTGACCTCCATCGGCATCTCCCAGGAAATCGGCGCCCGGCTGGCCGACGCTCACCCGGACTGCCAGGTGGATGTGCACCACCCGGAGTACACCGTATATGTGGAAGTCCGTGACTTTGCGGCCTATGTCCATGGCCCGGCGGAGCCCGGCGCCGGCGGCCTGCCCACGGGTGTTGGCGGCAGAGCCATGTGCCTGCTCTCCGGCGGCATCGACTCCCCCGTGGCAGCCTATATGATGGCCAAGCGGGGCATGGAGATCGAGGCGGTGCACTTCTTCTCCTACCCCTATACCTCCCAGTTGGCCAAGGACAAGGTACTGGAGCTGGCCCGGCTGGTCACCCGGTATTCCGGCAGGATGACGGTGAACGTGGTATCCTTCACGGAGATTCAGGAAGCCATCCGGGACAACTGCCCCGAGGAATTCTTCACCCTGATCATGCGCCGGTTTATGATGGAAATCGCCATGAAGCTGGCCAAGGGCGACGGCTGCGGCGCCCTGATCACCGGGGAAAACCTGGGCCAGGTGGCCTCCCAGACCATGGAAGCCATGACCGTCACCGGTGCCGTAGTGGACATTCCCATTTTCATGCCCCTGGTGGGTATGGACAAGGAGGAGATCGTCACCATTGCCCGGAAAATCGGCACCATGGAGACCTCCATCCTGCCCTATGAGGACTGCTGCACCGTGTTCACCCCCAAGCATCCCAAGACCAAGCCCACCCTGGGGCAGGTGCTCTACGCCGAGGGAAAGCTGGACCGGGAAGCGCTGATCGAAAAAGCCCTCGCCAGCGTGGAGAAAGTGAAGGTTTCCTACCATGACGAAGCTCTGCTGTGAGGTCCTCGCCGCCCTGAAGGGCAAACAGCTGGTGACGGCGGAAAGCTGCACCGGCGGGGGCATCGGCGCGGCCCTCACCGCGATCCCTGGCAGCTCCGAAGTCTACAAGGGCGGCATCATCAGCTATACCAATTGGGTCAAGCACCACCTTCTGAATGTGGATGAGGCTCTTTTGGAAGAAGTCGGAGCCGTCAGCGCCCCCGTGGCCGAAGCCATGGCAAGGGGCGCAAGGAATGCGCTGGATGCGGATGTGGCGGTATCCGTCACCGGTCTGGCCGGTCCCGGAGGAGATGAATTCGGCAATCCCGTGGGCACCGTGTTCATCGGCTATTGCGACGAAAAGACGAATTTTTCAAAAAAGTATTTGTTCAAAGGCTCCCGGGAGGAAATCCGCACCGCCGCTGCCCGGGAGGCATTAAAGCTTGTTTTGGATATGAATAAACAGGAGTAACCATGGAAAAAATCACCAGTTTTACCATTGACCATATCAAACTGCAGCCTGGCCTCTATGTATCCCGGAAGGATCGTGTGGGCGCGGAAACCGTCACCACCTTCGACCTGCGGCTGACCAAGCCCAACGACGAGCCGGTGATGAACACCGCCGAGGTGCATACCATCGAACACCTGGCGGCAACCTATCTGCGAAACGATTCCGATTGGAAGGACCGGGTGCTCTACTTTGGCCCCATGGGCTGCCGCACCGGCTTCTATCTGCTGCTGGCCGGAGACTATTCCTCCGCCGACATTGTGCCCCTGGTGCGCAACTGCTTCCGGTTCATCCGGGACTACCGCGGGGAGGTTCCCGGCGCCGACCCCAAGGACTGCGGCAACTACCTGGACATGAATCTGGGCATGGCAAATTACTGGGGCGCCCGCTATGCCGCCCTGCTGGAACACATCAAAGCGGACCGGCTGGTTTACCCGGAGTAAGGAGAAGACTATGACAAAATTGGGAATCATCGGCGCCATGGAGGAGGAAGTGGAAACCCTGCTGGGCCTGATGGAAAACAAACAGGAAACGGAAAAAGCGGGCAGCCGGTTTTATAACGGCACCCTGGAAGGGCTTCCCGTCACCGTGGTGCAGTGCGGGGTGGGCAAGGTCAACGCGGCCCTGTGCGCCCAAATCCTCTGCGACTGCTTTGGCGTGACATGCCTGGTGAACACCGGCATTGCCGGCTCCCTCTGTGCCGAGCTGGACATCGGGGATCTGGTGGTGAGTCAGGATGCCATGTACCACGATGTGGATGCGGTGGCTTTCGGCTATCCCATGGGCAAGGTGCCCGGCATGGATGTCACCGCTTTCCCGGCGGACGATACCCTGATTGGCTACGCCTTTGCCGCCGCCGAGGCGGTGAACCCCGGCCACACCAAAATCGGAAGAGTCGCCAGCGGAGATCAGTTCGTGGCCAGCAAAGGGGTGAAGGACCGGATTGTCGATCTGACCCGGGGCCTTTGCACCGAAATGGAGGGTGCAGCCATTGCCCAGACAGCCTATCGGAACGGCATCCCCTTCGTCATCCTCCGGGCCATTTCCGACAAGGCCGACGACAGCGCCGAGATGGATTATCCCACCTTCGAGCGCATCGCCGCCCACCGCTGCGCCGCCGTCACCCAGGCCCTGGCCAAGCACCTGCAGGAAGCGGAAGATCAGATGGTTTTTTGATAACGGAACCTTCTTCCGATCACAGCCTCCCCTACAGCGGCTGGGCGATGAATTCATAATGTGCATATCGGCTGTTATGAAATGACCTCCGTCAAGAGGTAACATCTCACAAAAAAGTGG
>CAMEWH010000166.1:0-3140 GCA_945940335.1 uncultured Clostridia bacterium | reverse complement strand
CCCGGTTCATCATTTTTGGCTTGTACTGCGCGGGCGGCTGGTAGCCGCCCCTACGATAGCTGGGCGGAAATCTGCCCGCCAAATCACAATTTGTAATCCCACCTCCCTTGCAATCCGGTGTGGGTTATGGTAGAATAAACCGGATGATAACTTGGAGGGTGACCATGGACGAAGAACAGGTGAAAGCCCGGATTGGGGCAAACATTGCTTTTTACCGCAAGCAAGCCGGGCTGACCCAGGCGGGGCTGGCGGAAAAGCTGAATTATTCCGACAAAGCGGTGTCCAAATGGGAGCGGGGGGAGTCCATCCCCGACGTACTCACCATGATGGCCATCGCCGCCCGGTTTGACATCACCGTGGATGCCCTGCTGGGAGATGTGAACGCGCTGCCGGAAAACCCCTCCACCCTGGAGCGGGCCATGAGTCAGGTCTCCGAAAAGGCCCTGAAGCGCAAGGCCAACAAGAACATCATCCTGGGCCTGTCCTCCACCCTGGTGTGGTTCGTGGCGCTGCTGGTGTTCGTGGTGCTCTATTCCATCGGCCTGCCCCACAGCGGCCTGGCCTTTCTCTATGCCATCCCGGTGAATGCCATCGTGCTGTTAAGCCTGCGCTCCGCCTGGCACGATTTCCGGTGGAACAAGGCGCTGATCTCCACCATCGTGTGGGGCAGCCTGGCGGGAGTCTATGCCGCCATCCGTGCCTTTGTGCACACCAATGTCTGGACGGTGTTCCTGCTGGGCATCCCGGGGCAGATTGCCATTTTCCTCTGGTTCCGCATGTTCCGGACCGACCATACAAAGGAGGATCCCAATGAATAAACAGGAGCTTCGCAAAGCCATCCGCACCCGCAAGCGGGCCATGACGGAAGAAGAAATCGAACGCCGCAGCCGGTCGCTGTGCCAAAAATTTCTGGAAAGCGACGCCTACCGGGCCTGCCGCACCCTATATGGGTACCTTCCCTACAACCAGGAGGTGCGCACCCTGCCCATTCTGACCCAAGCTCTGGCCGACGGCAAGCAGGTAGCGGTGCCCAAGGTCTACGGCGACGACATGAAATTCATTGTCCTGACCGATCTCACCCAGGTTTCCAAGGGCTACGCCGGCATTCCCGAGCCCATCGCCGATGAGCCGGTGGCAGAGGACGAAACCGCCCTGGTGCTGATGCCCGGCCTGGCCTTCGATCCCCAGGGCCACCGCATCGGCTACGGCGGCGGGTTTTACGACAAGTTCCTCTCCCGGGAGCCCAATCACCCCACCCTGGCCCTGTGCTACGAATTCCAGATGGTGGAGCATTTGGAAACCGAGGAATTTGATATTCCCGTGGATACGGTGATCTGGGCCTGATTTCCGCCTAACCAATGTAGGGGAGGCTCGTAGCCTCCCGTAAAGTAACGGGACTGCGTGTTTGGTTGAATGGTATCATGTCGGACATGGTACGAATTCGCCTAACCGGATTCATCGGATTGGGGCTGTACCGCGCGGGAGGCTACGAGCCTCCCCTACATTAGCGTATTCACATCTGATAAAGGAGAAAACGATGCAGGCAATTGTTATTTTACTCATTGCGGCCCTGGTGTTTGCCGTCTGCTGGGGCGTGGACAAGCTGTTTGTGAGGCTCTTCCGCAGCAAAGCCCAGCACCGGTCCGGGCTGGCGGTGCGCTCCAGCAAGCGCTACGGCCTTTTCGGCGTGATCTTTACCGTCCTGGGGATCCTGGGCATTTTCTCCGGCACCGGCGGGGACAAGATCCTGCTGTACGCCGGCATTGTGGTGATGCTCATGGGCATTGCCCTGGCGGTGCACTACCTGAGCTTTGGCATCTTCTACGACGGTGAGAGCTTCCTGATCAGCCGCTTTGGCCGGAAGGACCGGGAGCACCGGTATGACGAGATCGTCAGCCAGAAGCTCTATGTGATCACCGGCGGCAGCACCGTCATCGAGCTGACTCTGAAGGACGGCTCCACCCTTTCCCTCCAGTCCACCATGGATGGTGTCTATCCCTTTATGGACACCGCCTTCGCCGGCTGGTGCCTGGAAACCGGCCGCCGGATGGAGGATTGCGACTTCTATGACCCGGCCAAAAGCTGGTGGTTCCCCCACGAGACAGAGGAGGAAGGCTGATGCACGTTCCCTCCGGCGACACCCAAACTCTGGAGCTTGTGACCTTTGCCGATGCCCTGGAAGCGGCAAACACCCCATCAGAAGACTATGACATCCGGCAGTGGATCTATGCGCCCAACTACTACTGCGACTACCGTTACATCCTGGGCACCCGAGGGAAAAGGCCGCTGATCTGCATCGGCATCAACCCCTCCACCGCCCGGCCCGGCTGCCTGGACAACACCCTGAAATCCGTGGAGCGGATTGCCCTGGGCAACGGGTTCGACAGCTTTCTCATGTTCAACGTCTATGCCCAGCGGGCCACGGACCCCAACGCCATGGAGCGCCGGTGCAACCCGGAGCTCCACCGGGAGAACATGGCGGCCTTCCGGTATGTGCTGTCCATCTCCCACTGCCCCGCCGTCTGGGCCGCCTGGGGCTCCGTCATCGAAAAGCGGGATTACCTGTCCGATTGTCTGCGGGATATGCTGGGCATCGGCGAAGAATACGGGGCAAAGTGGTACTGCGCCGGGGCCGTCACCAAAAAAGGCCACCCCCACCATCCCCTGTATTTGCGGAAGGACGAGAAGCTGAAGCCCTTTGACATGGAAAATTACCTGCGCTCCCTGTAATACGCCCCCGCCCCCTGTAGGGGAGGCTCTCAGCCTCCCGCGCGGCACAAAACCACGATCACAAACAGGGTCGGGCGAATCCGCACTACCTCAAATAATCGCATCGCCTACTGTAGTAGCTTGTAACAATTAAATTTTATGCTTTTCCGTAGGGCGGGGGCATGACCCCGCCGACCCGGTTTTGGTTTTGGATTGGTACGTTGAATGGTATCATTTCCGAAATAGCCACGGGAAAATGCCCAAAAAACCGACATTTGATTCCTTTTACCCAACCTGGCAGGTTTCATTACCTGATCGGCGGGGTCAAGACCCCGCCCTACGAATTCTGGCTGGGCAATCATCAACAGGAGGAAATTATGAAACTGCTCATTGCATCGGACATTCACGGCAGCGCCTACTGGTGCGGCAAG
>CAMEWH010000165.1:0-3156 GCA_945940335.1 uncultured Clostridia bacterium | reverse complement strand
CTCCCAAAGGGAGAGCCAAGGGGTGCTACCGTATCTGCCCGCCAAATTACAATTTTCCAGGGCAAAGTTTTATTTGACGGATCTTCCTCTATCTGGTAACATATACCCATCTGCAAAAGACAGGAGCGATTGATTATGAATGCATTATTGATCGGCGGTACCGGCACCATCAGCATGGCCATCACCCGGCTGCTGGTGCAAAAAGGCTGGGAGGTGCATCTGCTGAACCGTGGCACCCGAAAGTCGGAAGCGCCGGAGGGGGTCCACTGGATTCAGGCGGACATCTCCGACGAGCAGGCAGTCCGGGCCATTCTGGAGGGGCGACATTTTGACTGCGTGTGTGAGTTCATCGGCTTCACCCCGGACCAGGTGGAGCGGGACATCCGGCTGTTTGAGAGCAGGACAAAGCAGTACCTCTACATCAGCTCTGCCTCCGCCTACCACAAGCCGGTGATGGATCCCTGGATCACCGAGGGCACCGCCCTGGCAAATCCCTACTGGGAGTATTCCCGGAACAAGATCGCCTGCGAGGAGGTGCTGATGAAGGCCTACCGGGAGCGGCAGTTCCCTGTGACCATCATCCGGCCCAGCCACACCTACGACAACCGGAAGATCCCCCTGGGCGTCCACGGCAACAAGGGCAGCTATCAGGTGATCAAGCGGATGCTGGAGGGTAAGCCCGTGATCATCCACGGCGACGGCACGTCCCTGTGGACCATGACCCACAACACGGACTTCGCCAAGGGCTATGTGGGGCTCATGGGAAATCCCCACGCCATCGGCGAGGCCTTCCAGATCACAAACGACGAAACTTTGACCTGGAACCAGATTTACGAAACCATCGCCCGGGTGCTGGGGGTGGAGCTGAAGGCATACCATGTGGCCTCGGACTTCCTGGCCGCCACAGGCAAATATGACCTGCTGGGCAGTCTCATCGGGGACAAGGCCAATTCCGTGATTTTTGACAACAGCAAGCTGAAGCGGGCCGTGCCGGATTTTGTGCCCACCGTCCGGTTCGAGGAGGGCATCCGGGACACCCTTGCCAACATCATGGCCCACCCGGAGCTGCAGCAGGAGGACCCGGAATTCGACGCCTGGTGCGACAAGGTGATCGACGTCCTGGAAAACGCCAAAAAAGCATTTTGAGGGAACGAAAACAAATCAGTAGACAAGCAAATTGTAATTTAGTGCAACGCCATTCGTAGGGCGGGGTCTTGACCCCGCCGACCCGTGACGATAACAAAATGCCTCCGTTGAATGGGTGCAAGGTTCCGGAATGGGAAAAATACCTTCCCCCGGGGGTGGTGCTCCGCGCAGCGAATTCAAAATCTCAATGATTGCCGGTGGCAATCATACCATAATGAACAGGTGGCCCGGCGGTAGCCGGGTCGGATGAGGAACGGCGAAACCTGAAACATTAGAATATTGTTTCATTAAAGGGTACTGTGTCGGACATTTATCCATTCATTTTGAAGCTTTTGGTTATCCTACAGGGCGCATTCCTCATCCGCCCCTGCGGGGCACCTTCCCCCCGGGGGAAGGTATTCTCACCGCACCTGGTTCCATTCAACGTACCACTCAATAATCGTTACGTGATCGGCGGGGTCAGAAAACCGCCCTACGAACGGGAACGCTAAACAACAATTTGCCGGACAAAACATCAGAAAGAGGACAGATTATGATTGAATGGATCACACGGATCAACGGAGCCGTGAACAATTTTATCTGGGGCATGCCTGCCATCATCTGCATTGTGGGCGTGGGCCTGCTGCTGACCTTCCGCACCGGATGCATTCAGGTTCGGAGATTCAGGGAGGCCATGAAAGCCACCCTGGGCAAGGTATTTGAAAGGAAAGCCGCCAAGGACGGCTCCATCAGCCCCTTCCAGGCGGTATGTACGGCTTTGGCCGGCACCGTGGGTACGGGCAACATCGCCGGCGTGGCGGGAGCCGTGGCCATCGGCGGTCCCGGCGCGGTGTTCTGGATGTGGTGCTCCGCCTTCTTGGGCATGTGCACCAAATTCTCCGAGGTAGTGCTGGCCATCCACTACCGGGAGCGCAACGACCGGGGAGAATACATCGGCGGCCCCATGTACTACATCAAAAACGGCCTGGGCCCCAAGTGGGGCTGGCTGGCCTCCCTCTATGCCCTGTTCGGCGTGCTCACCGTGTTCGGCACCGGCAACGCCACTCAGGTGAACACCATCGTCTCCTCCATCAACACGGCTCTTGAGAGCTTCCACCTGATCAACGACGATCAAGCCGCCGTGATGAAGCTGATGATCGGCATCATCATTGCCCTGCTGGTTGCCGTGGTGCTGCTGGGGGGCATCAAGCGCATCGGCCAGGTGGCGGAAAAGCTGGTGCCCTTTATGGCACTATTATACATCCTGCTGGCCCTGGGCATCATCGTCATCAACTGGCGGCGGGTGCCCGGCGTGTTCGCCATGATCTTTGAGGGGGCCTTCTCCCCCCGGGCGGTTACCGGCGGCGTCCTGGGCTCCATGTTCCTCAGCCTGAAGAAGGGCGTGTCCCGGGGCATCTTCTCCAACGAGGCGGGCCTCGGCACCGGCTCCATTGCCCACGCCTGCTCCGACACCGACGACGCGGTGCAGCAGGGCTACTTCGGCATCTTCGAGGTGTTCATGGACACCATCGTCATCTGCACCATGACCGCCCTGGTGATTCTGTGTAGCGGCGTGAATGTGAACTACGGCCAGGCCGCCGGCGCGGAGCTGACCATCTCCGGCTTCACCGCCACCTACGGCAGCTGGGTGTCGGTGTTCACGGCGGTATCCATGTGCTGCTTCGCCTTTTCCACCATCATCGGCTGGGGCTTGTACGGCTCCCGGTGCGTGGAGTTCATCTTCACCTCCAAAGCGGTGAAGCCCTTCCTGGTGGCCTATTCCCTGGTGTCCATCGTGGGGGCCACCATCGACTTAGGGCTGCTGTGGGACATCGCCGAGACCTTCAACGGCCTGATGGCTATCCCCAACCTGATCGCCCTGTTCCTGCTGTCCGGGGTGGTGGTGAAGCTGGTGAAGGGAGAGACGGTTCCCAATCGGATTTAAGGCATGACAATTCCCCCGGTTTCCTGGCGAATGATATGCTCCCTTTATGAGAGACAGTGAAATAAGAACACTGTCAATCACGAAGG
>CAMEWH010000164.1:0-3171 GCA_945940335.1 uncultured Clostridia bacterium | reverse complement strand
CCCCATAGGGGGAGCCAAGGGGTGCGGCAATTCCGGTTCGCCAAATTACAATTTGGCAGCCAACCGGGAAACATACTCAATTGCACAGCAAAAGACCGTACCGCTGTTTTCAGGCGATACGGTCTTTTTTGTAAGGCATCAGTCCAGATTTTCCACAATGGTATCCAGCAGCTCTTTGCAGCTGTCCAGCTGTTCCCGGCCGGCTACGATGCAGTGGTTCTCTTCCGCGGCCACGGAGCGCAGGGCGGGGCACAGGCGCAGCAGGTCCTCTGCCCGGCAGTGCAGCAGCTGTTCCCGGCGGCGGAGAGCATCCTCCTGGGTGGTGCCCTTAAAGTGGCGCATTTCCGCCAAACGGATCTTTCCGGCGGCCCCCAGCAGAGGATCGGCATCGGCCATTGCTCCCAGAATGTAGCGGGTCAAATCCTGATTTCCGGCGCAGAGCCGCTCCACCACATCGGCGCAGCGGTCAAAATGCCCCAGGGTCTTTCCGGGGGTGGGGTCCCGATAGCTGGTGGCAACCACGTCGCCGCTGCTGTCCCAACGGAAGCCGGTGCCGTAAGCGCCGCCCTTCACCCGGACTTCGTTCCACAGGTGCTCAAAGGTGAGCAGGTTGGAAAGCACATACATCTGCCCGCCAAAAGCCTGCTCCAGCAGCTCTGCGTTGGCGCCCTTAGCGGCGTAGCCCACGCCGGCGGGGATCAGAATACCCTCCCGGCATTTTGCCATGGGTGAGAAGCTGGCCTGCTCCGGGGCGGCTTCACCCTGGGGGAAGGCATGGAGGCACCGGGGCAGCTGATCCTGCCCGCCGGCGGAAAGGCTAACGGTGAGGCGGCTGCGACAGAAGAGCTTCCGGCAAAGCCCCTCCATCCGGGCCATCAGCTGGGAAAGGTCCTCCTCCCGGCACAGGGCATTGACCCAGCGGATGTACTCACAGCCCCCCAGCAGCTCCCGGGCGGCACCAGCGCTGGTCTGCCGGGCGCTGACCCGGAGAGCGGCAAAGCGGTTGCCCATGGAGATGAGGTGCTGCTGGTTGGCGGTCTTTTTCTGCCGCAGCACCTTCTTTACCGTCTCGGTATCCGTAAACCGGGTGGTGTTCAGAATTTCGAGGATCAGATCGGTGGCCTGCTCCCGGTAGGCGGGGAGGCATACGGCCATCATGGAGAGCACCGTGCGGTGATGCTGGGGGTCCAGGTGGAACAGGTTCGTTCCGAAGCTCAGTTCGCCGATGCACTGGCGGACGGCGGTTTGCAGCTGGGCGCCGGTGTGGTGCTCTGTCTCCAGGGTGCCCAGCAGGCTGCTCAGCAGAGCCAGCACCGGCATCTCCTCCGGGGTGACGTCGGAGGCATCGAAGTGCAGATTCATGTACACCAGATCCCCGTTCGTCTCATGGACCAGCACCGGAATGCCCTCCTGCCGGGTATCGGTATAGACCAGAGGCGCGGGCTCTTCCGGGATGTCCTTCAGGGACAGCATGGGGATGGTGGCCAGGGCCTCGGGGCTGTCCGGGGTCTGCTGCCAGGCGTGCAGGATTTCAAGCCGGTTTTTGGTGTCTGAGCGCTGCCCTTCTTCCAGCCCGGCCCAATAGGCCTCCACCCGGGCCCGTTCCTGGGCCACCCGCTCCTGCCCCAGGGTGGAGGAGGGCACCAGCACGGCCAGGAAGCCGTCGCTCTCGTCCAGCAGCATCTGCCGCAGCAGCTGCTCCAGATAGCCGGAATCCAGCTTCTGGCGCAGCTGTTCCAGCACGGTGCGGTAGCTCAGGTTCTGGGCGGGGTCGCCGCCGTAGAGCCAGGTATCCAGAATGCTCAGGCACTCCACCAGACCCCGGGGATAGCCGTAGTTGTCCCGGTCCAGGAGCCGGAAGGCCAACGTGTTGTAGCAGCCCAGCAGCCGTTCCCGGTCCAGGCCGGTTTTCAGAATGTCCTCCACGGTGGCGTGGATCACCGCTTTGACCTGAGGCAGCTTCTCCTCCCGGGTGTCCCACACCTGCCAGCCGAACCAGGCCTGCTGCATTCCGTCGTTGAGCTCCACCTGCATGTCCGCTCCCAGTCCGGCATCCAGAATTGCCCGCTTCAGGGGCGCTTCGGTATCGCCTGCCAGGTAGTCCGCCAACAGACTGGCCGCATGGAGGGTTACCGGGTCGTCGAAGCCGCACAGAAGCTTTCCAAAGGAGAATATGGTTTTCTCCGAAGCGTCCTCCGCCGGGCTGATTTCATATTCGACTCTGGCCTCGCGGTAGGGCAGCTTTTCCTCCATGGGGATGGGAAATACCAATTCCTGCCGGGTGTAGGCCTGGAGGTATCCATCCAGCAGGGCAAGGGCATCGTCCAGGTCGATGTCCCCGTCCAGCAGGATCAATGCGTTGGAGGGATGGTAGTATTTGGTGTGCTCGGAGACGAACTGCTCATAGGTCAGTTCGGGGATATGGGCTGGGTCGCCGCCGGAGCAGTGGCGGTAGCAGTTGTTGGGAAAAAGGTGCTCCATCATGGCCCGCTCCATCACCCGACTGGCATCGGAGAAGGCCCCCTTCATCTCGTTGTACACCACGCCCTGGAACATGGGGCTGCCGTCTGCGTCAAATTCCAGCCGCCAGCCCTCCTGCCGGAAGATTTTGGGGTCCTTCCTGGCGTTGGGATGGAGTACGGCATCCATGTAGATGTCCATCAGGTTGCGGAAATCCTGCTTATTTCGGCTGGACACGGGGTAGACCGTTTTGTCCGGGTAGGTCATAGCGTTGAGGAAGGTCTGCAGGGAGCTTTTCAGCAGCTCCACAAAGGGCTCCTTCACCGGGTATTTTTCGCTGCCGTTCAGCACGGAGTGCTCCAGAATGTGGAAAACGCCGGTGGAATCCGTGGGGATGGTGCGGAAGCCTATGGCGAAGGTCATGTTTTCATCCGGCCGCTGGAGCCAGGAAAGTTTCGCGCCGCTCTTCGGGTGCTCCATTTCCCAGAGCGATCCCTGCATTTCCGGGATCTCCCGCACCCGGATCAGGGTGAAATGGTTTTTCTCTATGATTTTCTCTGTCACGGTTGTGACCTCCTGTATTCTTTCTGTCTTGTGAGCGGCACCCCGATGCGCCAGCCCAAAGGAAAATTGTAATTTTGGGGGCAGATACGGCAGCACCTCTTGGCTCTCCCTTTGGGAGAGCTGTCAGCCGAACAGGCTGACTGAGAG
>CAMEWH010000163.1:0-3216 GCA_945940335.1 uncultured Clostridia bacterium | reverse complement strand
CCGACTTTGGCCCCCTGCTGTCTAACCCCAAGAGCCTGCTGCTGGGCGCTGCCGCCCAGCTGGGCGTGTTCGTCGCCTTCTTCGGTGCCGTGCTGCTGGGCTTTACCGGCAAGGAAGCCGCTTCCATCGGCATCATCGGCGGCGCCGACGGCCCCACCGCCATCTTCCTGACCTCCCGTCTGGCTCCCCACCTGCTGGGCGCCATCGCCGTGGCCGCTTATTCCTACATGGCTCTGATTCCTCTGATTCAGCCCCCCATTATGAATCTGATGACCACCTCCGAGCAGCGGAAGATCAAGATGGTCCAGACCCGCCAGGTTTCCAAGACCGAGAAGATTATCTTCCCCATCGTGGTTACCATCTTCGTGGCCATGCTGCTGCCCGATACCGCTCCCCTGATTGGCTGCCTGATGCTGGGTAACCTGTTCAAGGAGTGCGGCGTCACCGACCGGCTCAGCGACACCGTGCAGAATGCCCTGATGAACATTGTCACCATTCTGCTGTCCACCGCCGTGGGCGCCACCATGATCGGCTCCCGGTTCCTGACCGTGGAGACCCTGAAGATCGTCCTGCTGGGCGTGATTGCATTCGGCATTTCCACCGCCGGTGGTCTGCTGGGCGGCCAGGTGATGTGCGCACTGACCCACGGCAAGGTCAACCCCCTGATCGGCTCCGCCGGTGTGTCCGCCGTTCCCATGGCGGCCCGGGTGACCAACGTTCAGGGCCAGAAGGCCAACCCCTCCAACTTCCTGCTGATGCACGCCATGGGTCCCAACGTGGCCGGCGTTATCGGCTCCGCCATCGCTGCGGGCTTCCTGCTCAGCGTGTTTGGCTGATTGCCTGTTTTGGCTGACAGATAAGAAACGATTCCAAATCAGTAAGGGGCTGTCTCACGATGGTGGGGCAGCCTCCCTTGTCGCTCTGGAAAATGTTGGTATGAAAGAAACGATTCAGTCCTGGAAAAAGGAACCCCGGGACAAAAAACTACAATATTGCTGCGTTCTGGTGCTGCTGCTGGTGGAGCTGATGTTTTTCTCTCCACCGGTGCTTGTAACCGGTGCGGCAGCGCTGGGCGTAGACTATTTTATGGTGATTCCCGCCGGCCTTTTCCTGCTGATCACGCTGTACAAGGGGATCAAGCGAAAGGGCCGGGCCACGGTTGTGTTGGGTTTTGTAATGGCAGCCTGGGCGGTGGCGGTGGAGGTGCTCCGAATCCTCTTCGGTATGGATTTCTTCGCCCCCGGTGAGACCGCAATGTATTACGGTCTGGCTCTGCCTATGGCTTTTGCCCTGGAGGATGAGCAGCGGCAGTGGGGGATCACTGCCTTTGCCCTGCTGTTTGTACTGACGGGAATCCGGCTTTGCATTCAGACTGCCGGTCTGATCCTTGGAGTCCTTCCCGAGCCCTATACCACCTTTGTGTGTTGGGACGGACCCAGACTGCAGCAGATGTTCCATCCTACCAATTGTGCCGTGGTGCTGATGCTGGGCATGGGCTTCTGCCTGGCCCTGTGCTTCCGCACGAAAAAGAATTGGGTGCGGGCGGTGCTGATTATCCTGGCGATTGCTCAGTTTGGCGTCCAGTGCATGACCAACGGACGGAACGCAGCGGGCTTTACCAGCCTGATGGTGGGTGGCTTCCTGTTCTGCGCTGTCCGGGGCACCGGCTGGAAGCGGGCATTGGTGGCGCTGGTCGCGGGTGTGGCCCTGACGGCGGCGCTGTTCATGACCTCTCAGACGATGTACTCGATCCATGAGCGGCGGATGTACGATGCGGCCCTCCACCAGACGCAGACGACCCAGACGGAGGAAGCCGACGTCGCGGAACAGACACAGAAGCCCGAAGCAGCCCATGAGGCTGAAGCCGATGATCGGCTTGACCAGCCGGAAGAATTCTGGGAACAGGCCGGGGAGATGCTCTCTCAAATTGACGACCATGCGGTGCTGACCATGGAAAATGTGCAGAAAAGCCTGCGGGAGGATCTGCTGACCTTCAACGGACGCACCACCATCTGGGCTGAAGCGGTGGACGGGGCGCTGCGGCATCCCACGATCCTGCTCTGCGGCACCGATTCCATGGTGGAGGTGCTGGCGGAGGGAGGCAAAACCAACGCCGAGCACACCCACAATTCCTATCTGGAAACGCTGTATACCCTGGGCATTCCGGGGCTGGTGCTGGCCCTGGCCATCACCCTGCTGGCCCTTCGGGCCGCGGTGCTGGTACTGTGGAAGAATACGGATCTGTGGAAAAGCAGCGTGGCTGTGATTACCCTGTGCCTGCTGGGCAGCAGTATGCTGGAGCCCTATCTCTTTGCGGCAAAGAATTATCACCATTATATCTGCGTGCTCTTCCTGGTCGCAGTGGGCTATCTCCACCAGTGGAGCCTGGACGAATAAAAAAGAACCCCCACATTCGGTGTTTTTTTACGCCGAATGTGGGGATTTTTCAATATTCTCTGACCACAGCCTTCACGATGCCGATGATCTCGGCCTCGGTGCCGTCGATGGGGGAGTAGTTGTCGTTTTCGGGCATGAGCCAGACCTCGCCGTGGCGGCGGCGCAGGCGCTTGACCGTGGCCTCGTCTCCGATGCGGGCCACCACGATCTGTCCGTCGTCGGCACTCTGCTGGGGACGGACCACTACCTTGTCCCCACTGAAAATGCCGGCATTCACCATGCTGTCGCCCCGCACCCGCAGGGCGAAGCAGCCCGGATCGCTCCAGGGCATGGTGCCCTCCTGATTTTCCACGGCCAGAATGGGCAAACCGGCGGTAACCACGCCCACAATGGGAATCTGCCCCGGTCGGGCGCCGGTGGCAAGTGCCCGCTTGCGGCCCTTGGCGCCGGGGGACTGAAGAATCCCCTTCTCCTGCAGGGCCTGCAAATGATAGCTCACCGAAGCCGTGGAGCGCAGACCCACCGCCTCGCCAATCTCCCGAACGGAGGGGGAATAGCCGTTCTCCTGGACGAATTGGTTAACATAATTCACGATCAGTTCTGCTTTATTGCTGGTTCTGGACATGGGTAATCACTCCTGAAGCGCCAAAAGGCGCTTTTTTGTTTATTATAGCACAAATGAACGAAAATGCAATGTATTTTTTTCAACGGACATTTTTCAGAAATTTGGAAAGAGAAATTGGAATTTATCGCATAGGCGTGGAAGCGCCCTTGGCTCTCCCTTTGGGAGAGCTGGCAGCCGTCAGGCTGACTGAGAGG
>CAMEWH010000162.1:0-3260 GCA_945940335.1 uncultured Clostridia bacterium | reverse complement strand
CCGCCTGCATCGCCTGCGGCAAATGCGCCAGGAGCTGCCCCCAGAACATCGACATCCCCAGGGCCCTGAAGGAACTGGCCGAAAAGCTCACCACCATCCCCAGCTGGGCCGAAACCTGCCGCCAGCGGGAAGCCGCCGCCAAAGCGGGAAGGAAATAACACCCAGCCTGTACCTGACAGTAATGCCGTAAATTGTAATTTGAAGCGCAGGGCGCTTCATCCCAATGCGTGCTCGGCTGGTGTGTCATCGATACACTCCTGGGTACCGCTCGGTTCGTTTTTGCATGCCATTATTGGGTGGGAAATCATTTTTACTGCGCAGGAACGTTACCGGGCTTTACCCAGGAGTCCCGGAGGATATACACGCCCGGTGCGCCATTGTCCGCGGGCACTGCCCGCCAAATTACAATTTACCCCGCCGCTGGATGAAAAATGTTGCAGCAAAAAGGGGAAATATGGTATCATCACAGAAACGGCGCATTTTTCACCGGAGAATACACTGGGAGGCTGACACCATGGAAATGATCAAGGTATTCATCACCGAGGATGAGAGCATCGTCCGGGAGGGGCTGCGGGACATTGTGCCCTGGGAGAAATACGGCTTTGAGTTCGTGGGCGATGCTCCGGACGGAGAGATTGCCCTGCCCCTGATCCGAAAGCTCAAGCCCGACGTGCTGATCACGGACATCAAAATGCCCTTCATGGACGGTCTGGCCCTGAGCAGCATTGTCAGCCGGGAGCTGCCGGATACCAAAATCATCATTCTCAGCGGCTACAGCGATTTTGAGTACGCCCGCCAGGCCATCGCCTTGAATGTAGACCAGTACCTGCTCAAGCCTATCACCAAGGCCGCCATCCTGAAGGCCCTGGAGCTGACCCGGCAGAAAATTCAGGAGGAGCGGGAGCAAAAAGACTACCTGCGCCGCTACGAGCAGGACATCAAGAAATACGAGAGCTTCTCCCGCCGGGCCTTTTTTGAGCGGCTGGTGGAGGGCTCCATGTCCGTACAGCAGATTTACGAGGAGGCCGGTCGGCTGAATCTGGATCTGAACGCCGACGGCTATAATTTTGTGATTTTCACCGTCCAGTCCGTTACGGAAAATACCTATTCCGAGGCGGCGGCAGTGGCCCTGGACGGGCTGCTGGACTATTTCCTCCGCTACCCCGGCTACATTCTCTTCCGCAGCAGCCTGCTCAGCTATGCCGCCCTGATCATGGGAGATTCGGCTGATCTGGCGGACCTGACCGACCGGGCTCTGGACATCATCCAGCGCCGGTGCAGCGCCGCCGGGGAGCAGCTGAACTGGTACGCCGCCGTGGGCACCCCCACCTACCGGCTCAGCGGCCTGTCTCAGTGCTACAGCGATGCCAACCATGTGCTGGCCTACCGCCACCTTCTGCCGCTCACCCATGTGTTCCGGGCAGAGATGCTCCGCAGCGAGCGGGAGAACGCCGGCGCCGGCTGCCTGGAAACCCTGGACCCCGGGAAGCTGGACCCTATGATCATCCGCAATTTTCTCCAGGCCGGCACCCCGGAGGAGACGGAGGCCTTCGTCCAGGAATATCTTTCCAATCTGGCAGGGGCGGAGCGCTCCATGCTGTTTCGCCACTACATCATGATGTCCGTTCGGATCAATGCGGAGGTGGTGCTGCAGCAGCTGGGCTGCCGGCAGGAGGATTTCACCCGGCTGCCCAATCCGGAGGTGAACCTGCCCGCCCAGGAAGTGGGAGAGTACATCACCTCTGTCCTCACCGCCGCCCTGCAGCTGCGGGACCTGAAGAGCCAACAGGAGAACAGTGACATCATCAACAACGCCATCCGCTACATCGAAAAGCACTACACTGACGAGAATATCTCCTTAAACTCCGTGGCCCAGGCCATCAACATCAGCGCCAACTACCTCAGTGCCCTGTTCAGCCAGAAGATGGAGGTCTCCTTCGTGGAATATCTCACCCAGAAGCGGATGAACCGGGCCAAGCAGCTGCTGCAGCGCACCAACATGCGCTCCAGCGAGATCGCCTATGAGGTAGGCTACCGGGACCCCCGGTACTTCTCCTTTGTGTTCCGTAAAACCCAGGGCTGCACCCCCAGAGCCTTCCGGGCCGGGGAGACGGAGGGAGAATGAAACGAATTACCTTTGAGCAGAATTCCATCGCCGGGAAGCTCTACCGCCTGATTCTGAACATTTTTGTGCCCATGGTGCTGCTGGCGGCGGTGATTCTGCTTTTGTTCATCAATTACAACGTGCGCTATTCCGACCTCACCGGAAACATCACCACTGCCTCCCGGTTCAATCAGAATTTCAAGGCGGACGTGGATTTGAAGATGTACTACTACGTCATCGGCTCCTCCCGGGAGCTGCCGGTGGAGGAAATTCAGTCCGCCCGCACCCTGGCCCAGACCCTGCTGTCCAATTCCACCAACCCGGACAGCCGGAAGGCGGCGGGCAGCGTGCTGGAGCTGTGCGACAGTCTGATGACCAGCATTGACCGAATTCAGAGCACCGAAGGATACGACAAGCGCATGGAGCAGCTGGAAACCAACATCTATGTCATCACCCAGCTGATCGAGGAATATATGTACACCTACCTCTACCACGAGGCGGGTCAGCTGGCGGCACTGCAGCAGCAGCTGAACCGGATGCTGTGGGTGGAGATTCTGGCAGTGCTGCTGGCTCTGGCAGGCGTGGTAGCCCTGGCGGTGCGTCTTGCCATCCGCACCAGCCGCAGCATCACCGACCCGGTGGACGCCCTGTTTCGCCGGGTGGGCGAGATCGGACGGGGAGACCTGTCGGAAAAGCCCCCGGTCCAGGCCGACGACCCCAAGCTCTCCGTGCTGGGCACCGGCATTGAGGAAATGACCGTCCGGCTGAACCGGCAGATCGAGCTGAACCGGCAGGAGCAGATCCGTCTGCGGGGCATTGAGCTTTCCCTGATCCAGGCCCAGATCAATCCCCATTTTCTTTACAACACCCTGGATGCCATTGTCTGGCTGATTGAAACCGGCCGGAACGAACAGGCGGAGGAGATGGTCACCAGCCTGTCCACCTATTTCCGTTCCTTCCTGAGTAACGGCCAGGACATTGTCACCATGAACCAGGAGCAGCAGCACATCCGCAGCTACCTGGAAATTCAGCAGGTGCGCTACAAGGACATCCTGGACTACGACATTCAGATGAGCAGTGCCATCGGCGCCTGCCTGATCCCCAAAATGACCCTCCAGCCCCTGGTGGAAAACGCCATCTACCACGGCATCAAGCC
>CAMEWH010000161.1:0-3271 GCA_945940335.1 uncultured Clostridia bacterium | reverse complement strand
CATGGATCGAGGAAGGCGGTGCGCTCCAGTTCTCCGATGCCACCTTCGCCCAGATCCTGCTGGATGCCCACAAGCTGCACGTTGCCATCAAGGTGACTGAGGAGCTGCTCTACGACAGTGCTTTCAATCTGGAAAGCTACATCATCGAGCAGTTCGGCAAGGCGCTGGCCAATGCCGAGGAGGATGCCTTCCTCAACGGCACCGGCGTCGGTCAGCCCCTGGGCCTGTTCGCAGAAGTCGGCGGCGGTCATGTGGCCGGTACGCTGTCTGCCGCGCTGAAGGCGGACGATGTGCTGGGCCTCATCTATGAACTCAAGCGCCCCTACCGCAAGAATGCGTCCTTCATTATGAACGACAAGACCGTGGCGCAGATCCGCAAGTTTAAGGACAACAACGGAGCCTACATCTGGCAGCCGTCCTATCAGGCGGGTGAGCCTGACCGCATTCTGGGCTACAGCGTTCATACCTCCGAGTATGTGCCGGAGAACGCCATCGCCTTTGGCGACTACAGCTACTACAACATCGGCGACCGTGGCACCCGTTCCTTCAAGCAGCTGACCGAACTGTTCGCCGGAAACGGCATGATCGGCTATGTGGCCAAGGAGCGTGTGGACGGCAAGCTGATCCTGCCCGAGGCGGTGCAGATTCTGAAGCTGAAGACCGAATGACCCTGATTACGGCGGTGCCGCTCTCACGGGTGGTACCGCCAATCTTTTATGACCGAGGTGGTGACGAGATATGATTGTGTCCCTGGAAGAAATGAAGCAGTATCTCCGGGTGGATTTTGACGATGATGATTCCATCATCACCGCCCTTATCACAGGAGCCGAAAAGCTGTGTTCTGACATTCTCCGGGCAGACAGCACAGACGCGCTGACCCAGGTGGAGAACGGCAAGGTGGCGGTGATGTACGCAGTGGCGTATTTCTACGAACACCGGGAGGAAGCCGACCACCATGCCCTGACGCTGACCCTCCGTTCGCTGCTTTTCGGTTCCCGAAAGGAGGCGTTCTGATGAAGATTGAACTGTTGAATGTCCGCATCTATGTCAGTAAAAATACGGTGGTTGCGGATGCCATCGGCAATCGGAAAAATGAGTGGCAGCCATACTACACCTGCTACGCGACCGTCAGTGCCGAGGGGGGTAAGGAAATGATCGATGCCGGGATGGTGGTGGACGATTCCACCATTGATTTCACCATCCGCTGGTGCAGGCAGTCCGCCGCGATTACCTCCACAAGCTACCGGGTTCAGTTCCAGGATGAACTTTATGACATTCTTTCAGTCGATCACATGAATTTCAAGCGCAAGGGCATCAAGCTGCACTGCCGGAAAGTGAGACGATGATATGGCAAATACGAAGATTTCCATTGACGCGCTCTCCGAAACCGTCATGAAGGAACTGAACGAGTATGCCGATCTTGCCTGTGACGATATGAAGGAAGCGGTCAAAAGTTCCAGCACACTGGTCAAGAATCAGATCAAGGCCACAGCACCTAAGTCTACGGGAGCCTACGCCAAAAGCTGGTCGACCAAGAATACCCGGGAAACCTCCCGGTCTTTGGAAGTGACGGTGTATTCCCGCAACCGCTACCAGCTGGCGCATCTGCTGGAGTTCGGTCATGCCAAGCGCGGCGGTGGCCGGGTCTCGGGCAGAAGCCATATTGCCCCTGCTGAACAGGCTGGCATCGACCAGCTGGAGAAAGACATCGAAAGGAGCCTGCGGCATGGATAAGCTGATCCAAATGCTGACGGAATCCGGGCTGCCCTTTGCCTATGACCACTTTGCGGAGGGCGAGTCCCCGAAACCGCCGTTTCTCTGTTATCTGCTTCCGGGCAGCGACAACTTCGCCGCTGACGGAGCAGTCTACTATAAAATTTCCGAAGTTCATATTGAACTGTACACCGATTGTAAGGACTTGTCGGTGGAACGGCAGCTGGAAGCTGTGCTGGATCAGCACGGCATTTTTTATGAGAAAACCGAAACCTGGATTGAGAGCGAACGGCTCTACGAAGTCCTGTATTACTTTGAAATGGAGGTTTGACCGCTATGAGCAATAAAGTCAAATATAATCTGAAAAATGTCCATGCCGCCAAGCTGACGGAATCCGTGGTGGACGGGGTGACTTCCTTCTCTTACGACACCCCCAAGGCCATCCCCGGTGCGGTCAGCATCAGCCTGGACGCGGAGGGTGATTCCTCTCCCTTCTATGCGGACGGCATCGTGTATTTCCGCACCAGTTCCAACAACGGCTACAGCGGTGATCTGGAAATGGCCCTCATCCCGGAGTGGTTCCGTACCGAAATCCTGCGGGAAAAGCTGGACTCCAAGGGGGTCCTGGTGGAAAAATCCGATGTCACCGAAACGGAGAAGTTTGCCCTCCTCTTTGAGTTCGATGGTGATGCGAAGGCCATCCGCCATGTGCTGTATAACTGCAGCGCGTCCCGTCCTTCCATCGAGTCCAAGACCAAGGAGGACACCATCGAGCCGGGTACCGAAACCCTGTCCCTGACTGCCGATCCCCGCAGCGATGGGCTGGTCAAGAGCCGCACCGGCGATACCACGGACAAAGCCACCTATGATGGCTGGTACCAGACCGTGTATATCCCGGACGAAACGGAGGGTTAATCTATGCTGGAGAAAACGATCACAGTCGGCGATAAACAGGTGAAGTTCCGCTCCTCGGCAACGATTCCCCGCCTGTACCGCATCAAGTTCAAGAGAGACATTTTCAAGGACCTGTCCCGTTTGGAATCTTCCTACTCGAAGAAGAAAAACGAGGATGGGTCCTTCGCCATTGAGGATCTGGAGATCTTCGAGAATGTGGCCTACATCATGGCCTACCATGCCGACCACAGCATCCCGGACAACATTGACGACTGGCTCGACCAGTTTGAGATGTTCTCCATCTACGAAATCCTGCCGGAGATTCTGGAACTGTGGGGTTCCAATCTGGTGACCGATGTGGCTTCTAAAAAAAACTCCAGCGCAGCAGCCGTGAAATGACCACGGCCTTGTTCCTCCTGCGATGCACCGAGATCGGCATTTCCATCGCTGACCTTGACCTTCTCACCATTGGGCTTGTGATGGACATGTGGACGGAAAAAGGCAATGATGGCGTGACCTACGACAAGGTTGCATCGCAGGAGGATTTTGACCGGTTTTGATGGTAGAAGTGTTCACACTCTTGTGCTATAATTATTTTGATAAATCGGGATTTGGCAAAGGAGTGTGATTGTATGAAAAAGAAATTCTTTGTGGTAATTGCAAT
>CAMEWH010000160.1:0-3362 GCA_945940335.1 uncultured Clostridia bacterium | reverse complement strand
TAGCGGCCATTGCCATGGTTGTCACCCCGCTGCTGATCACGATTTACCTGTTGTTCTGGAGCCCCAATGATTTATCGGCCAGCCGGACGGGAAATCAGCGGGTGTTTGGCGCAACCTATATGACGATGAACAATCCATACTTCCAAGTACTGGATACACAGATCCGAGCGTTTCTCGAGATTCGTGGAGACGTCCTGCTCACCCGGGATGCCGCTATGGATCAGGCGCGGCAAAACCAGGAGATTCAGGAATTGGTGGATGCGGGTGTCTGCGCCATTTTCATGACGCCGGTAGAGTGGGACACCTCGAAGGGCGGCGTCCAGATTGCCGCTGCCGCAGGCGTGCCGGTGATCGTGGTGGATGCCCCCATACAGGACTCCGAGCTGGCGGCCTGCTCGGTTTTGTCGGATAACTACCAGGCGGGGGTGCTGTGCGCCCAACACCTGCTGTCTGTCCGGGACAGCGCGAAAATCTTGCTGCTGGAACACATCACCGCCCGCTCCGGCGCGGACCGAATCCAGGGCTTCAAGGACACCATTGCCGGGCATGAGGGCTTTGAAATTCTGGGTTCCGGTGAATCGGATGGACAAATCGAAAACGCTATGCCGGTGATGGAGCAGCTGCTGCGGCAATATCCGGATGCCGATGTCCTGATGGCGCTCAATGACCCCAGCGTCTTCGGCGGACTGGCAGCGATTCAGGGAGCAGGCCTGTCGGATCGGTTCCTGGTGTACAGCGTGGACGGTTCCCCTGAGGGGAAGGCCATGGTCAGCAGCGGCTTCCTCACGGCTACCTGCGCTCAGTTTCCCTCCAAGGTTGCCGAGGAAGCGGTGAATCAGGCCTATGCCGCCATAGACGGCGGCTGTGAACGCAGTGAGGTCATTGTCCCGGTGGAGCTGCTGACAGCGGAAAACGTGAACCAATATGGAATCGATGGGTGGCAGTAATGGAAACGGAACGAAATCTGACGAGCATCGCAAAGGCGATGTTTGCATTGAATTTTTCTATCCTCGCCTTTTACTCGCTGATCTGTGTGACCACCACTTTCCGGATATGTGACACTTTGGGCGCCCATGATTTTTTGACCTCTGTACGGCAGATACCCCGATATCCCTGGCAAATGCCGGTTCAAACGCTCAGTTTATTTGCTTTGCTGTGTACGGTAAGCTTTTTCAAGATTTTCCGCCCCATTGAGCATTTTCCTCTGCGGGTCGTCATTTGCGTCACGGAAATGGCCCTGTGCGCGGGAATCATCGTCTCTTTGAATTTCTATTACATCGGTGTGGCCCTGCTTGTACTTGCCGACCTGGTCCACTATATGCGCAGCAATCGAATGCGGCTGTTTTTTATTGTAATACTCAGCCTGATGTTTGCCTTTGGCCGATACGAGATCGTAGAACAATTCACGAAGTGTATCGCGTTCAGCGCCTACCTCAGCTACTACAACCCGATGACCCAGAGCTGCTTTACCAGCTTGGAAAGCCTGATGGTCTGCCTGAACATTCTTCTGTTTGTTCTGTATATGATTTTGCTGTTTACCAGCCAGAAAGAAGAAAATGCCCGCATTCGCAAGCTGAATGAACAACTGAATCAGGCCAACGACCAGCTTCGGGACTATGCTGTAAACATGGAGCGCATGACGCAGATGCGGGAACGCAACCGGCTGGCCCGGGAGATTCACGATACCCTGGGACACACCCTTACCGGCATCATCATGGGGGCAGATGCGGGACTGGCTCTGTTTGATGTTGCGCCGGAGGAATCCAAGAAGCGGATACAGGTGGTTGCCCAATCCGCGCGAGACGGACTGACAGATGTGCGCCGATCCATCAAGGCTCTGCGGCCTGACGCATTGGAGCATTCCTCCCTGGCTCAGGCGCTGGAGGGGCTGGTTGAGAATTTCCGTCTCACCACATCCGCCCAGATTGCCTATTACCAGGAGGCGGGTGAGCTGAATCTGGATGCGGACGAAGAGGACGCGCTGTACCGGGTCGTTCAGGAGGGACTGACCAACGCCGTCCGTCATGGCAGGGCTGACCGCATTTCCATCCGGGTCACTCGAACCGGGGACTTGGTTACCGTCAGCGTTCAGGACAACGGCACTGGCTGTGCAAAGCTGGAGGAAGGCTTTGGGCTGCGCCACATGCGGGAACGGCTGGATATGCTGGGCGGCACCCTGTCCTATGGGAATCTGGATTCGGGTGCACAAGATGGGTACACGGGCTTTTTCATTACTGTGGGCCTGCCCATCAGAAACAGAAAGGGGGAGTAATCTGTGATTAAGGTTTTGATTGTAGACGACCAGGAGTTATTTCGCGAGAGCCTAAAGGTGGTTCTGAGTGTCAGTGAGAGTATCCATGTGACTGACGCCGTATCCGGCGTGTCCCAGGCACTGAAAAGCGCGGAGCAGGAACGCCCGGATGTGGTTCTGATGGATATCCGTATGCCCGGCACGGACGGCGTGGAGGGAACCAGGTTGTTCAAAAAACGGTGGCCTGATGTCAAGATCATTGTGCTTACCACCTTTGATGACGACGAATACATATTTGGGGCGCTCAAAAATGGCGCAAGCGGTTATCTTCTGAAAGGAAGCAGCATCGCCAAATTGTCCGAGAGCATCCGCATTGCCTATGAGGACGGCGCGATTATTACCCCCACGGTGGCCACAAAGGTGATCCACCAGTTTTCACACATGGCGCAGGGCTCCTCCCGGCTCCAGGTGGACAAAGAAGCTGTCAAGGATATCAGCAGGAGTGAGTGGCAGATCATCCAGACCGTGGGGAGCGGGATGTCCAACAAGGAGATTGCGCAGGAGCTTTCCCTATCCGAGGGAACCGTTCGCAACTCCATCAGCAACATCCTGTTTAAGCTGGGTCTGCGGGACCGCACACAGCTCGCAATCTGGGCCGTACAAACCGGGGCGGTGAATCGTCCGCTATGAAAAAATGGTTTGTAAAACGGAATGTGGTGGCACTACTGGTTCTGATGCTGTGCCTTTGCCTGGCAGGGTGCGTCGGAAAAAGGGAAACAGTACTCACCATCGGTGTGTATTCGGGAAGCTACTGGAATACTCCCAACGGAAATTGCTACCAAATTCTGGACGATGTTATCACCCTATTTGAAGAATCGCACCCCGGCGTGAACGTAGAGTACGTCAGCGGCATTCCCGCCAATGATTACAGCGAGTGGCTGGCGGAGCAAATTATGAAGGGGACAGAGCCGGATTTGTACTTTGTACTCCCTGAGGATTTTGATCTTTTGGTATCTTCCGGGGCATTGGCGCAATTGGATGAACGGATTGCCGGAGATCCGGCGTTTGACACATCTGCCTATTATGAGCCCTGTCTGCGCTCAGGGCAGTC
>CAMEWH010000159.1:0-3384 GCA_945940335.1 uncultured Clostridia bacterium | reverse complement strand
ACAAATTCCGATTTGTAGCGCTACAGAACGATACCGAGCGGGTCAGGGTGAAAACGATTACAGACCACGTTCGTCACGACTTGGCCGCCCGCCCTGCGGGCAAATTCCAATTTGTCTATTCGCTGTGGAAAGCCGATACGCACATAATCATATAAGGCGCAGAACGGAAAACCCTGCCTTTTTGTTCAGGCAGGGGTTTTATGCTTCTTTCTTGGGGCAGTTGATTTCCAGAATCCGCTCAATGGCCATGTGCAGCACCTGGCAGGTGGGGGTAGAGGCGGCCTTGTAATAGACCTCCTTGCCCTCCCGGCGGCTGACGATGAGCCCGGCGGCTTTCAGCTGCTTTAAGTGGTGGGACACGGCAGGGGAGGACATTTCCACCATGGCGGACAGGTTGATGACACATTCCTCGCAGTGGCACAGCAGCCAGAAAATCCGCAGGCGGCTGCTGTCGTCCAGCTTCTTGAAAATGTCCGCCGCCAGGGAAAAGTCCTCGGTTTTCGGCACATTTTCCATTTCCTTTTCAAAGCAGCCCCCATGATCATGGGGAAGATGGATATGGTCTTCCATGGTTTCTCCTTTTCCGATGATAGCGAACCCGAATTCCCGGTCATTGCGATAAAGTAGCTCACACTGGTTCTTAAATGACAATGTTGTTCGGGCATTGCGCTTCCCTCTGCAAATTCCAGTTCTGGTTATCGGCTTAACGCAGCAGCCAGGCAAATTGGAATTTGGCGGAGAACTCGGTATCGATTCTCTTCGTAGGGGACGGGTTTCCCGTCCCTTTGCATAGCAGCCTATTTACCGCTACGCCCAACCCTTTTGGGTGATTTTCCCGCTTGCTGCGGGAGGCGGAACGCCTCCCCTACAAATTCAAATGATCTGTTTGCGGCTTTAAGCCGATAGCCTTAATTCCAATTTGTCGTTTTGCTGAGTTATGCCGATATGCACATTATTTTAATCGCCATGCTTCGGCACCATTACTTTCAACTTTCAACTTTCAATTGTCCACTGTCATCCGCTACGGTTTCCCCACCGGCGCGGGAACGCCGGTGGGGAATAGGTTTACATAATTATTTGCTCAGATAAGCATCGATGGCGGCAGCGCCCTTCTTGCCCGCGCCCATAGCCAGGATGACGGTTGCCGCGCCAGTGACCGCATCGCCGCCGGCGAATACGCCTTCACGGGTGGTCATCTCGTGCTCGTCAACAATCAGGCAGCCCTTCCGGTTGGTTTCCAGGCCGGGGGTGGTGGAACGGATCAGGGGGTTGGGGCTGGTGCCCAGGGCCATGATCACGGTGTCCACATCCAGCACGAACTCGCTGCCGGGAACCTCCACAGGACGGCGGCGTCCGGAGGCATCGGGCTCACCCAGCTCCATGCGGATGCACTTCATGCCGCAGACCCGGCCATTCTCGTCGCCCAGGATTTCCACGGGGTTGCACAGGGTCTTGAACTCGATGCCCTCTTCCTTGGCGTGGTGCTGCTCCTCTTTCCGGGCGGGCATTTCCGCCTCGCCCCGGCGGTAGACGATGTACACATGCTCAGCGCCCAGACGCATGGCGCACCGGGCGCCATCCATAGCCACGTTGCCGCCGCCCACAACGGCCACAGCCTTGGACTTGATGATGGGGGTATCGGCATTCTCGTCGTAGGCCTTCATCAGGTTGGTCCGGGTCAGGTACTCATTGGCGGACAGCACGCCCTTGAGGCTTTCGCCCGGGATATTCATGAACATGGGAAGGCCCGCGCCGGAGCCAACAAACACGGCCTTGTAGCCCATCTCGAACAGCTCGTCGATGGTCAGGACCCGGCCAATGACCATGTTGGTCATGACCTCAACGCCCTGAGCCTTCAGCTTCTCCACCTCGCCCGCGACGATTGCCTTGGGCAGACGGAATTCGGGGATGCCATAGACCAGCACGCCGCCGGCGTTATGCAGAGCCTCGAAAATGCTGACCTCATAGCCCTTCTTGGCAAGGTCGCTGGCGCAGGTCAGACCGGCAGGGCCGGAACCCACAACGGCCACCTTCTTGCCGTTAGACTCGGTCTTCTTGGGCATTTCGTTCACATTCTCCCGGTACCAGTCGGCAACGAACCGCTCCAGACGGCCGATGGCCACAGGCTCACCCTTGATGCCCCGGACGCAGCGGCCCTCGCACTGGCTCTCCTGGGGGCAGACCCGGCCGGACAGAGCGGGCAGGGCGTTGGTGGAGGTGATGATCTCATAGGCGGCCTTGAAGTCGCCCTCAGAAACCTTCGCGATAAACTCAGGGATTCGGACATTTACGGGGCAGCCCTCCACGCACTTGGGATTCTTGCAGTGCAGGCACCGCTTTGCCTCTTCCATGGCCATCTCGGGGGTGTAGCCCAGGGCCACTTCCTTAAAGTTTCTTGCCCGGACCTGGGGCTCCTGCTCCGGCATGGGCGTTTTGGTCATCGTCATATTTGCCATTTTTCGTTCCTCCTATTAGTGGATCAGGGCCTTGCCCATGGCTTCCATCCGGCAGGCGTGGTCATGGGTGACCTCGGCCTCCCGGTCACGGTAGATGCCGTTGCGGCTCATGAGCTCGGCAAAGTCCACCTTGTGGCCGTCAAACTCGGGGCCGTCCACGCAGGCAAACTTGGTCTCGCCGCCCACGGTGACGCGGCAGCCGCCGCACATACCGGTGCCGTCCACCATGATGGGGTTCAGGGACACCACGGTGTGCACGCCGAAGGGCTCGGTGGTCTTGCAGACGAACTTCATCATGGGCACGGGGCCGATGGCGAGAACCTCGTCATACTCCACGCCGCTTTCCAGCAGCTGCTGCAGCTTCACGGTGCCGAAGCCCTTCTCGCCGTAGGAGCCGTCGTCGGTCATGAGGTAAAGGTTGGTGGAGGCGGCCTTGAATTCCTCCTCCAGGATCACCAGGTCCTTGTTCCGGAAGCCGATGATGACGTCAACGATGGCGCCGGCCTCCAGGAAGCCCCGGGCAGCGGGCAGGGCAATGGCGCAGCCCACGCCACCGCCGACAACGCACACCCGCTTCTTGCCCTCCACATCGGTGGGACGACCCAGGGGGCCGACGAAGTCCTGAATGTAGTCACCCTCATTCAGCTTGCCCAGGGCGATGGTGGAGAAGCCCACCTTCTGGAAAATGATGGAAACCGTGCCCTTTTCCCGGTCACAGCCCGCAATGGTCAGGGGAACACGCTCGCCCATTTCATCAATGCGGAAGATGATGAACTGTCCGGCCTTGGCCTTTCTGGCAACGAAGGGGGCTTCGATGTCCATCATGGTGACCGTGGGATTCAGCTCCCTTTTGCTTACGATCTTATACATGTGATTACCGTCCTTTTCATTTCGGTTGTTTATTTTCAGGGCAAGCGCCCTTTTTTAT
>CAMEWH010000158.1:0-3386 GCA_945940335.1 uncultured Clostridia bacterium | reverse complement strand
CCATAGGGGGAGCCAAGGGGTGCGTCAATCCCAGCCCGCCAAATTACAATTTACCGGATTACTTTCAAATCAATTATACTCACCGGTGGGGGAAGGCGCAAGGGAAAAATCCGTTTCCGGCGGTTTTTTCATATTTGCCCTTTCCGTTTCTTCCCGGCGCTCCCTGCCTTTGCCGGATTGACAAGCGGGGCAAATATGATAAAATAAGAAAACAGAAAGCGGGGGTTTCTCATTGTCGGATGGAAATATGCTTCTGTTTTGCAAACCGCATCTGTCCCTCCAACCCTGAAAACCACTGCGCCATGTATTACCTGATACCCCCCTTTTCCTGAAAGAAGGATTTCTCATGAATGAATTGCTTCAAAAGCTGAAAACCGAAAATAAAACCCGCCTGGCAAGCGTTTTGCTGGGGGTGGCCATTCTGCTCCTGCTGCTGTGGGCCATGATCGCCCGGGTGATCGTGCCGGGGAACCGCTACGCCCAGGCGGAGAAGCTGATGCTGGCCGGAAGATTCCAGGAGGCCGCTGCTGCCTTCGATGCCCTGGGAGAATACAGCAATGCCCAGGACCGCAGCCGGGAGGCCCGGTATGCCCAGGCGGAGGAACTGATGCACCAAGGCCGGTTCGAGGAGGCCATCTCCGCCTTCAAGGCCATGGGGGATTACGCCGATGCCCAGGACCGCATCCGGGATGTGCGCTACGCCCGGGCGGAGGAGCTGCTGGCCCAGGGAAAATATGAGGAGGCTGCCGCGGCCTTCTATGCCCTGGGGGATTACGGCGATGCCTACGACCGAATCCAGGCCACCCGGTACGAAAATGCCGAGGCATTGCTTGCCATGGGAAAATTTGACGAGGCGGAGGCCGCCTTTGAAGCCCTGACCTCCTACGGCGATGCCCGGGAGCGGGTGCTGGAGGTGCGCTACAAAAAGGCCGAGACCAGCCTGGAGGCCGGGCGCTACGCCGAGGCCGCGGAAGCCTTTGCTGCCCTGGGCAATTACGCCGACGCCCCCCAGCGGGTGGAGGATGTGCAGATGGAGATGTCCTACGTCCGGGCGGAGGAACTGGCCAAGGCAGGGAATTTCCAGGAGGCCATTGACCTGTACCAGGGGCTGGGAGAATACAAGGATGCGGCCCGGCTGGCCTTGCAGACCCAATATGATTATGCCGCCACAGAATTCCAGAGCCAGAATTATGACCATGCGGAAGCATTGTTCCTGGCACTGGGGGACTATGAGGATGCCGCTCAGCAGCTGGAGCAGGTGCGAACGACCCGCGCTGCCCTGTTCTACGGTCAGGCGGAAGCCTTGCTGGAGGCAGGGGAGTATGAAGATGCTGCGGCGCTGTTTGCCAAGCTGGGCAAATTCCAGGATGCCCCCCAGCGGGTGCAGGAAACCAATTACCGGTGGGCCGCCGCCCTCTTCCAGGCCGGGAGTTATGACGAGGCGGAAGCCATGTTTGCCGCTTTGGGTGATTACCAGGATGCGGCAGCCCAGGTGCTGGAGGTCCGCCGGACCCGTCTGTTTGAAAGCGCCGTGCGGGATTCCGCCCATCTGCGCAAGCCCATTGCCGCCGGCGGCACCCTGACAGCAGGGGTGCTGGAAAACGGCGCGGTGGTCACCGTGGGCTCCTGCAAGGAGAGTGTGGAGGAAAGCGCCACCTGGCGGGATGTGTTTGCTCTGTCCGCCGGCGCCGACCACATTGTGGGCCTGCGGGCCGACGGCACCGCCGTGGCTGCGGGCTACAACAAATACGGCCAGTGCGACGTGGGGGACTGGACGGACCTGGTTTCCGTGTCCGCCGGCGCCAACCACACCGTGGGCCTGAAGGCAGACGGCACCGTGGTGGCCGTGGGGTATAACAAGGACGGCCAGTGCGAGGTGAGCAACTGGCGGAACATCATTGCCGTGGCGGCCGGCGGCTACCACACCGTGGGTCTGCAGGCCGATGGTACCCTGGTGGCGGTGGGCGAAAACGCCAACGGCCAGTGCGACATCATTGAATGGTCCAACATCGTGGCCATTGCCGCGGGGTATAACCACACCGTGGGCCTGCGGAGCAACGGCACGGTGATCGCCGTGGGCGCCAACGGCAACGGCAAATGCAACGTTGGCGAATGGCGGGACATCGTGGCCATCGACGGCGGCTTTGACCACACCGTGGGTCTGAAGGCTGACGGCACCGCCGTGGCCACGGGCTTCACCCTTTACGGGGCCTGCGACGTATCGGCCTGGACGGATATCATCGAAATCGTCTGCGGCGACGACCACACCGTGGGATTAAAGGCCGACGGCACCGTGGTGGCCACGGGCAGCAACAGCAAGGAGCAGTGTAATGTGTCCGATTGGGTGAAGATCCGCATCGGCGGAGAAGCCGATGCTGCCATCGCCCAGACGGAACCCACGGAACCCGTCATGGACCCCACGGAGGCATCCATTCCCGTGCCAACGGAAGCGCCCACCATGGAACTCCCGGAAGCGTCTACAACCCCAGCGGACGAGACCGAAGGAGAACAAGCAGATGAAGGACTTTATTGAAATCACGGATTTTCATGCCCCGGAGCTGGATGTGTTTGCCCGGCTTACCGAGGCCCAGCTGTTAAACCGGTTTGAGCCCAAAAAGGGGATGTTCATTGCCGAGAGTCCCAAGGTGATCCGGCGGGCTTTGGATGCCGGGTGCAGACCCGTTTCCCTGCTGGTGGAGCGCAGCCATTGCAATCAGGAGGCAATGGAGGCCATTGAAGCCTGTGGGGATGTGCCGGTGTTTACGGCTCCGTTGCCGGTGCTGACCCAGCTCACCGGCTTCCAGCTCACCCGGGGCATGCTGTGCGCCATGTACCGCCCGGCTCTGCCGAAGCCGGAGGAGATTCTGGCGGGAACATGCCGGGTGGCAGTGCTGGAGGATGTGATGAACCCCACCAACATGGGGGCAATTTTCCGTTCCGCCGCAGCCTTGGGCATGGAGGCAGTGCTCCTCACCCCCGCCTGCACCGACCCGCTGTACCGCCGGTCTGCCCGGGTGAGCATGGGCACGGTGTTCCAGGTGCCCTGGACGTATTTGGGCCAGGACTGGCAGGAAATGCTTCGCTCCCTGGGCTTCAAAACCGCCGCCATGGCCCTGACGGACAACAGCGTCTCCATTGACCACCCCGCTCTGGCAAAGGAAGACAAGCTTGCCGTCGTGCTGGGCACCGAGGGGGACGGCCTGGCCCAGAGCACCATCGCACGCTGCGACTATACCGTAAAAATCCCCATGTCCCACGGGGTGGATTCCCTGAACGTAGCTGCCGCCAGTGCCGTGGCCTTCTGGCAGCTGGGACGGAAATAAAGCCAAAATTAGGCTATCGGCTTTAATAAGCAGGCCGTGAGAATGTTGTTTGAAGCATCAATG
>CAMEWH010000157.1:0-3532 GCA_945940335.1 uncultured Clostridia bacterium | reverse complement strand
CTCTCAGTCAGCCTGTTCGGCTGACAGCTCTCCCAAAGGGAGAGCCAAGGGGGGCATCGGTTCCGGTACGCCAAATTACAATTTGCCGGGTCAAACCGATACGCATTTTGTCCATTGTAACACACTTTCCCCGCAATCGCAAGAATCACAATGTATTATCGCAATTTATACTATTCCGTGAAAGATAGATTGCGTTTATAATACGATTATCAAAGGAAAACACATTATAAAATATGGAGGCATTTCAAATGGAAAAGCTCAACTACGCAGTCCTGAAAGCATCCGGCTACGACGGATACATCCTGGAAAAGGCACCCGAGAAGGTGCTGCAGTTCGGCGAAGGCAATTTCCTGCGGGCATTTGTGGACTACTGGTTCGACCTGGCCAACGAGAAGGCTGGCTGGAACGGAAAATGCTGCCTGGTGCAGCCCATTGCCCCCGGCCTGGCCAAGATGATCAATGAGCAGGAGGGTCTGTACACCCTGTACCTGCGGGGCAGCCAGAACGGCCGGAAGGTGGACGACAAGCGTGTGATCTCCTCTGTTTCCCGCTGCCTGAATCCCTATGAGGAGGCGGACTTCGATGCCATGATGGACGTCGCCGCCAGCGACGATCTGGAGATCATCGTCTCCAACACCACCGAGGCCGGTATCGTCTATGATTCTGCCTGCCAGCTTACCGACAAACCCTGCTCCTCCTTCCCCGGCAAGCTGACCCAGGTGCTGTACCACCGTTATCAGGCCGGTAAGAAGGGCATCATTATGCTGGCCTGCGAGCTGATCGACAACAACGGCAAGGAGCTGCTGAAGTGCGTCAACCAGTACATGGACCAGTGGAACATGGAAGAAGGCTTCAAGAAGTACGTCAACGAGGAGTGCACCTTCTGCGGCAGCCTGGTGGACCGCATCGTTCCCGGCCGCATCCGTGATCCCCAGGAAGTGGCTGAGCTGGAGCAGAAGCACGGCTACGCCGATCCCCTGCTGGACGTGGGCGAAGTGTTCGGCCTGTGGGTCATTGAAGGCGATGAAAAGCTGAACGATGTGCTGCCCTTCCGCAAGGCCGGTCTGGAAAGCAATGTGTTCGTCGCCCCCGACATGACCCCCTACAAGAAGCGCAAGGTCCGCATCCTCAACGGCGCCCACACCGGCTTCACCCTGGGCGCTTACCTGGGCGGCCACAACATCGTCCGGGAGTGCATGCAGGACAAGACCGTTCTTGGCTTCATGAACAAGATGCTGCTGGAGGAGATCGTGCCCATCCTGCCCCTGGACCAGGAGGACTGCCGCAACTTCGCCGCCGCCGTTCAGGACCGCTTCAACAACCCCTTCGTCAACCACGAGCTGATGAGCATCAGCCTGAACTCCACCGCCAAGTGGCGCGCCAGAAACATGCCCAGCTTCCTGGAGTACATTGAAGCCAAGGGCAAGCTTCCCACCTGCCTCACCATGAGCTTCGCCGCCTACATTGCCTTCTTCTCCAACGACATTCAGGAACTGAACGACCAGGGCCTGGTCTGCCGCAGAAGCGCCGGCAACACCTATGTCTGCTCCGATGACCGGTGGGCTCTGGAATTCTACTACGCCCACAGAAACGACAGCGTTGAGGAACTGGTGCACGCCGTGATGACCAACCAGCAGATGTGGGGCCAGGACCTGACCGCCATCCCCGGCTTCGAGGCTGCCACCGTGGCCAACCTGAAGCTGATCCGCACCGAAGGCGCCATTGCCGCATTCGCTTCCTGCCTGTAAGAATCGGAGGTTTTCATGCCTGACTTTATCCATATTCATCCGAAAGATAATGTGGTAGTCGCTCTGAAGGCTGTTCCCGCGGGGACAGCCTTTGAGGGCGTCGTTGCCGCGTCCGATATTCCCCAGGGCCACAAGATGGCCATCCGCCCCATGGCGGAAAACGAGCAGGTCATCAAGTATGGCTTCTCCATCGGCCACACGGTGGCACCCGTGGCTCCCGGCGAATGGGTGCACACCCACAACATGAAAACCAATCTCTCCGGCGAGCTGGAATACACCTACAATCCCAAAATCGAAATCCCTGCCCCCCAGCCCTGCGGCACCTTCCGGGGCTACCGCCGCTCCGGCGGCAAGGTGGGCATCCGCAACGAAATCTGGATCATCCCCACCGTGGGCTGCGTCAACGACGTGGCAAAGAAGCTGGTGAAGGATAACCAGGACCTGGTCACCGGCACCATCGACGGCCTGTATACCTTCACCCATCCCTTCGGCTGCTCCCAGACCGGCGCTGACCACGCCCAAACCCGCAAGCTCCTGGCCGCCCTCACCCGCCATCCCAATGCCGGCGGCGTGCTGGTACTGAGCCTGGGCTGCGAAAACCTGACCCACGAGCAGTTTCTGGCCGAGCTGGGCGACTACGACGAAAAGAGGGTGAAATTCCTCACCTGCCAGCAGGTGGAGGACGAATTCTCTGCCGCCCGGGTACTGCTGGAAGAGCTGGCGGACTACGCCGGCAAAGCAAGCCGAGAGCCCATCCCCGCCTCTGAACTGGTGATCGGCATGAAGTGCGGTGGCTCCGACGGTCTGTCCGGCATCACCGCCAACCCCACCGTGGGCCGGTTCTCCGACATGCTGGTGGCCCAGGGCGGCTCCACGGTGCTCACCGAGGTGCCCGAGATGTTCGGTGCCGAGGGCTTCCTCATGGATCGCTGCATCAACGAGGAGGTCTTCCACAAGGCCGTGGACATGATCAACGGCTTCAAGGCCTACTTCCTGCGGCACAACGAAGTCGTTTATGAGAACCCCAGCCCCGGCAACAAGGCCGGCGGCATCACCACATTGGAGGACAAGTCCTGCGGCTGCGTCCAGAAGGGCGGCTCCGCTCCCATTATGGACGTCATCGGTTACGGCGATCCCGTTGTAACCAAGGGCCTGAACATGCTCTACGGCCCGGGCAATGACCTGGTGTCCTCCACCGCCCTCACCGCTGCGGGCGCCCACATGGTGCTCTTCACCACCGGCCGGGGCACCCCCTTTGGCGCGCCCGCTCCCACCATGAAGCTGGCCACCAACACCCCTCTGGCCACCAAGAAGTCCGGCTGGATCGACTTCAACGCCGGCGTGGTGGCCGACGGCACCCGCACCCTGGACGAAGCCGCCCAGGACCTGATGGACCTGGTGCTGGAGGTGGCTTCCGGCAAAAAGACCCGCGCCGAGGAAAAGGGTTACCGGGAAATCTCCATCTTCAAGGACGGCGTGGTGCTGTAAGATATATCAATTGTGGTGTAATTTGACGGTGCATTGAATGGCACCGGGTTCCACGCACCGCCCAGCCACTGTAGGGGAGGATCTGATCCTCCCGCGAAGTACAGCCCCACACCGACATACCAAGTTGGGCGAATTCGTATAATGAAAGGACATTGTACCATTCAACCGAACACGCAGTTCCGTACGGTAGTACGGAGCATAAACGACTTCTTTCCCGTAAAAATACCGAAAAACATATTATAGGAGGATTATCCCATGAACGAACTGCAGCAAAAGGTAAGCGCCATCGGCGTGGT
>CAMEWH010000156.1:0-3594 GCA_945940335.1 uncultured Clostridia bacterium | reverse complement strand
GGGGAATGTCAATGCCCGCGGCGGGAGCCAGCTTGATGACCGCGTCCTGAGAGAAGTACTTGCAGCCCACGCCGTAGTCGGTGCTCCACTCGTCCTGCATGGCCCCGGATTGGAGATCGACAGGCGCGAAGGCCAGCTCATTGATCCAGCCCAGCACATTCTGGTCTTCATCCACATAGCCCACGGCCTCGGAGGTGCCCATGGCAATGCCCATCAGGTTGCCCTTGCCCAGACCCATGGCGCCCGCCAGGGCGGACACATCGCCGTCGTTGGCCACCAGAATGGGGACGTTGGGGTCGATTTCCGCGGCGGCACGGTCATAGATGGTCTTGACCTTGTCCCACTTCTCCCGGGGCACCTTGATGAACAGGGAAGCCACCCGAGGCTCGTTGCCGATGAAGTCGCCGGCGGAGGATACGCCGATGGCGTCCACCCGGGGCATCTTGGAAGCTGCGGTCTTGAAGGCCTCAACGATGTGGCCGAAGTGGTAGTCGGGGTCCTCGTTCAGCTTGGGGAACCAGATGACCTCTTCGGAGTAGACGCACTCGCCGTCGATGACGGCGGACACCTTCCGGTCAGAGCCGCCGGCGTCAAAGCCGATGCGGCAGCCGTCCATGTTGCCGCCCATGGGCTCGGAGACCTCGTTGGCAGCGGGGCAGCTTTCCAGAGGCAGGTCCAGAATTTCCAGCTTCTGCTCGTAGAGCTGCTCCACAAAGCCGTAGTCGAATTCCCGCTCACCGCCGGGCTGGTAGGCTGCCTGCAATTTCTTTGCCAGTTCGGAGCAGCCGCAGACGGAAACCTTGAAGCCGCCGATGGACCACAGCAGGAACTTCACATACCGCTCCACATACCGGTAGTCGGCTTCCGCCATGTCGGGGGTGCCGTGGATGAAGGTGTGGTGCACGGAGACCCGGCCCCGGTCACGCTCCACGGCGATGGCGATGGGCTGCTTGGCGTCCTTCAGGTAGGCCTCCCGCCAGACGCCGAAGGGGATAAAGGTGGGGTCCAGCTTGGGGGGATGCTTCATCTGGTATTCAATGCCTAAATACTGCATGGTGATTCCTCCTGTTTATTATTTTTCTCTGCGCATATCATAGCACATCCGCGCGGAGAATCAATACATTTCCCAACTGTCTTTTGCCATTTTTAACTATTGGAAAACGGAGTCAAGGAAATAATTAACCCTATTTTGCTAATTGTGTATCAAAACCCATTTTCACCAGCTGATGGAATGCTTCCCATGCCTCCTCCGGGATATGCTGGGGAACCTGGTAGCCCTTTTTCGCGTACAGATCCATGCGCTGGAAATCTCCCACGATCACACTGACGGCGGCGTTTTCCGTAACGCCCTGCCTTTTGGCATCCGCCAGATAGTCGGCGACGGAGGTTTGGGGAGAGGTGACATGAAAATCCTGCTCCGGCCAGTAGACCCCCATGGCGGCGGTGATGCGCCGCTCCATAAAGGGCTGGTGAACCCCAAGAATCCGCTCATGGGCGATACCCATTTCCTCCAGCAGCCGCCGGGTGAACAGAATGTTCTCCGCCGTGTTGGCGGAATTCGGTTCCATCAGGATCGCGCTTTCCGGCACGCCGCATTCCATAGCCACCCTTGCGAAGCGCACCGCCTCCGGCTCCGGCAAAAGGCCTTCCGTATTCCGGCCCAGCCCGCCGGTGAACAGCACCACCGGGGCCAGCCCCTGAAGGTACAGTTCCGCCGCCCGCCGGGCGATGTTCGTATTGAAATTGCCGAAACCGACGATCACATCGGCTTTTTCAGGTGTCTGGTGCATACCCAGATAATCCCAGATCACCTGTAGGGGTTCCAGAAAATCCATGGTGTTCTCCTTCCTGAAAAAATGCCGGGGCGGTGCCCCGGCATTTTTCTCAGCAATACTTGGCGATGGCGGCCTTGATCATGGCAACGCACTCGTCGGCGATGGGGTAATCGCTGTCGATCAGCTCTGCCAGAGGAGCCCGGACGGAGCCGCAGTCGGGGCAGCCCATCTTCCGCAGCACTTCCTTGATCATGCCGTACATATTGCCGTGGCCGGAGCACAGCTTGTAGATAATCCGGCAGCAGTCGTTCTGGATTTCCAGCGCGGTGGCCAGATCACCGGACTTGACGCACTCGTAGAGCTTGATGTACAGCTCGGGCATGGCGCCGTAGGTGCCGCCGATGCCGCCGGTGGCGCCCATGACCAGACCGGAAATCAGCTGCTCATCGGGGCCGTTGAAGACGATGGCGCCCTCGTCACGCCACATCTGGATGTCCTGAGTGGGCATGGAGGAGTTCTTGACGCCGATGCACCGGGGATTCTTCAGCATTTCCTTCAGCAGGGGCACGTTCAGGGCCACGCCAGCCAGCTGGGGAATGTTGTAGATGATGAAGTCGGTGTTGGGGGCGGCGGCGGAAATGTCGTTCCAGTACTTGGCGATGGCGTAGGGAGGCAGGTGGAAGTAGATGGGGGGAATGGAAGCGATGGCATCCACGCCCAGGCTCTCAGCGTGAGCAGCCAGCTCCTGAGAATCGGCGGTGTTGTTGCAGGCAACGTGGGCGATGATGGTCAGCTTGCCCTTGGCCTCGGCCATGACGTTCTCCAGCACCACCTTGCGCTCTTCCTTGCTCTGGTAGATGCACTCGCCGGAGGAGCCGCCCACGTACAGGCCCTTGACGCCCTTGTCGATGAACCAGCGGGTCAGCGCCCGGACGCCCTCGGGGCTAACCTTGCCCTCAGCGTCGTAGCAGGCGTAAAACGCGGGAATAATGCCCTGATATTTCTCGATATTCATTGTAAATCACCTCATAAATGTTGTTTTTTTACACTTTGAACTTGTAGCAGGCCTTTTCCACAAGGGTGCTGTCGCCGTCCATGACCTTGACCATGTGCACATCCTCGGGGAAGACGATGAGAATATCCTCGGTGGTCATGGGGCACCAGACCTCCACGTCGCCCTCGTAGCCGATGAAGTCCTCCTCGGGCTTCTGTGTCACCATCTTCAGCCCCGCCGCGTTGGCCACACCGATCTTTTCATGGCCGGACAGGAGAACGTGGATATCTCCGTATTTCCCGTGGCCTTCCCAGATGGCCTGCTCCCGGGGCATGGTCTGGTAGTCAAAGCGGTTGACGAAGGTTTGATCGCCGTCAATCTCATTGCGGCCCTTGTGCAGCTGGCGCAAATCCGCGCTCAGCAGATGACGGATGGCGCTGTCCAGACTGCTGCTCATGCCCAGATAACGCCTCAGGTTTTCGCGTTTTGTATAGATCAAAAAACCACCCTCTTAAGATGAAATTCGGGAGAAAACTTGTCCATAACCATGATAGCATGGCCAGTGAAAGAATGCAATAGGGGAACCGCTTTTGAAAACATGACATAATGCACAAAAATTCTGAAAATAATTTTCACAATCGAGCATGAGAAAACCATTGACAGAAGCAGAATTGTTGTTTATTATGTATGCAAACGGAGAACAACCGGAGAAAAACATGGTAAATTTCACAATGTATTCAACGGCACCTGCCGATGAAGATATTATTTTATGAGGAAAGGTCGAGAAAACATGAAAAAACTGATCGCGGCACTTCTGATTGTCGC
>CAMEWH010000155.1:0-3654 GCA_945940335.1 uncultured Clostridia bacterium | reverse complement strand
TGATGTATACCGGTGTTCGCAATGTGCGCCGGAAGAACGGCAAGGTGGAGAGCTTCCAGACCCAGTGCATCGCCATCGGCGACGGTGTAAACTACGAGAAATACGAAGCAAATCCGGTCATCCGTACCGAGGACATCCCGGAAGGCGGCAGTGTCCATGATTTCCGTGACCCCAAAATCTGGCGGGAGGACGGGATGTACTACATGGTGGTGGGCAACCGCACCCCGGATACCAGCGGCAGCATCCTGTATTTCAAGAGCGAGGACGCCATTCACTGGGAGTATATCAACAAGCTGGCTTCCTGCCATAACCAGTACGGCAAGATGTGGGAATGCCCGGACTTTTTCCAGTTGGATGGCAAGTATGTCCTGCTGACCAGTCCCCAGGAGATGAATGCCGTTGGCCTGGAATTTCACCCCGGCAACGCCAATGTGTGCATCATCGGTGAGCTGAATGAGCAGAGAAATCATTTGCTCCGGGACAATGTGCAGGCCGTTGACTACGGTATGGACTTCTACGCCATGCAGACCCTGGAAACCTATGACGGCCGCCGGGTGATGATCGGCTGGATGCAGAACTGGGAAACCTGCGGCAGTCACCTGCCGGAACAGCGCTTCATGGGTCAGATGACCATTCCCAGAGAGCTGCACATTCGCAACGGCAGACTGTGCCAGACGCCTGTCCGGGAGATTGAAAACTACCGCATCAACAAGGTAGCCTATCAGAATGTGATGATGACCGGTGAAACCTCCCTGCAGGGCGTGGGCGGCAGATTTATTGACATGACGGTAACCGTCCGTCCGGGCAATGAAGCCTCCATGTACCGCTGGTTCAAGATCAATGTGGCCCGGGACGGGGAGCATTGCACCTCCATCCGCTTCAAACCCGCCACCAATATTGTCCGTATTGACCGCACCCAGAGCGGCCTGCCCTGCGATATCGTCAACGTCCGGGAGTTCCCGGTGTTTGCGGGAAATGGGCAGCTGAAGCTGCGGCTGATTATGGACCGGTACAGCCTTGAGGTCTTTGTAAACGACGGCGAGCAGGCTGCCACCAGTGTCATTTATACCCCGCTGGACGCGAAATCCATCAGCTTCTCCTGCGATGGAACCGTGCTGATGGATGTGGAAAAATACGATCTGGAGGTTGAGTAAGCCATGGAAAAACAGTTTGATGTAGTAGCTCTGGGTGAGCTTTTGATTGACTTTACAAAAAACGGCGTCAGCAATCAGGGCAATGGTCTGTTTGAAGCCTGTCCCGGCGGCGCGCCCTGCAATGTGCTGGCCATGCTGCGAAAGCTGAACAAATCCTGTGCCTTTGTAGGAAAGGTCGGCGACGATATGTTCGGCGTTCTGCTGCAGCATACCATTCTGGAAGCGGGTATCAATGCGGAGCATCTGATTATGGATCCCAAAATTCCCACCACCCTGGCCTTTGTCCAGACCTTCCCCAACGGCGACCGGGACTTTTCCTTCTATCGCAAGCCCGGCGCGGATATGATGCTGACTGCCGATGAACTGCCGGAGGACACCATCGCCAATGCCCGGATTTTCCATTTCGGCACCCTGTCCATGACCCACGAGGGTGTCCGGGCTGCTACGGTCAAGGCGGTAGAGCTGGCGAAGGAGGGCGGGGCGCTGATCTCCTTTGATCCCAACCTCCGTCCCCCGCTTTGGGAGAATTTAGAGGAAGCCAAGCGGCAGATCGCCTGGGGCCTTTCCCAGTGCGATATTCTGAAAATTGCCGACAATGAGCTGGAATTCATGACCGGAGAAACCGACTTCTACAAGGGAGCTGCCATTCTACAGCAGAAGTACCCCAACATCAAGGTTCTCAACGTCACCGCCGGTGCCGACGGAAGCTACTCCTTCTATGGCGAGGAGGAGCCGGTATTTGTGCCCTCCTTCAAGCTGGGCGGCACCATTGAGACCACCGGCGCCGGCGACACCTTCTGCGCCAGCGTGTTGCATTATGTTCTGGAAAACGGCATTGCCTGCTTGACTCCCGAAGATCGGAAAGCCATGCTCCGCTTCGCCAACGGGGCAGCCTACATCGTTACGACCCGGAAGGGCGCCATCCGCTCCATGCCGGAGCGCAGCGAAGTGGAAGCTCTGCTGGCAGCAAACTGAGGAAGCCGCCATATCGTTTCCGTTCGATAAGACGAAATTCAGCTGGAACAATTCCGAAGGGTCGGGCCATCCGACCCTTTTCCGAAAGAGAAAGGAAGGCAGTTGCCATGGAGAAATCCGTTTTTGCTACGCGTCTGGATCATTGCTATCATGAACTGAAGTGGCTCTATTGTGAGCTTTACCATAATGATAGGGGAGCATTTGATTACTTTGTTCAGATGCTGGAGGCACAGTGGAATGCCCGAAAGGATGCCCTGCGGGCCATCGATGAAAAGCGTCTGGCTGAGCCGGATTGGTATCGCTCCAACAAACTGCTGGGTATGATGATGTACCCTGCCAACTTCGGTGGAACCTTGAAGGGCGTGCAGGAAAAGCTGCCCTATCTCACGGAATGCGGCATCAACTATCTGCACCTGATGCCCCTGCTGGATTCCCCCAAAGGCAAGTCCGATGGCGGCTATGCCGTATCCGACTTCCGGAAGGTTCGACCAGACTTAGGCACCATGGAGGATCTGGCGGAACTGGCAGATACCTGCCACGAAAAAGGCATGGTGCTGTGCCTGGACTTTGTGCTGAACCACACCAGCGAGGAACACCCCTGGGCAAAGGCTGCCCGAGCCGGTGATCCGGTGGCCAGAAGCCGCTATTTCTTCTACGATAACTGGGATATCCCCAAGGAATTTGAAAAGACCGTGCCCCAGGTATTTCCCACCACCGCCCCCGGTAACTTTACGCAGCTTCCGGATGGTCAGATTGTCATGACCTCCTTCTATCCCTTCCAGTGGGATTTAAACTATGCCAATCCCATGGTCTTCAACGACATGGTGGAGAACCTGCTGTTCCTTGCCAATCAGGGTATGGATGTAATCCGGCTGGATGCTGTACCCTATATCTGGAAGGAGCTGGGCACCGATTGCCGTAATTTGCCCAAGGTGCATACGCTGGTTCGCATGATGCGTTTGGCTGTCCAAATCGTCTGTCCCAGTGTTCTTCTGCTGGGTGAGGTGGTCATGGAGCCGAAAAAGGTCGCTCCCTATTTCGGCACTGTGGACAAGCCTGAGTGCGATATGCTTTATAACGTTACTACCATGTGCACCACCTGGCACACCGTTGCCACACGGGACGCAAGGCTGCTGAAACGGCAGATGGAACAGGTCTGCGCACTGCCCGAAACCTGTCTGTTCCAGAACTATCTGCGCTGCCACGATGACATCGGCTGGGGTCTGGATTATCCCTGGCTGGAACAGTTCGGCATCACGGAAGTCGCCCACAAAAAATATCTGAACGACTGGTTCACCGGAAAGCTCCCCGGAAGCCCGTCGAAAGGCGAATTGTACAACGATGACCCCCGGCTGGGGGATGCCCGCCTTTGCGGAACCACAGCATCTCTGACAGGTCTGGAAAAGGCGGCAGAAACAAAAGACAATGCGCTGATGGATCAATCCCTGCTTTGCTTCTGGATGCTCCACGCATGGATGTTCAGCCAGAGCGGCATCCCGGTTCTGTATAGCGGTGACGAGGTTGC
>CAMEWH010000154.1:0-3671 GCA_945940335.1 uncultured Clostridia bacterium | reverse complement strand
GCCTCCCCTACAGTTTTATCGTGGTGCTGCGGGAATTCGCCCAACCCGGTTCATCGTTTTTGGCTTGTACTGCGCGGGCGGCTGGTAGCCGCCCCTACGGTGGCGTGGATGTCATTTGTACCCGCTAAATTACAATTTATCGAATTGTGGCCATTTTATCCGCCACCAGAAAGCTGCCGATGGCGGACAGGGGCATACCGGGGGCGGGGACGTATTCCTCCACATGGGCAAAGAAGCCATCGTGCTCCAGCACGTCTACAATGGCCCGGCGCAGGGGGTTCTTGCCGCTGACCACCACATGGGCATTGGGGGTGATCTTCAGAGCGGCACCATGGCGGATGCTCTGCACATCACTGGCCAGGGCGGCACCCAGGATGAAATTGGCAATTTCCTGCTTGTCTTTTTCCACGAACTGATTCAGAATCCGGGCGGAGAAGGCAGCCCGGCCCAGGCCGGTATTTTGGGCCGTCTCAAAGCCCCGGAGCACCATTTCCCGGTGGTAGCTTTCCTCGCCGACAAAGCTGCGGCCCACGGCGTCGGCAATGACGGTGTGGTTGGTGATGCAGTCCAGCAGCTCGCCGGAGATGGTAGTGAGGCAGCCGGTGATTTTGCCCCGGGCATCCGTGGCCACGAATTTGGTATGGGAGCCGGGGAGCACCAGCAGGTAGGCCCTGCCCTTGGGAAGGGAATGGAGCATAGCCAGGGTCTCCACTTCTTCTCCCCGCATCATGTCCATGACCTGGAAATTCTCCGATGTCACCGCCCCCAGGTTGTTTTTCACCCCGGGGATGAAGCGGATGGGCACCGGGCAGACTTCCTCCATCAGCATCTCCCGGCTGCCCTTCGCCAGCTCCTCCGCTCCCGCGGGAGCCAGAACATGGGGAACTTCCAGCAGGCCCACGTTGGAGGTGATCATACCGCTGGCCAGGATCATGCCCACATCCGCCCAGCCGATGCCCGCCTGAAAAAGGAGCCGGGCCAGGCAATCCTTCACCGTCTGCTTCAGTTTGGAATTATCGCCGTCCATGGCAGTCTGGTGGACGCCCACCTCCGCGCCGGCGGAAGCGGCCAGGGTGCGGCTTTCCGTCCACAGGTAGGCTCTTGTATTGGTGGTTCCGGCGTCAATGGTAATGGTATAGCCCACGGTTTTACCTCCTTACATGCCTGCTGCCGCCACAAATTCTTCCGCCAGAGCTTTCAGACCGGCATAGTCTCCGGCCTGAATCAGCCTCCGGTCCGTCAGGTTGGAGCCGATGCCCGCGCCCAGGAAGCCCGCTTTCAAAAACGAGGGCAAATTGTGCTGGTCCACGCCTCCCACGGCGATCATGGGGATATGGTTCAGAGGGGCCATCACTGCCTTGCAGTAGCCCAGGCCCAGGTTTCCCGCGGGGAAGAGCTTGATGATCTGGGCCCCGGCATTGTAAGCTCCGGCGATCTCCGTGGGGGTCATGGCCCCGGGAATGGCGCACAGGCCACGATCCACCGCAGCCCGGATCACCATCCCATCCACATTGGGGGCCAGAATAAATTCCGCTCCGGCCCGGTGGGCGGCGGCAACCTCCTCCACGGACATCACCGTCCCGGCGCCCACATGGAGCCGGTCCCCATAGATTTCCTTCACCCGGGCGATGGCGGCGGCAGTGTCCTCCAGGCGGGTGGCGGAACCCTGATTAAAGGTGATTTCCAGCAGCCGGATTCCTCCGGCATACAGTGCCTCCACCACCGGCTCCAGGTGCTCCCGGTCAATCCCCCGCAGGATTGCGGTGATGCGGTACTGTTTCATTGCCTCTAAGATGGTTGTATTCATTGTTGGCGCTCCTTTCACGTTTTGGTGCGGTCTGTCTGTCAGAAGAGGAGCCCCGCTGCCTTGCTCTGACAGCGGGGGATTTGGGGATGGAACCCACCCATCCATCACATCAGCGGCGCAACGGCTTTCAGAAGGACACCCATCAGCCTGCGGCTGAATTTCATCTTTCGGGCGGACTGGGGGGTGATCCTGCGGCATTTGGAGAGGGTCTGCCGGAAATCCTCCTGAATCTGGGAAATACAGGGAACCTCCCGCAGGTAGGCGGCGCACTCAAAATGGTGGTACAGGCTGCGGTAATCCATATTGATGGTGCCCACCACCGCCTCCTGATCGTCGCTGACAAACACCTTGGCGTGAACAAAACCCGGTGTGTACTCATAAATCTGAACGCCCGAATCCAGCAAGGAGGCATAGTGGGTCCAGGCCAGGGCGTGGGCGGCTGGACTATCCGTCACCCCCGGCAGGATCAGCACTACATCCACCCCTCGCTCCGCCGCGAATTTCAGTGCCGTCTCCATTTCATTGTCCAAGATCAGGTACGGCGTCATGATATAGACATACCGCTGGGCCCGATTGAGGATATCCATATAAACCCGCTCCCCCACCTTGTCCTGGTCCAGGGGGCAGTCGCCGTAAGGAATCACATACCCCTTGGCTTTTTCCGGCGGGAAGGTGGGATAGGACAGGTACTTGTCAAACTCCGGCTGCTTTTCGTCGATGCTCCAGGTCTGCAGGAACATCAGGGTGAAGCTCTTCACCGCCTCCCCCTTCAGCATGATGGCAACGTCCTTCCAATGGCCGAACCTGCTCCTGCGGTTGATATATTCATCCGCCAGGTTCACACCGCCGGTAAAGGCCGTATGTCCGTCAATCACCAGGATTTTGCGGTGATCCCGGTAATTGTAGTGGGTGGAGACGAAGGGAGTCACCGGAGCAAACATTTTGCACTGAATGCCCAGGGCCCTGAGCCGCCGGGGATAGTCGTGGGGCAATTTTGTAAACTCGCAGGTGCCGTCGTACATCACCCGGACCTCCACGCCCTCCTTCGCCTTGCGGGCCAGAAGCTCCAGCAGCTTGCCCCACATCACACCTTCCTCCACAATGAAATATTCCAGGAAAATGAAATGCTTCGCTTCCTCCAGCTGCCGCAGCATCTCCTCCCACATCTGCTCTCCCAAGGGGAAATACGTCACATCCGTGCCGTCATAGACCGGATAGCACCCGGTGCGCCGGAGATAGTGAGCCAGAGCCGCCGCGCTGGGCGCCTCCCGGGTCAGCCGGTCCAGCACGTCACCGGATTGGGGGATGCTCTGCCCGGTCTGATCAATCAGCTGATTCATCCGCTTTTTCAGCGTGCGGTGACCAAGATCGCTTTGGGTGTAACAAAACAGCAGCGCCCCAAATACCGGCAAAAGCAGAATCACAATCAGCCAGGTGATCTTTGCGGATGCGTCCATCCGGCTGTTGAGCAGATAGAGCACCATGGCCATGGTAAAGAGGATGGTACCGCCGTAAAGATGGGGAAGGAAATTGGCAAACCAGTGAAAGACGCAGAACAACAGAAATACGTGAAAGGCCAGCAACAGCAGAATCAGCCCCAGCCGGCTGAAGATCAAATGGATGATTCCTTTTTGTCCCTTCCGCAGAAGATTCAGGCCCTGATTCGTTTCTTCGTTCATAAGCGTTCCTCCAAAAGCCGACAGAAAACATTTTACACTTTACTATACCACCCGATGTGACATATTTCAATATACTTTCGCTTTTGCCCGGCGAATTGTGATTTGGGGAACCGTTGATCGCTCCCCCTATGGGCAATGTCATTAACTTAAGGAAGCATTTAAATAGGCTTACTATTGGAGGAGTA
>CAMEWH010000153.1:0-3707 GCA_945940335.1 uncultured Clostridia bacterium | reverse complement strand
TTTTGGTCAGGTTGAATCTCTTCTTTGCACCGCTATGGGTTTTCAGCTTGGGCATAGGTCGTTCTCCTTCCGTATCTTTCAGTTGTGGTTTTATTTGCTATTTTTGGGGGCCAGGAACATCGCCATGAAGCGTCCCTCCAGCTTGGGGTTCTTCTCCATAGAGGCGATTTCAGAACAGGCTTCGGCAAAGTCCATCAGGAGCTTCTCACCCAGGTTGGTGTGAGCCATCTCACGGCCCCGGAAGCGGACGCTGACCTTCACCCGGTTGCCGTCCTGCAGGAACTTCTGGGCGGCCTTGACCTTGGTGTTCAGGTCGTTGGTGTCGATGCTGGGGCTCATGCGGATCTCCTTGACTTCCACCACGCGCTGATTCTTCTTGGCTTCCTTCTCCCGTTTCTTCTGGTCGAAGCAGAACTTGGAATAGTCCATGATCTTGCAGACGGGAGGGACGGCGTTGGGAGAGATCTTCACCAGATCCATGCCCTGCTCCTCTGCCATGGCGTTGGCCTGGGCAGAGGAAACGATACCCAGCTGGGCACCGTCGGCACCGATGAGCCGAATTTCTTTGTCCCGAATCTCCTCATTCAGCTGATGATCTAACTTTGCGATGGTAAGCACCTCCAAATAAACAACAAAAAAACGGATGCCAAAGCATCCGCGCACACGCATTCCTCCCACCATGGCGGGAAGAAAAGAAGCGTATCAACCGTTTTGCTTGCTGCTTACGGTGAGGCGGATGTTCAGCCTTCTTGATTACCAGGGTATTCTAACACATCAAAGATGCGGTGTCAAGCACTTTTTTGCAATTCGTTTCCGGGCAAAGCTGACCGGCGCGTTTTACAATGCTCCCCCGGAGGAATCTTTCCAAAACTGGCATAGAATTCCTTCCGGGGGGTTAGAATGTATCAGGTCAGTCTCCCACAATGGTGCCCGGGGCGTCGGTAAAGGTGGAGCGGACCTCCAGCCGGATTCCCTTGTCCCGGGCCAGCTCCACGCAGCGGTCATGGAGCACCTGGGCGCCGCTGCGGGCCATGGCCAGCATTTTGTCATAGCCGACGTGCCCCAGCCGACGGGCATTGGGGCATTTTCTGGGATCGCAGTCGTAGACCCCGTCCACATCGGTGTAGATGCGGCAGACATCCGCGTGTATCGCCGCCGCCAGGGCTACCGCTGTGGTGTCCGACCCGCCCCGGCCCAGGGTGGTCAGGTCTCCTTGATCGTCCACTCCCTGAAAGCCGGCAACCACAGCGACTTTACCGGCCTCCAGGGCATCAAGAACTCGATCCGGGGTCACCTCCCGAATTCTGGCACAGCCGAAGCTTTTGTCGGTATGGATTCCAGCCTGGGTTCCGGTGAAGCTCACCGCCGGGACGCACTGCCGCTGCAGTGCCATGGCCATCAGGGCGGCGGACATCTGCTCCCCGGCGCACAGATAGGCGTCCATCTCCCGGCAGTCCGGGCAGGGGACCAGAGCCTTGGCCTTTGCAATCATCGTGTCGGTGGTATCCCCCTGGGCGGAAACCACTACCGCCACCTGGGCGCCTTTTTTTGCCAGTGCCGCCGCCAGGGAAGCGGCATGATGGACGCGCTGAGGGGTTGCAAGGGACGACCCCCCGAATTTCAGAACCATCCGCATGTTCTATCCCTCCTGCCATCATGTTATGTCAAACCCGGGCGAAAGGTGTAGCCAAAAAATGCCGCCCCCGGGCGGGGGCGGCAAATATTACCAAAGTTAACCGGCCAGGATTTCCGCTTTTACCACACCGCGGGTGGAATTCAGCCGGGCCATCAGCTCCTCGATGGAGATGTTCAGGTCCAGGGTGGAGGCGGAGATGGTGATGACGGCGGTGCCGTTGGTGGGCACGATGGAATTGATGGTCATGATGTTGGCCTGGGCGGCGGCAAAAATGGTGAGAATCTCACTCAGCTGGCCGGGCTCATCGTGGACCAGAAACTGGAAGGTAATGATTCTGCCGGTCATCATGTTCTGGAAGGGGAGCACGGAGTCGCGGTACTTATAAAAAGCGCTGCGGCTGATGTCCGTCATACGGGTGGCCTCGTTGACGGTGGTTGCCTCACCGGTGGAAAGCAGACGCTTGGTTTCCGCCACTTTGAGAAATACCTCCGGCAGAGCGGATTCCTCCACCAGATAATACCGTGGTTTTGATGTCATTGGGTGACCTCCTGTTGCCTGCGTGTTTGCCTCACGCGCACACACGTTCTTGTAATATGCATTCTAACACATTATTTTGAAATTTCAACCCCTTTTTCATGAGCATACCACCGGCATTCCCAAGACAGGAGGGAAAATTGTAATTTGGCATACCGGAACCGACGCACCACTTGGCTCCCACTATGGGGAGCTGGCTGCCCCGTAAGGGGCGCCCCTGAGAGGGCAACACGGTTTGATGCGCTGATGCTGCTGTCTCACTGCGGTACCCTCTCAGTCAGCCTGACGGCTGCCAGCTCTCCCAAAGGGAGAGCCAAGGGCGCTGCCGCGCCAGTGCGTTAAACAACAATTTCCACGTGGGATGATACCGGGGTCAGGAATCTGAGAATCATACACAGGAAGAAAGGAGGGAAAACCATGCAGTTGAATTGGAAAAAAATATTGTATATCGCCCTTGCGGTGGCGGCGATCTGGGTGGCGGTGCGGTATCTGCTGCCGGTTTCCACTCCCTTCCTGCTGGGCGGGCTGATGGCCCTGGCGGCAGAGCCGGGGGTGCGGTTCCTCTCCGGACGGCTACATTTTCCCCGGTCGGCGGCGGCGGGGGTGGGCGTGGGGACGGTGTTTGCCATGCTGTGTACCCTGCTGACGCTGCTGCTGGGACTGCTGCTGCGCCAGCTGCGCACCCTGGCGGGCATCCTGCCCCAGATGGAGCTGGCCGCCCGGGCGGGGCTGGACTCCCTGCAAGCTTGGCTCATGGAACTGATCCAGCGCACCTCCCCGGGGGTTCGCACGGTGCTCCAACGGAACGTGGCCCAGATTTTCTCCGGCGGGGCGGAGCTGCTGGACAAGCTCACCGGCTATGCCCTCACGCTTGCGGGGAACCTGATCAGCCGCCTGCCGAACAGCGCCCTGGGCGTGGGCACGGCTGTGCTGTCCGCCTTCCTCATTTCGGCGGAGCTGCCCCGAATTCGCAGCTGGCTGGACACCCATGTGCCCCAGGGGCGCTTTGATACGTTGCTCCTGTTTTTTCGGAAGCTGAAATCCACGGCGGGGCAGTGGCTCATTGCCCAGCTGAAGCTGGTGGGCATTACCTATCTGCTGCTCACGGTGGGCTTTTTTCTGCTGCGGGTGGAGTTTGCCCCGGTGTGGGCTCTGGCGGTGGCGGCGGTGGACGCCTTCCCCATTCTGGGCACCGGCACCATCCTGGTGCCCTGGAGCCTGGTGTGCCTGCTGCAGCACGACACCGGCAAAGCCCTGGGGCTGCTGGTGCTTTACGGCGCCTGTGCCCTGGTCCGCTCCACCCTGGAGCCAAAGCTGGTGGGCCGCCAGCTGGGCCTGGACCCTCTGGTGACCCTGATCGCCCTGTACACCGGCTTCCGCCTGTGGGGCATCCTGGGGATGTTTCTCATGCCCATGCTGGCCATCACCGTGATTTCCATGATTCCGGAAACCCGGAAACCGGGCAAATAGTCATTTGGCGGGCGGAACCGACGCACCTCTTGGCTCCCCCGCTGGGGGAGCTGGCTGCCCCGTAAGG
>CAMEWH010000152.1:0-3732 GCA_945940335.1 uncultured Clostridia bacterium | reverse complement strand
TCAGGGGGTTGGGCTTGCCGCAGAAATAGGCCTGCTTCCCGGTGGCGATTTCCACAGGTGCAGTGAGGGCCCGGCAGGCGGGGGCGATGCCCTGATCGATGGGGCCGGACACGTCGGAGTTGGCGCCGATGAGCCTTGCACCCTTGATCACCAGGTTCACCGCCTTGGTCAATGTGTCCAGAGAGTAGGCCCGCCCCTCGCCGATGACCACATAGTCCGGGTTCACATCGTTCATGGTGATCCCCGCGTCGTACAGCGCGTTCAGCAGCCCCGCCTCTCCGATGACATAGGCGCTGCACCCGGGAGCCTGTTCCTTCAAAAAGGCCGCGGTGGCCAGGGCGCTGGTATAGAAATGCTCCTGGGACACCTCCAGGCCCATCCGTGCCAGCTTCTGCTGCAGCTCCCTGGGGGTGGAGCCGCTGTTATTGGTAAGGAAGAGGAATTCCTTCTTCTCCCGCTGCAGCCAGCCGATGAACTCCGCCGCCCCCGGCAGCAGCCGGTTGCCGTGGTAGAGCACACCGTCCATGTCACAGATAAAACCCTTGGTATTTTGAAAATCGATCATCGTATTCTCCTTGATATTGGTTTTCTACTATTATCCGCCGCCGATGTAAAATCCACTACCGCGCCGGCGTAAAATGGAGGCAAAGAATCTGTAAACACAGTTTTGCCCTGCCCAGCTTAGCGGCTTCGGTTCGACAGGAGCACTGATTTTTTATAAAAATGTCACAATTTCCCTGTTGCATTTTTAGTAAAGAATGCTATAATGTCCTTCCGAAGAAAACACCATCTTCAAAAAACCAGTCCGAAAAGACAAAGGAGAACGCAACATGAAAAACACAAAGAAATTTGCCGCACTGCTGCTGGCTGCCGTTTTGATGCTCACCTTCACCGCCTGCGGTGACAAGGCTGCTGAGCCCACCACCGAGGCCACCACTGAGGCTACCACCGAGGCTACTGCCGAAGCCACTACCGAGGCTACCACCGAAGCCACCACCGTGGCCGAGCCCCAGACCGGCGAGTACACCATCTACAACACCACCGGCGACGTGGTCACCGAGCTGTACCTGTACCTGGTTGGCGCTGAGGACAAGGGCGAGAACTTTGCCAGCGAGGGCCTGGCCGACGGCGAGAGCGTGGTCATCACCAAGAACGCCGACAGCGAGGAAGAGGCCAAGGCCATGACCTTCGTTCTGGAGTACGTCTACGCCGATCAGACCGTGAAGTATGAGACCATCCACTTCGAGGTTGTTTCCATCAGCCTGAAGAGCGTGGATGCCGTCTCCGGCGCCACCCCCATCGCCTTTGCCAAGCCCGAATAATTCTGCATAAAATGCCCCTCGCCAAATGGCGAGGGGCATTGACAAAGCACAGAATCTGCGCTATACTATTCGCAGAGAAAGGGCGCTGCGACAAGCGGTTTACCCTAAGCGATAATGTGGTTTACAAAATAGAAACCGTCACTTGCCAGAGTGGCGGTTTCTGCTTTTTACTCTGATCGTCACTGTCCATTTCAGAACATGGAACGTCAATGTAATTGGCATGACCATCACCCCCTCTTGGGTGGTGTGGCAAACCGCCTGCCGTTGTGCAGCGCCCAGCGCTTCCTCGAAGCGCCGCGTACAGTATCCCATACATTTCATCAAAAGTCAACATCTTCGCAGAAAAAGAGCCGCTCCAAAACTGGAACGGCTCTTCAAAATTATCGCGTCACCAGCTCGCCATTTTGGCAATCCACGGTGACGGTCTGGCCGGGGGTGATGTCCCCTTTCAGGATGCGCTTGCTGAGCATGGTCTCCACAGTATGCTGCACATAGCGGCGCAGGGGCCGGGCACCGAACTCGGGGTTGTAGGAGGCGTCGATGATGGCGTCCTTGGCCGCCTGGGTAACCTGGCAGGTGATTTGCTGCTGCTGAAGGCGCCGGTTCAGCTTGTCGATCTGCAGGTCGATGATCTTCGTCACGTTCGCCCGAGTCAGGGGTTTGTAGAACACGATCTCATCCAGCCGGTTCAGGAATTCCGGACGGAAGGAGCGGCGCAGCAGAGTCTGAACCTGATTTTTCGCTTCCTCGCTGATGTTGCCCTCCCGGTCGATGCCTCCCAGCAGGTACTCGGAGCCCAGGTTGGAGGTGAGGATCAGAATGGTATTCTTGAAGTCCACGGTGCGGCCCTGGGAATCAGTGATCCGGCCGTCGTCCAGCACCTGCAGCAGGATGTTGAACACATCGGGATGGGCCTTTTCCACCTCGTCGAACAGCACCACGCTGTAGGGCTTCCGGCGGACGGCCTCCGTCAGCTGGCCGCCTTCCTCATAGCCCACATATCCGGGAGGCGCGCCGATGAGCCGGGAGACGGAGAATTTCTCCATATACTCGGACATATCGATCCGCACCATGTTGCTCTCGTCGTCGAACAGGGCTTCCGCCAATGCCTTGGCCAGCTCCGTCTTGCCCACGCCGGTGGGGCCCAGGAACAGGAAGGAGCCGATGGGCCGGTTGGGGTCCTGGATGCCGGCACGGCTGCGCTGGATGGCCTCAGTGACGGCGGTGACGGCTTCGTCCTGGCCGACCACCCGCTTGTGGAGGGTTTCGTCCAGGGTTAAGAGCTTCTCCCGCTCCCCCTGCACCAGCCGGGACACGGGGATGCCGGTCCAGCGCTCCACGATTCTTGCAATCTCATCCTCGGTCACCCGGTCCCGGAGCAGATTGTCCTCCCAGGCGGAATTCACCTTCTGCTCTTCCTCATTGAGCTTTCGCTGGGCCTCGGGCAGGCGGCCGTATTTCAGCTCCGCGGCCTTTTCCAGGTCGTAGTTCTGCTCCGCGGCCTCGATCTGCCGGTTCAGGTCCTCGATGGTCTCCCGGAGCTGCTGCACCCGGCCGATGGCATTCTTTTCATTTTCCCACTGAGCCTTCATGGCATTGAAGCTGTCCCGCTCCTCCGCCAGCTCCTTTTGCAGCTTGGCCAGGTTGGCCTTGGAGAGCTCGTCGTCCTCCTTCTTCAGCGCGGCTTCCTCAATCTCCATCTGGATGATCTTCCGGGATACCGCATCCAGCTCCGTGGGCATGGAGTCCATCTCGGTACGGATCTGGGCACAGGCCTCGTCCACCAGGTCGATGGCCTTATCCGGCAGGAACCGGTCGGTGATATACCGGTGGGACAATGTGGCGGCGGCGATGATGGCGGGGTCGGTAATTTTCACACCATGGAAGACCTCGTAGCGTTCCTTCAGGCCACGGAGGATGGCAATGGTGTCCTCCACCGTGGGCTCATCCACCTGCACCGGCTGGAACCGGCGGGCCAGAGCGGGGTCTTTTTCAATATAGGTGCGGTATTCGTCCAGGGTGGTGGCGCCAATGCAGTGCAGCTCACCCCGGGCCAGCATGGGCTTCAGGAGGTTGCCCGCGTCCATGCTGCCCTCGGTTTTGCCCGCCCCCACAATGGTGTGCAGTTCATCGATGAACAGCAGAATTCTGCCCTCGGACTGCTTGACCTCGTTGAGGACAGCCTTCAGCCGCTCCTCGAACTCGCCCCGGTATTTGGCACCGGCAATCAGGGCACCCATGTCCAGGGCGAAGACGGACTTATCCTGCAGCGCCTTGGGCACATCCTTTTTCACGATCCGCTGGGCCAGGCCCTCGGCGATTGCGGTTTTGCCCACGCCGGGTTCACCGATGAGGACCGGGTTATTCTTGGTCTTTCGGGACAGAATGCGGATGACGTTCCGAATTTCCT
>CAMEWH010000151.1:0-3853 GCA_945940335.1 uncultured Clostridia bacterium | reverse complement strand
TGTTCGGCTGACAGCTCTCCCAAAGGGAGAGCCAAGGGGCGCTACCGTATCTGCCTGCCAAATTACAATTTGCCTGTGGCCTTTTTCGGCATTTCGTTTTTCACTAGAGAACAAATGTTGCCGGTACATGGAAAAAGTGTTGGAGGATTGCCACAAAGTTTTGCTTTTTTCCCGGGGGAAGGGCTGTGAGAACTTACAAAATCCCTTCGTGCCGACGGAAAGGAGTTGACATTGGACCGGATTCGCAGTAAAATCCTCACAAACAAAGAAAGCCCCTCCGGGGCAGTAAATTGTAAATGAAAGCGACAAGGATGTCATGTGTGGAAATACCATGCTGCCTTGTCGCTTTTTTCATTTTTTGAAAAGGAGAAATCGGTATGGTAACAGATATTTTTTCTTCCATGGTCTTTGACGATGCCACAATGGAGGCCCGCCTCCCCAAGGAGACCTACAAGGCACTGCAGCGCACCATCAAGCAGGGCAAGCACCTGGACCCCAATGTGGCCACAGTGGTTGCCAACGCCATGAAGGATTGGGCCATTGAGAAGGGAGCCACCCATTTCACCCACTGGTTCCAGCCCATGACCGGCGTCACCGCCGAAAAGCACGACAGCTTCATTTCCCCCAAGCCCGGCGGAAAGGTCATCATGGAGTTCTCCGGCAAGGAGCTGATCCAGGGTGAGCCCGACGCCTCCTCCTTCCCCTCCGGCGGCCTGCGGGCCACCTTCGAGGCCAGAGGCTACACCGCCTGGGACGCAACGAGCTACGCTTTCATTAAGGACGGCGTGCTGTGCATCCCCACCGTCTTCCTTTCCTACGGCGGCGAGGCACTGGACCAGAAGACCGCTCTGCTGCGGTCCATGGAGGCCATCAACCGTCAGGCCCTGCGGGTGCTGAAGCTCTTCGGCAACGAGGATGTCACCTCCGTCAAGACCACCGTGGGCCCGGAGCAGGAGTACTTTCTGGTGGATAAGGCCCATTACGATCAGCGCAAGGATCTGATTTACACCGGCCGCACCCTGTTCGGTGCAAAGCCCCCCAAGGGTCAGGAGCTGGACGACCATTACTTCGGCGCCATCAAGCCCCGGGTTGCCGCGTTCATGAAGGAGCTGAACGACGAGCTGTGGAAGCTGGGCATCCTGGCCAAGACCGAGCACAACGAGGTGGCCCCCGCTCAGCACGAGCTGGCTCCTATCTTCACCACCACCAACATCGCCGCCGACCACAACCAGCTGACCATGGAGATGATGCAGAAGGTTGCCAAGCGCCACGGTCTGGTGTGCCTGCTCCACGAGAAGCCCTTCGACGGCGTCAACGGCTCCGGCAAGCACAACAACTGGTCCATCTCCACCGACACCGGGCTCAACCTGCTGGATCCCGGCACCACGCCTTATGAAAACGCCCAGTTCCTGCTGTTCCTGTGCGCCGTCATCAAGGCCGTGGACGAATACCAGGATCTGCTGCGCATCACCGTTGCCTCCGCCGGCAACGACCACCGCCTGGGCGCCAACGAGGCACCTCCCGCCATCGTGTCCATGTTCCTGGGCTCCGACCTCAGCGAGATTCTGGACGCCATCGAGCAGGATTCTCCCTACGACGGCCACGAAAAGGAAACCATGCGCATCGGCGTGCACACCCTGCCCAAGTTCCAGCGGGACACCACCGACCGGAACCGTACCAGCCCCTTCGCCTTTACCGGCAACAAGTTTGAGTTCCGGATGCTGGGCTCCTCCGAGTCCATCTCCTGCGCCAACACCGTGCTGAACACCTCCGTTGCCGAAGAGCTGAAGCAGTTCGCCGACGTCCTGGAGGGTGCCGAGGACTTCGAGGCCACCCTGCACGAGCTGATCCGCAAGACCATTGCCGAGCACAAGCGGATCATCTTCAACGGCGACGGCTACGACTCCTCCTGGGTGAAGGAAGCCGAGAAGCGGGGTCTGCTGAACCTGAGAACCACCCCCGATGCCCTGGCCCACCTGCTGGACCGGAAGAACATCGACCTGTTCACCGCCCACAACGTCTACAGTGAAACCGAGCTGGTGGCCCGTCACGAGGTCAAGCTGGAGAACTACTGCAAGATCGTCAACATCGAGGCCCAGACCATGCTGGATATGGCCCGGAAGGATTACCTGCCTGCCATGGCCCGCTACACCGCCGACCTGAGCGCCGGCATCACCGCCAAGCTCACCGCCATCCCCGATTCCGACTGCAGCTACGAGCGCGACAGCGTCAAGACCATCAGCGCTCTGCTGGGTGCCGCCCACCGAGCCGCCGGCAAGCTGGAGCGGGATCTGCTGGAGGCCAAGTCCATCTCCGATTCCGTGGAGCTGGCTGACTTCTTCAAGTCCACCATCATCGACGATATGTGCACCCTGCGCATCAGCATTGACTCCATGGAGTCCACCGCTTCCGCCGAATACTGGCCCGTGCCCAGCTACGGCGAGATGCTCTTCGGCGTGAGATAACCACGCCGCCGGCATGGCCCGGCATTCCAACAAATTGTAATTTGGCGTACCGGAACCGACGCTCCCCTTGGCTCCCCCTATGGGGGAGCTGTCAGCCGAACAGGCTGACTGAGAGGGTGCCGCAGAAAAGGCAACGGCATCCTTAAATATACAAACCGTGTTACCCTCTCAGTCTGCCCCTTACGGGGCAGCCAGCTCTCCCAAAGGGAGAGCCAAGGGGGCCGTAAGCGCCAGAGCGCCAAATTACAATTTACCGAACTGATGATTTTCCCCCCTTGGGGGAACACACAAAATGGTGCAGTGAGGCGCCGGATATTGACAGAAAGCCATTGCGTGGCTTCCTTACCGGGGCCGCGCAATGGCATTCACACCATCTGCAAATCCGGGGCCCCTGTGACCCCGGATTTATGACTCTCAACGGAGGTTTCTCATGGAAACAAGCCAAAGAAATTACCCCCTGTATTCTGCCGACTATGAGCACGACGCCTGCGGCATCGGCGCCGTGGTGAGCATCGACGGTATTGCCAGCCACGCCATTGTGGATGACGCTTTGTCCATCGTGGAGCGGCTGGAGCACCGGGCCGGAAAGGACGCCACCGGCGAGGTTGGCGACGGCGTGGGCGTGCTGGTTCAGATCTCCCATCGGTTCTTCTCCAAGCTGGGCTACCCTCTGGGCGGCGCCGGCGACTACGGCATCGGCATGTTCTTCTTCCCCCAGGACGGCCTGAAGCGCCGCCAGGCACAGAAGCTGTGCGAGGTTATCTGCTCCAAGGAGGGCGTCCCCTTCCTGGGCTGGCGGGAAGTGCCGGTAAACGCGGAAATTCTGGGCCGCCGGGCCAAGGAGACCATGCCCGCCATCTGGCAGTGCTTTGTCAAGCGTCCCGAAGAAATCGCCCGGGGCCTGGACTTTGACCGGAAGCTCTATGTCATCCGCCGGGTCTTCGAGCAGAGCAACGACGAGACCTATGTGTGCTCCTTCTCCTCCCGGACCCTGGTTTACAAGGGCATGTTCCTGGTGCACCAGCTGCGGAAATTCTACTTAGATTTGCAGCAGGAGGACTACGAAAGCGCCATCGCCATGGTCCACTCCCGGTTCTCCACCAACACCACCCCCAGCTGGGAGCGTGCCCATCCCAACCGTCTGATCCTCCACAACGGTGAAATCAATACCATTCGGGGCAACGCCGACCGGATGCTTGCCCGGGAAGAGACCATGCGCTCCGCCGTTATGGAAGAGGACATGGACAAGGTGCTGCCCGTCATCGCCCGGGCAGGCTCCGACTCCGCCATGCTGGACAACACCCTGGAATTCATGATGATGAATGGCATCCCCCTGCCCCTGGCAGTGATGATCGCCATCCCCGAGCCCTGGCGCAACGATGCCAGCA
>CAMEWH010000150.1:0-3980 GCA_945940335.1 uncultured Clostridia bacterium | reverse complement strand
CTGTTCGGCTGACAGCTCTCCCAAAGGGAGAGCCAAGGGGCGCTGCCGTATCTGCTCGCCAAAACAACATTTTGCCGGTGTCACCGATCAGCCAATCATTTATTTCTCAGCTGCTTTTCCCGGTCCCGCTCGATGGCTTTCTCAATGGCCTGCTCCCGGAAATAGGCGTTGCGCTGCTCTTTGATTTTCTTTTCGGCCTGGCGGCGGGCATGGATGCCTTTGCGCACCGGGTCGGACTTGCTCACGGGGGTGGCCTTGCGCTTGGCCCGGCCGGTCTGGTTCCGCTCTGCCTGGCACTTCTCGCTGAACCGGTAGATCACGAATTTAGAGCCCAGGCAGGCGACTCCCTCGGCGCCGGTGGCCTCACAGATGGCGTCGCTGACCTCCCGAGGGGACATCAGCGCGCCCTCCAGCACCTTGCCCTTCACCAGCTCCCGGGCGGTGAGCAGGTTCTCGGCCTCGGCAATCACCGCCTCGGTGACGCCGCTTTTGCCCACCATCAGGGTGGTTTCCAGGTCGTTGGACCGGGCCCGCAGTTCGGCTCGTTCTTTACTTGTCAGCATAGCCTGCCTCCTTGAGTTTCTGATAAAATACTTGCAGTGCAACTCCCCGGTGGGAAACCCGGTTCTTTTCCTCGGGGCTCATTTCCGCCGTGGATTTCCCCATGGGGGGATAGTAGAAAATGGGATCGTAGCCGAAGCCGTTCTCCCCCACAGGGGCGCGGAGGAGCTCTCCGTGGATTTCGCCCCGGGCCTGGATGGTCTGCCCTTCCGGGGTGACCAGGGTGATGACGCAGACGAACCGGGCCTGGCGCTGGCCGTCGGGGACATGCTCGGCGTTCTTCAGCAGCAGCTGGAGCCGGCCCCAATCGTCCAGGGTATCGTCAAAGCCATACCGGGCGGAGTAGATGCCCGGCTCCCCGTTCAGGGCGTCCACGGCGATGCCGGAATCGTCCGCCAAAGCAGGCAGCCCCGTGGCCTTCATCACGGCCTCGGCCTTCAGGAAGGAATTTTCCTCGAAGGTGGTGCCGGTCTCCTCCACATCGATATCCACCCCCAACTCGGACTGGAGCACCAGCTCCATGTCGAATTTCCGGGTGATCTGGCTGATTTCCTCTAATTTATGCTTGTTTTTGCTTGCCAAAACTACTTTCATGATTTCTCCTTAAAACAGCGCCTTGACAAAGTCCTCCGCCACGAAGGGCATCAGGTCATCCTCCTGCTCTCCCACGCCGATGAACTTCACCGGAATCTGCAGGGTATCCGCCACGGCAATGACGATGCCGCCCTTGGCGGTGCCGTCCAGCTTGGTGACGGCCATGGCGGTGACGCCGGCAATCTCCTTGAACTGCTTGGCCTGGATCAGGCCATTCTGGCCGGTGGTGCCGTCCAGCACCAGCAGCACTTCCCGGCTGGCACCCGGCAGCTCCCGCTCCACGATGCGGCTGATCTTGTTCAGCTCATTCATCAGGTTCACCTTGTTGTGCAGCCGGCCGGCGGTGTCGATGATGATCACGTCCACGTCCTTTGCCTTGGCGGACTGGATGCCGTCGAACACCACGCTGGCGGGGTCGGCGCCCTCGTGCTGGCGGACGATGCCGGCGCCGCTGCGCTCTGCCCAGATTTCCAGCTGGTCGGCGGCGGCGGCCCGGAAGGTATCCGCGGCCACCAGCAGCACCTTCTTGCCCTGCCGGACCTGCTGCTTGGCGATCTTGCCGATGGTGGTGGTCTTGCCCACGCCGTTGACGCCGATGACCAGAATCACGCTGGGGTGGGTGGCGAGGTTCATCTCACTGCTGCCCACGTTCAGCATGTCCACCAGAATTTCCCGGAGCACCTGCCGGGCCTCCTCCGCCTGGCGGACATGCCGGGCAGAGACCTCCTTGCGCAGCCGGGCCGTGGCCTTGGCAGCGGTCTCCACGCCCAGGTCGGCCAGAATCAGGCTCTCCTCCAATTCGTCATAAAAATCGTCGTCCAGCTCGGAGACGGAGAAAATGTCGTTAAAGGTCTCGCTGATGGCCTCCCGGGTCTTGGCCAGGCCCTGCTTGATTTTGTCAAAAAATCCCATGAATTTGTTCCTTTCTTCTATTTTGATTCATCCACTGTGGTATGCCGTTAAGCCTAAAACTTAGCTTTTGTAGGGCGCTTTCTTGACCCCGCCGATCAGGTAACGAAACCTGCCAGGGTGGAAAAATAGAATCATATGTCTTTTTTTGTTTTTCCCGTGGTTACTTCGGAAATGATACCATTCAACGTACCATTCCAAAACCAAAACCGGATCGGCGGGGTCAAGACCCCGCCCTACGCCAAACATCTAGTTTTGTTATAACATGCTACTACAGTTGGCTGGGGGGGCAATTATTCCGCAATGCCCAGCATTTCGGTCATCTGGTTCAGGTCCAGCCGCAGCAGGGTGGATACGCCCTGCTCCTGCATGGTGACGCCGTAGAGCACGTTGGAGGCTTCCATGGTGCCACGGCGGTGGGTGATGACGATGAACTGGGTCTTTTTGCTCAGGTTGTGCATGTAATGGGCGAAGCGCTCCACGTTCCGGTCGTCCAGGGCGGCGTCGATCTCGTCCAGCAGGCAGAAGGGCGTGGGCCGGACCTTCAAAATGGCGAAGTACAGAGCCGTTGCCACAAAGGCCTTCTCGCCGCCGGAGAGCAGGGTGATGGTCTTCACCTGCTTGCCCGGGGGCTGGACCCGAATTTCAATGCCGCAGGTCAGGGGATTCTCCGGGTCCTCCAGAATCAGCTGGCCCTTGCCGCCGCCGAACATCTCCTGGAAAACCTCCCCGAAATAGTGGTCGATCTTCTGGAATTCGGTGACGAAGATGGTGGTCATTTCCCGGGTGATGTCCCGGATGATGCCCTCCAGCTCCCGCTTGGAGGTGAGCACATCGTCCCGCTGGGCGGCAAGGTAGGTATAGCGCTCGTTCACCCGGGCGTATTCCTCGATGGCTCCCAGGTTGGGGGTGCCCAGGGCGGCGATTTTCCGCTTCAATTCTCCAATGCGGCGATTGCCTGCCGGGATGGACTCGATCTCCCCCCGGAACTCCCTGGCGGTGCTGGGGGTCAGGCCGTAGGAATCCCACAGCTTGTCCACAATCTGCTTTTCCTCCATAGAGGAGGTGAGCTTCTTCTGCTCCAGCAGGGCGCAGGCCCGCTCCATGTTCAGGATGTCCTTGCTCTTGTCCTGGGCCTCCCGTTCGCACAGGGTTTTGGCGGCCTCGGTCTCCGCCCGGTGGGAAATGGCCAGCTCCACCTGGCGCTTCATTTCCTCCGCCTGGGCATCGTTTTCCTGCTGCCGGGTGAGCAGGGCAGCAATTTCCTCATTCAGCCGGGCGGTATCCGCCTGGATGGACTGGACCAGAGCCAGCTTTTTCTCCCGGTCGCCCTCCATGGCCCGGCGCAGCTCCCGCAGATCCTCAATATGGGTCAGGGCGGTGGAGCGCTGGGCGTCCAGGGCGGCGGCTTCGGTTTTCAGGGCGGTGATACGTTCGTTGATTTCGGCGGTGGCCTCCACGGTCTCCGTCTGGCTGCCCTCCAATTGGGCAATCTCCCCGCGGCACTGCTCCAGCTGCTGAGTGAATACGTGCACCTTGGCCTGCTGGCCGGCGTAGCGCTCCCGGTCGGTCTGGCTGCGCTGCTGCAGGGCCTCCAGCTCCCGGCGGGCGGACTGCTCCGCTTCCACAATGGCGTCCACCATCACCTGGTACTGCTTCTCCTGGCCCTGGAGGCGAAGCACCTGGTCCTCTGCCTCCCGAAGCTGATCCCGGGCAGCGGAGAGCTCAAACTCCACCTGGTCGAACAGCCGGCGGGCTTCCGCCTGCTCGGCCTCGGCCATCATTTTCTCGTTCTGGAGCTGCTTTTCCTGGGCGGTGAGCTTTTCCAGCTCATTGGCCCGGGAGAGGATGCCGGCGTCCTTGTTCACGGAGCCGCCGGTCATGGAGCCGCCGGGGTTCATCACCTGGCCGTCCAG
>CAMEWH010000149.1:0-4003 GCA_945940335.1 uncultured Clostridia bacterium | reverse complement strand
TCATGGGCAAGCAGACTTGATATCCAGTCCCGTATGCTGTATACTCTACTTGCGTGTAGTTTTGTTTCACACCTTAATGATACGCCAACGCCCGACTCTTTTCAAGAGCCGGGCGCTGTATTTTCGGGGCTGCCTCACTCCGTTAGTGAGACAGCCCCAGCTGCTTTCTTAACTTATGGACATTGTCCCAAAGTCCAGTGAGAATTTTTCCAGTGAAGAAGCATGATTCCTGCATTGCCCGGTTGTGCGGGACTATGGTATGCTACAGGAGACAAAACAGCAAAGGAGCGTTTCCTATGGAAGCTAAGAAAACCGGCTCGGTGACCATCCCGACGGATTTGGATGTGGTGCCTCAGACGCTGGAAATTCTGAAAAAATGGGGTGCGGATGCCATCCGGGACTGCGACGGTACGGATTTCCCGGCGGAGCTCCGGAACCAGAATGCCAAAATCTACGCCACCTATTATACCACCCGCAAGGACAATGCCTGGGCCAGGGAAAATCCCGACGAAATCCAGCAGTGCTATATCATGACCGGCTTTCACACCGCCGAAGAGGGTCCGCTCTCCATCTGTCTGATGCAGGGGATTTCCCCGGAGCTGCTGCAGGTGAACACCCGGGACGATTGGAAACGCTGGTGGGAGGTTGTGGACCGCACCACCGGGGCACCTCTGGATCCCCAGTGCTGGGACTATGACAAGGATAGCGGCTGCGTGGTCATTCCCAACCCGGAAAGCTACCATCAGTACACCGTGGCGTTCCTCGCCTACATCATCTGGGACCCGGTGCATATGTATAACGCCGTGACCAACAACTGGCAGAACTTCGAGCATCAGCTCACCTTTGACGTTCGCCAGCCCAAGACCCACGATTTCACCATGGAGCGGCTGCGGAAATTCATTCAGGAGCACCCCTATGTGAACGTGATTCGCTTCACCACCTTCTTCCACCAGTTTACTCTGATTTTCGATGAGCTGAAGCGGGAGAAATACGTGGATTGGTACGGCTATTCCGCGTCCGTCTCTCCCTATATTCTGGAGAAATTTGAGCGGGAGGTGGGCTACCGGTTCCGTCCCGAATACATCGTGGATCAGGGCTACTACAACAACCAGTACCGGATTCCCTCCAAAGAGTATCAGGACTTCCAGGCCTTCCAGCGCCGGGAGGTGGCCGCCCTGTGCAGGGAAATGGTGGACATCACCCATGAATACGGACTGGAAGCCATGATGTTCCTGGGCGATCACTGGATTGGCACCGAGCCCTTCATGGACGAGTGGAAATCCATCGGGCTGGACGCGGTGGTGGGCTCCGTGGGCAACGGCTCCACCCTGCGGCTGATTTCCGACATCCCCGGCGTCAGGTACACCGAGGGCCGGTTCCTGCCCTATTTCTTCCCGGATACCTTCCACGAGGGGGGCGACCCGGTGAAGGAAGCCAGGGAAAACTGGGTCACCGCCCGCAGAGCCATCCTGCGCAAGCCCATCGACCGCATTGGCTACGGCGGATATCTGAAGCTGGCGCTGCAATTCCCGGACTTCGTGGACTATATCGAGTCGGTGTGCGACGAGTTCCGGCTGCTGTATGAAAACATCCGGGGCACCACTCCCTACTGCGTGAAGACTGTGGCGGTGCTGAACTGCTGGGGCAGAATGCGCTCCTGGGGCTGCCATATGGTGCACCATGCCCTGTATCAGAAGCAGAACTATTCCTATGCCGGCGTCATCGAGGCGCTGTCCGGCGCTCCCTTTGATGTGAAGTTTATCTCCTTTGAGGATATTCGGAAGGATCCGGCCATTCTGGATTCCGTTGACGTCATCCTCAATGTGGGCGACGGTGACACGGCCCACACCGGCGGAAGCGAATGGGAGGACCCCGCGATTTCCGTGCCCATCCGGCGGTTTGTCCACCGGGGCGGCGGCATCATCGGCGTGGGTGAGCCTGCCGGGCACCAGTACCAGGGCCGCTATTTGCAGCTGGCCGGGGAGCTGGGCGTGGAAAAGGAAACCGGCCTGACCCTCAACTACGACAAATACAACTGGGAAGAGCACCGGGATCACTTTATCCTGGAAGATGTGACCGGTGAGGTGGACTTCGGCGAGGGCAAGAAGAATATCTACGCCCTGGAAGGGACCACCATTCTGGTGCAGCGGGAGAAGGAAGTGCAGCTGGCCGTGAAGAATTGCGGCAAGGGCAGAGGCGTCTACATCTCCGGCCTGCCCTACAGCTTCCAAAACAGCCGTCTTCTGTACCGTGCCATTCTCTGGGCCGCCCATGGCGAAGAGGCGCTGACCAAGTGGTTCTCTACCAACTATCATGTGGAGGTTCATGCCTTCCCGAAAAACGGAAAATACTGCGTGGTCAACAACACCTATGAGCCCCAGGTTACCACCATCTTCACGGACAGAGATTCCTTTGAGCTCCACCTGGATTCCAACGAAATTCGCTGGTACCAAATCGGTTGACCGCAGCAAAGGAGGTGCGTGCATTGGATAGGCCCAATATCATCCTTTTGATGGCAGACCAGATGCGAGGGGATTGCCTGGGCATTGCCGGACATCCCGATGTGAAAACCCCCTACCTGGATGCGCTGGCGGCGGAGGGTGTCCGCTTCCCCAATGCCTACTCCGCCTGCCCCAGCTGTATCCCCGCCCGGGCGGCGCTGTACACCGGAATGTCCCAGGGGAAAAACGGCCGGGTGGGCTATGAGGATTTGGTCCCCTGGAGCTATCCCCACACCCTGGCCGGGGAGCTGAGTGCCGCAGGATATTATACGCAATGTGTGGGCAAGATGCACGTCCATCCCCTGCGAAACAATCTGGGCTTTCACGACGTGCGGCTCCACGATGGGTACCTTCACGCCTACCGCCGGCCGGATACTCCCAGCTTTGAAGATCAGCGCCGGGCGGACGACTACTACTGGTGGCTGAAAAACAATCTGGGTGCCGCGGCGGATGTGACGGACACCGGCCTTGACTGCAACAGCTGGGTGACCAGACCCTGGATTTACGAAGAAAAATACCACCCAACAAACTGGGTGGCTTCGGAGTGCCTGGATTTTCTTCGCCGGAGAGACCGGAGCAAGCCCTTCTTTCTGATGGCCAGCTTCGTTCGGCCCCATCCGCCTTTGGATGCGCCGCAGTGTTATGCAGACCTATACAGAAACAAGGATTTGCGGCCCCCGGTCCGGGGGGACTGGAACGACGAGGCCCGCCGGGATCGGGACGGCTTCCGCTGCAACGCCCAGACAGCCCCCCGGGATCCCGCCTATGTCCGGCAGCTGCAAGAAGGATACTATGCCGCCATCACCCATCTGGATCACCAGATCGGCAGGCTGCTGTCCGCTCTGGTGGAGGAGGGGCTGATGGAGAACACGGTGATCCTTTTTTGCTCCGATCATGGAGAAATGCTGGGAGATCATCTGCTGTTTCAGAAGGCAAAGCCCTTCCAGGGAAGCATCCGGGTGCCGCTGTTTCTCACCGTCCCGGAAAAATACCGGAAGGGTCTCCGGGGGACACGCCACGATCTGGCCGAGCTGCGGGATGTGATGCCCACGCTGCTGGAGCTGGCAGGAGCGGAGATTCCGGAAACGGTGGACGGAAAGAGCCTCCTGCACCCCACCGGACGGGAATACCTTCACGGAGAGCATGCTCTGGGAATGGATTCCATGCACTATATCGTGACCACACGGGACAAGTACATCTGGTATTCCCAGACCGGCCGGGAGCTGTACTTTGATTTGAGCAGCGACCCCCGGGAGACCCGGAACCGGATCGATGACCCGGAAACCCGGGAAAGAGTCACAATCCTTCGCGGCCTCCTCATCCGGGAACTGGCGGACCGGGAGGAGGGCTACTCCGACGGCAAATCCCTCATCGTGGGAAAACCGCCGGTGACCGTCCTTGGTAAAAAACAATAGCCCCCGAAAAACCACATGGACTTGGCCCAGCGGGCAGGTAAATTGTAATTTAGCTACCGGAACCGACGCACCCCTTGGCTCCCCCTA
>CAMEWH010000148.1:0-4012 GCA_945940335.1 uncultured Clostridia bacterium | reverse complement strand
AAAAAGAGGGCTGCCTCTCATGATTTTTGCAAATCATTTTGAGACAGCCCCTTTTTCGACAGTCTGCGGCACCGCTTTCGCGGTGCCATTGTTTTTGGATATTTACAGCACCGGGCAGTGGAGCCTGCCGATGGAGATGTAGCCGCGAATCACGGCGTTCAGGTCGCTGTCCGCCGGGCGGGGGTCACCAGGGTGACCTTGCCGAATGGGGCGGCGGCCCGGGCCAGCACGGCAATGCCCTGGGCGCTGATGCCGTCGTCATTGGTGATTAACAGATTCATAAATCGTACATCCATGTGTGGCAGCATCGGAGCCGGGTTCTTGGTACAGAAGGCAACGAGGTCAACCACATCCGGCGATATGTTGTATCGGGTCACACTGTGTGGATCGTAGGGATTACGCACCAGCACATACCCCTCCCGGAGCCGATTCAAAAACCATTCAAAATAGAATGCAGGAATGTCAGTCTGCATCCCGGTTTGAATAATCACAGTCTAATCATCCTTCGTCAGTCGCTGCATTGCACGGTCAAATTCTTGAAGAAGCCATCTGTTCCGATATCCACATACAAGCCAACTGCTCCACGGGCACTTGCACCGTGTTTCAGATCGTTTACCCGGAGGATTTCCCGGTCATTCACAAAGAACACTGCCGCTTGATCCTGAATCTCTGCTTTGATATGGCACCACTCTCCAAGAGCGATATCGTCGATGGGTGCTTCGTATCCACTGATGCCAAATTCCCGGAAGTAACTGAAGGTATATCCCGGGAAAGAAAAATATTGGCAGGCATGCTGTTTGCGAACGGGATCGGTGCAGTCACGGCCATTGGTCGGACGGACATAGAAGGATTCAAATTCGCTGTTGCTTTCATTGGCTCGGAAAACAATTCCGATAAAACCACGGGCGTGGGCTGGTGCATCAAGCAGAAGTTTTCCGCACACATCCACTTCAATCACACCGTTATGAAAATCCATATCATTCAGACGGACATACGTATTCGCATCATCCTGATTAAGTTTATCAACTTTTGACACGCGAGCAATCCTTTTGCTGTCCTCACTGCAAATCGTCAATGATGTATGTATTGCGGATAAGCTTACTTTTTCAAAATCGATAAACGCAGACATATATGTCCCTCCTGAATGCTATTCCTTTTTTGTTTCGTGTAGCGATAAATTTTAGCTGATCGATCCTTCTGAACCCCTCTGTCATAGGGAATCTCCGAATAGCCGAAGCCCACAATCAGTTTCGTATAGTGATCCTTCGGGATAGCCTGTTGTGTGGCCTTTCTGTTGGCCCCACTTGAGGACGTCGCTCAAAAACCATCGTTGTATTCAATAATCCCTAAGTGAACGCTCCAAAAGCGGTGCCATTGTTTTTGGGATATTTACAGCACCGGGCAGTGGAGCTTTCCGATGGAGATGTAGCCCCGGATGACGGCGTTCAGGTCGCTGTCCTCCGGGCCCCGGGGGATGGAGTTGTCCACATCCAGCATGGGCGGGTACTGCAGGTGGGTGCCCTGCTCCGTTTCCGCCCGGCAGAGGCTGCCGCTGTAGTAGCCTCCCGAAGCCACGGTGCGGTCCCGGAGGATGCCCCGGCAGTGTTCCGTGGGGAAATTCACATTCCAGATCTCCCGGTGGGAGGGAGCGGCCTGCAGTAGCTCGGAGAGTACCTGGGGCAGATATTCTTCCGCAATGGTGAAGCTGCCCACATCGTTCTGGGACAGGGCGATGGCGGGAATGCCGTTCATCAGCGCCTCCATGGCCGCGCCCACGGTGCCGGAATACACCACATCGTAGCCCACGTTATAGCCGTGGTTGATGCCGGAGAGGACCACATCGGGCTTTTCCGGCAGGATGGCATCCAGGGCGGCCTTCACGCAGTCGGCGGGGGTGCCGTCCAGGCTGTAGGCACTCACGCTTTCCACCGGGAAATCCACCGTTTCCAGCCGCAGGGGGCGGCCCAGGGTGATCCGGTGGGACATGGCGCTGCACTGCCGGGCGGGGGCCACCACGGTGACCTTGCCGAATGCGGCAGCGGCCCGGGCCAGCACGGCAATGCCCTGGGCGCTGATGCCGTCGTCGTTGGTGATTAACAGATTCATAAATTCTCCTCAATGGACCACGGTGAGCCATTTGGTGGTGTCCACCTGAATGTGGCCGTGTTCCAGTACATAGTCCATGATCAGCTCCGCGATCTCCGTGGACTGCTCCTTCACCCTGGGACAGGTGAGGTAGCACCCGTAGCCTCCGGTGCCGGAGGCGCGGTAGTTGTTCATGCAAAGCTTCAGCTTTTGCCCTTCGGGCAGTTCCCTGCCCTGATAGCGGATGGAGGTCACCCGGGCGCCCAGGGGCTTGCGGATGTCCATGGTCACTTCAATGCCGGAGAAAAAGTCGTAGTTGTAGTGCTCCACCTTGGGCTTCAGGAATTCCTGGCTGACCTCTATCGTTCCATCCTCCCGGAGGGCAAAGTAAGAGGCGCAGCGCTCCAGCGCTTTCTTCAGCACCCCCCGGTCCACCTGCAGGGTCTGCAGGGTGTTGGGGTAGATGTAGGTGGCCACCACATCTCTTACGGTTACGTCCTGCCGGAAGCCCTTGACTTCGTTTCCCAAGCTGGTGCAGGAGATGTCCGCCCCGGAGGCGGCAAGCTGCACCTGGTTGAAGAAATTGGCAATTCCGGAGCCGTTCAATGCCATCCGGATGGGGGCCTCGGGGAGCAGCGGCCGGTCCAGATGCCCCACGGGGGTATCCAGCCATTTCCCCGCCGCCTCATCCAGGGGGGCCAGGATGGCGGCGGCTTCCGGGTCGGTGCGGTCGCCGGGAGACTCCAACGTGCCTTCTGCGGTGACAGTACCGCCCTTGTAACACAGGTGCATCACGGCAAATTGCCTGCCCTTGTCCGGCGTCTGGCAGACGTAGGAATTGAGCACCTTCCGGGGGACGATGGGCAGGTGCTGGTGACCGGTAAGCAGGACGTCGAAGTCCAGTTCCCGGCAGATGCGGTAGCCCTGGTTCTCGTCGGTGTCCGACAGGAGCAGCCCGGTGTCCAGGTCACTTTCAAAGCCGCCGTGGTAGATGCACACAGTCACGTCCGCCCCCTGCTCCCGCAGCTGCGCCAGGGCCTTCCGGGCGGCGGGCAGGGGTTCGGAAACGGTGATGCCTTTTAAGTTTTCCGGCTTCTCCCAGATGTTGATGTGGTGGGTGACAATGCCGGTGAGGCCCACCCGCAGGCCGTTTTTCATGGTGACCACGGCGGTGTCCCGAACGCCCTTCAGCCCGGACACATTGGCGCAGAGGCAGTAGGCATCCATGGCATCGATGTAGCGCTGGAGCTGGGCGGGACCGTAGTTGAAGTCGTGGTTGCCTAGGGTGAAGAAATCGTAGCCGGCGCAGTTCATCACCCGGGCGGAAACCCCGGCCCCGTCCAGGCCCGTTTTGTGGAGGTAATAGGTCAGGGGGCTGCCCTGGAGGGTGTCGCCCCCGTCAATGATCAGCGTGTTCCCGTCATTTTGGAACCTTGCCATGCAGTTGGCTGCCCCGGTATGGGCATGGGCCCCCGTGGCATAGTTCAGGGGAGAAAAGAAGCCATGCAGGTCGCTGGTGAAGTAAATGGTCAGATTCTGTTCCATGGACTCACTTTCCCTGGGCCAGCTTGGTGCGGATCTTGGTGGAGAAGAACTCGATCACCACCACCAGCAGCATCAGTCCCCACACGAAGGAGCCCACCATGGCCCAGCGCCGGCTGTTCAGGCACTGCACCAGGGAGGCACCGATGCCGCCAGCGCCCACGATGCCCAGGGTGGTGGCATCCTTCAGGTTGATGTCGAAGCGGTAGATGGTGGTGGAAATGAAGCTGGCGGTGAGCTGGGGAATCACACCGTAGCGGATTTTCTGGAAGGGAGTGCAGCCCATGGCATCCAGGCTTTCCAGAATCTTGGTATCCAGATCCTCAATGGCGGTGATGTACATTTTGGAGATCATGCCGATGGAGCACACGCTCTGGGTGATGAC
>CAMEWH010000147.1:0-4111 GCA_945940335.1 uncultured Clostridia bacterium | reverse complement strand
CGATTCAAAACCCCAGTTTTGCTTGACACAAAACCGGGGTTTCTCGACGGTCTGAGGGCTGCTTCCGAAGGGAAGCAGCCCAAAAGCTTTATTTCAGGAATCCGTTGACGATCTGCTCCTCGGCCTCCTGCTCGGTGAGCCCTAAGGTCATCAGCTTGATGATCTGCTCGCCGGCGATCTTGCCAATGGCAGCCTCGTGGATCAGAGCAGCGTCGATGTTGTTGGCCTCCAGCTGGGGCACGGCCAGAATCCGGGCATCTCCCATGATGATGGCGTCGCACTCGGTGTGGCCGGTGCAGGCGGCGTTGCCGGTGATGCGGGAGTCAAACTTCTGATAGGAATGGTCCTTGGCCACGCTGCGGGAAACCACGTCTGCCCGGGCGCCGTCGCCGTTGAGCTCCGTGGTGTAGATGCTCTCGGCCCACTGGTTTCCGTGGGTCATCAGCCGCTCCCGGACCACCAGGGAGGCATCCGCCGCTAACGTGGCGCGGGTGGTGCGGACGGTGGAGTCCACTCCCTTGATCTGCACCATTTCCATCTCCATGGAGCTGCCCTCCTCCATGGTCACCTCGGTGACGGGGTTGAGGATACGCTTACCGTCGCCGTCACCCTCGCCATAGTGTTTTTCCACATATTTCACCTTGGCGTTTTTGCCCACGAAGAAACGGTGAACGCCGTCGTGCTGGGAATCCTGCACGCCGCAGTTGTGAATGCCGCAGCCCGCCACGATCACCACGTCGGAATCCTCACCGATGTAAAAATCGTTGTAAACCGTCTCCTTCAGGCCGCTCTCGGAGAGCACCACGGGGATGTGAACGCTCTCTTTTTTGGTGCCGGGCTTGATGTGAATGTCAATGCCGGAGCCGTCGGGCTTGGAGACAATGTCAATGTTGGCGGTGGTGTTTCTGCCGGCCAGGGCGCTGTTGGAGCGGATGTTATAGGCTCCTTCGGGGACGGTGTGCAGGTCGGCAATCTCCTGCAGCAGCCGAATCTGAATTTCATCCAATGCCATGGTTACACGCCCCCTTCTTCGATTCTTGAGCAGCTTCTCGCCACGTCGGCGCTGCGCATCAGCTCCGGCATGATCTCTTCCTTGGTTCCCCGGCTGCGGATGCCGCCCTGGTCCAGCACCACGATTTCGTCGGCAATGTCCAGAATCCGCTCCTGGTGGGAGATGATGAGGATGGAGCCGTGGATGGTGTCCCGCATGTGGCGGAAAACCTTGATCAGGCTCTGGAAGCTCCACAGGTCAATGCCCGCCTCCGGCTCGTCGAAAATGGACAGCCGGGTGCTCCGGGCCAGCACAGTTGCAATTTCGATCCGCTTCAGCTCGCCGCCGGAGAGGGATGCGTTGACTTCACGGTTAACATAATCTTTCGCGCACAGGCCCACCTCGGAAAGGTAGGTGCAGGCCTCCCCCACGCTCAGCCGCTTCTTGGCGGCCAGCCGCAGCAGGTCCAGCACAGTGATGCCCTTGAAGCGCACAGGCTGCTGCAGGGCAAAGCTGATGCCCAGGTTGGCCCGGTCGGTGATGGAAAACCCGGTAATATCCTGACCGTCGAAGAAAATCCGACCGCCGGTGGGCTTTTCGATGCCCGCAATCAGCTTGGCCAGGGTGGACTTGCCGCTGCCGTTGGGTCCGGTGATCACCACGAATTTGCCCTCGTCCACGTCCAGGTTCAGGTCCCGGATAATTTGCTTCTGCCCTTTTTCGTCGGTGACTTCAAAGGACAGATCCTTGATCTGTAGCATATGGTTTCTTTCCTCCAAAAAAATTCTTACGCTATCTAAGTGGGTATTGTACACCATTTCTCCCGGGGATTCAACTGTATTTCCCAAAATCCCGGGGAATCTTTTCCAGCTGTCCCCTTAGGTTCTGCGCTGCATACAGGCAAATTGTAATTTGGCGGTGTCGTTTCTGTGGAGCGAAGCGACCTTGGCTCTCCCGTTGGGAGAGCTGGCTGCCCCTATGGGGCAGACTGAGAGGGCAGCGCACCAAATGAACACGCTGAACCCTCAAATGCAGTACCCTCTCAGTCAGCCTGTTCGGCTGACAGCTCTCCCAAAGGGAGAGCCAAGGGCGCTCCCACGCCAGTGAGATAAATTACTATTTGGCGTAATCCCCCTGGCGCATTTCCGGAAATGCGGTTGCGTAACAAAAAAATCTGTGATAAAATAGGCAAAAACGCGGGAAAACGCAGAAAGGAGGCCCCTTATGAACGAATTGGAAATCATTCGCCACAGCCGGATTCCCGGAATGACTGTGTTTTTCAATACGGTGGACTACCGCACCCCCCATTTTCACCCGGAATGGGAGCTGATCTGGCTGCTGGACAATCCCATGACGGTCAGCAGCGCCAGGGGCAGCTTCCGGGCGGAAAAGGACAGTCTGCTCCTGTTCCAGCCCGGCGAGCCCCACGAGCTGCACAAGCTGGAGGACAACTGCACCTTTCTGTGCCTGCAGGTATCCCCGGAGCTATTACGGCTGGAAAACGACCTGGTGGCAGACACCATTCTCCTGAACCCCCACCTGGGGGAGCAGGCCGGGATCATCCGGGAAACCCTGCTGGAAATTGCCGAAGCCTACCTGAACCGGGACAGTTACAATACCCTGTTCTGCATCGGCCAGGTGTGCCTGGTGTTCCACCGGATCCTCAACGCCATCCCCATCCGGGCCATCACCCAGGAGGAGCGGCTCAGCCAGGAGAAGCGGAACAAGCGCCTGGCCTCCCTGATCCGGTTCGTGGACGAAAACTATATGCACAAGATCCGCCTGTCCGACTTCGCCGAAGCCGAGGGCTTCTCCATGAGCTATCTGTCCCATTTTATTAAAAGCACCCTGAACCAGAGCTTCCAGGAATATGTGAATTCCGTCCGGGTGAACTGCGCCTGCAAGCTGATCTCCGGCGGGGAGGAAAAGCTCACCGCCGTGTGTATGGCCTCGGGCTTTTCGGATTACCGGTATTTCTCCGCCGCCTTCAAGCGCCAGTTCGGCATGACCCCGGAGCAATATAAGCTTTCCCTGAAAAAACCGGAAAATGCAGTCATCCACCACAGCATCCATTCTCTGGAACGATTTTATACCGACGAGCAGAGCAAAGCCATTCTGGCAGAGCTTCGGCGGCAGCAGGATAATTGCACAATTCCGGCCGCCGAAAAATAGGCGAATCGACGAAAAAGCAGAAAAAGCAAATTCGTATAATAAAAATCCCAACCCGACTCTTGCACCCCAGCCCATCCTGTATTAAACTGGAAGCATCAAAATGGCCCGTAGGGCGGCAAAATCTGCCCCGGGACAAATCATGAGGAGGCATTTCCATGGAATATTTTATTGGTATTGACCTGGGTACTTCCGCCGTCAAGCTGCTGCTGGTGGACGCTGCCGGCAAAATCTGCAGCACGGTTTCCCGGGATTATCCCCTGTTCTTCCCCCACCCCGGCTGGTCCGAGCAGAACCCCGAGGACTGGTGGACCGCAGTGCAGGACGGCCTGAAGGAGCTGACCGCCGGCATCGATGTGAATGATGTGGCCGGTATCGGCTGCGGCGGCCAGATGCACGGCCTGGTGATCCTGGACGAAAACGACAATGTGATCCGCCCCGCCATCCTCTGGAACGACGGCCGGACCTACAAGGAAGTGGAGTACCTGAACGGCGTTATCGGCAAGCAGAAGCTGTCCGACCTTACCGCCAACATTGCCTTTGCCGGCTTCACCGCCCCCAAGATTCTGTGGGTGCAGAAGAACGAGCCTGAGAACTTTAAGCGCATTGCCAAAATCATGCTGCCCAAGGACTTCATCAACTACAAGCTCACCGGCGTCCACGCCTGCGACTATTCCGACGCCTCCGGCATGCTGCTGCTGGACGTGCAGCACAAGTGCTGGTCTACCGAAATGCTGGACATCTGCGGCGTCTCCGAGGCTCAGATGCCCAAGCTTTTTGAAAGCTACGAGGTCATCGGCAATGTCACCGCCGATATCGGACTGCCCAAGACTTGCAAGGTGGTGGGCGGCGCAGGCGACAATGCCGCCGCTGCCGTGGGCACCGGCACCGTGGGTGACGGCGCCTGCAACATCAGCCTGGGCACCTCCGGCACCGTGTTCATCTCCTCCG
>CAMEWH010000146.1:0-4225 GCA_945940335.1 uncultured Clostridia bacterium | reverse complement strand
CCTCAGTCACCTTGATGGCTACGTGCAGCTTGTGGGCATCCAGAAGAATCTGGGCAAAGGTGGCATCGGAGAACTGGAGCGCACCGCCCTCCTCGATCCACGCGGCGGCGGGCTTGGTAGCCGCGATGTTGATCTTGTGCTCACCGGAAGTGGTGATTACATTGCCCAGGCGGCGCATGATATTCTCCTCAGACAGCGTCTGAATCAGACGGCGGTCATACTCCTCGGGAACGAGGTAGCCGCCATCGGCATCCACACCCTCCTGCAGAACATTGCTGACCTGACGGAAATTGGTGCGCAGGGCGGTCAGCATTCCCTTGCGGTATTCGTCAGACGCACGTCCGGTCTTAACCTCCGGCTGCTTTCCGTTGGTGGGCTTGGAAGTGAGCGGTGCGTTCACAGGCTTGCTGAGTTCAGCATCCAGTGCCTCCTGGCGTTCCAGACGGGCGATTTCCTTGCCGAGATCGGCGATGTCCTGCTCCATGCGGGTATAAGTGGCATCGTCCTCGGCGGTCAGGGTACCCTTCTCGGTACGATGGGAATCCAGAAATGCCTTGGCGGCATTCCATGCGGTGTTGCGCTTTTCGCGCAGTTCCTGAATCGTCATAATCAAAAATCCTCCTTAATGTTTCATCAGATTGAGCCGCTCCATGAGATCATCCACGGAGCGTTCCGGTTGGGTGGGTTTCTTTTCGATGCGGCACTTCGCCGCCAGCTTGTCCATCAGGTGGTTGGTGACTGCCGCCCGGGAGAACAGCATCGGCCCGGCAGCGTGATCTTCTGCGGAAGCATCTGTCGGCCTGGTCATGATCTCATCGGCAAAACCCAGATCGACTGCCGTGTGGGCATCCATCCAGGTTTCCGCATCCATCAGATGGGACAGCTTGGCACGGCTCATGCCGGTCTTGATCTCATAGGCGTTGATGATGGATTCCTTCACCTCGTCCAGCATGGCGATGGCCTTCTGCATTTCTGCCGCATCGCCCATCGCCATGGTGGCGGGATTGTGGATCATCAGCATCGACACCGGAGACACCAGAACCCGGGTGCCTGCCATGGCAATGACAGAAGCGGCAGAGGCAGCGATGCCGTCAATCTTAACGGTCACGCTGCCTCTGTAATCCATGAGCATATTGTAGATTTGAGCCGCAGCCACACAGTCGCCGCCGGGGCTGTTGATCCAGACCGTGATATCGCCGCTCCCGGCATTCAGTTCCTCCCGGAACAGCTGGGGCGTGATATCATCGTCAAACCAGCTTTCCTCGGCGATGGTGCCGTTCAGCGTGAGAATCCGCTGCTCCGGTTCCGTCTCCGTTGGAGCCTGATTCGTCCAGTTCCAAAACTTCTTCATTTTCGGTTTCCTCCTTTCCCGCGAAGATGCCCGCGTCCTGCAGCTTGGTCATGTTTCCGTTGATGAGATATAGGTCACCGCCGAGTTCGGCAGGGATGCGGTCCAGGTTTTCCAGTTCCCGGATGTCGTTGGCAGACATCCAGCCGTTCTGTCTGGCGGTGGCGTAGCCGTTCATCCGGCTCTCGTAGTCGCCGCGCAGCAGACCGTCCACGTTGAACTTCACGAAATACGATTCCTTTTCTTTCTCCGAAAGCAGTGCCCGGTTGATGGCCTGCTCCCAGCGCACGATCCACGGCTCCAGCGTGTATTTCACAAATTCCAGCGACTGCTGCTCAATATTGGAAAAGCTCGACTTCTCCAGATCGCCGACCATGTGGGGTGGCACCCGGAAAATTCGAGCGATTTCGTCTATCTGAAATTTTCTGGTTTCGAGGAACTGCGCCTGTTCCGGAGAGATGGAGATGGGCGTGTATTTCATGCCCTCCTCCAGCACAGCCACCTTATTGGCGTTGCCGCTGCCCCCGAAGGCCGCGTTCCAGCTGTCCCGGACACGGGCAGGGTCTTTCACTGTCCCCGGATGCTCCAGAATGCCGCCGGGGGTAGCGCCGTTGGCGAAGAACTTGGCTCCGTACTCCTCACAGGCAATCGCCATACCGATGGCATTCTTTGCCATGGCAATGGGGCTGTATCCGACCAGACCGTCAAAGCCCAGGCCAGGAATGTGCAGCACATCGGAGGGTTTCAGAATCACCGTGCCGTCCTTCATGGTCGGCGCATCGGAATCCTGCACCTGATACTGGTAGTAGAGATGGCCCAAATCGTCCCGGTCAACGGTCATGCGGTTGGGCATCAGCGGATACAGTGCAACAACCTCGCCTTTCCCGTTTCGGATGATCTGGGAGTACGAGTTGCCCCACAGCAGCAGGTGGGACATCGCCGTTTCCCGGAACACAAAGCTGGTCATTTCCGGGTTCGGCTCATCATGGAGAATGCGGTAAAGCGGATGCTTCAGTGCTTTCTCCTTACTGCCGCCCTCCTGGTACTGATACAGGTGCAGCGGAAGTCCGGCGATGGCTTCGGAAAGAATACGGACGCAGGCGTAAACCGCCGTCATCTGCATGGCGGAGCGTTCATTCACCGGCTTGCCCGAGGTGGACTGACCGAGGAAGAAGCGGTAACCGCTGCCGTTGGTGCTGTTGGTGGGCTTATCCCGGGAACGGAATAGTCCGGATAAAATGCCCATAGGAAATCACTCCCTTCATATAAAAAGGATGCCCCGGTCATCGTAGACGGAAGCACCCGTGTCATTGCCACAGCGGATCGCACGATCTAACGCCATGATGGTAGCCACCGCACCGTCAATCTTCTCCGTGGACTTTTCCTTGTCCGGTTTGATGTTGCCCGCCGGGTCGGTGCGGATGAAGATGTTGTCCATCATCCAGCGCAGCACCGGGTGACCGCCGTGGGCGATTTTCTCCTCCAGCACCAGCTTCATCAGTTCTTTGGTGGGAGGAGACATATCCTTGAAGCCCTGCCCAAAGGGAACGACTGTAAAACCCATGCCTTCCAGGTTCTGCACCATCTGCACAGCGCCCCAGCGGTCAAAGGCAATCTCCCGGATGTTGAAGCGTTCGCCCAGCCGCTCAATGAATTTCTCAATGTAGCCGTAGTGAACCACATTGCCCTCGGTGGTCTGCAGCGTTCCCTGGCGCTCCCAGACATCATAAGGCACATGGTCGCGCCGAACGCGGAGATCGAGATTGTCTTCTGGTATCCAGAAGTACGGAAGCACCATATATTTACCGTCCTCATCCTGGGGCGGGAACACCAGTACGAATGCCGTGATATCCGTGGTGGAGGACAAGTCCAGACCGCCGTAGCAGACCCGGCCTTCCAGATCATCCTCGTTGACCGGGAACGCGCACTTGTCCCATTTGTCCATGGGCATCCAGCGGATTGCCTGTTTGACCCACTGGTTCAGGCGCAGCTGACGGAAAGCGTTCTCCTCGCCGGGATTCTGCTTTGCCGATTCACAGGCATCCTGCACCTTGTCGATGCCGACTGTGATGCCCAGGGAGGGATTGGCCTTTTTCCAGACCTCCGGGTCTGTCCAATCATCGCTTTCATCCGCGCCATAGATCACCGGATAAAAGGTATGGTCAGTTTTGCGGCCCTCCAGAATGTCCTTGGCCTTCTGGTGAACTTCATAACAGATGGAATTGGTGTCGTTCCCGGCGGTGGTGATAAGAAAATACAGTGGCTGCATACGGGCATCACCGGAGCCTTTGGTCATAACATCGTACAGCTTGCGGTTGGGCTGGGTGTGGAGCTCATCAAAGACCACGCCGTGGGTATTGAAGCCGTGCTTATTGCCCACATCGGCGGACAGCACCTGATAGATGCTCCCGGTAGGTTGGTAGATGATGCGCTTCTGGGAATCGAGAATTTTGACCCGCTTGGAGAGCGCCGGACACATCCGCACCATATCCGCTGCTACATTGAACACGATGGATGCCTGCTGGCGGTCGGCGGCACAGCCGTAGACTTCAGCACGCTCTTCACCGTCGCCACAGGTCAGCAGGAGTGCAACGGCGGCAGCCAGTTCGGATTTGCCCTGTTTCTTGGGGATTTCGATGTATGCGGTATTGAACTGCCGGTAACCGTTGGGCTTCAGCGTTCCGAAGATGTCCCGGATGATCTGCTCCTGCCAGTCGATGAGTTCAAAGGGCTTTCTGGCCCAGGTACCTTTGGTGTGGCAAAGGCTCTCAATGAACATCACGGCATAGTCCGCAGCCGCTTTATCGTAATGGGACCCCTCCGCCATGAAAGGGGTCGGCTTGTATTTCTTCAGCTTGCGCATGGGGTCACCTCCTG
>CAMEWH010000145.1:0-4253 GCA_945940335.1 uncultured Clostridia bacterium | reverse complement strand
TCTACAGCAAGGAGGGCATTTTCTCCACCCCCGTGAACGTCTGCTCCAAATTCATCGTGGTGTTCATCATCTTCGGTGCCTTCCTGGAGCGTACCGGCATTGCCGAATACTTCATCCAGATCGCCAACACTGTGGTGGGCAGCTTCTCCGGCGGCCCGGCCAAGGTTGCCGTTGTGGCCAGTGCCCTGATGGGCATTGTTTCCGGCTCCTCCGTGGCCAACACCGTGGGCTCCGGCTCTGTAACCATCCCCCTGATGAAGAAGACCGGCTATAAATCCGAATTTGCCGCCGCCACCGAGGCAGCCGCCTCCACCGGCGGACAGATCATGCCCCCCATCATGGGTGCCGCCGCCTTCCTGATGGCGGAATATGTGCAGGAACCCTACAGCCGCATCGTGCTCCGGGCCATTCTCCCCGCGGTGCTGTATTTTACCGGTATTTTCATCTCCGTCCATCTGGAGGCAAAAAAACTGGGGCTGGAGGGCCTGAAAAAAGAAGACCTTCCCAAGGTACTGCCCCTGCTGAAAAAGAGCTATCTGCTCTTCCCTTTGTTCCTGCTGATTTACCTGGTGGTCACCAGTTCCCGTTCCATCCAGTATGCCGCCGCCATCTCCATCGTGGCCTGCATCGTGGTTTCCATGTTCAATAAGGACAGCCGCATCACCCCCAAGCGTCTGCTGGAAGCTCTGGCTGCCGGTGGTCAGGGTACCATCACCGTGGCCGCAGCCTGCGGCATCGCCGGCATCATTGCCGGTACCATCACCATGACGGGTCTGGCCAGCAACATCATCAGCGGTGTGGTGGCTCTGGCCGGTGGTTCCGTGTTCCTGGCCCTGCTGCTGACCATGGTATGCTGCATTGTACTGGGCATGGGTGTACCCACCACCGCCACCTACTGCATCATGGCCGCCACCTGCGCTCCCATTCTGGTGCAGATGGGTGTACCCACCGTGGCTGCCCACTTTTTCGTGTTCTATTTCGGCATTGTGGCTGACCTGACACCTCCCGTGGCGCTGGCTGCCTACGCCGGTGCGGCCATTGCCAAGGCCAGCCCCATGAAAACCGCCGTCACCGCCACCAAGCTGGCCATCGGCGCCTTCATCGTGCCCTACGCCTTCGCTATGAGCCCCGCCATGCTGCTCATCGACACCAACGTTCTGGAAGTCATCCTCATCTGCATCACCGCCTTCATCGGCATCTGCTGTATCTCCGCCTCCCTGGAAGGCTACCTGCTGGAGCATATGCCCTGGTATGAGCGCCTCCTCTGCCTGGTTGGTGGTCTGATGCTGATCTTACCCGGCACCGTCACTGACCTCGGCGGCATTGCTCTGGCTGTCATCGTGGCAGCCCTGCAGTTCGTCGCCCGCCGCCGCGCCCCCGCTGCCGCCTGAAGCAGGAATCGGTAAATTGTAATTTGGCGGGCAGTGCCCGCGGACAATGGCGCACCGGGGTGGTGCATTCTCCGGGACTCCCGGGCAGTGCACGGTAACGTTTTTGCGTACCAGTCTGAGACAATTGCTCAGCCGCCGTAGGGGCGGCGTGTACGATAAACAACAATTCCGCGCTGCGTTTCCTCCTGAATACAGCGACCCCCATCTGCTCCTTACGGGACAGATGGGGGATTTTTTAGATGCGATATTCCCGATATGGTGGTTGAATGTAACGTTCATGACTCAGCGACTGTGGTCGCGCGTAGGCACCGGACACAAGTCCCAGCATGGCGTAAATGGTCACCACCGAGGAGCCGCCATAGCTGATCAGCGGCAGCGTCAGGCCGATAACGGGCATAACGCCGATGCACATGCCCACGTTGATCAGCACCTGGAACATCATAGCGGAGGCAGCGCCGAAGCAGATCAGCCGGCGCATATAGTCCGGACAACGGGCGCCCACCTGAATACACCGGGCAATGATGGCAATCTCCAGGAGCATGACCGCCACACAGCCGAAGAAGCCCAACTCCTCGCCAATGGAGGAGAAGATGTAGTCCGTGTGCTGGGCAAACAGGTTGCCATCCTGGGTTCGGGTGCCATTGAACAGGCCCTGTCCCGTCAGGCCGCCGCCGGTAAGGGACTGCAGGTTGATCTTACTGTGATACCGGGCACCGATTCCCAGCTTGTCGAATTCCGGGTCGATCAAAACCAGAATTCGCTCCTGCTGGTAGGTACCCAAAAACTGCCATAGCACCGGAACCGCCGCCGCAATGGCACCAATGGCCAAAATAAACCACCAGATACTCACGCCCCCGGCAAAGGTCATGCCGGCGAAGATGAACACGAAAATCAGCGACACGCCCGCGTCACCGGACAGCACCATGTTCAGTCCAACCAGGATGGCCAAATGGAACACCATGTGCATTACCGAAGTGAAGCTGGAAATATTATTCTGGTGTGACGCCATTACCGACGCCATAATGATAATATAGGCGATTTTACAGATCTCAGCAGGCTGAATGCTGACGGGCACCAGAGGGATGGTAAGCCAGCTCTTGTTGCCGGTGCTGTGGTCATCGCCGAAGGGAATCAGCAGCAGCAGCATAAAGATGTTAAAGGCAACCAGCAATCCCCGATGCTCGGACATAAAATCCACATCAATGGAAGACACAATGGCATACATCATAATGCCCAGCATGGTGGCCACCAGCTGAATCAGGATGTATTTGGTGTTGCTTCCGAATTTCGCGGCGTTGGTGGCACTGGCCACACAGATACAGCCCACACCGGAGGTGACCAGGCAGAGAATCAGCAGAACCCAGTCGCCCTTTTGGGAAAAATCTTTTAATTCTTCAATAAATCGACGCAAGCGGTCTCCTCCCTTCCGCGTGTGACAACGGAACTGTTTTTTCAAAAAAGGATTTAAAAAAGCAGGATAATTGAACACGAACACGGGTATTGTATCATTCTTTCGGGAAAAAGTAAATAGACGAAATATGAACGTTTCAGGGGGCCGCTCACCCCGGTGAACAGCCCCCTTTGTACTTATCAGGTAATCCGGACCGCAGCAACCACGAACCGGCCATTGTCGATGGTGTACTCGCAGGTGGACAGGCACAGCAGCTTGTCGCCATAGACGGGGGTAATGCCGGTATCGTAGAAGGCCAGCTCCTTGCAGGTGGCAACGAACTGGTTGAACTCCTCCTCGTTTTCCGCATCCGCCATCAGGTGGTAGGCGAAGCCCACGCCGTCGGTGCCGGAGGTCTTAAACACGGCAAAGATCTTGTAGACATGGGACTCGGTAAGGGTATCGAAGAAAATCAGAGGATTCTCTTCCCAGGTGGACTTGTTGTAGTAGTTGCCCAGGTAGGCGAACATACTGCCGTCCTTCATGTTGTGGCCAAACAGGGTGATGTTGTCGCTGGGCTTGAAGACGTCGCATTCCTCCCGGGCATAGATGCAGCCGCGGTAGGATTCATTCTTGTCGAAGTCCCGGTACAGATAGTAGTTGGGGTTGTCCAACGAGGTCTGCATCACGGGGTAGTTGATTTTGGAATCCTGAATCTCCAGCCAGCCGATCATATCCGGATTCTCATCGTGGAGCTCCTGATACCAGGGCAGCAGATCGCTTCCGCTCTGGAGCACCGGACGTTCCGGAATATTTTCCGGCTCCAGCTCATCGGGAGTAAAGTACTCATCCTCGTATCCGCTGACACCGGGGGTGCCATAGGGATTGAAGGAAGTCTCCGTGGGGTCTGCGCCTGCGGTGGCCTGGGGCTCAGTGGTCTCTGTTGCCTGGGTGGTCTGGCTTTCGGTGTATTCCTGGCGCATCTGGCTGACTTTGTCCGCCCGGTCGTTATCCGCCATCTGGCTCTTGGCGCTGTCCGTAAAATATGCCGCCAGATAAATCGCACTGGCAGCAAACGCAACAACCAAAACCAGAACTAATACTACAAATAGTCCTTTTTTCATGGCATTCCCTCCAATTTTTGGTTTTTCTTTCCTTTGGAAATCGATATCACCCATTATAGACCACCCCTCACAATCTGTCAAGCAATACCTGCTGCCCAATTCTTGTCTTTTTATTAAGGCGCACTCGAAACTTTTCTCTTGCATTTCCCCCGCAGTTATGGTATATTATCACGGTAAAAGCCGGTGTGATGGAATGGTAGACGTAGTGGACTCAAAATCCACCGCTGGCGACAGCGTACCGGTTCGAGTCCGGTCACCGGCACCAACAAGAAAAGCACCCCCCGTGGGGGTGCTTTCAGACTGTCGAAAAAGTCCAGCCCATGCTGGGCTTTTTCCATTTTCTATGAT
>CAMEWH010000144.1:0-4263 GCA_945940335.1 uncultured Clostridia bacterium | reverse complement strand
AGTCAGCCTGACGGCTGCCAGCTCTCCCAAAGGGAGAGCCAAGGGGCGCTGCCGCGCCAGTGCGCTAAATTACAATTTATATTTTGACAGCGGTGGCCTGCTATGGTACACTTATCCCCAAGAACGTGAAGGAGTGATCGTATGTCTCCCATTGAACAGCAGATTGAGGGCATTGTAGATGAGATTCTGGAGGATTACCGGCACCAGCGGGATATCGACAAGCTGGACCCCTTCGTCCATCCCGACAAGGACACGGTGATCGACATCATCTACAAGCTCCTGCGCATTGTCTACCCCGGCTCCTCCCGGGACAAGAGCTACCGTATCTACAACGCCCGGCACAACCTGTCCATGCTCATCGAGGACGTGATGTATAATCTGAACAAGCAGATCGCCATCGTCCTGCGCTGCCAGACGGAGCAGGCCCATGCGGAAGAAAAGGCCCAGGAGATTTCCCTGCAGTTCTTCCGGGCCATCCCCGCCGTCCGGGCCATCTGCCAGACGGATGTGGAGGCCTTTTACGACGGTGACCCCGCCGCCTTCAGCACCGATGAAATCATCTTCTGCTATCCCGGCCTGTTCGCCGTCACGGTGTACCGGCTGGCCCATGTGCTCTACACGCTGGGGGTGCCCATGCTGCCCCGAATCATGACGGAGCATGCCCACAGCGTCACCGGCATCGACATCAACCCCGGTGCCACCATCGGCAAATACTTTTTCATTGACCACGGCACCGGCATCGTGGTGGGCGAAACCACGGTGATTGGTGACCATGTGAAGATCTACCAGGGCGTGACCCTGGGCGCCCTCACCACCCGGGGCGGCCAGAGCCTGCGGGGCAAGCGGCGCCACCCCACCATCGAGGACAACGTGACCATCTACGCCGGCGCCTCCATTCTGGGCGGCGAGACGGTGATCGGCAGGGACTGCGTCATCGGCTCCAACGTGTTCATCACCCATTCCATCCCCGCCAGCACCACCGTCAGCGTCAAGAGTCAGGAGCTCCAGTTCAAATCCCACAAAACTGAGCCCTTCTGGGAAGATCAGCAGGGCGAATAAAAAGAACTACCCCGGCAGGAATTTCAGGAATTCCTGCCGGGGTGATTTTTCAGATAAATTTCGCAGGGCGGGTTGAAACCCGTGCCATCCGATCCACCATCCAATTACATTTTCTCCAATTTCTCCAGCACCTGCCGGAAATAGTCGGGCAAGGGGGCGAAAACCATCACTGGGCGGCCGTCCCGGGGGTGGCGGAAGCACAAGGCCCCGGCATGGAGGCACTGGCTGTCCTGGCCCAGCTCCGGCTTTTTCCGGCCGTACACCGTATCTCCCAGAATGGGGTGGCCGATGTGAGCCATATGTACCCGGATCTGGTGGGTGCGGCCGGTTTCCAGATGGCAGCGGATGTGAGTATAGCCCCGGTAGCGCTTCACCACCTCCCAGTGGGTCACCGCCGGTTTGGAATTGCGCTCCGTCACGCACATTCTCTTCCGGTCCGTGGGGTGCCGGCCGATGGGGGCATCCACGGTGCCGCTGTCCTCTTTCAGATTTCCGCAGACAATGGCCTCATAGGTCCGGGCCATGGTGTGGTCCTTCAGCTGGGAGGCCAGCACCGTGTGGGCCAGGTCATTTTTGGCTACCGCCAATAATCCGGAGGTATCCTTGTCGATCCGGTGGACGATGCCCGGGCGCAGTTCTCCGTTGATGCCGGAGAGGGAGTCCCCCATGGCGTAGAGCAGGCCGTTGACCAAGGTGTCGTCCTGGTGTCCCGCGGCGGGATGGACCACCAGCCCCTTGGGCTTGTTGATCACCACCACGTCCTCGTCCTCATAGACAATATCCAGTTCCATTTGTGTGGGAGCCACGTCCACCGCCTTGGGCTCCGGCAGGGTAACCTCCACCACATCCCCCACGTTCAGCCGGTCATTCTTCCTGCCGGGCTTTCCGGAAAGCTGCACGCAGCCCTCCTCCATCAGCTTCTGAACGGCGCTGCGGCTCAGGCCCAATTCGCTGCGGGCCAGAAACGCATCCAGCCGTTCCCCCGCCGTGTCCGCGATCAGCGTCATTTTTTCTCATCCTTCCAAAAGCTCTTGTTGAAAAACGCCAGGTGCACCATCAGCACCACGCAGCCGCAGGTGATGAAGCAGTCCGCCACATTGAACACCGGAAACTCCATAAACTCCGTCTCCAGCATGTCCACCACATAGCCCAGGCGCACCCGGTCGATCATATTGCCCAGGCCGCCGCCGTAGATGGCCGCGATGCACCACCGCTCCAGGGCGGTAAAGGGCATGGGCTTTTTGAAATACTCATACACCACCGCCAGGGTCAGCACCACAAAAATCAGAACGAACAGCCACTGCATCCCCCGGAAGGAGGAAAAGGCCGCCCCCTCGTTGCGCACATGGGTCAGTCCCAGCACCCCGGGAAGCAGGGGCACATCCTGGAACAGGGCGATATTTTCTACCACCAGATACTTGGTGATCTGATCTCCTGCCGCAATGAGCAGGGCAAAAAGGGCATAACACGCAAACGCCATGGCTTACTTCTCCTTCCATTTCTGCATGGAGCTCACCAGCAGCACCGCCCACAAAAACAGCGACAATATCCAGTAGTTGCTGCAAAACATGGGTGCGGAGCAAATCGCCAGCAGCACGTGGAGCACGGTGCCCAGCCATTCGCTTGTCAGGGCAGCCAGGAAATTGGCGATGAGCAGCACCAGCGTCACCCCCAGGGACAGGGCGGACAGCCGGCGGATGAGAAGGATCGTTTTCCGGTCCCGGCCGGAAAAGGCGTCATACAGCAAAATTGCCGGAGGGACAAAGAACAGCACGGAGATCACCGTCAGAAAAATCCGGACGGCACCCTCCGGTTCGGGTATAAATCCCAACCCGGCACAGATAATATAGAAAATGCCCCAAACGGCCATGAGAGATGATTTTTTCATAGAATTTCCTTTCCTGTTTTCCCGCCGGATTCCCCGGGTATTCCGGTTCCGGGCAGATTTCTCTCATTTTACTCCAAAACAGGCAGAAATGCAAGGGAAAACCGCCGCCGGAGCCGCCGGGACAGAAAAAAAGCTGGACAGTTTCACCAACATCTGATATAATATTGGGTAATTCGATGAAAAGAGTGTGACCGCCCATGAAATGTCCTTTTTGCGGAGAGCAGGAAAGCAAAGTTGTCGACTCCCGTCACTCCGATGACGGACTGAGCATCCGGCGCCGTCGGGAGTGCATGGGCTGCCTGCGCCGGTTTACCACCTACGAAATTGTGGAAACCCTGCCCATCATCGTGGTGAAGCGCAACGGTTCCCGGCAGAACTTCGACCGGAACAAGATCATCAACAGCATGATCCGGGCCTTCGACAAGCGGAAGGTGGACGTGAATGATCTGGAGCGCATCGCCACCGAAATCGAGCAAACCATTCAAAACAATCTGGAACGGGAAATCACCACCGAGCGTCTGGGCGAAATGGTGATGGAACGACTGAAACCCGTGGACGAGGTGGCATACATCCGCTTTGCCTCCATCTACCACCGGTTCCAGGATGCCAGCAGCTTTATGCGGGAAATCAGCAAATACCTGGAGGAAAAATGATGTTTCTGGCTTCCACCGCAGCCACCGAGGCTGCCTTCGACATTCAATCCATCAAGCAGATGATGGACGGCTTCGACCCTGCCACCTTGCTGCCGGAGATCAGCACCATTGTGGGCAAGGTACAGCTGGTGTGCTCCGTCGCCATTCTGGCGGCGCCCATCATCATGCTTTTCATGGGCCTGGCCTACCTGCTCTTTGCCCCCCGGGAGGCCAACTATTATTTCGGCTACCGCACCGCCTTCGGCATGGGCAGCGTCTCCGCCTGGCGGCACACCCAGAAGGTGGCGGGCTGCATCTTCGGCGGCCTGGGCCTGGTGCTCACCCTCCTGATGCTGATGATCTGTCTCACCCTCTCCGGCCGGGAGGCCATGGACATGGTGTGGCTGGCGGTAAAGAGCCTGCTGTGGGAAGGCGCCCTGGGCCTGATCGCGGTGCTTTCCATCAATTCCATTGCCATGTATACCTACGATTACAACGGCAACCGGCGGAGAAAATCCAAAAAGAAAAAGGCATAAAAACAAAGACGGGAAGATGAGCGGCCCCGCGCCGCCGCCTTCCCGTCTTTTATGCGTTCAATTGTCAGATAAATTGTAATTTAGCGGGTTGGGATTGACGCACCCCCTTGGCTCCCCCTCTGGGGGAGCTGGCTGCCCCGAAAGGGGC
>CAMEWH010000143.1:0-4399 GCA_945940335.1 uncultured Clostridia bacterium | reverse complement strand
TGGCAGCCGTCAGGCTGACTGAGAGGGTACCGCAGTAAGATGATGACAGCCGAAACCATACATGTCGCCCTCTCAGGGGCGCCCCTTACGGGGCAGCCAGCTCCCCCATAGGGGGAGCCAAGGGGTGCGTCGGTTCCGGTGCCCTAAACAACAATTTATCATTTCATCGCCAGCGCGTCTTCTGCTGTGAAAGAGAAAAGCGGACGGTGGGGCACCATCCGCTTTGGGTCATTCTTCAATTCGGCGGATGTCCGCGCCCAGGGCGGAGAGCTTGCCGATCAGGTCCTCGTAGCCCCGCTCCACAAAGTGGATGTTCTGCACCCGGGTGGTGCCCTTGGCGGCCAGACCTGCAATCACCAGTGCCGCGCCGGCCCGCAGATCGTGGGCGGAGACGGTGGCGCCTTCCAGATGATCTACGCCCACCACGGTGGCGGTTTTGCTTTCAATGGTGATTTTGGCCCCCATGCTCTGAAGCTCTGAGCAGTAGCCGAAGAACCGGGTCTCGTAAACGGATTCCGTCAGGCGGCTGGTGCCGTTTGCCAGAGCCATGCATACGCAGACCTGAGCCTGCATATCCGTGGGGAAGCCGGGGTAGGGCCGGGTTTTGGCCGTGGCCTGGCGGAGCCTGCCGGTGCTGATGATGCGCACAGAATCATCGAAGGGAATGATCCGGGCCCCCATCTCCTGGAGCTTGTTGGTGATGCACTCCAGGTGCTTAGGGATAACATTCTGCACCAGCACGTTGCCGCCGGTGGCGGTGACGGCGGCCAGATACGTACCTGCCTCGATCTGGTCGGGGATGATGGTGTAGGTGCCGCCCTTGAGAGAGTTGACACCCCGGATTTTCACGGTGTCGGTGCCTGCACCGGAGATTCTGGCACCCATGGTGTTCAGGAAGTTGGCCAGGTCCACGATGTGGGGCTCCTTGGCGGCGTTTTCAATGATGGTCTGGCCGGGGAGCAGGGTAGCGGCGATCATGATGTTCACTGTGGCACCCACGCTGGCCAGGTCCAGGCAGAACCGGCTGCCCTGCAGCCCATCGGGGCCGGGGCTCAGGGCTACATAGTCCTCGGTTTCATCCACATCGGCACCCAGGGCCAAGAAGCCCTTGATGTGCTGGTCGATGGGGCGGGAGGCAAAATTGCAGCCGCCGGGAAGGGCCACATGGGCCTTGCCGAACCGGCCAAGAAGGGCGCCCATGAGATAGTAGCTGGCGCGCATCTCCCGCACCAGGTCCGCGTTGGGTTCGGTGCAGTGAACGGCGGTGCAGTCAATTTCCACCACATGGGGTTCGGGACACTGAATATCGGCGCCCATTCCCTCCAGAATATCCAGAAGGATGCGCACGTCGGAAATATTGGGAACATTCTCAATGCGGCACTTGCCGCTGACCAGAAGTGCTGCCGGCAGAATGGCAACGGCTGCATTCTTCGCACCGCTGATGGTGACGCTTCCGTTCAGAGGTCTGCCGCCGTTGATTTCATATATGGCCAAGGATGATCCTCTCCTTGTGATAATTTCGGGAAAAATGCGGATTAGCCCTTCTATACTAGCACAGTTTTCCTGCCGTGTAAAGAAAAATTATTTACGTAAACCTTTTGGATAGTGGTTTTTCAGCTGTTTTCCGTCCCCCTTGCCCCAGCCCAGGGAATAGGAGCCGGCTTTTACCAGGCACCAGCCTTTCTTGTCGCAGGGAAGCACGTCGCCATGAAGGTAGGCGCGGATTTCGTCGCTGTCTGGGGGGAAGGAAACCTGCGTTTTGCATTCGTCCAGCCACAGGGCCAGGGCGTGAGCGGGCTCGAACCGGTCCTTCTTTACCGTGCCCAGCTCCAGGCCGGGACGGAGCACCTTCAGGCGCTTTAAATCCGGCATCCGGGCGGGGACCCACCAGAGGGTTTCCCCAAAGCAGACCGGTCGGCCTTCCGGCAGACGGATGCCCAGCTCTTTGGCAAAGAGCTCCCACTGCTTCGGGAGCTTTTCTGTAGGAAGGGGGGCGGGGCGTTCTTCCTCGTGCCCCATTCTACGCAGCACGGCGGCGAAATGTCCCTCACCCAGCAGCCTGTGGGGCCACATCCGGTACATGGCCGGGCCGCTTTCCTCAAACCAGGGGGCTTCCACGGGCTCCGGCACAAAATCCGGGTGCCGCTCCAGGAAGGCCTGCACCGCTTCTTCGTCCTCCTGGGGGGCAAAGGTGCAGGTGGAATAAACCAGACGGCCCCCGGGGCGCACCAGGCCCGCGGCGCAGTCCAGAATTTCCCCCTGGCGGCGGGCGCACATCTGAACTGCCTCCGGGCTCCAGTCGGTGACGGCGGCCTCCTCCTTGCGGAACATGCCCTCACCGGAGCAGGGGGCATCCACCAGCACCCGGTCAAAGAAGCTGCCAAACCGCTGGGATAGGGCGGCGGGGGGCTCGTTGGTTACCACCGCGCCTGCAATGCCCAGCCGCTCGATGTTCCGGGAGAGGATTTTGGCCCGCTTGGGATTGATTTCGTTGCACACCAGCATGCCCTGTCCCAGCAGCCGCCCGGCGATCTGGGTGGACTTGCCGCCGGGGGCGGCGCACAGGTCGCAGATGACCTCCCCGGGCTGGGGGTCCAGCAGGGCCACGGGGGACATGGCGCTGGCTTCCTGTAAATAATATACGCCCGCCTCATGGTAGACATGCAGTCCCGGCCGGGCCTCGGGGTCATAGTAATAGCCCATGGGCTCCCAGGGCACGGGGTCTGCCACAAAGGGCAAGGCGGGAATTTCCCCCTTCAGGGGGTTAAACCGCAGAGCCACCGCCCGGGGACGCTGGAGGCTTTGCAGAAAGGCGTCATATTCCTCCCCCAGCTGGGCGCGCATTCTCTCTAAAAACAGTTCAGGAAGCATGGTTTTCCTCCGATATGAAACAGATTGTTTTCATCATACCATCCCCGACATGATTTTTCAAGGAGAGCATTCCCGAAAGCTGCCCGCGGCAGCCGGATAAATTGGCGGGCAGATACGGCAACGCCTCTTGGCTCTCCCTTTGGGAGAGCTGGCAGCCGTCAGGCTGACTGAGAGGGTACCATAGAGAAGGAAACACCGTCTTTTTCGCCGCGTGTCGCCCTCTCAGGGGCGCCCCTAACGGGGCAGCCAGCTCCCCCAGAGGGGGAGCCAAGGGGGGCGGTTCACGGCCCGCCGGATTACAATTTGCCGGAATGTGCGGGGGAAAACCTGGGTACTCTGTATTTTAAACAGCGCGGAAACGATTGACATTTTTCCTCTTTTGTGAGAGAATACTAAGGTTAAAAATCAGAAATAAGAGAGGCTTTTTTTATGAAGCAATCCAGAACACATAATTGCGGCGAGCTGCGGCTCCAGGACGCCGGCAAGCAGGTTACCATTGTCGGCTGGCTGGAAAATGTCCGGGAGGTTGGCTCCAACTTTGCTTTCTGCGTGCTGCGGGATTACTACGGCACCACCCAGGTGGTCATTGAAAATGAGACCATGATGTCCATTATCAAGCCCATCAACAAGGAATCCACCATCTCCGTTACAGGCCATGTGCGGGAGCGGGAGAGCAAGAACCCCAAGCTCCCCACCGGCGAAATCGAAGTGGTTCCCGAAAAAATCGAGGTGCTGGGCAAGTGCATTCACAACCAGCTGCCCTTTGAGATCAACAAGTCCAAAGAGGCCGACGAAAACACCCGCCTGAAGTACCGCTTCCTGGACCTGCGCAACCCCGCCGTCAAAAGTAACATCGTGCTGCGCTGCCAGGTGGTGGCGGAGCTGCGGCGGCTGATGACCGAGAGGGGCTTTTTGGAGATCACCACGCCCATCCTCACCTCCTCCAGCCCCGAAGGCGCCCGGGACTATCTGGTGCCTGCCCGGAACCACCCCGGCAAGTTCTACGCCCTGCCCCAGGCACCCCAGCAGTTCAAGCAGCTGCTGATGACCGCGGGCTTCGACAAATATTTCCAGATCGCTCCCTGCTTCCGGGATGAGGACGCCCGGGCCGACCGGACCCCCGGCGAGTTCTATCAGCTGGATATGGAGATGGCCTTCGCCACCCAGGAGGACGTGCTGTCCACCCTGGAGGATGTGCTGGTGCCCGTGTTCCGGAAGTTCGGCAAATATCAGAGAATCTCCCAGGCTCCCTTCCGTCACATCCCCTTCAAGGAAGCCATGGAGCGCTACGGCTCCGACAAGCCCGACCTGCGCATCGACCTGGAAATCCAGGACATTTCCGATGTGGTCCAGGGTTGCGGCTTCGGCCCCTTCGAGGGCGCAACCGTGAAGGCTGTGGCGGTGGACAATTTCACCCAGGCCCGGAAGTGGATCGACAAGCTCCTGGCTGACGTGGAAGTGCAGACCGGCAATAAGGCCTGCTGGTTCAAGGTGGACGACACCGGCGCCATCACCGGCGGCATCTCCA
>CAMEWH010000142.1:0-4437 GCA_945940335.1 uncultured Clostridia bacterium | reverse complement strand
TTCAACCAAGCGCGCGGTTCCGTTACGTTGCGGGCGGCTGGTAGCCGCCCCTACGGTTGCGTGGACGTAATTTGTACCCGCCAAATTACAATTTTAGCCTGCAAAAGCGTTACCGGGCGCTGCCCAGGAGTCCCGGATCATGCACCAGCCCGGTGCGCCATTGTCCGCGGGCACTGCCCGCCAAATTACAATTTACCGATCCGCGCAAACCATTTCCCGTCCAATGGTTTTAAAGCGTGACCCGGAAAAGCGCAAAAGGCGATAAACATTTTCGCAAGATTTTGGTTGCTTCTGCCGGACAAACAATATAGAATACATGCAATGCCGGAATATCATGATTTACCGGAAAGGAAGATTGACAATGAGAACCAAAACACTCTGGAATAACGGCTGGTATTTCTACGCCGACACCGCCTGCGGCGAAACCCTGCCCGCCGAGCCCCTGCCCTGGCAGCCGGTAACCCTGCCCCACGACTGGCAGATCTGGCATGTAAAGGAACTGTATCAGGACGGTACCGGCTGGTACCGGAAGGAATTCAGCTGGACCTCCGGCCGGCGGTGCTGCCTATATTTTGAGGGCGCCTACATGGACACCACGGTGTTCGTCAACGGGAAGGAGGCCTTCCGGTGGAAATACGGCTATTCCTCCTTCCAGGCCGACATCACTGACTTTTTGATCCCCGGAGATAATCAGGTGCTGGTGCGCTGTCTGCTCCGCCACCCCAATTCCCGCTGGTACTCCGGCGCCGGTCTCTACCGGGATGTGTGGATGCTGGAATACGGGCATACCCACCTGGTCACCGACGGTCTGTACGTCAGCGCCCGGGAGCAGAGCGCAGAAATCTGGCAGGTCACCGTTTCCGCTGAGGCGGAAAACTTGCTGGACACCGACCAGGTGGAACTGACCCTGCTGGACCGGGAAGGAAACACCGTCGCCTCCGCATTGGCGCTCCCCAATGCCGATGTTCAGATGGAGGTGGAAAATCCCCGGCTCTGGTCCTTGGAGGATCCCTGCCTCTATATGCTGCGCGCATCGCTTCTGCGGGAGGGGCAGGAGCTGGACAGACTGGAAACCGTGTGCGGCTTCCGGACCGTGGAGGTATCCCCGGACGAAGGGCTGATTCTGAACCACCGGCATGTGATCCTGCACGGCGTGTGCCTGCACCATGATCTCGGCTGCCTGGGTGCTGCCTTTTCCCGTCCCGCCGCCCGGCGGCAGCTCACCATTATGAAGGACATGGGCGTGAATGCCCTGCGCACCTCCCACAATCCCCCCGCTCCTGCCGTGATGGACCTGGCGGACGAGTTGGGCATTCTGGTGGTGGACGAGGCCTTCGACTTCTGGGTTCGGAGCAAAACCCCCTATGACTACGCCCGGTTCTTCCCGGCGTGGTTTGAAAAGGACGTGGCCAGCTGGGTCCGCCGGGACCGGAACCATCCCAGCCTGCTGATGTGGAGCATCGGCAACGAGATCTACGACACTCATGTGGACGTGGGTGCCCAGGAAACCATGAAGCAGCTTTTACAGGCGGTGGCCCTCCACGATTCCCGGAAAAACGGCCTGACCACCTTCGGCTCCAACTACATGGCCTGGGAAAACACCCAGGCTTGCGCCCCCTACCTGGATGTGGTGGGCTACAACTATGGAGAAAGCCTCTACGACGAGCACCACCAGGCGCATCCCGACTGGGTGATTTACGGAAGCGAGACCGCCTCCGTGGTCCAGAGCCGGGGCATTTACCACTTCCCCCTGTCCCAGCCGCTGCTGGTGGACGACGATTCCCAGTGCTCCAGCCTGGGCAACAGCCGCACCAGCTGGGGTGCCAAGAGCCACCAGGCCTGCATCGCCTCCGACGAGCTCTACCCTTACAATCTGGGCCAGTTCCTGTGGAGCGGCATCGACTACATCGGCGAGCCCACCCCCTATCACACCAAAAACAGCTACTTCGGCCTGGTGGATACCGCCGGCTTCCCCAAAGACTCCTTCTATGCCTATCAGGCCGGCTGGCACCGCTGGCAGGACAAACCCGTGCTGCACCTGCTGCCCTACTGGGACTTTAACCCCGGCCAGCTCATCGATGTGTGCATTCTTTCCAACCTGCCCCAGGTGGAGCTGGTGGTGAACGGCGTGAGCCGGGGCAGAAAGAACCTGGCCGGCGGCTCGGACAACCTGGCCTCCTGGCAGGTGCCCTATGTCCCCGGTTTCATCCAGGCCATCGGCTACGACGATACCGGCGCGCCCATCGCCCGGGAGACGAGACGTTCCTTTGGCGACAGCGCCGTGCTGCGCATCCACGCCGACCGGGCGAAAGTGGCCGCAGACGGCCGGGATCTGGTGTTCTGCACCGTCACCGCGGAGGATGCCCAGGGCAACCCGGTGGACAACGCCCGGGACTGCATCCAGGTTTCCGTCACCGGCCCGCTGAAGCTGGTGGGCCTGGACAACGGCGACAGCACGGACATGGACGAATACAAATGCGATTGCCGCCGCCTGTTCTCCGGCAAGCTGCTGGTGGTGGCCGCCGGTGCAGGCGAGGCCGGCATGGGGGAGATCCGGGTTTCCGCTCCGGGACTGGAGAGCGCCGCCCTTCAGGCGGAGGTCACTGCCGCCGAGGGTGAAATCTTCCCGGTGCTGCCGGAAGTGATGCCCGGCGCCGCTCCCATCATTCCCGTGCGAAAGGTGGAGCTGAAGGCAGAATCCCTGCATCTGACCAAGGAGCAGCCCCAGACCATCGTTCACGCAGAAATCTACCCCGCCAACGCCGCGGCGGAGGCTCTTTCCTGGCGGATTACCGATGATCAGGGCATTACCGTGACTAATGTGGTGCTGGAGACCGTGGATGAGCGCACTGTGAAGCTCACCGGCATCGGTGACGGAGATGTGCGCATCCGCTGCCAGTGCGGCCCGGTACTGTCCGATCTGGAGTTGGAGGTGCAGGGCCTGGGCAGTCTGCATCTGGACCCCTGTGACTACGTCAGCGCCGCCCTGTTCACCGATTCTCAGGGTGAGATCGGCAACGGCAACGAGCGGGGTATCACCTTCTCCCGTACGGCCAGGAGCTGGGTGGCCTTCCGGCAGCTGGACTTCGGCGAGGCCGGTGGGGATACGCTGACCATGGACGTGTTTGAAATGTCCAACATTCCCACCCCCATCCGGTTCTGGAAGGGCATCCCCTACGCCCCCGGCAGCAGGATGATCGGTGAGCGGATTTACGACAAGCCCTCCAAATGGAACGTCTACCAGCCGGAAACCTTCCACTTAGACGAGGTGCTCACCGGCCGGGACGTGCTGGGCATCGAGCTGCAGTGCAAAATTCATGTGAAGGGCTTCACCTTCCACCACCGCAGCCGGGCTTGGGACAGCATCGGCGCCCGTCATTTCAGCGCGGTGTACGGCGACCGGTTCTCCCTGACGGACGAGGCCGTGGAGGGCATCGGCAACAACGTGTCGTTGGTATTCCGCAATCTGGACTTCGGCAGCCTGGGCTTCACCGGTGTAGCCATCCGGGGCAAGAGCAAGCTGGAAAACAACACCATCCACCTGCGCTTTGAAGGCGAGGGCGGCCAGCAGCGCCGGGTAGTGGAATTCCCCGGTAGCGACGACTGGACGGAAGTGACCTTCCCCCTGGAGCCGGTGTACGGCAAACAGGACGTAACCTTCCTGTTCCTGCCCGGCTGTGACTTCGACTTTATGGAGTTCCGGTTCCTGTAACCAAAATGAAAGCGGCTACAAAAAGAGCATAAGAAACGGCTGCAGCCAGTTGAGGTTGCAGCCGTTTTGCAGTATCATAAAGTCGCAATACAAAATGAAAGCGACAGAAATGGATTATATGCCAATCCAACTGATATTACCAGTGGATATGGAAAGAATGATTGAAATAAATGATTCGGTATGATTTTTTCATAAATATGACCCCATCCCTGCTTGAAATTTTCAAGTGAAGGATGAGGTCATGACTTTTCGGAAGAAATAAGAAAAACCCCTGAAACTCAAGAAGTTTCAAGGGTTTGGAGCTGCTAGCCAGATTTGAACTGGCGACCTCATCCTTACCAAGGATGCGCTCTACCGGCTGAGCTATAGCAGCATGTTCATTTGTTCTTGCCTGTCTCGGTGACAGCTTGTGTATTATATAACATGATTCCAAATTTGTCAATGGGGTTTTGAAAATTTTTTGAATTTTTTGTCGGGGTAAAACGGGGGGATATTTGGAGGAGAAAATGGTCTGCCTGTCTCGAGGGAACGGGAAAACCGGCACGGGAGAAGGACTCCTGTGCCGGTTTTGGGTGGGTATTAGTTGGCTCTCTGATATTTGCCCCGCTTTTCGGGGAGGAACTTATAGACGATGGACACGATGGCGCAGCCCAGCAGGCCCAGCAGGATGCCGGCGAACATGGAGAAGATCACGTCAGTCGGGTAGTGGACGTACAGGTACAGCC
>CAMEWH010000141.1:0-4460 GCA_945940335.1 uncultured Clostridia bacterium | reverse complement strand
CCGAAGGTGTTGTTGTCCTGCAGGGGGGTCTTGGCAGCGTTCATGCCGCCGGTGGAACGGACGGAGTTGCCGCCCACCATGGCCTGGCTCTCCACCACGACCACGTTCAGGCCGTCAGCAGAAGCAGCAATGGCAGCGGTCATGCCGGCGCCGCCGGCACCCACGATGACGACGTCCGCGTCAACGGTTCTGTCCTCTGCGGCAGCGGTCTCGATGGCGGTCTTGTAGTCATCGGGGTTCAGGCCCGCAGCGGTGAGGGCAGCGGCAGCAGCCTCCATGAACGCGTTGGAGGTGATGGTGGCACCGGAAACGGCATCCACTGCGATGGAGCCGGATTCGGCAACGGTTGCGGGGAAGGTGTCGATAACCACAGAGCCGATGCCGGCGGTCTCATTGGCACCGGTGGCGGTGCAGCCCACAATCTTGCCGTCTTCCAGGGTCAGGGTGACGGTAACTTCGCCCATGCCATTGGCGGTACCGGTGAATTCACCGGAAACACCCTCGGCCTGGACCACTGCGCCCATGGACAGAACCATGCACGCAGCCAGAATCAGCGCGAGAATTTTCTTCATGTTGCTTACTCCTTTTCATTTTCGGGGTTGCCCCCCTTATTTCGGTACAATGATATCATATTACCCCAGGAGAATCAACCATATGATAGTAAAGAAACCCGCTTCATCCCCACAAAAATCTGTTTTTACAATAAATGGAACAGAGTTTCGATGATTCCCAGACTGTTATTGGAACATGGGGAAACCGTAAATCCAGTCGGAAACCGGGGTCCTGATGAAAACGGTAACCAGCAGAGGAATCCCGACGGAAACGGCCAAGTAAGCCCAATCATTTACTCTGCCCCGTTCCGCGCCCTGCGCCCGCTGCCATTTTTGATGGAAGAAGACCCAGGCCAGCAGATAACCGAGAAACGCGCCCAGGGTATTCATCAGCAGATCATCCACGTCCGTGGCCCGGAAGCAAAACAGCTGCAGCAGCTCAATCAGAGCAGAGGTGACGAAGCCCGCCAGGGTGGTTGTTTTCCAGCTCCTGCATGATTGCCAAAGGACGGGGAGCAGGAACCCGAAGGGCAGGAACATCACCGCATTCATCCCGATCTGAAAGAAGAAGCGGTAATTCTTTTCGTCCCCGAAGGGAATCAGATTGACCGAAGGATCCCAGGTAAGATACTGAATGGCGGGAATGCCCACCACATTGAACATTTCGCACAGATACACCGTAAACAGACTGATCAGGCAGAATCGTTTGACGCTCCTGTTCCCACAGCAGGCCAGAAAAAGCCAGGCAAACAGCAGCGCAAAAACCGCGCTGCTTATCAGATCAATGATTGCATAAACCATAATTCCACCTCATTTTCCAATTTTATCCATATTCTATTCAGGAATTTTTCGAGTGTCAAGGCTGTTAAGCAAACATTAAGGATTAAAATTGGTATGAAAGGGAGCAGAAAAAATGTGCTGATTGGTTTCATTCAGAAGCCCGGTGAAACCGATATGCACAATGAATAACCAAAAATCGCCCCTCTTCTGCTCATTCAGGCAGAAAAGAAGCGATTTTCTATCAGGAAGGGGCTTTTTCCCTTTCCGGCAGGGCATTCCACAGGGTAAAGCCCAAGATCAGTCCGCCGCCCAGAGCCTGCTGCCAGGTCATGGGTTCCCGGAGGACCGTGACGGAAATCAACACCGCCACCAGCGGGTCAATGTAGCTGAGAATGGCGGCCCGCTGGCCGGGCAGGGCTTTCAGGGAGGAAAAATACAGGCAGTAAGTGATGCCGGTGTGCAGGATGCCCACCACCAGCAGACACATCCAGCCGGTACTGTCCAGCCGGGAAAGGGTCACGCCGCCGGTGGCAGCCACGTAGGGGATCAGCGTCACAATGGCTGCAAGGAACTGCAAAAAGGTCCGCTGGATTCCGGCGGTGCTTCGGATGTACTTGTTCAGCAGAATCACCGCGGCGTAAAACACCGCTGCCCCCAGTCCGAACAGGATACCCGTAAGATTGGCACTGCCCGCGGCCGGGTATTCCAATCCGGTGATCAGCACCAGGCCCAAAGTGGCCATGGCAAAGCAGAACAGCTGCTTCCGGGTCAGCCTTTCCCGGAACAGCACCGGGGACAAAGCGGTGACGATCACCGGGGCGAAATAATAGCACAAGGTGGCAGTGGAAACGGAGGTGTAGCGGTAAGCCTGAAACAGCAGAATCCAGTTGATGCCCATGGCCCCGCCGGAGAGCAGCAGCAAAAGGATTTCCCGCTTCAGGCCGCCGGAGAAGGGGTTCTTCCCCTTCGCCAACAGGTAAATCCCAATCAGTCCGGCGCCCATCACCGCCCGGTACAGCGCCAGCTCCCCGGAGGAAACGCCGATGTTTCGCACGAAGGGAGCCAGGGTGCCGAAAATCACCATGGCAAGAACATACATCTGTGTGGGTGCCATGCTAACCCTCGCTGCCGGAGACGGTTTCTCCCGTCCAGGTGTTGATGCCGCCGAACTCCACAATGTTGGTATAGCCCAGCTGTGCAAGCTTTTCGGCGGCCTGCTTGCTCCGGTTGCCGCTGCGGCAATAGACCAGGATCAGCTGATTTTTGTCCGGCAGCGCCGGGATTTCATCGGTACCAATGGTCTCGTTGGGGATGCAAAGGGCCCCGGGGATGTGGGCCTGTTCGAACTCCGCCTGGGTGCGCACATCCAGAAGGAGATAGTCCGACTGCTCAGCCATCAGCTTTGCGGCCTCCTCCTGGGTGATCTGCCGGTAGGTATGCTCCGGCTTCCGGGAAGTACCGCAGCCGGCCAGCAGCAGAGCCGCCGCAGCCACCAAAATCCAAATTCGTTTTTTCATCTTTTTCCTCCGCAATTGATTGTTTTATGGAAAAATGTTATTTCTTGTGCCCGCGCTTGCGTAGTAGTCTGTAACTCTTTGAAATTGTAATTTGGTGGGATGAAATGATGGCACCCCTTGGCTCTCCCTTTGGGAGAGCTGTCAGCCGAACAGGCTGACTGAGAGGGTACTGCATTGGGGAATTAGGAGCGTCTCATTGGGTGCGATACCCTCTCAGTCTGCCCCTATGGGGCAGCCAGCTCCCCCATAGGGGGAGCCAAGGGCACTGCCTGCCAAATTACAACTTTTATGCGCTACAGACTACTACAATGGCTGGGCAAGGGTTCTTGCACCCTGAATCACGCAATCAGGCACAGCTCCGGCAGGGTGACGGAACCCCGCCAGCTGGTGAGGAAGGTGTCCGCCACCTTTTCCTCCATTCCGTTGTCCCCTGCCAGCAGGGAAAGATCGCCGTACTGGTTGGAGGTGGTGAAATAGTAGGTGTAGGGGCTGGGGCTGCCGTCGGCCAGGGTGTCAGTGGTGTACAGGCCGTTGAGGAAGCGGAGCTGGCTGCCGGAGAGCTGCATCACGCTGAAATTGCTGTATGCCGCGCCGCTGGAGCCCTCGTTATAGATTTTGTTATCCTCCATGAGGAACAGCCGGGACCGGGCCTGGGAGCGGGCAACGCTCACCGGGGTGCCGTTTTCCAGGGTGAAGATTTCAAACAGGTACGGCTCCTCGGGAATGTCATAGCCGATTCCCGCAATGATCAGCTCCTCGGTGCCGTTGCCGTCCAGGTCCACTCTGGCGTAGCCCACGTGATCGGCATAGAAGATCATCTCACTCACGTCATACTGGGCGAAGATATCGTAGCCCTCGTCCTTGTGTGCCACGGCGGTGCGGTAGCGCTCAATCACGGTGTCGTAGGCGCCCTCGCTGCGGCTCACGGTGATCAGGGCCGCCTGGGTGGTGACGGAACCGCCGGGGCCGTCGAACCGGGCCCGGGCAGACCAGCCGTTGAAGGACAGGGGCACATTGCTCACCTCCACAGTGTCCTCCTTGGAAATGTCCAGCAGGAGGCCGGGGTGCAGGCTCATGGTTTCCGTTACGGAATACACCGTCCCCTCCGGGGAGAGGAATTCCCAGGTGAGGATGGTGGCGCCGTCGGCATGGGCCACGAACCAGGTCTTGCCCCCGGGGGACAGCTTCTCCCCGGTGGGGTCTTTCGTGACCACAGGGGGCTGGGCGGCAGCCGTGGTTTCCGGCTGGGTCTCCGGCTGGGTTTCCGGCTCCGTGGCAACGGATTCAATCATGGTGATTTCCGTTGCCGGCTCCGTCTGAGCGGTTTCCATAACTTTACCATTCCCGCAGGCGCACAGCAGCAGGCACAGGACCAGGGCAGGAAAAATTCGTATTTTCAAGAGAATCAGCTCCTTTTTCATCCAAATGATTTCAAAAGGCAGTCTATCACAGGAAACGCAAATTGTCAATTCACGGAAGATTTGAAACAAAATGTGCTGACCGGTTTCACGCAGCAAGCAGGCAAATTGTAATTTGGCGACCGGAACCGACGCACCTCTTGGCTCCCCCTCTGGGGGAGCTGGCTGCCCCGTAAGGGGCGCCCCTGAGAGGG
>CAMEWH010000140.1:0-4552 GCA_945940335.1 uncultured Clostridia bacterium | reverse complement strand
CCGGAGGATCTGAAGTTTCGCAATGATCGCCCTGCCGCCTGTCCGCAAACCCCCCAGAACTGACCGGGCCAGCGCGGGATAGCCATAAATGATCGTTTATGTTTGCACTCACTGTAGGGCGGGGGCTTGCCCCCGCCGACGCACCTATGGTTATACATATTTGCGTTTGACGCAGCAGATTGCGTATCTCACCTGCTCGGCGGGGGCAAGCCCCCGCCCTACGATGGGTGCAATATGAATCGGTGCGTCGGTGCAATAAACGATCATTTACCAAATTGCCGCACCCATGGTCGAGGGGCCAGAGGATGTAAGTCCAGCGCGGGAGTTCGTAACGCATTCGCCGCGGGCCTTGCCCGCATAAACGATCATTTTGCCGGGTTCAAGCGATACGTGTTTTACTGTTTTCAAAACCGAATATTTTCCGTGGAACGGTATTGACAGATACCCCACGGGGGTATATAATTCAGATACCCCCGTGGGGTATCTCTGCTGAAAGGAAGCTTGTTATGGAAGAACGGGAATGCTGCGCCCACAAAACGAAGGAGCGCACCCAGGAGGAATATACGGGCCTGATCCACCGGCTGAACCGGATCGAGGGCCAGGTCCGGGGGATCCGGGGCATGGTGGAAAAGGACGCCTACTGCACGGACATTCTGATGCAGGTGGCCGCGGTTAACGCGGCTCTCAACGCCTTCAACAAGGAACTGCTGGCCCAGCACATCCGCACCTGCGTGGTGCAGGACATCCGGGCCGGGAAGGACGAGACCATTGACGATCTGGTGTCCACCCTTCAGAAGCTTATGAAATAATGGAAATCCCGGAAACGGGAAATACTGGCTGTGGAATCAAGCTTGGGAGGATCGATATGAAGCAATACAATGTTACGGGCATGAGCTGCGCGGCCTGCAGTGCCCGGGTGGAAAAAGCCGTATCCAAGGTGCCGGGGGTCACGGCCTGCTCCGTCAGTCTGCTGACCAACTCCATGGGCGTGGAGGGAACCGCCCCGGACCGGGAGATCATCGCGGCGGTGGAGGGCGCCGGGTATGGCGCTTCCGTAAAGGGCGCGGCTCCGGAAACCAACGGCTCCGGTCCGTCGGAGGCGGAGGAGGCCCTGCGGGACCGGGAAACTCCGGTGCTGAAGCAGCGCCTGATCTGGTCCGTGGGATTTCTGATGGTTCTGATGTACTTCTCCATGGGTCACATGATGTGGGGCTGGCCCCTGCCGCCCTTCTTTGAGGGAAACCATGTGGCCATGGGCCTGGCGCAGCTGCTGCTGACGGTCATCATCATGGTCATCAACCAGAAGTTCTTTATCAGCGGCTACAAAAGTCTGTGGCACCGTGCCCCCAATATGGATACCCTGGTGGCTCTGGGCGCCACGGCGGCCTTTGTTTACAGCACCTACGCTCTGTTTGCCATGACCGATGCTCAGGTGAAGGGCGATATGGAGGGCGTCATGGCCTACATGATGGAGTTTTACTTTGAGTCGGCGGCCATGATCCTGACCCTCATCACCGTGGGAAAGATGCTGGAAGCCCGCTCCAAGGGCAAGACCACCGACGCCCTGAAGAGCCTCATGAAGCTTACCCCCAAGACCGCCACCGTGGTCCGCAGCGGCGCCGAGTCAGAGGTTTCCATTGATCAGGTGCGTAAGGACGATATTTTTGTGGTCCGCCCCGGCGAAAGCATTCCCGTGGACGGCGTGGTCCTGGAGGGCAGCAGCGCGGTAAACGAGGCGGCCCTGACCGGCGAGAGCATCCCCGTGGACAAAGCCCCGGGAGACGGCGTCTCCGCCGCCACCATCAACCAGTCGGGCTTCCTCAAATGCCGGGCCACCCGGGTGGGCGAGGACACCACCCTCTCCCAGATCATCCGGATGGTCAGCGACGCGGCGGCCACCAAAGCCCCCATCGCCAAAGTGGCGGATAAGGTCTCCGGTATATTCGTTCCCGCGGTCATCACCATTGCCGCGGTGACCATCCTGATCTGGCTGCTGCTGGGCCAGACCCTGGGCTTTGCCCTGGCCCGGGGCATTTCCGTGCTGGTCATCAGCTGCCCCTGCGCCCTGGGCCTGGCCACGCCGGTGGCCATCATGGTAGGCAGCGGCATGGGCGCGAAAAACGGGATTCTGTTCAAAACCGCCGCCTCCCTGGAAACCGCCGGGAAGGTGCGTGTCGTGGTGCTGGACAAGACGGGCACCATCACCGAGGGAGAGCCCCGGGTCACCGACATTCTCCCCGCCGGGGATGTGGAGGAGGAAGCCCTGCTCCGGTTTGCCCAGGCGCTGGAGAAGAAAAGTGAGCATCCTCTTGCCAAAGCCGTCCTCAAAGCCGCCGAAGCCCGGGGCCTGGACGCCGGTCCGGTGACGGATTTCCAGGCACTGCCCGGCAACGGCCTCACCGGCCAGCTGGACGGGGACACCCTGGCAGGAGGCAGTCAGCGCTTTCTGGAAACCCTGGCCCCCATCCCGGACTCCGCCGTTACCCAGGGCGAGGCACTGGCGGAGGAGGGGAAGACCCCCCTGTATTTCAGCCGGAACGGCCGTTTCCTGGGCATCATCGCCGTGGCGGACACCATCAAGGCGGACAGCCCCCAGGCTGTGAAGGAGCTGCGGGATATGGGCATCCGGGTGGTGATGCTCACGGGAGACAATCAGCGGACTGCCGACGCCATCGGCCGTCAGGCCGGTGTGGACGAAGTGGTGGCAGGCGTCCTGCCTGAGGGTAAGGAAAACGTCATCCGCTCCCTGAAACGCCAGGGCCGGGTGGCCATGGTGGGAGACGGCATCAACGACGCTCCCGCCCTGACCCGGGCGGACCTGGGCATCGCCATCGGCGCGGGGGCCGACGTGGCCATCGACGCGGCGGACGTGGTGCTGATGAAGAGCCGCCTGTCCGACGTTCCCGCCGCCATCCGGCTGAGCCGGGCCACTCTGCGCAACATTCACGAGAACCTGTTCTGGGCATTTTTCTACAACACCATCGGCATTCCCCTGGCCGCCGGTGTGTTCATTCCTCTGGGACTGACCCTGAACCCCATGTTCGGCGCGGCGGCCATGAGCCTGAGCAGCTTCTGCGTGGTGTCCAACGCCCTGCGGCTGAACCTGTTTGACCTGCGCAACCCCTCCAAGGATCATAAATTCAGACAGAAAAAGGAGATACAAATTATGGAAAAGACATTGACCATCGAAGGAATGATGTGTTCCCACTGCGAAGCCCGGGTCAAAAAGGCCCTGGAGGCCCTGCCGGAGGTGGAGCAGGCCGCGGTGAGCCATGAGGCCGGCACCGCCGTGGTGACTCTGAAGTCCCAGATTTCCGACGAAGCCCTGAAAAAAGCCGTAGAGGACCAGGACTACACCGTCACCGGCATCCGCTGACCCCGCAGCGGAAAGGGTATGGCGTAAAGGACCGCTGTGGTTACCGGCTTCCGTCAGCCCCGTACCATTATGCACGAATCAGGAACTGATGTAACATTGCACCGGTGAAAGGACTGCTGCACCAGCGCAAGCACCACACAGCGGCATACCGGTATTGAGCCGCAAAAAACGAACAAAGTTGACATGAAAACGGAGTGGGATTTGCTTCCCACTCCGTTTTGCGTCAGTTATACCGAATCATTTATTTCAATAATTCTTTCCATATCCACTGGTAATTTCAGTTGGATTGGTGTATAATTCATTTCTGTAGTTTTCATTTTTGGTGGTACTTTAATGATACTGCAAAACGGCTGCAACCTCAACTGGCTGCAGCCGTTCCTTATACTTTTTGTAGCCAGTGCCTTCCGGCACTGGCTACCTTGCTGAGGGACTTTTTTAACAGCCCCCTTTTGTGTCTTTGCAACACTTTAGATACACATTATTTTAAGTTGCTTTTTGCCGTGTTGATGGAAGCGATTAAAATTCTCTTAAGTTCCAGACAGTCCTTCAGCATCGACTCTCCCATTTCCTTAGAAATATATTCTGAAGCCAGCAGAAGCCTTAGCCAATATTCCGTTTCTGCTGCCTCTTTCAGGGCGATATGCAATTTTGAAATAAAATCTGCTTTGCTCTGACCATAGTTCGCCTCGTTGATATTTGCACCGATACTGGTACCACTGCGGACAATCTGCTTTGAAAGGATAGTTTCCTTTTGGGTTTTAATCAGGTACCTGTGCAGTCTAATGATTTGTGCGGCAAAAGCAATGGATTTATCAATCAGAAAATTTTCACGCATTATCCGCACCTCCTCGCAGGTCTGCGTTTTTGTTATCACATAATCCGAGACATGGCAATTATTCATTATTCATCAGAAAAGCGGCTTCATTATTCATTCTTCATTCAGAAAATCCTGTCTTCAAATGAATAATGAAGGATGAATAATGAAAAATGAATAATACAAACAGAAAATCCTGCCGAATTTCGACAGGATTTTCTGTTTGGTGACCCGCCGGAGATTCGAACTCCGGACCCACTGCTTAAAAGGCAGTTGCTCTGCCGACTGAGCTAGCGGATCATAAATTTGGCTGGGATGGCCGGATTCGAACCGACGAATGCCAGAGTCAAAGTCTGGTGCCT
>CAMEWH010000139.1:0-4564 GCA_945940335.1 uncultured Clostridia bacterium | reverse complement strand
GGGTGCCGTTGGCAGTCTTGGGAACGGTACGGCCAATGGCGAAGTTGCCATAGTTGGAGGTGGTGGGCAGCAGCACGCTGGTCTGCAGAAGCTTTGCCTCAGCAAGAGCCTCCAGAGCGTAGCGCTGGTCTACGTCCATGCACTCCAGGGCTTCCATGTACATGTCATAGAATTCGCCCAGGTTTTCATCGTAGAGCTGCTGGTCGTCCTTTTCTTCCAGAGCGGGATACTGGGCAGCGGATGCGCTCAGCACCATCGGAAGAACCATGGCCAGAGCCAACACGATTGCGAGAAGTTTCTTCATGTTTGTTTTCCTCCTTAAAGATTTTTCACGAAAACCAGGAAGGAAAACCCGGCTTCCGCTTAAATCATCCTGAAAAATGATTCTGGATTATTCTAGCACACCCCCCCGGAGAAATCAACCCTTAGTTAACTTTCTGTGACCATTTTTGTTTTGTTCTACAATTTCTTCCGACAAAAGGGGCGCAAGCAGAGACTTTTTGGGTATTTTCACAACCGACGGTTGAGCGCCGCCCAAATACATCCGTATCTGTACCAGCATACAAAAGCCTGTTTTTGGCATCCCTTCCAGCCCTTTCTGTTTCAACAGCTTCTGCACAGGTTTCCACAGCCATTCACAGCAATTCCACAGAGTTGTTCATTTTCAGAAACCTTTTTCAAAAAGAGGATATTCCAATATTCTTTCCATTCCTCCTGAAAAATCATCCTTTTTCGCATTTTCAGGCAGTGATTGTATGCTTTTCTCCGTTTTTCTCTTCATCCGCCCGTTTTTGGCTTTTTCCTTTCCTTTTTTATCCTGTTCTATCCTATCCTATTCTATTCTTTCCTAACCTATCCTAACCTAACCTGGGTTAACCAATGGTAAACCAACGGTTAACCAGGCAGGAGATACTATTTATAATGTATAGGTAAATTGTAATTGATAGGGATGCCATCGTAGGGGCGGCTACCAGCCGCCCGTCAGCGAACGATTTCTGAGTGTTCCGTTGAATGGTATGCAGTTGGACAAATCCGTAGGGGCGGCTCGTAGCCGCCCGCCAACTGACGGACTTGCGTGTTCGGTTGAATGGCACCATGTTGGGGATCGTACGAATTCGCCCGCTCTGGTTACTTACTGTGGGTTTGTACCGCGCGGGAGGCTACGAGCCTCCCCTACAGTTGGGACGGAAGGCTGTGCGGATTCGCCCAACCTGGTTACTTGCTATGGGATTGTACCGCGCGGGCGGCTGGTAGCCGCCCCTACGAAACATCCCCACAAATTACAATTGGCCTCGCAAGGCCTGCACTCGCAATATAAATATTTCCCGCTGTTTTGCAAATGATACCCAGGGCGGGAATGGGCGGAAATTGGTATATTCTTCAGAAATTCTTAAAATTCTTGAAATCTTTTTGAAAATGCTTTGCAATTGACGGGAGATGTGATATACTATTCTGGCAAAAAAATCGTTTATGTGATAAAAGAGGAATTTCAATGGTGGATTTATCGAAAATTTCCGTTGTACTGCCCTCTCTGGACCCGGACGAAAAGCTCAACGCCGTCATCGACGGCCTGCTCAGTCACGGCTTTTCCCACATTATCCTGGTCAACGACGGCAGCAAGCAGGAGAATCTGCATTACTTTACCGACGCCGCAGCCGCCCACCCCGAAATCACCCTGCTGCACCATGAGGTAAACCGGGGCAAGGGTGCCGCTCTGAAAACCGCCTTCACCTGGTGCCTGCAAAACCGGCCCGAGACCCTGGGCGTTGTTACCGTGGACGGCGACAACCAGCACCACCCGGAGGACACCCGCGCCTGCTGCGAACATATGCTGGAAACCGGCCGCATCACCCTGGGCTGCCGGGACTTCTCTTTGCCCCAGGTACCCCCCAGAAGCCGCTTCGGCAACCGCACCACCTCCCTGGTGTTCAAGCTCTTCTGCGGCATCACCCTCTCCGACACCCAGACCGGCCTGCGGGCCTTCCCCCGGGACACCCTGCCCTTCCTTTGCCAGGTATCCGGCGACCGATTCGAGTACGAGACCAACATGCTGCTGGCCATGAAAACCAACGGCATTCCCTTCGACGAGGTGAAGATCCGCACGGTTTACATTGAGGAGAACAAAAGCTCCCACTTCCACTGGCTGAAGGATTCCTGGCGGATCTACAAGCTGATTCTGGCCCATTTCTTCCGCTACACCCTGAGCAGCCTGGCAAGCTCCGTGGTGGATCTGGGTTTTTTCAATCTGTTCACCCGGCTTTTCTCCGCCTGTCTCACCGGTATGGCTCTGGATCTGGCCGCCACGGGTCTGGCAAGGCTCCTCTCCTCCCTGTTTAACTTCTTTGTGAACAAGAAGGTGGTGTTCCGCTCCCAGTCCGGCACCGCCGCCGCCATGGCCCGCTACTATGCTCTTGCCATTCCCATGATGGCCGCCCAGGGCCTGCTCACCGGCGGCATCACCTCCCTGCTGCACCTGCACCAGGGCGGACTGCTGCACACGCTGGCCTACGCCATCGTGATGGTGGTCCTGTATTTTGTCAGCTATTCGATCCAGCAGCGCTGGGTCTTTGCATCCCACAAAACGACTTCGCGAGGTAACGAAAAATGAGTAAGAAAACCCCTAAAAAGAAGAAGAGCGGCCTGCTTGGGCGCATTGTCCGCCGGTTCTTTCTGCTGCTGTTCACCATTGTGATCCTTCTGGTGGCAGGTCTCGCCCTGATCATGAACCTGGTGTTCAACGGCCCCTCCCCTGCCGCCCGGGACGTGCTGACCATGTCTCTGCTGGAGCCCAGCGCCACCAAGTGGATCCCCGGCCTGTTCATGGACGAGGCCATCGTCAACCAGATCCGCAACGCCGGTGACGACGAGCAGATTCAGGAGGAACAGAACCTGGATGACATCGTCATCATGGATGCAAACACCCTGGCCGCCTCCGATGAATGGGCCGCCTACCCCGACGGAATCCGCATCGAGAGCTATTCCGGCAAAACCTTCAACGCCCACATCATGCTCATCCAGGACCCCAGCCGGGTCTACCTGGGCCTGAGCAGCTACGACGGCTTCTCCACCAGCAAGCCCGGTAAGCGGCTGAACGTGGCCATCGAGGACGAGGGCGCCTCCGCCGCCATCAACGCCGGCGCCTTCAACGACGACGGTACCGCCGGCAGCCAGGTGGGCAGCATCCCCGCCGGCCTGACCATCCACGGCGGCAAGGTGGTATCCAATCAGCTCAGCGGCATGGTGCCCGAGCAGGGCTTCTGCGGCTTCAACACCGACAACAAGCTGGTGGTGGCCGACTCCATGACCGAAGCCCAGGCCATGGAGCAGAACATCCGGGACGGCTGTGAATTCGGCCCCGTGCTCATCGTCAACGGGGTGCCCAACCAGAAGGTCTACTCCGGCAACTCCGGCTACAATCCCCGTACCGTGGTGGGCCAGAGAGCCGACGGCGTGGTCATCTTCATCTGTGCCGACGGCCGCCAGGCAGGCTCCCTGGGCGCAACCTACAAGGATATGATCGACCTGCTCATCTCCTACGGCGCCGTGAACGCCTGCAACATGGACGGCGGTTCCTCCTCCGTCATGCTCTACCGGGACTACACCACAGGTGTCGTCTCCATGATCAACAGCTATTCCGTTCTTCAGTCCGAACCCAGAAGAATGCCCAACTTCTGGATGGTCAAGCCCTTGCAGTGAGGTGATCGCAGATGTATCAAGGAAAATTTGACGCAAAGTCCAAGGGCCAGCGGACGCCTGACGAAGCCCTGGACACCATCCTCCGGGAGCGGGAGGAGGACAATGCCCTCCGCGCCGCCAAGAAGGCCCAGCGGGAAGCCCGGCGCAATGCCGCCCCCCGTTCCGCCGACCCCTACAGCACCATGCCCGCCCCCCGCAGCCAGAAAAATACCAGCCAGAAAGCTTCCGCTCCGGCACAGCCTGCCGGCGGTAAGAAGCCCGCTGCTCCCCGTCCCGCTCCCGCTGCCCAGAAGAGTGCCAAAAAGCAGACCGAGGTGGAAGTGGTACAGCAGCAGCGCAGAGGCCCCCGCCTGGGCGGTATCATCTTCTATACCATGTATTTCGCCATGATCTTCGTGTTCTTCATCGGCGTGTTCATCACGCTGAACTGGCTCAACGGCTGGCTGAAGGACTATGAAGCCGCTCAGCCCACGGTGAAATGCCAGCAGGTGTTCGACCAGCTCTTCGGCAACCCCGACTGGGCCCAGCTCTACCGGCTGGCCGGTGATCCCACCGGTACCGGCACCAATAAATATGACACCCAGTTCGAGGGCGTGGACGCCTACGTCACCTATATGAACAATAAGGTGGCCGGTCAGGAACTGAACTACGTGGAGACCTCCGCGGGTATCGGCACCAAGAAGAAATATATCGTCCGCCTCGGCTCCGAAAAGGTGGCCACCTTCACCCTGAACGGCTACACCGAGGAGCAGAAGATCACCTCCATCCCCGACTGGCAGCTGGACGGCGTGGAGATCTTCGTGAACCGCCAGGAGTCCATCAAAATCCGCAAGCTGGAAAACCACGTGGCCTACGTGAACAACCAGCC
>CAMEWH010000138.1:0-4633 GCA_945940335.1 uncultured Clostridia bacterium | reverse complement strand
CTGTAAATCTGCTGCTTATCGCTTCGGTGGTTCGAATCCACCTTCCCCCACCAAAAATCGCCGATCTTCGACAGAAGATTGGCGATTTTTTCTTCTTCACTATTACCTATTCACTCTTCACTAAATCCTACCCGGCGATTTTTGGAAAGTAATAAGTAATAGTGAATCGTGTATAAGTATTGCAAATCCAGCATTTCACCTCTATAATAAATTTATCAGTTTCGTGAGGTGATTGTACTATTTATTCAGATTCTTTTCTGCATGATTCTTCAGGGATTCATTTCGGCCAAGCTTGCCATAACAAAAAAGCTCCAATTCCAGTCGGATTTGGGGCTTTTTCGTTTTTTCTAACTTCTATTTTATATTTATCTTTATCCGCGTAACGAAAAACAACGAACAAAAAACATACCATTCATCCGAAGTACCCGCATATCCGCCACATTCAGCATTTCCACGATGTACCTTCTGATCTCTTCTTGCTTCATTTTTATCTCTCCTTATGTGTTTTTCGCGTGAAATCGTTGATTTTCCAGCAAACCTATTGTATTATGATACAAACTGCTCTTATAAGTCAGTTTGTACGTTATAGTTAAAAAGCATATTTGGAAGGAGCTTTCTCTATGGGTATTTTCAGTTATCTTAATGCACTCAGGAACTCTTTATCTTCAGGCGGTAATTTTTCCTATATAGCGCAAAACATTGCAACAATTTATTCCGTTGTGAATGATTCCACATTTGGTAAACGTCTCAGTGATGAACAAAAATACTTTGCAACAGCATTGATTGATACAGCATTGTATATTTCAAACGGTACACTATCTATTGACGAACTAGCTGATGCTGTGTCCTACTCACAAACCAAAAGAATTGTACTACCTCCGTTTGAAAGATATCTTAATATCTTTGATTTCCGTGAGAATTACGAACTCTTATGTCTTACAATGCAAATAGAATCAATGATTTTTCATGTTGACACAAATGTTCCCGCCAACCAAATTATTAATTTAGTAATTCAAAACGAAGAAGAAATCTCTCTCGTAATCAATAAAACATTATCCGATGGTTTTAATGGAAAACTTTATAAAAAAATGTATCCTAGCATCTGCTCCCACCTTGATGATGTTGATTTTCAGCATATTGTCCTTTCTTATGAAGAATGAACAATGTTCATATTTTCAAATCAAACCGCTCCTGGTATGTAAAATACCGCCATCTTATTGACATCACAAAATAGGATGGAACCGGAATATAGCTTCCAAATATATTTCCGCCTATGAATTCCCGAAATAAAAAAACGCCCTCCCGGCGCTGCGAACACCGGGAGGGCAATACAGAAAAACCCAATGGAAGAAGGGGACCTCTGCCCCTTTAGGTTACCATACCAAAGGAGGTTTTTCAAATGGCAAAACGCATCAATTACGCATCCATGTTCACCCAGCGCAAGGACGGCCGCTATCAGGCAAGCTACACCGATGCCGCAGGCCGCCACTACCTCTATGATCGGGACCCCGAAGTCCTGTACCAAAAGCTCCAGGCCGCGCAGCTCCCCCAGGAGGATCACATCCCCACCTTCCGTGAGATTGCGGAATCCTGGGAGCGCGCACATCGGGAGGAAATCGAGCAGCGCACGTGGAACAATTACCGCCCGCACCTCGCCGACATCCTTTCCCGCCACGGCGATAAGCCCATTTCCGAAGTCGGTGCACTGGACGTCTCCAACCATCTCACTTTCGCCAAAGCCGCAGGCTACAGCGCCACGGTGGTCAACACCATCCGCTCCATCTACCGCATGATTTTCGACCACGCCATCTGTTCCGGTGCCGCCCAGTACAATCCCGTCACCTCCGTCCGCCTCCCAAAGGGTCTTAAAAAGGAAAGCGCACCGCTCCCAGTGATGATATTGTGAAAATCATCTGCCAGAACCTCGATTCTCCTTTCGGTTTCTTTCCTTTCTTCCTGCTCTGCACCGGCCTGCGCAAAAGCGAAGCCCTTGCCCTCACCTGGGATGATATAGACTTCTCTTCCAATACGATTTCCATCACCAATTCCATGGGTATTCCTCCATTGGTTTTCAAAAGGCCTTTCTGCCCTATAAGACGCAGCCCAGTCCCAAAACAGGACAAAAATTTTGTAAAAACTATAAAGAACTGCCAGGGGCTTTCACCCCTGGCAGAATTGTTAACCTTTCAGGAAAGTGCCCAGAATGCTTCTGCCCAAGGAGGCGCCCACGTTGCCGCCCAGGCGTTTGCCGAAGGTGCCGCCCAAAGTGCCGCCCAAAGTTTTGCCCACTTCCCGGCCCACGGTGCCCATAATGGAATTGCCCACACTCTTGACGCTGGAGCGGATGGCCTTTTCCTGCTTCTCCTTCTCCCGCTGGGTTGCCTTGGCCTCCCGTTCCGCCTGACGCTGGGCTTCCTTCTCCTGAGCCAGGCGCTGCTTTTCCGCTTCCTTCTCCTGGGCCAGCTGCTGAAGCTCCAGCTTCTGCTGGGCCGCCAACTGCTCGCTGCGCCGGGTGAGGAATTCGTAGGCAGAGTCCCGGTCCACCATGTTTTGATAACGCAGGTAGAGATTGTTCATCAGGAACGCCTTTTTCTTCTCCTCGTCATCGATGGCTCCCATCAGGCTCTGGGGCGGGAGGATGCGGCATTTCTGTACCATAGTGGGAATGCCCTGCTCATCCAGCACGGAGACCAGCGCCTCACCGACACCCAGGTTCAGCAGCTCCTCCTTGGTATTGAAGGCGGGATTGATGCGGAAGGACCGGGCCGCGGCGTTCACCGCTTTCTCGTCGGCGGGGGTGTAGGCCCGCAGGGCGTGCTGAATCTTGTTGCCCAGCTGGCTGAGGACCCCGTCGGGGATGTCCCCGGGATTCTGGGTGATGAAGAAAATGCTCACGCCCTTGGAGCGGATCAGCTTCACCACCTGCTCCACCTTTTCCAGCAGGGCTTTGGACATGCCCTTGAACAGCAGGTGGGCCTCGTCGAAGAAGAACACCATCCGGGGCTTGTCCATATCTCCCACCTCGGGCAGCACCTCGAAGAGCTCCGACAGCATCCACAGCAGGAAGGTGGTGTACAGCGAAGGATCGTTCATCAGGCTGCGGCAGTCCAGCAGGTTAATGACGCCCCGGCCGAACTCCGTCTGGAACCAATCGGCGATGTTCAGGGCAGGTTCTGCGAAGAACTGCTCGCCGCCCTTGGCTTCCAGGGCAACAACGCCCCGTAAAATGGCGTTGACACTGGCCTTGGCGATGTTGCCGTATTCCGAGGAATACCGGGTGTTGTTCTCCGCCACATACTGGAGCATGGACTTCAGATCTTTGGTGTCGATGAGCAGCAGGCCCTCATCGTCCGCAATTTTGAAAACGATGGTGAGAATATCCGTCTGGATGGGAGTCAGATCCAAAAGCTTTGCCAGCAGCAGCGGGCCCATCTCCGATACGGTGGTGCGCACCGGGATGCCCATCTGGCCAAACACATCCCAGAAGGCGCTGGGATAGGCCTGATACCGGAAGCCGCAGTCAGCCAGGCCGAACCGGGCGATCCGCTCCTGCATGTCCTGGCTGTCCGCTCCGGGACGGCACATGCCGGAAAGGTCCCCCTTCACATCCGCAACAAACACCGGTACACCGGCGTCGGAAAAACTCTCCGCCAACACCTTCAGGGTGATGGTTTTGCCGGTACCGGTGGCGCCGGCGATCAGGCCGTGGCGATTGGCCATCTGGGGCAGGATGCACACCTTTTCCCCCTCCGCATCGCCGATCCAGATTTTGTTGTCAAAAAACATTTCTTTTCCTCCCTTTTGGCAATTTGTCCATGCTTTTGAGAGTATTATATCATACCGTCTGCCATTTGCAAGAAAAATCCGCCCCAAAGGAGCGGATGATAGGAAAAACCACGAAAACAGTTGCTTTCTGAGAATCCGTGTGATATTCTGTCTGTGGTGCTACCAGTAACGGTAGGCGGTCTGCCCTCTTTGGGGGCAGCTTCTTGCCCCCAATCGAAAGAAAGGGGGTGCTGCTCATGGTTACATATTCGGATTTGATTCAGATCGGAATTCTAATCGTTGGCATTATTGGCCTGTTTTTAATGGCCAAAAATCAGAAGTGACCGCCCCTCCGTCCGATGAGTGCGGTCACAACTGACTTTATCTCAGAGGGCTGACCGTCTGCCGGTAGCACTCTTTACATACATACTATACTCCAATGAAATGAATTTGTCAATGTCTCCGCCACAAAAGGCAGAGGCATTTTTCATACATAATTGGTTTCAATCACCAGTTCCAGGTGCTTGTCGGGGTAAAGCTCTGCCATATAGGCAGTGAATTCCTTCCGCAGGACCTCCCAGTCGGCCAGATCGTAGTCTACCACCAGATCCACGTAGAGATCCTTGCCGTTGGGATGGATGTACAGAGCATGGTAGCTGGTGACGTGCTTCTGTTCCCGGACGAAGGCGGCCACCTGCTCCCGGAGCTGGCGGATCTGGGCATGATCTCCGTCCACGGCATAGATTCCAAACACCATGGTGATGTGCTTTTCGTGCATGATTCTCAGCTGCAGCTCGTGGAGGGCGGCGTAGACCTCCCCCACGGTTTTGCTGTGGTCGATCTCCACATTCACCGAGCCGCTGTAGGC
>CAMEWH010000137.1:0-4640 GCA_945940335.1 uncultured Clostridia bacterium | reverse complement strand
ATCATAGAAAATGGAAAAAGCCCAGCATGGGCTGGACTTTTTCGACAGTCTGTGGGCTGCTTCCCTTCGGAAGCAGCCCTTTTTTCGTTTTTACGTACCGGAACCGGCGTACTCCTTGGCTCTCCCTTTGGGAGAGCTGTCAGCCGAACAGGCTGACTGAGAGGGTTCTGCATTGGAGAATTAGGAGCGTCTTATTGGGTGCGGTACCCTCTCAGTCTGCCCCTATGGGGCAGACAGTTCCCCCATAGGGGGAGCCAAGGGAACTGTCTACCCGCCAAATTACAATTTACCGAATTGCCTGCTCATACCAAAAGGTACAAAATTTTATTGTTATCTTCCGAATTTTTCCACATGATTCACAAGATGATTGCAATTTAAAGTTGCTCATGGTAGAATGAAGCCGTATATTGAAATCAAACGGCAGCAGAATGAACGTCTCTGTTCCAATTTTACTAAAGGAGAATGACTATGGATTTCAAAACCACCGCCCTGGGCATTGAGCTGGGCTCCACCCGGATCAAGGCAGTGCTCATCGACGAAAACCACATTCCCATCGCCTCCGGCTCCCACGAATGGGAGAACCAGCTGGTGGACGGTATCTGGACCTATTCCATGGAGGCCGTCACCGCCGGTATTCAGGACTGCTACCGGGAGCTGAAAAAGGACGTTGCCGAAAAGTTCGGCGAGACACTCACCCAGGTGGGCGCCATCGGCGTATCCGCCATGATGCACGGCTACCTTCCCTTTGACAAGGACGGCAACCAGCTGGCAAGCTTCCGCACCTGGAGAAACACCATCACCGGCGAGGCTGCCGAAAAGCTGTCCGCCGCCCTGAACTTCAACATTCCCCAGCGCTGGAGCATTGCCCATCTGTACCAGGCCATTCTGAACAAGGAAGACCATGTGGGAAACATCGCCTTCCTCACCACCCTGGCAGGCTACATCCACTACCTGCTCACCGGAGAAAAGGTGATGGGCATCGGCGAGGCCTCCGGTATGTTCCCCATTGATTCTGCCAAGCTGGACTATGACCAGGCCATGGTGGAGAAATTCGATTCCATGAGCGGCAGAAATTGGAAGCTGCGGGATATCCTGCCCAAGGTCCTGGTAGCCGGCGAGAGCGGCGGCGTGCTCACCGAAAGCGGCGCCAAGTTCCTGGATCCTGCCGGCGATCTGCTTCCCGGCATTCCCGTGGCCCCTTGTGAGGGCGATGCGGGCACCGGCATGGCCGCCACCAACTCCGTGCGGGAGCGCACCGGCAATGTCTCCGCCGGTACCTCCGACTTTGCCATGCTGGTTACGGACCACCCCCTGGGTGTCCACCGGGAGATCGACATGGTCACCACCCCCGCCGGTGCACCTGTGGCCATGGTCCACTGCAACAACTGCACCTCCGACATCAACGCCTGGGTGAACCTGCTGAGTGAATTTGCTTCCTTCATCGGTGCCCCTCAGGACAAGGGGCAGCTCTTCACCATGCTCTTCCGCAAGGCCCTGGAAGGGGATGCGGACTGCGGCGGCCTGCTGAGCTACAATTACTTCTCCGGTGAGGGCGTCACCGATCTGGACGAAGGCCGCCCCATCTTCGCCCGTACCCCCAACGCCAGCTTCACCCTGGCCAATTTCATGCGCACCCACATCCTGTCCGCTCTGGCCACGCTGAAAATCGGTCTGGACATTCTGACGGGAGAGGAAAATGTACAGGTGGACAAGCTCTATGGCCACGGCGGCTTCTTCAAGACGCCCGGCGTGGGCCAGCGGATGCTCTCCGCCGCCATCGGCGCCCCGGTGAGCTGCATGGAAACCGCCGGTGAGGGCGGCCCCTACGGTATGGCGCTGCTTGCTGCCTACATGGTGCGCAAGGACCAGGGTGAGACTCTGGCGGACTATCTGGACAACAAGGTATTTGCCGGTGCTGCTGCCACCACTCTGATGGCGGAGCAGGCGGATATTGATGGCTTCAACGATTTTCTGGAGCGCTACATGCGGGCGTTCCCCATGGAAAAGGCAGCAGTGGAAGGATTGTAATTATGCTGGAAGAACTGAAAGAGAAAGTCTATCTTGCCAATATGGAGCTGCCCAAGCGGGGTCTCGTGACCTACACCTGGGGCAACGTCTCCGGCATCGACCGGGAGAAGGGCTTGTTTGTCATCAAGCCCAGCGGGGTGGAATATGACGAACTGAAGCCCAGCGACATGGTGGTCATGGACCTCAAGGGCAACAAAATCGAGGGCGACATGAACCCCTCCTCCGACACCAAGACCCACATGGTGCTCTACAACGCCTTCCCCAAGGTGGGCGGTATCGTCCATACCCACAGCCCCTATGCTGTCGCCTGGGCCCAGGCCGGTGAGGATCTGCCCTGCTACGGCACCACCCATGCCGACTATTTCTACGGCAGCATCCCCTGCGCCCGCCACCTGACCCAGGAAGAGCTGGATGAGGATTACGAGCGGAACACCGGCGTCACCATTGTGGAGACCTTCAAAGAGCGGGGACTGGACCCCAAGGCTGTCCCCGCGGTGCTGTGCTTCAGCCACGGCCCCTTCACCTGGGGCAAGGACCCGGCCCAGGCGGTGTATCACAGCGTGGTGCTGGAGGAGTGCGCCAAGATGGGTATCTTCACCAGGATGGTGAATCCCAACGCCGCCCCCGCCCCTCAGAGAATGCAGGATAAGCATTACATGAGAAAGCACGGCCCCAACGCCTATTACGGGCAGAAAAAGTAAAAAATCACCTCCGGCATCCCAAAACGGGTGCCGGAGGCTTATTGTATGCTGCAATGCCAATCGTTGCATATCGATTGCAAACGAAGTGCGCAAATATCGATGCCGGAGGCAATATCGACTTTTGCCCCTTGGCGAAAGATATCGATATTCGCTGCGCGATCGATAGATGCTGCGCATTCGATATGCTGCACACGATATGCGCTGCCGCGCATGGGAGATTATCATTGCTCCAACCCGCCAAACAAAATCCAGGAACCTGGCGAAGGCACATGTGCCGGTCTACAGCTGATCCAGATTCAGGCTGAAAGCGGGGAGGCAGTTTTCAATGAACCAGTCCATTTCCTCCCGGCCCATGGTTTTCAGGGCCTGCATGGTCACGGCGGCGGCGGAGTCGAACTCAGTGTTGCCGGCTTTCTGCTCCTCCACGCATTTGATGTAGGCGGAGAGTTTGTCCGCCCCCTTGACGATGGGGGCCACCTCCTCGTCATCCTCCAGAACCAGGTGCTCGTAGCTGCTGCGGAGCTCCTGGGGCAGCATGTCCAGCAGCCGGTTTCCGGCAATGCGCTCCACCTGCTTGTAGGCATCCTTGATGCTTGGGTTGTAATATTTGATGGGGGTGGGCAGATCGCCGGTGAGGATTTCGGAGGCATCGTGGTACAGCGCCGCCACGGCGCACCGATCCGGGTCCGGGGTGGGCAGGTGGAGAATGTCCCGGCGGATCAGGGCCAGGGCGTGGGCCAGCACCGCCGCCTGATGGCTGTGCTCCTGAATGTTTTCCGAAAAGGTGTTGCGCATCAGACCCCAGCGGGTGATGTAGCGCATCCGGCCCAGAAGGGCGTAAAATTCATTGGCCATTGATTTCCATTTCCTTCATCATGTTTTCCAGAGCTTCTGCCAGATGCCGGGAATCGGCGCAGAAGTGGGTTCCGCCGGCAGCGCGAATCTCTTCCTCGTTCCGAAAGCCCCAGAGCACGCTGAGGCAGCTTACTCCCGCATTTTGGGCGGTGCGCACATCCACCTCGCTGTCGCCCACGTAGATGCAGCGGTCCACCCCGATTTGCTTCATGCCGTGATAAACCATGTCCGGTGCGGGCTTGCGGGGGCAGCCGGGAATCTCACCCTGGGCGTAGATGCCGGGGAAATACCGGGCGCAGAGCGTTTTGGTGGCCTTGTCCGGCTTGTTGGAGATGATGGCCAGGGGGCAGCGCTGCCTCAGCTGGGCCAGAGCCTCCGGGATGCCGGGGTAGGGGAGGGTTTTGATCTGGCAGTGCTCCCGGTAGTAGGACTGGAACACTTCCAGAGGTTTTTCCCAATCCGCCCCCTGAGGAACGGCGCGACGCAGCAGATTCCCCGCGCCGTTGCCCACAAACCGGCGGATCTCCTCCCGGGTGCGTTGGGGATAGCCGAACTGAGCCAGGGTGTGGTTTACGGCGTCCATCAGGTCGTCCAGGGTATCCAACAGGGTGCCGTCCAGATCGAATAAAATACCGGTCATACCATCCCTCGATTCTTCATCACCCGGATGTCCTCACCCACAAAGGTCAGCCGGCTGAAGCTTCCGTGGAGCCGGGAGGCAATCTGGGGGGAGTAGCGCCGGGAAATCTCGTCTACGTTCAAATTGGTGGAGACTACCATGGGTTTATTGTACAGAATCCGGTCGTTGAGCAGCCCGTAGAGGGCGGCGGTGACGAACTGACCGGGCATCTCCGTGCCCAGGTCATCCAGGATCAGCAGGTCGCAGTCGGTGTATTTCCGGGATTCCTTCCGGGCTTCCTCGCTGCCGCCAAATTTGGCCTGCTCCAGGTTGGCGAACAGATGCCCGGCGGTTTCGTATACCACGCTGTAGCCCTTGTCCGCCACCGCCCGGGCGATGCAGGCGGACAGGAAGGTCTTGCCCAGCCCGGTGCCGCC
>CAMEWH010000136.1:0-4699 GCA_945940335.1 uncultured Clostridia bacterium | reverse complement strand
TATCATAGAAAATGGAAAAAGCCCAGCAAAAGCTGGACTTTTTCGACAGTCTGAGCCCTCACCTTTTGGTGAGGGTTTTTTTCATGTCTGGAACAGTGGGAATCGAACCCATCCAATGCAAATGCCCGGTGGGCATTTGCCGCCCGCCGGCTGGACGGCGGGTGCTCCTTAATGAAATCGATTCCCGTACGCTTCACCATGAAAAATAGTCCCTCACCTTTTGGCGAGGTTTTTTCATGCCTGACCCTGCAACATAAACGATAGTGACAAATCAGGTTGGGCGAATCCGCACAAGCCGAAAGAATTTCGTAGGGAACGGCCTGTGTGCCGTTCCGCCCCACCGATGGTTCTGACACGGTTCGTTGAATGGGAAAACGTCCGGCCAAACCACATTCAACCGGGCGTTTTGGTCCGTCGGTTGGGTGCCGCTGCGCGGATGGAACGGCACGCAGGCCGTTCCCTACAGTTTGAACGAACAGGATACCATTCAACCAAACACGCAGCTATCGAACAAAAGCGGGAGGCGAAACGCCTCCCCTACAGTAGCTGGGCATTGCCGGAACAACAAAGCAATAAAAGATCATCCGAACCGCAAAAAGTGGTTGGTATTGTGGCGGGAAACGCTATAGAATACGGTTAAGCGACGGGCCTCCGGGCCCGGGAATAAAGGAGGTCATTCCTATGGCAGGTCCGGTGGCACCCAAGGACCCCGGCGAAAAGCGGCCTGGGTTTTATGTACTTTTGGACAAACAGGTGGGCGGCATTCCCCAGGATGACGGCAGGGGCGTCCACTCCATCTTCATCAGCAGCGACCGGCTGCCCTCCGCTGCCCGGGTCACCGGCGGGGTGGAGGACGAAACAATCCTGAAGCTCCTGACGGATGTGGCCGGCTTCCGGAAGCTGGTGCACAGCATCGGTGTGTCCATTTCCGCCCAGGACCCCACCATGGAGGTGGGCTTCAGCCTGATCTGCAAGGGCAACGGCGGGCCCGGAAGCTGCCACCGTTTCCCCTTTCCCGCCGACGGGGCGGAACGGGTGATTACCCTGGACAGGCTGGACTGGAGCGAATTCGACGCCGGGCTGGGGGAATTCCGGTTTGAGTTCCCCTCCGTGGCGGATATGGCGACGGCGTCCGTCAAGTGTTATGTAAATGACGGATTCCATATTCCCGAAGTGGACCCGGACCCCGCCGTGGATACGGAAGGTTATCGCTACCGGGAGATGATCGCCCGGTCCTTCCTCAGCGCGGGCAACAACGCGCGGGTGCAGTCCTTCCTCCGCCGGGCCAGGGCAGGGGAGGCGGTCACCGTGGCCTTCCTGGGGGGCTCCATCACCCAGGGCGCCGGTGCCGTGCCCCTGCAGGAAAACTGCTATGCCCGGGTTTGCTGGGAAGGTCTGCGTCACAGATACGGCACAAACATCCGCTACATCAAGGCCGGGGTGGGAGGCACCCCCTCGGAGACCGGGCTCATGCGCTATGACCGGGACATCACCCGGGAGGGAAGCGTTTCGCCGGACCTGGTGGTGGTGGAATTCGCGGTAAACGACGCCGGGGACGAGACCGAGGGTGTGTTCTACGAGAGTCTGGTGCGCCACATTCTGGAAGGCCCCGGCCACCCCGCGGTGATCCTGCTGTTTGCGGTGTTCGCCGACGACTGGAACCTGAAGCGCCGCCTGGCCCCCATCGGCTACCGGCACCAGCTGCCCATGGTGGATGTGCTGGAGGCGGTGTCCCCCCAGTTTGGCGACCCGGAAAACCGGGTGATCACCAAGCGGCAGTACTTCTATGATGTGTACCACCCCAGCAACCTGGGCCACAAAATCATGGCCGACTGCCTGCTGTACTGTCTGGACCGGCTGGATCATCAGCAGCCCGAGGAGGAGCCGGAGGGCCATGTGCTTCCCTATTATGGCGGGGATTACCAGGCCCTGCGCCTGATGGACCGGAAGGACCCCTTCCCCGGAGCGGTGGTCAGCCCCGGCAGCTTCACGGAAACCGACACGGACCTGCAGTCCGTGCCCCTGGACGACGATGATCACAACACCCCCATGTTCCCCCACAACTGGAAGAAGGGAAGGGGAAATGACCCCTTCGTGCTGGAGCTGGAGTGCCGCCGATTGGTACTGGAATTCAAGGACTCCGGCAGCCAGGAATTCGGCAAGGCCCTGGTGACCATCGACGGAGAAAAGCGGCGCATCCTGGACCCCACCGAAGCCGGCTGGACCCACTGCCACGCCACGGTGCTGTTCAACAAGCAGTCCACCGCCAAACACCGCATTGAGATTTCCATGGCCCCGGGAGACGAGGGAAAGACATTTACCATTCTGGGCTTTGGCGTGGTGAAATAATTATGCCCGCCAGGCAACGCAATTGCGTATTCGGTTGAATGGCAGGCAAATCGTCCCCACGAAATTCTTTCGGCTTGTGCGGATTCGCCCAGCCTGGTTTGTTATCGTGGGTTTGTGCCGCGGGGGAGGCTACGCGCCTCCCTACAGTGGCTTATCAATATTTATCAAAAGGTGAACAATATGAATTACACAAACTGTTGGCTAACCTATCCTCTTCTTGTGGACGAAACGGGAAAAAACATCACCGTTTCTTCCGATTTCTCCGGCCCGGTGGCGGACAGCGCCCTGGAGGAGCTGAACACCGCCTTTTCCGGCCTGTTCCGGCGGCAGGTGGCCCGGGTATCCGGGAACGCCGATCTGGTGCTGAAGAAAAACGAAGCCATCCACCCGGAGGGCTATGCCGTTTCCGCCGGGAACGGTAAGGCCACGGTGGAAAGCAGTGGGGAAAAAGGGATGCTCTATGGCGTATTCGCCCTGCTGCGGCAGCTGCAGCTCAGCGGCGGCTCCTTCGATGCCTTCGCCTGGAGCACCCAGGCCACCCCGGACAATCCCCTGCGGATGCTGAACCACTGGGACAACCTGGACGGCAGCATTGAGCGGGGCTACTCCGGCACCTCCTTCTTCTTTGAAAATGACCGGGTGCTGGTCACCCAGCGCACCCGGGACTATGCCCGGCTCACCGCCTCCGTGGGCATCAACGCCGTGGTGATCAACAACGTGAACGTGGTGAAGGCCGCCTCCTGGCTGATCTCCCCCCGCTATTACGAAAAGCTGCGGCAGATGCAGCTTGTTTTCGCCGCCTACGGCATCGATTTGTACCTGTCCGTGAACTTTGCCGCCCCCATGGAGCTGGGTGGGCTGACCCTGTCCGACCCCTGTGACGAAGGCGTTCAGGCCTGGTGGAAGGAAAAGGCAAAGGAAATCTGGGAGAATCTCCCCGGCTTCGGGGGCTTTTTGGTGAAGGCCGACTCCGAGGGCCGCCCCGGTCCCTTCACCTACGGCCGCACCCACGCCGACGGGGCCAACATGCTGGCGGATGCCGTGGCACCCTTCGGCGGCAAGATCATCTGGCGCTGCTTTGTGTACAACTGCCGTCAGGACTGGCGGGATGCCAAAACCGACCGGGCAAGAGCTGCCTACGACAACTTCATGACTGTGGACGGCCAGTTCCGGGACAATGTGATCCTGCAAATTAAGAACGGACCCATGGACTTCCAGGTCCGGGAGCCGGTGGCCCCCCTCTTCGGCGGCCTGAAGCACACCAACATGATGATCGAATTCCAGATCGCCCAGGAGTACACCGGCCAGCAGCGTCATGTATGCTATCTCATGCCCTGGTTCCGCCAGGTGCTGGATCAGGATATGTATGTCCCCGGCGTCCCCTCCAAGGTGTCCGACCTGGTCAGCGGCAGAAGCTACGGCAACCGCAACTGCGGCATGGCGGCGGTGGCCAACACCGGCAATGACTTCAACTGGACAGGCCACGATCTGGCCGCCGCCAACTGGTATGGCTTTGGCCGCCTGGCCTATGACATGACCGCGGACCCGGAAGAGCTGGCAAGGGAATGGGTGCAGCTGACCTTCGGCAGCAATGCCAAGGTGGTGGAAACCCTCACCGGCATCCTGATGGATTCCTGGCCCGCCTATGAAAAGTACACCTCCCCCTTAGGCATCGGCTGGATGGTGACCCCCAACAACCACTATGGGCCCAGCGTGGACGGCTACGAGTACGACCGCTGGGGCACCTACCACCGGGCGAATCACCGCGGCGTGGGCGTGGAGCGGGGCAGAACCGGCACCGGCTACTGCGGTCAGTACAATGAGCCCCTTTGTAGCCTCTACGAAAATGTGGACACCTGCCCGGACGAGCTGGTGCTGTTCTTCCACCACCTGCCCTACACCCACGTGCTGAAGAGCGGCAAGACCGTCATCCAGCACATCTACGACACCCATTTTGAAGGCGCCGGGATGGCGGAAGGGTTCCTTGCCAAGCTGGAATCCATCCGCGACCTGCTGCCGGAGGACGCCTATGAGCGGATGCACCAGCGCCTGAAGCATCAGGCCGAGCACTCCAAGGACTGGCGGGACATCATCAACACCTATTTCCACCGCATCAGCGACATCGATGACGAAAAAGGCAGAACCATTTATGAATAAAAAAGTCCCCCAAAAACGCGGGTGCTCATAAGACAGTTAACAGACACAGTAGTTTGCATTACTGTGTCTGTTCTTGTGTTCTATTCCGTCATGTGATAATATGGGATAGAACAGATCTACAAATCGGAGTTTTTTAGTGATGTAAAGTCATGTTGCGGAAATGTAAAGTTGGTGTGGTAGCATTAAACGAAGC
>CAMEWH010000135.1:0-4766 GCA_945940335.1 uncultured Clostridia bacterium | reverse complement strand
TTCAAATCCCTCTCACTCCGCCAGAATTCTGAACTGTGTTTTTTTCGCATAGTTCAGAATTTTTTTATGAGAAATTGCTGTCCGTTGAATAATTCTCGCTTTGTAGAATATATAAAATACACATAAAGAGTTGAAAAGACTTTTCGTGTTGCGATCTGCGTTGTGATCATCGTATAAAACTCATCTCCAATACTTGATTGGTTCCGCCTGTATCAGAAAATCCTTTGAGCTTTGCCATGCTTCCGCCATGGCTTTCCGGCGGAGGTTTCATCGGGAAAAATAAATCCCCTTGCCAAAAGGGGGCAGCTGTGGTATCATGTTCCCAAAAGACAGAGAGGAGTACCTAAAATGGCTGTACGACTGAATGAAGACAAAGAAATGGTTCAGACCATCCGGGAAGGACTGAAGCGCACCGGAGGCTATTGTCCGTGCCGGCTGGAGCGGACGGAGGAGAATAAGTGCATGTGCAAGGAGTTCCGGGATCAGATCGCCGACCCGGATTTCAAGGGCTACTGCCACTGCATGCTCTATTACAAGGATTGAATCAGACCTCCCGAATTTTTCGGGAGGTGTCGAAAAAAGAGTTGACAAATCGGTGAGATGGTGGTATACTTCAGGAGCACTGAGGGTCACCTTGGAGGCACATATGGGCGAGTGGTGGAATTGGTAGACTCGCTAGATTCAGGTTCTAGTGTTCACTGCGGACGTGCGGGTTCAAGTCCCGCCTCGCCCACCATGAAAAAGCACGCTTCGGCGTGCTTTTTTCGTTTTTCTTTTCTCGTTCGCAAAAAATACCCCCGTTTATAGGCATTCCTCGCTGCGTTATTTGTCACATCATACCGTCTTTTCCGCTGGGCCATCAGTTGGGAAAAGGCGGTTTTTTCCATTGCAGGATATTGATTTTCCGGAAACGGATGTTATAATTTGATTCGAAGAAACAAAGGGGAGCATGCCGATGACCTATCATAAGTATCATTTGAAAGAATTTTTTCCCCAGCTTGGGAACAGCAGCGTGGACCCGACACTGACGGTGTATCTGCCGGACCTGATGGTGGAGATGGGGCGGAAGGACCAGAAGCGGCCCTGTTTGCTGATCTGTCCCGGCGGCGCCTATGGCTGGTGCAGCCAGCGGGAGGCGGAGCCCGTCGCGGTGCATTTCCTGCCGGAGGGATTTAACGTATTTGTTTTGAATTATTCCGTAGCCCCCAGCCGATTCCCCACCCAGCTGCGGGAGGTGGCGGCTGCCATGGAGCTGATTTACCGGAATGCGGATTGCTGGAATTGCGACGTAAACCGCATTGCGATCATGGGCTTCTCTGCCGGCGGACACCTGGCGGCCCATTATTCCACCTGCTTTGACTGGCCGCAGGTGCGGGAGGTTTTCCCGGAGAGCAAGGCTGTTCAGGCATCCATTCTCTGTTATCCCGTCATTTCGGCGGACCCCGGGGTTGCCCATCTGGGAAGCTTTGAAAATCTGCTGGGCCACAGCCCCCTGACGGCAGAGGAAACAGCGCGCTTTTCCTGCCACCTGCAGGTGACAGACCATACACCCCCTGCCTTCCTGTGGCACACCGCGGAGGATGGGGCGGTCCCTGTGATGAACAGCCTCCTTTACGCCCAGGCCCTGGCAGTCCATCAGGTGCCCTTTGAGCTGCATGTTTATCCCTATGGCGGCCACGGCATGGCCACGGTGGATGAGCAGACCAACGACGGCCTGGCGCCTGGGGCAATGCACGCGGCGGCCTGGATCGGCGGAGCGAAGAAGTGGCTGCGTCTGACCTTTGGCAGGGAGGGATCGTTGCTGTGAAAATGCTGGAATACATCAAAGTCCAGAGAAAGCGGATTTTCATGTCTCTGTTCGGCGTCCTCATCAGCGGCGTCTGCGTGGGCTTTATGAAAATCGCCGCCTTCGGCGTGGACCCCTTCCAGGTGCTGGTGAGCGGACTGGATCACGCCATTCCCATTGACTTTGGCACCTTGTACGTGCTGATCAACGCCGTGCTGCTGCTGTTCAGCCTGATTGCCGACCGGCATAACATCGGCATTGCCACCTTTATCAACCTGTTCCTGTTGGGCTATGTGGTGGACTTCACCAAGGCGGGGCTGGAAGATGTGTTCCCGGCTCCCGGTATGGTGATTCGTATTGGCTTCATGGTGCTGGGCATTGTGGTGCTGTGCATCGGCTCGGCGCTGTACATGACAGCGGACCTGGGCGTGTCCACTTATGATGCGGTGGCCATTGTGATGTCGAAGAAATGGAAATGGGGCCAGTTTCGGTATGTGCGCATCTGCACGGACCTGGCCTGTGTGCTTTTGGGCGGCCTGATGATTTATCTTGCCAGTGGAAGCGCTGGGGAGGTCGCCGCCTCCGTCGGCGTGGGCACCATTGTCACGGCCTTCTTCATGGGTCCGCTGATCGAGTTTTTCAATGAGAAAATCGCCCGGCCCATGCTGGGGGAGACAAAGAAATAAATAGAATCCTGCTCAGAAAATATTTCGATTCTGAGCGGGATTTTTTGACTTCGGACACAAAAATTTCACATCGATGTGAAAAGATAATGCTTGACGAATTTGCTTTGCCGTGCTATACTTTTGATAAATAAGAACTATTCTTATTTAGGAGGACCCCAATGGAAAATACCGGCAAGCAATTTCGCAAGCGCAATGCGATTCTTGCCTGTCTTCGCCAGTCTGAGGCCCATCCTTCCGCGGAGGATATTTATCACAGCCTCCAAAAGGAGCACTCGGATATCTCCCTGGCCTCGGTCTACCGCAACCTGAAGCTGTTTAAGGATGAAGGGCTGATTGTCAGCCTGGGCTCCGTGAACGGTGTGGAGCGGCTGGATGGCCGGGTAGATCCCCATGTGCATTTCGCGTGCACCTGCTGCAGTGCTGTGATGGATGTACCCGATGTGGAGGTTCCCGAAAGCGTATCCTATTCGGCAGCCCAACGGCTGGGATGCCGGGTGGAGAATACCCGGCTGGTGCTGACCGGCATCTGCAAAAACTGTATGCAAAATCAAAAAATCAATTAGGAGGAAAATGTTATGAAGAAGTTTGTCTGCCCCGTCTGCGGCTATGTCTACGAAGCCGAGGAAATGCCCGCTGATTTCAAGTGCCCCGTCTGCAAGGTGGACGGCTCCAAGTTCAAGGTCATGGAAGAGGGCAAGCTGGCTGCCGAGCATGAGTACGGCATCTACGCCAAGACCGTGAAGAACAACCCCGACATCTCCGACGAGGACAAGAAGTTCATCTTCGAGCAGCTGATGGCCAACTTCAACGGCGAGTGCAGCGAGGTCGGCATGTATCTGTGCATGGCCCGGATCGCCCACCGGGAGGGCTACCCCGAGATCGGCCTGTACTGGGAGAAGGCCGCCTACGAAGAGGCTGAGCACGCTGCCAAGTTTGCCGAGCTGCTGGGCGAGGATCTGGAGCCCAACATGAAGGCCACCACCAAGGACAACCTGGCATGGCGTGTTGACTGCGAGTTCGGCGCCACCGCCGGCAAGTTCGACCTGGCCAAGTGCGCCAAGAAGAACGGCCTGGACGCCATCCACGACACCGTCCACGAGATGGCCCGGGACGAGGCCCGTCACGGCAAGGCTCTGAAGGGCCTGCTGGAGCGCTACTTTCGCTGAGCGGGAGAAACCTTCGGAAGACCCCGTGGCGCTGCGCAACCTGACCTACGGCTTGTTTGTGATTACCGCCAGGGAGTCGGACAAAGATAACGGCCACATTGCCAATACCGCGTTCCAGGTGGGAGCCAATCCCACCAGGATTGCAATTTCCGTCCAGACCGGCAACCTGAACAAGGAGCTGATCGAGAAGGGCGGAAAGTTCAATGTCAGTGTGCTGACCGAGAGCGTTCCCTTCGAGACCATCCGGCACTTCGGTATGCAGTCCGGACGGGATGTGGACAAGTTCGCCGATTTCAAAGCAGTGGAGCGCAGCCACAACGGCCTTTACTACCTGACGGAGAACGTGAATGCCATGTTCTCCTGCGAGGTCAAGGAAAAATTTGACCTGGGCAGCCACATGCTCTTCATCGGCGAGGTTACCGAATCCAAGGTCCTGGGCGACGGCGCCCCCTGCACCTACGCCTACTACCACAAGGCCATCCGGCCCAAGGTTTGACGCCTGTTTGCAGGTCGCTTAAAAACAAGTTTTTGATACGATAGGGGAGCCGTGTGCTCCCCTGAAAGAAAAGGAGAAAAACGATGAAGTACGTTTGCAATGTGTGTGGCTGGGTCTATGACGAGGAAGAGACCGGCGTGAAGTGGGAAGACCTTCCCGAGGATTTTGCCTGCGAGCTGTGCGGTGTTGGCAAGGAAGATTTCAGCCCTGAGGAGTAACCGCCATGAAGATTCGTATTAACAAGGATGTTGTGGAGTTCACTCCTGAGCACGCCGCGGAAGCTGCGGAGCTGGAAGCCCTGTGGGTGAAGATGGGCAACTGCGTCGGCGGGAACAAAACCCTGTCTCCCATCGGTGTCTATATCCCCAGTGAGAACAAGACCGCCGTGTTCCATATCGACGGCCTGTCTGAGCAGGAGGCCAAGGAGATTCCGGTCATCCGGGCTCCTTATGACACTGACGTTTACTGCGTCACCTGCAACAAGACGCAGCACATCAAGGCCGGCGAGCCCATTCCCTTCTGCTGCGGCAGACTGATGGAGATTCTGGACTGAGGAAGCGCTGATCAATTCGGCAAGAGCTGGCATCCAGCCGCAGACGAATGATTCAGAGGTCCCCAAAGCAAATCAGAGA
>CAMEWH010000134.1:0-4885 GCA_945940335.1 uncultured Clostridia bacterium | reverse complement strand
TGGAGATGGGACAAAGGTATCCGCTCCCATGTTCTTCAGGCTCAATGGCTACCGCATATCGTTCTTGAAATTTTCATCCAGTGTGTTGATCGACCATGAAACGGTCACTCGTCCAAGCTTCTTCAGCAGATCAATATCCCTTACCACAAGATCAGACTTTGTGCAGATCAGAATATCTGCGTCACTGCCAATCAACTGCTCCAGAAGTTTTCTGGTATTCCCGAATTGCTCCTCCTGTGGATTGTAGCCATCTGTCACAGAACCGATGACCACCCGCTGTCCGGCATATTTCTTCGGATTTTTAATTTCCGGCCAATGCTTCACATCAAGGAAAGTGCCCCATTCCTCCTTGTGCCCGGTAAAGCGCTTCATAAAAGAAGCATAGCAATACTTGCAGGCATGTGTACAGCCCACATAGGGATTGACCGAGTAACCGCCTACCGGCAGACTGGACTTGGTCATGATGTTCTTTGTTTCCACCTCACGAATGAGGATTCCATTGATTACTTCTGCCATGATCTCTGCACCTCCAACACTTTGTTGAATTCCTCCGGCATTTCCTGAATCATATTTTCATCCCCTATGATAGGGACAAGGTCTTCCTTCATAAACACCGGAATGCCGAGCTTATGTGCCTGGTCCGCCAGAGACCATGCCCATTCCGGCTCCGTATGAATCTTCCTGCTCTGAGCCCCGGTCATGGTGCCGACAACGATCCAGTTGATTCCGGAAAGGTCAACTGTACCGGGATCGTCGAATAACGGCTCAAAGGTAACATGGTAATGTTTTGCTCTGACATTTTTCCGAAGGGTGTCAATACGCCACAGTTCTGCTTTCCTCGTCACCGTAACGCCAAACCATGCGTTTTCCAGATCGGTATCAAAATCCAGCAAATCAGGTCGCTTGGTAAGGAACAGGAACTGATGCTGTGGATTTTCACGGATCTTTGCAAATACCTCGTCTCTCCATTCCGGCTTCCATCCGGAGAGATCACTCATCCCGGTAAGAAGAAAGTTCTGCGGACGTTTCTTTTCCATCATCTTGAGCTTACCCGGAAAGAATTCAGGGTCAGTGAAGTCATCAATCATATGCCAGCGTTTCACGTTGTTGCGGGCATAGCAATATGTACACCCCACTGTGCAGCCAATGACGATATTCATGTTCTGAATCTGATCTTTGATACAAATACTCATGACTTCTGCCACTCCTCAAGATTCTTTCTGATGCGGTCGAGACATTCCTCAAACCGGGTAATTTCTTCCTCTGAAAAACCTTTGTAGTAAATACTGCCCATCTCATCAGATACAGAATCGTACTCGCCCTTTAAGGCATGTGCTTTCTCAGTCAGAAACAGGAGTGTTTTCCTTTTGTCCGTTTCAGACTGAACACGGCTTATCAGCCCTTGATTTTCCATTCTTTCCAGCATCGTCGTAAGAGATGTTATCGCTAATCCGCATTTAGTCGAGAGTGACCTGATTGAGATTCCATCCTCCTGCCACAGCACATAAAGAATACGCCCCTGGGCTCCATTGAACGCATCAATATTCTTTTCGCTGAGAATCTTCTCAAAAATCCGGTCTCCAAGTTGTTTTATTTTGGTGACAAGAAACCCGCCATTTGTTTTCATGCAAAAGCTCCTATATAGTAGTTTATAAAATCATACTATATAGGAGCTTTGTTGTCAACAGTTTGTATGTCTGAATAAAGGGAAATTCCGATTTGTAGGTCTCTTCGCTTCCATGTTATCACATAACAGGATATGACGCAAGAACAGCCACAGCAGCGCAAATTCATCAAACTGTGGCTGTTAACTGTCTTATGAACACCCGCCCTCGGGCCTGGGGTCGTTTTTCAGCCGGAAAAAGTCTGGCACAGATGCTTCAGGCAGCAGGCGGCACAATCGGGCTTTCTGGCGTCGCAGACGGCCCGGCCGTGCAGCACGATGCAGTGGCAAAAGTCGGAGGAGTGCTCCGGCGGCAGGAGCTTCCGCAGCTCCATCTCGATCTTCACCGGGTCCTTCAGGTTGTCCACCAGACCCAGCCGGTTGGAGATGCGGATGCAGTGGGTGTCCACCACCGTGGAGCCGGGGATCTTGAACACATCCCCCAGGATCAGGTTGGCGGTCTTGCGGCCCACGCCGGGCAGGGCCGTCAGCTCCTCCATGGTGCGGGGCAGCTGCCCACCGTGCTTTTCCAGCAGCACGTTGGCGCAGGCCACAATGTCCCGGGCCTTGGCCCGGAAGAAGCCGCAGGAGTGCACATACTCCTCCACTTCTCCCACATCCGCCTCCGCAAAGGCCTCCAGGGTGGGGAAGCGGGCGAAAAGGGCCGGCGTGACCTGGTTCACCCGCTCGTCGGTGCATTGGGCCGCCAGACGCACGGAGAAAAGCAGCTCATAGTCCTTTTTCCAGTCCAGGGTGCAGTCCGCCAGGGGATATTCCGCCAACAGCAGGCGGACGATCTCATTGACCTGTTCCTGTGTCCTCATGGTTTTAGTCCCTCTCTCAGCGGCTCAGTACGATGGAACCGCCGCACTCGATTACCGGCAGCTCCTCCCCGCTGTAAACACCGCCGAAGTGGTATTCCACCGCCAGGGGGAAACTGTCGCTGGTTCCCTGGGCCAGATACAGGGTGTGGGTGGTGGTGCCCAGCACCGTCTCCAGCTTGGCGCTGCCGTCATAGTCCACCGCAGGGGAATTGCAGCTGGCATACTGGTCGCCCACGCTGACGTTCACCGACTGATAGCGCTCGGCGATTTGCAGCGCGTAGGATTCCAGCACCACTGTCACCTGCACCTGCACCCGGTCACTGTCCAGCACGGTGGCAACCCAGTCAGCCCGGATGTCAATGGGCAGCCCGGTCTGGGAGCGGACGCTGCCGCTGTCCAGCACCTGCCCCACCGGGGCCGGGGTAGGCGTAGGTGCCGGGACGGGTGTCGGTTCCGGCGTAGGCGCCGGGGTAGGCACAGCGGTAGGCGCCGCCGTGGGCGACACGGTCTGCACCGGGATGGGCGTGGCGGTGGGCGCCGCTGTCTCCAGGGGGAGGCTCTGTCCCACGTCAGGGCTGGGGGTGGTCAGGAAGGGATCCGCCGTCACCTCCGGCGCCTTGTTCTCGGACAGATCGATCAGCGCGTTGCAGCCGATGGCTACGGCCAGCACGAAAACGATTATGAACAAAACGGCTTTGATTTTTCCTCTTGCCATTCTCAATTCTCCTTTTCCTCGAAAGTCGGCTCTCATTATACCGCCTAATTTGACGCTTGTCCACAAGGCAAAGTTCCAGGAGGCAAAATTTAATCATTCTTTCATAACTATCCCTTTTACAAACGCCGGGACAGATGTTATAATGCGGTGTATATTAGGAAAGGTGTGCGAATTTGATGTATAAGCCCCTGGCAGATGAAATACGGCCTGCGTCCCTGGATGATGTGGTGGGCCAGCGCCATATCCTGGGCGCGGACGGGATGCTGCGCCGCATTGTCAGCAGCGGCCAGATCCCCAACATGATCTTCTACGGCCCCTCCGGCACCGGCAAGACCACCGTGGCCCGCATCATCGCCCAGCGCACCAACCGGAGCCTGCGCAAGCTGAACGCCACCACCGCCGGCATTGCGGATATCAAAAAGATCATTGACGAGCTGGATACCTTCCTCACCCCCGGCGGCGTGCTGCTGTACCTGGACGAGATCCAGTATTTCAACAAAAAGCAGCAGCAGTCCCTGCTGGAGTTTATCGAGGATGGGCGCATCACCCTCATTGCCTCCACCACGGAGAACCCCTACTTCTGCGTTTTCAACGCCATTCTCAGCCGCTCCACGGTCTTTGAGTTCAAGCCCGTCACCCCGGCGGAGATCGGCAAGGCGGTGGACCGGGCGGTGGCCATCATGAACGCCCGGCGGGAGACACCGCTGACATTGGAAGCCGGCGTGACGGAGCGGATCAGCACCGCCTGCGGCGGCGATGTGCGCAAGGCCATCAACGCGGTGGAGCTGCTGTTTTCCGCTGCAGGAGAGCGGGAGGCGATTACCCTGGCCGACGCCGCCGCCATCTCCCAGCGCAGCGCCATGCGCTATGACCGGGACGGGGACGAGCATTATGACATTCTCTCCGCTCTGATGAAATCCCTTCGCGGCTCTGACCCGGACGCTGCCATGCATTACCTGGCCCGGCTGCTGGAGGTGGGGGACCTGCAGGGCGCCTGCCGCCGCATCCTCTGCTCCGCCAGCGAGGATGTGGGCCTGGCCTATCCCCAGGCGGTGCCCATTGTGAAGGCCTGCGTGGACTCGGCCCTGCAATTGGGCCTGCCGGAGGCACGGCTGCCTTTGGCGGAGGCCTGTCTGCTGCTGGCCACCGCCCCCAAGTCCAATTCTGCCTATATGGCCATCGCCGCCGCCCAGGCGGATGTCCGGGCCGGCCGCAGCGGACCGATCCCCCGGGAGCTGCAGAATATGCACGCCGACGGCACCGGCTTTGAGCGGGAGCAGGGCTACAAATACCCCCATGACTTCCCCGGCCATTGGGTGAAGCAGCAATACCTGCCCAAGGAGCTGAAAAACGCCCATTACTACGAATACGGCGACAACAAGACTGAGCAGGCTGCCCGGCGGTATTGGGAGGAACTGAAGAAATAAGGAGGCTGAACAGCCATGGATATCCAGGTGGGCGATACCCTCACCATGAAAAAGCCCCACCCCTGCGGCAGCCGGGACTGGCTGGTGCTGCGCACCGGGGCGGATTTCAAGCTCCGCTGCTGCGGCTGCGGCCATGAGGTCATGGGCGCCCGGAGCAAGTTTGAAAAGAACATCCGGCAGGTGCGCCGGTGAACTATGTGTATATGCTCCGCTGCGGGGACGGCAGCCTATACACCGGCTGGACCAATGACCTGGC
>CAMEWH010000133.1:0-4917 GCA_945940335.1 uncultured Clostridia bacterium | reverse complement strand
CTCCCAAAGGGAGAGCCAAGGGGCGCAGCCGTATCTGCCCGCCAAATTACAATTTGGCGAGTTGCTGCAGGAAACCGATCAACGCATCACAAAATATTCACATTTCCGACACACTGTATCCACCAAACCGGCGGATTGAACGGTATAATTTTAGATAGTTCAATTTTGATTGATCGGAGATGAAATCCGTGGATTCCAAAACCATCCTCCCCGCCATTCATGCCTTTTCCGAGGCCTACAGTGCCGCCTGCAAGCCCATCTGCAAGGAACTGGGCATGCCCCAGATGGCCTTTGACATTCTCATGTTCCTGTCCAACAACCCCGACCACTGCACCGCCAAGGACATCAGCCGCCTGCGGGGATTTAAGGAGAACATCATCTCCGTGAACGTAAACAAGCTGGTCACCGAGGGGTATCTGCTCCGGCAGAGCGACCGGGAGGACCGGCGGAAGGTGCGGCTGATCTGCACCGAGAAGGCCGCCTCCATCGTCCGCCGGGGTCGGGAGCTCCAGGAGCGGTTCTTCCGCCAGATGCAGGAGGGGCTGAGCCCCGAGGAGCGGAAAATCCACGCCCACTGCCTGGAAACCGTGGCCGCCAACGCCAAGCGCCTGCTGGAACAAACCTGACCGCCCCGAGAGAAAGAGAGATTACAATGGCAAAACGTACCCTCAGCGCCGGGATCATCGGCCTGGTAACCTGCATCTTTTTGTACTATTCCGGCGTTCCCGTCGTCCTCCAGGGCGCGGCAGCCGCTCTATGCTGCCTCTGCCTGTATGAGCTGGCCAAAGCAACCGATACCATGAAAAATGAAGCCCTGTTCCCCCTTTCCCTGCTGGCCGCCGCACTCTTCGCCTTCCGGGGTATCCCCTACGGGGCGGGGGTGGCAGAAGCTTGCCTGGCCGTTTCCATCCCGGTGTTTGTGCTGATGATGGTGTTCCAGCCGAAGCTGAACCTGAAAAACGGCTGGGCCTATGTGCTCCTGGGGGTGCTGGTTTGCCCCCAGCTGTGCAGCATGATCCAGGTACGCTTCCTCACCGGCGGGTTGCACCTGCTGCTCATCTGCATCGTAGAATGCTTTGCCACCGATGTCGCCGCGTACCTCGTGGGCAGCCGCTGGGGCAAGCGGAAGCTGCTGCCAAAGGTCAGCCCCCACAAAACGGTGGAGGGCTCCCTGGCGGGCATGGCGGCGGCGGTGTGCTTCTGCCTGCTCTATGGCCTGGGGCTGCGCCTGTTTGCGGGAATGCAGGTGCACTTCGGTTTGCTCCTGCTCTACGCCCTCATCGCCAATATTCTGGCCCAGTTCGGGGACCTGAGCATGTCGGTGGTGAAGCGCATCACCGGCATCAAGGACTACGGCAGCCTGATCCCCGGCCACGGCGGCCTGCTGGACCGGTTCGACAGCCTGATCTTCGTCCTCCCCTTCACCCTGCTGTTCTTCCACCTCACCGGCGGGTTCCTGTAAAGAAAAATGTATTCTATCGTAGGGCGGGGTCTTGACCCCGCCGACCCGGTTGGATTTTTTGAATCGCACGTTGAATGGCACATCTTTCGGAATAATCACAGGAAAATGTCAAAAAATGCCATTTGATTCCATTTATCCAACCTGACAGGTTTCGTTACCTGATCGGCGGGGTCAAGGCCCCGCCCTGCGAATGGCGTGCCACATAAATTACAATTCATCGTCTTGGTATGTGAAACCGTGAAACACAATAACATATAGATAAAAAGAAGGTAATCCTATGAATCTCTTTTTAACTCTGGCGTTTCTGTTCTCCATCGGCGCCACCTGTGGGTGGGTGCTGGAGCTTTTTTACCGCCATTTTGCCTCCGGGCCCAGGGGGCAGCGGAAGTGGATCAACCCCGGCTTCTGCACCGGGCCGTATCTTCCCATCTACGGCTGCGGGCTGTGCGTTCTGTTTTTGCTGGCCATGCTGGAAGGGGCCCTGCCCTGGATGAACAAGCCGGTGATGTTCCTGTTCATGGCGGTGGCCATGACGGCCATTGAGTATGTCGCGGGTCTGTGGTGCCTGAAGCGCACCAAGGTCCGCCTCTGGGACTACAGCGATCAGTGGGGCAATATTCAAGGAATCATCTGCCCCAAATTCTCCCTGTACTGGGGCATTCTGGGGGCGCTGTACTATTTCCTCATCCATCCCCGGATTCTGGGGGCCTTGGACTGGCTGAGCCGGAATCTGGCCTTTTCCTTTGTCATCGGCATGTTCTTTGGTGTGTTCATCATTGACTTCGCCCACTCTGCCCAGCTGGTTTCCAAGCTGCGCAAGTTCGCCGAGGAGAACGACGTGGTGGTGCGCTACGAGGCTCTGAAGCTGAGCATCCGCCAGAACCAGGAGCGGGCCAAGGAGAAGTACCATTTCTTCCGCCCCTTCCATTCCCAGCAGCCTTTGGGTGAGCACCTGCGCCAGATGGTTGACAGCTTTGAAAAGAGAAAGAAAAAATAAATCAAATAAATTGGAATTTGGTGGGCTGATACGGTTGCGCCCCTTGGCTCCCCCTCTGGGGGAGCTGGCTGCCCCGTAAGGGGCAGACTGAGAGGGCAACACAGTTTGATGATTTCGTCTGCAATAATCCCACTGCGGTACCCTCTCAGTCAGCCTGACGGCTGCCAGCTCTCCCAAAGGGAGAGCCAAGAGAGCCGCGGGCACTGTCCGCTATCCGATTCTTCACAAAAATTGAGGGCTGCTCCCTTTGTGGGGAACAGCCCTTTTCGTTATGTAGCTTAATCCTCGGGGAACAGGGTCTGCTTGCAGTACTGGACGATGGAGCTTCTTTTCACGATGCCGATGAAGGCATCCTTGTCATCCACCACGGGAACGAAATTCTGGGTGGAGGCCCGGTCGATCAGCTCGTGCATGGAGGTGGTGACCCGGACGGGTACATTGTCCTTGCGGCGGTAAATTTCCATAATCCTGTGGGCCTCTGCCTGGCGGATGTCCATATAGCAGACGTTTTTGATGGCCCAGAGCAGATCACCCTCGGTGATGGTGCCCCGATATTCGCCCCGGCGGTTCAGGATGGGCAGGGCCTGATAGCCCGCGGCCTCCATTTTCTCCAGGGCCTGCCGGACGGTGTAATCGTCGTAAAGGTAGGCACACATGGCCTTCGGCAGCAGAAAAAACAATACATTATTCATAGGGTTCTCCTTTTTCGGCGGTTGGAGGAAGGGTTGTGCTTCTTTCCACCATGGTTATTATATCATACCCAGACTGGAAAAACATGAATTTTCTTTGTTATTTTTGCCACCCGATGCCCAAATTATTTGTCCAGAATTTGTTAATATTCAACAAAAACAGGCACCCTTTCGGATGCCTGCTGTGAATATTTTTCCCGCACCAACTGTAGGGGCGGCTCATAGCCGCCCGCTAGGTATCGATATCTGCGCGTTTCGTTGAATGGTAAAATGTCCGATACTGTACGAATTCGCCTAACCTGAATCATGATCGTAGGTTTGTGCTGCGCGGGAGGCTACGAGCCTCCCCTACAGAGATTGAGGAATCATTTCTCAGTTGTGGAACTGGAACTCGGTGATGTCCAGCGTCGCGAAATAGTCCATGGGGGTCTCGGCCCGGCGGATGAGCTTGAAGGAGCCGTCCTCCTTCAGCAGCACCTCGGCGGAGCGGAGCTTGCCGTTGTAGTTGTAGCCCATGGAGTAGCCGTGGGCGCCGGTATCGTGGATGACCAGAATGTCCCCCACGTCGATCTGGGGCAGGCTGCGCTCAATGGCGAACTTGTCGTTGTTTTCACACAGGCCGCCGGTGACATCGTACACATGGTCCAGGATGGCGTCCTCCTTGCCCAGCACGGTAATGTGGTGGTAGGCGCCGTACATGGCCGGGCGCATCAGGTCGGCGGCGCAGGCATCCAGGCCGATGTACTCCCGGTAGATGTGCTTCTGGTGGAGCACGGTGGACACCAGGTGGCCGAAGGGCGCCAGCATAAACCGGCCCAGCTCGGTATAGATGGCCACATTCCCCATGCCGGCGGGGGTCATGATCTGCTCATAGCGCATCCGCACCCCGTCGCCGATGGTCTGGATGTCGCACCGGGGCTGCTCGGGGCGGTAGTCCACGCCGATGCCGCCGGAGAGGTTGATGAAGGAGAAGTCCGCCCCGGTGGCATTGCGCAGCCGCACCGCCAGGCGGAACAGCTGGGCGGCCAGCTCGGGGTAATACTCATTGGTGGTGGTGTTGGAGGCCAGGAAGGCATGGATGCCGAAATGCTTGGTTCCCAGCTTCTGGAGGCGGTTGATGGCACCGGCCATCTGGTCCTCGGTCATGCCATACTTGGCGTCCCGGGGCATGTCCATAATGGTGTTGCCCAGGCTGAAGGAGCCGCCGGGGTTATAGCGCAGGCAAACCGTCTCGGGCACCGGGCCAAGGCTTGCCAAAAAATCCACATGGGTGGCATCGTCCAGGTTGATGTAGGCCCCAAGCTGACGGGCCTTCTCCATGTCCTTGCGGGGGGTGACGTTGGAGGAGAACATCACTTCATGACCGGTAATGCCCACAGCCTCGGACAGCAGGAGCTCCGCGTAAGAGGCGCAGTCGCAGCCGCAGCCCTCCTCGTGGAGGATCTGCAGGATGTAGGGGTTGGGGGTGGCCTTCACCGCGAAAAATTCCTTGAAGCCCTTGTTCCAGGAAAAGGCCTTTTTCAATGCCCGGGCATTGGCACGGATACCGGCTTCGTCGTACAGGTGGAAAGGCGTGGGGATTTGAGCCGTGATTTCCTTGGCCTTTTCCAGGGTCAAAAATGCTGTTTTTTTCATGATCTCTGCCTCTTTTCTTCATGGACACGGAGGTCGCAAAGGATAATATTCTGACCGGATTACCGGGCAAATTGGTAAGTTGTAATTTGGCGGGCAGATACGGCAACGCCCCTTGGCTCTCCCTTTGGGAGAGC
>CAMEWH010000132.1:0-4950 GCA_945940335.1 uncultured Clostridia bacterium | reverse complement strand
TGGCGTCCGGCAAGTTCCAGTTCCTGCGCTGCAACTACCCCAACGGCGACATGGTCGGCCACACCGGCGTGATGGAAGCTGTCGTCACCGCCATGGAATGTGTGGATGCCGGTCTGAAGCAGATTCTGGACGCCGCCGACAAGTACGGCTACACCGTTCTGATCACCGCCGACCACGGCAATGCCGATCAGATGACCGAAACCAAGAAGGGCAAGACCTCCGTCCGTACCGCCCACTCCCTGAACCCCGTCCCCTTCATCATCTACGACAAGGATCACGATTGGGTCATCAAGGAAGGCAGCTACGGCCTGGCCAATGTGGCTCCCACCATCGTGAAGATGATGGGCCTGTCCATTCCCGACTGCTGGGAGCAGAGCATGGTCTGATCGCCCCAGCCACTTCTAAATTGAGGAGGATTTCACTATGATCCGACATGATAACGAAAGCGGCAGCATCACCGTCACCGACAGCGTCTACACCGACATCGTGGGCACCGCCGCCGCCAACTGCTTCGGCGTGAAGGGCATGGCCGCCCGTTCCGTGAAGGACGGACTGTACCACCTGCTCCGCAAGGAGTCCGTGGGCAAGGGCGTGCTGGTCACCTTCAACGAGGATTCCACCATCTCCATTGACCTGCACATCGTGGTGGACGGCGGCGTGAATCTGTCCGCCGTGGGTGCATCTATTATTTCCGAGGTCCGTTATGTGGTTGCCAAGTGCACCGGCACGGAGGTTCGTGCCGTCAATGTGTACGTCGACTCCATGATGATCGATTGAGAAACGGAGGAAAATACAATTGAGGCAAACCATTAACGGGGCCGATCTTCGCCGGATGATCATCAGCGCTGCCGCTTCCATTGAAATTCACAAGCAGGCCCTGAACGAGCTGAACGTCTTCCCGGTTCCCGACGGCGATACCGGCACCAATATGTCCATGACCATCAATTCCGCCGCGGCAGACCTGCGCAAGTCCGAGGATCCGGACCTGTACGGCGCTTCCAAGGTGGCTGCTTCCGCCATGCTGCGGGGTGCCAGAGGCAACTCCGGCGTGATCCTGTCCCTGCTGTTCCGGGGACTGTCCAAGGCCCTGAAGGGCTCCGAGGTGGCCGACGGCGTGCTGTGGGCCCAGGCCCTGCAGAGCGGCGTGGATGCCGCCTACAAGGCGGTGATGAAGCCCGCTGAGGGCACCATTCTCACCGTGGCCCGTCTGGCCGCCGCCAAGGCATATGAAGCCTCCCAGGAGAACAACTACATTGAGTTCGTCCAGGAGGCCGCCATTGAGGAGGCCAAGATCGCCCTGGCCAACACCGTGAACCAGAACCCCGTGCTGAAAAAGGCCGGCGTCGTGGATGCCGGCGGCAAGGGCTGGCTGCTGGCACTGGAGGCCATGCTCTGCGCCCTGCGGGGTGAAGACATCGTCGCTCCCGAGGGCGGCGAGACTGCCGAGACCAAGGAGCAGGCCGATTTCTCCGATTTCAATACCGAGGACATCACCTTTACCTACTGCACCGAGTTCATCATCTCCCGGGAGAATCAGAACGACCCCGAGAAGCTGCGCCAGTTCCTCAGCAGCATCGGTGACAGTCTGGTGCTGGTGGACGACGAAGAGATCATCAAGGTTCACGTCCACACCAACGATCCCGGCCGTGCCCTCCATGAAGCCATTGAGTATGGCTCCTTCGTCACCGTGAAGGTGGAGAACATGCGCCTGCAGCACACCGAGAAGGTAATGAGCGAGAAGGAACTGGCACCCAAGATTGCCGAGCCTGAGAAGCCCATTGGCGTTGTTTCCGTGTGCGCCGGTGCCGGTCTTGCCGACGTGTTCACCAACCTGGGCGTGGACGCCATCATCTCCGGCGGCCAGACCATGAACCCCAGCACCCAGGACATTCTGGAGGCTGTGAACAAGGTTCCCGCTGAGACCGTGTTTGTGCTGCCCAACAACAAGAACATCATCATGGCCGCCCAGCAGGTGGATGCTCTGACGCCCAAGAACGTGGTCGTGATTTCCAGCAAGACCGTGCCCCAGGGCGTGACCGCCATGCTGAGCTACAATCCTGAGGGCAGCGTGGAAGAGAATACCGAGGCCATGACCGAGGCTCTGGGTTCCGTAGACACCATGCAGATCACCTACGCCGCCCGAAACTCCGATTTTGACGGCTACGACATCCACGAGGGTGACTATCTGGCCATGTTCGGCAGTGCCCTCTTCGGCACCAGCCAGGACATCAAGGTTCTGCTGAAAAGCCTGGCTGAGAAGGTTCGGGACGATGGCAGAGAGTATATCACCATCTACTACGGCTGCGACATCAAGGAAAAGCACGCCCAGAAGGCAGCCGACCTGTTTGCCGACATCTGCCCCAACGCGGAAATCAGCCTGATCAACGGCGGTCAGCCGGTGTACTATTACCTGATCTCCGCCGAATAACCCATACCGCTGAAAAACCCGCTGTACATACCGTCAGCGGGTTTTTGGTTTTTCCCTAAGAGAACTGTGGTATCATAGAATTGATACCGTATGCAGCATTATCCCGTTCCATCCGGAAAGGAGGAATCCATGAAAAATCATTCTCTCCTGTTTCAAAAGCTGGAAGCCGGCATTCGTTGGCTTTCCTCCGTTCATATTCCTCATCTGGCGGCAAACACAGGCTACTTCATCATCCTGTCCGTCTTCCCTGCCCTGCTGCTGATTCTCAGCGGGCTGCGGTTCACCGGCTTGTCCGTGGACACCCTGCTGGAAATTCTGGGCATGGTGCTTCCTCAGGCCCTGATGGGCACCGCCCGGGAGCTGGTGTACAGTGTGTACGAGAATGCCTCCGGCGCAGTGGCGGGCCTGAGCGCCCTGACGGCCCTGTGGTCTTCCAGCCGGGGGGTTTACGGATTGCTGGTGGGACTGAACACCATCTACGGTGTGTCCGAGGACCGGGGCTATTTCTACACCCGAGCCATCAGCATTCTCTATACCTTTGCCTTTGAAGTGGTGATCCTGCTGACCCTTGTGCTCCATGTGTTTGGCGGTACCCTTACCTCCTTCTTCCAGGGAATTCCCAATCCTGCCATCCAGAAGCTGATGAACATTCTGGATCTTCGCTTCGGGGTTCTTCTGGTACTGCAAAGCCTGCTGTTCACCCTGATGTTCATGATCTTCCCCAACCGGCGCAACGGCTTCTGGGAGAGTCTGCCCGGCGGGCTGTTCGCCTGCATTGGATGGATGCTGTTTTCCAACCTGTATTCCCTCTATGTGACCCATTTCCCCAGCTACGCCAACATCTACGGCTCGGTGTATGCCATTGCCATCAGCATGCTGTGGCTGTACTGCTGTCTGGAAATCATCTTCTTCGGCGGCGCCCTGAATCGGCTGCTGATGAACATGACAAAAAATTAAGAAAAATACCACTTGTTTATCCCCTGTTCACAGGTGTATGATAGAAAGAAAGAAAACTTGTAAATTTCTGGGGATGATTTCAGTGTTTGGATATGTCAACGCCAACTGGAAGGAGCTCTCCCAGGCCCAGCAGGAGCGCTACGGGTCGGTTTACTGCGGCATTTGCCGGAGTATCCGCCGGAATGTTTCCACCTCGGCCCGGATTACACTGAGCTACGACATGGCATTTCTGGCTCTGCTGCACATGAGCCTGTACGAACCGGAGGAAAACACCGGGAAGAACCGCTGCATGCTCCATTGGGTGCGGTCCAAGCCCTGGGTGGAGAACCCTTATGTGGACTATGCGGCGGATATGAACGTGGCCCTGGCCTACTACAAGGCCCAGGATGACGATCAGGACGAAGGCAAAGCCTCCGCCAGGCTGCTGCGCAAATCTCTGGAGTCCCATCTGCAGCGTATCCGGGAGCAGTGGCCAAGGCAGTGCCAGGCCATGGAGCGCTGTATGGAAGAGCTGTCCCGGCTGGAAAAGGAAAACACCTCCAACCCGGACCTGCCTGCCTCCTGCTTTGGCCGGCTGATGGCGGAGCTGATGGTCTGCCGGGAGGATCAGTGGGCCCCGGAGCTGCGGAGCCTGGGCTTCTCCCTGGGCCGGTTCATCTACCTGGCGGACGCCATGCTGGACTATGACCGGGACAAACGAAAGAAGCAATTTAACCCCTTCCTCGCCATGGGCCAGGAGAAGGATCCCCAAAAATGGGAAGAATATCTGGTGCTGGCCATGGCCCGCTGCACCGAAAGCTACGAAAAGCTCCCCCTGGTGCAGGACAAGCCGCTGCTGGACAACATTCTCTACAGCGGCGTCTGGGTACAATACAGAGGGAAGATGAAGAAGGAGGAGCCAAATGGTTGATGATCCTTACAAGGTGCTGGGTCTGCCCCGCAACGCCAGCGACGAAGACGTAAAGCGGGCCTACCGGACGCTTGCGAAAAAATACCACCCTGACCTGAACCCCGGCGACCAGGAGGCCGCCCGGAAAATGAAGGAGGTCAACGAGGCCTACGACCAGATCAAGAACCCCGAAAAATACGCCCGCCAGCCTGGTTCCGGCGGCAGCCCTTATGGAAATCCCTATGGCAACCCCTACGGCGGCTATGGCTACGGCGGCTACCAGGAGCGCCAGTACCAGTCCTCCGGCGACCAGTACCAGACCTCGGCTGAGCAGTACATCCGTTTCCACCGGTGGTCCGAGGCGCTGAACGCCCTGCAAAACAGCCAGAACCGGAACGCCCGGTGGTACTACCTCAGCGCCCTGGCCAATGACGGCCTGGGCAACCAGGTCACCGCTCTGGAGCATATGCGCAAGGCCGTGAGCATGGAGCCGGACAACCAGGAATACCTGTGGGCGCTGAACCGGCTGGAAAACGGCGGCAGCGCCTATCGCCAGCAGGCAGGCAATTTCGGCGGGTTCACCTTTGGCGGCAGCCCCTGCGGCAGCCTGTGCATCTGCTATCTGATGCAGCTGTTCTGCTGCGGCGGCCATGTGCCGTTCTTCTTCTGCTGCTGA
>CAMEWH010000131.1:0-4954 GCA_945940335.1 uncultured Clostridia bacterium | reverse complement strand
TCCACAAAAAATGGAAAGGAGATAGGATTTATGGAACAAAAGCAGCGTGTCCGCCATCGTGAGGAGGCTGTTGAGCTGATTGAGTGCTATCTCCAGACAAACGATATTCCGCCCCACGGGAAGCTTCCCGCGGAACGGGAAATGTGCGAAATGTGGGGGCTGAACCGCACAACGCTGCGCGCTGCCATCCGCCGTCTGACGGAAATGGGCAGACTGTACAGCCTGAAGGGATCAGGGACATATGTTGCGCCGCCCAAGTTGGAGCGCAATCTTCAGGATGCAAAGTCCACCACGGAATCCGTCAGAGGGGATGGTCGTCAGCTGAAAACCACTGTGCTGGAGTCTGAGGTGATCCTTGCAGACCACTACATTTCAGAAAAACTACAGGTTCCGGAAGAGACAAGGGTTCTGTTTTTGCGCCGACTGCGGATTATGGACGGGGTTCCCTACATGATCGAAACGAATTATGTAAACTTATCTCTTTGCCCACGCCTGATCGATCATGATTTTACCAATGAGTCATTGTATCGGGTGCTGAGTTACTATAATGTTTTCCCATTCAGCGGAGAAGAAAGCATCGGAATCACCTACGCCACAGAAGCGGAAGCACGGCAGCTTCGGATTGACGAGGGCGGCAGCCTGTTCTTCCTGACCGGCATTGCCCGGGATTACAACAATGTTCCGGTGGAGTTCTTCAAGTCGGTGGCGCGACCGGATATGGTTCGCTTCTCCAGCATTCTGCGCAAGTATCGAACGGAGCCTGAAAGGAGATAACTTCTATGAAACTGGCAGCAGTTGGAAGTAACTGCGTTGACTTCTACAGCAATATCGAAAACGGCAAGGCCTATCCCGGCGGCGGCCCTGTAAACATGGCAGTCTACACGGTGCGCTTGGGAGGAGAGGCTTCCTATATCGGCCCTGTGGGGGATGACGTTTACGGCAAAATCATGTTGGACGCTATCTCCGCAAAGGGTGTGGACGCATCCCACCTTCATGTAAAGCCCGGCAAGACTGCCGTGACTCAGGTGGAGCTGCTGGAGGGCGAACGGGTATTCGGCGATTATGAAGAGGGCGTTCTGGAGGACTATACCCTCTCCGAGGAGGATATGGACTTCATCCAGACCCATGATATGGTGGTTTGCGACCTGTGGGGCAAGGTTGAGGGGCAGTTCCAGGCGCTGAAGGCCCGGGGGATTCCCACTGCCTTTGACTGCGCCACCCGTCCCGAGGATGAGGCCAGCCAGATCGCCATGCCCTATACGGACTACCTCTTCTTCTCCAGTGATGACGGTGACACACCTGCCCTCCGGGATCAGATGAAGGGATACCACTCCCGGGGCCCCAAGCTGGTAATTGCCCTGCTGGGCGAGCATGGCAGTCTGTGCTACGATGGAACCGAGTTCCATAAATTCGGCATTGTTCCCTGCGAACACGTTGTAGACAGCATGGGCGCGGGCGACAGCTATATCGCCGGCTTCCTGTACGGCATTGTGGAGGGACTGACCATCGATGAGGCCATGGAGAAGGGCGCGGCCAACGCCACCGAGACGCTGAAGTATTTCGGCGCCTGGTAAGAAAAAACAATTTCGGAGGGAGCCCTATGGACAAAGCAAGCGGATTGACGCCCCTGTATATGCAGCTTCGCGAGATCGTTCGCTATAAAATCGAGACTGGGGAATTTGCGCCCTGTACGGCGCTGCCCTCCGAAAATGAGCTGGCGGATGAGTACGCCGTGACCCGGCAGACCGTTCGCAACGCCATTGACACGCTGGTGAATGAAGGTCTGCTGCGGCGTGTAGCTGGAAAAGGCGTCTTTGTCCTGGGAACCCGCATAGAACGGGATCTGGAAGTACTGAAAGGTTTTACCCAGACCATGCTGGATCGAAATGTGACGCCCTCCATCAAGGTTCTCAAGAAAATGATACGTCCTGCCGGGGCGAAATATGCCATGATGTTTGGGATTCATCCGGAAGACGAGATCTTCTATATCAAGCGGATGTGCTATGGCAATGGCGAGCCGGTTTCCCTGGAAGAGATTTTTGTTCCGCGGAATCTGGTGCCCAAGATTCAGGGCATTGACCTTTCTGTATTTTCCCTGTACGAAATCTACGAGCTGTACGGAATCAAGCTGGAGCGGGCACGGCAGACGCTGGATATGGTGCATCTGGAACCCAATGATGCCAATCTGCTGGGTATTACCACCCAGACGCCAGTGCTTCTGTTTGAATGTACAAGCTATGATGAGCAGGGACGCATCATCGAGCAGAGCCGCAGCTATACCCGGGGAGACAAGGGGCGGTTTACTGTGCACTTCCAGCGATAACGCGGAAGGAGTAAAACAATGGGATTGTTTACGGGGGATTTTTACTCCGAATGTCTGGCAATGACCACCCAATTGCGGGTGATCTTTCCAGAACTGTCCAATGATGTGACACCGGTATTCAGTGGAGAGCCCATGGTGCTGTACCTGCTGCACGGACTGTCCGCCAACAGCGGGGAGTGGACTCGGTTTTCCAAGATTGAATACTATGCCAAGAAGTACAATTTTATCATAGTCATGCCGGAGGTTCAGCGGAGCTTTTACTGCGACAGCGTCTCCGGACCACGATACTTTACCTATATTGCGGACGAGCTTCCGAAGATCTGCGAAAAATGGTTCCGCTTTGACAGCAGCCGGGAAAACACCTTCATTGCCGGCGAGAGCATGGGTGGCTACGGCGCTGTGAAGGTTGGCCTGAACCGTCCGGAACGGTTTTCCGGAATTGCCTCCCTGTCCGGTGTCCTGAACTATCCGAGACTTGCCCGGCAGGTGATGTCCGGTCAGTGGCCGGATCTTCTGCCACAGGAGCTGCGCGCCCTGCACGGAGCCGCAGGTCTGCCTTCCGAGAAAGAGGATGTGATTTCTCTGGTCTGTCAGCAGGCGGGTAACCCCCAGCGTCCAAGGCTTATCCAGCTGTGCGGCACCTCGGATTTTCTCTATGAGGACAATCAGACCTTCCGCCGGGCGGCGGAAAAAGCCGGCTATGGCCATATTTATCTGGAAGCACCGGGGGATCACGAATGGCCCTACTGGGACAAAGCGATTCAGTACGCTTTCCAGTTCTTCCGCAATATGGATATGAAAAACACACCAATCTATTAACAAATCGTCTTTTTGATAAGAAAGGATCGAAAATAGTATGAATTACGAATCTAAAACGTGGGCTGAGGCCAAGGGTGCCTGCCTGCGTAACTTCAACGAGCAGGGCGATATCGACAGTGTCAATGGCGCGCTGGCTCTGCGTCCCCAGATTGAGAAGATTGTGGATCAGATCTGGGAGGAAGGCTTTGACAACATCTATTTCATCGGCATCGGCGGCACCTACGCTTCCGCTATGCAGGTTGAAGTCTATATGCGGGGCAAGTCTTCTCTGCCAGTCTATGTGGAGAATGCCGCGGAATACCTGACCACCGGCAACAAGCGCCTGACCAGCCGCTCTGTCATCATCTACTCCACCGTCTCCGGCAACACCAAGGAAATGGTGCAGCTCATCGACACGGTGAAGGCTCAGGGCGTTCGGGTATTCGCCTTCATTGACACCCCCGGCTCCCTGCTGACCCAGGAAGGCAAGTGGGATCATCTGGTGGTCTACCCCAAGAACGAGCAGCTGAAATTCTACATGGTCGCCAATTACCTGATGTACAAGAATGGTGAGTTCCCCGACTATGACCGCTACAATCAGGAGATGGAAGCCCACCTGGCACTGGATCTGGTGAACATTGAGAAAATCTCCGACGCATGGGCTTACGACTACGCGGAAAAGAAGGTTGCCTTCCTGAAGGAGCATCCCGATCTTCCCCACTACTTTGTGGGTGCCGGCAACCAGTGGGGCGCCACCTACTCCTACGCCATGTGCTACTGGGAGGAGCAGATGTGGATTCGTACCAAGTCCATTACCTGCCCCGAGTTCTTCCATGGTATGCAGGAGATTCTGGTGGCGGATACCCCCGTCACCCTGTTCATGGGTGAGGATGAGCAGCGTCCTCTGGCGGAGCGGGTAGCCCGGTTCCTGCCCAAAGTCTGCGGCAACTATACCATCATTGACACGAAGGAGCTGCCCATGGAGGGCATCAGCCCCGAATTCCGGGGTTCCCTGTCCCATCTGATGATGCACGCCGTGAACAACCGTGTGGATGCTTACATGGAGCTGTTCCTGCGCCATCCGCTGTCCATCCGCCGTTACTACCGACAGTTTGATTATTGATATTTTTCCTCTCCTTACTTCCTGCTGCGGGGGCTTTGGCCCCCAAAGCGGGAGGCGTGAGGGGTTGTCTGCTCCCGGCTGTGCCTGGGAGCTTTTTTGCAAAGGAGAATGTGTATGCTTTGGACCGAACAACTATTTCATGTCAAAAAGCCCATTATTGCCATGCTGCATCTCGATCCTCTGCCAGGAGATCCCAGATTCCGCTATGGGGATTCCATGGCGGTGGTGGTGGAGCACGCAAAGGCCGATCTGGCCGCGCTTCAGGACGGCGGTGTAGACGGCATTCTGATTTCCAATGAATTCAGCCTGCCCTACCAGCGCCATATGAATTTTGTGACGCCGGCAGCCATGGCCTATGTGGTAGGCTGCCTGCGTGACAGCATTCGTGTCCCCTTCGGCGTGGACTGCATTTCCGATGGGGAAGCCACGTTGGAGCTGGCTGCCGCCGTAGACGCGGATTTTGTCCGGGGGACCTTCAGTGGTGTTTATGTGGGTGATGGCGGCCTGTACAACAACGACTTTTCCGCGCTTCTGCGGCGAAAATCGGCACTGCATCTGGATGATCTGAAAATGCTCTATTTTATCAACCCGGAGTCAGACAGAAATCTGGACACCCGGCCACTGTCGGAGATTGCCCGCTCCACCATCTTCAAGGCCCATCCGGATGGTCTGTGCATCAGTGCCAACGCCGCCGGTCAGGACGTGGATGA
>CAMEWH010000130.1:0-5044 GCA_945940335.1 uncultured Clostridia bacterium | reverse complement strand
CTCAGTCTGCCCCTTACGGGGCAGCCAGCTCCCCCATAGGGGGAGCCAAGGGGTGTGTTGGTTCCGGTACGCCAAATTACATTTGATCCAATGCCTTTGAAAACCGGTACGCGGCTTATTTCTTGATCTTCTCGATGACTTCAATGCCGCCCAGGTATTTTCTCAGGACTTCGGGCACCACCACGGAGCCGTCGGCCCGCTGGTTCTGCTCCACAATGGCGGGGAAAATCCGGGAGGTGGCCAGCCCGGAGCCGTTCAGGGTGTGGACGAAGTCGATCTTGCCGTCAGCCCGGCGGTAGCGGATGTTGCCCCGGCGAGCCTGGTAATCCCGGGCGTTGGACACGGAGGAAACCTCCTTGTAGCCGTTCATGGAGGGAATGAGAATTTCGATGTCGTAGGTGCGGGCCATGGAGGCGGAGCAGTCGCCGGCAGCCAGCTTCACGGTGCGGAAGTGCAGGCCCAGACCGGCCACCAGATTCTCCGCCTTCTTCACCAGCTCTTCAAAGGCCTCGTCGGAGCCTTCGGGGGTGGTGTACTGGAACATCTCCACCTTGTTGAACTGATGCCCCCGGACCATGCCCCGCTCGTCGGCCCGGTGGGAACCGGCCTCCCGGCGGAAGCAGGGGGTGTAGGAGAAGAACTTCTTGGGCAGGTCAGCCTCGGTGAGAATTTCCTCCCGGTACACGGAAGCCAGAGCGGCCTCGGCGGTGGGCAGCATATAGAAGGTGCCGCCCTCGGTGGGATGGTTGGCGATCTTGAATACCTCGTCGGCGAACTTGGGGAACTGGCCGGCGGTGAGGCCGCACTGGTACTCCAACATGTGGGGCGGCAGAATGAATTCGTAGCCGTCGGCGATATGGGTGTCGATGAAGTAGTTCAGCAGGGCCCACTCCAGACGGGCGCCCATGCCGGTGTACATCCAGTTGCCGGCGCCGGCCAGCTTCACGCCCCGCTCGTAGTCAATAAGGCCCAGGTCGGTGCACAGGTCCACATGGTGCTTGGGCTCAAAATCAAAGGAGTGCTTCTGCCCGATGTAGCGCAGAGGCTGGTTGTTCTCCTTGCCGCCGGGGAGCAGATCCGGGTCGGGCATGTTGGGCAGGGCGAGCATGTTGGTGTACAGCTCATCGTCCAGCAGCTTCAGATTTTTCTTGTCCTCGGCAATGGCCTCGTCGATCTTCACGGACTGGGCCATGTTGGCTTCAATCTGGGCATCCAGGGCAGAGGTATCCTCGCCCCGCTTCTCGGCGCCCTTCTTCTGGCCGAAGAGCTTGCCGTTTTCCTTGGACAGCTTGTTCTTTTCGGCGGTCTTGCTCTCGGTGGAGGTTTTCAGCGCCCGAACCTGCACATCCAGCTCCAGGATGCGGTCGATGATGGCATCGCAGTCCACTTCCTTGGCCTTCATCCCCGCCTTGATGGCATCGGGATTTTCCTTGATTCTCTTAATGTCTAACATGATTCTAACTCCTTTGATAAAGGTTATTTCTATTGATTGAAAAAATGATTCGCACCCCGACCACACTGTAGGGGAGGCTCTCAGCCTCCCGTAACCAAACGGGCCTGAGCGTTCCGTTGAATGGTAAAGGGTTGAGCTTTGTACGAATTCGCCGGAAATGATTCCGTTCAGCGGGACAGCACCGCGCGGGCGGCTACGAGCCGCCCCTACAATGGCGTGTGGTTTTTCCATGAAACACCAGTTTGCACCGCACCCACTGTATGGTTTTATTTCTGCAATTTCATCAGGGCGTCCAGCAGGTTTTGCAGGTCGTCCTGGCCGTAGAATTCCAGCTCAAAGCGGCCCTTGCGTTTTCCGTTGACGATTTTCACACCCCGGCCCAGATGCTTGCTCAGGGACTTTTCACATTCCTTCACATAGTCCACCTGGAACACCGTTTCTTCCTTCCTTTTTTCCGGCTCCCGGCTCATGTTCTTGCACAGAAGCTCGGCCTGGCGGACGGAAAGACCCAGATTTGCAATTTTCTGGGCGGCTTCCAGCTGCTTTTTCCCGGTTTTCACCATGAGAATCGCCTTGGCGTGGCCCGCGGTGATCGCCCCTGTGCGAAGCATTTCCAGCACCTTTTCGTCCAGACTCAGAAGCCTGAGGGCGTTGGCCACGGCGGGGCGGGATTTGCCCACCCGGGCGGCTGCCTCTTCCTGGGTCAGGCCGAACTCGTTGATGAGGGACTGATAGCCCAGGGCTTCTTCCACGCTGTTCAGGTCCTGGCGCTGGAGATTTTCAATCAGGGCCAGCTCCATGGCCTTTTTGTTGTCCGCTTCGATGACGATGGCGGGAACCTCGGTGAGCTCCGCCATTCTCGCGGCCCGCCAGCGGCGCTCGCCGGCGATGATCTGATAGTAGCCCTCGCCGGTTTCCCGCACCGTCAGGGGTTGTATGATTCCGTGCTGCCGGATGGATTCTGCCAGGGCTTCCAGCTCCTCCTGGTCAAAATCCTGCCGGGGCTGTTCCGGGTTTGGCTCCACCCGGTGCAGGGGGAGCATCCGGTAGGCGCTGTCCTCGGGAGGCGCTTCCATGAAGTCCCCCAGCAGTGCTCCCAGACCCTTGCCAAGTCCTTTTTGAGATGCCATTGCTCGTTCCTTTCTTCCCTTATCTTCTTAGTTTCCGCGCCACTTCCTCTGCCAGCTCCCGGTAGGCCACGGCGCCCCGGCTGCTGCGGTCATAGGCGGTGATGGGCAGCCCGTGGCTTGGAGCCTCCGCCAGACGGACGTTCCGGGGGATGGAGGTGGTGAATACCTTGCCCGGGAAGTGACGGCGCACCTCCTGAGCAACCTGGGTGGAGAAATTGGTGCGGCCGTCAAACATGGTCAGCACCACGCCAAAAATATCCAGGCCGGGATTCAGCCGGCGTTTGACGCTGCGCAAGGTGGCCATGAGATCGCTGAGGCCCTCCAGGGCGAAATACTCGCACTGGACGGGAATCAGGATGCCGTCTGCGGCCACCAGACCGTTGAGGGTGAGCATTTCCAGGGAAGGGGGGCAGTCGATGAAAATCAAATCGTACCGGTCCCGCAGCTTGTCCAGTTCCTTTCCCAGCCGGCGCTCCCGGTGGTCCATGCCGATGAGCTCCACCCCCGCGCCCGCCAGGTCGGCGGAGGAGGGGATGACGTCGGCAAACTGGGTTTTCACCACGGCCTGCTCTGCGGTGGCCTCCTGGATGATCATGCTGTAGCTGGTGTGCTTCACTCTCCGCTTGTCGATACCAAGGCCGGAGGTGGCGTTTGCCTGGGGATCGAAATCGCACACCAGAACCCGCAGCCCCTGCTCCGTCAGGGCGGCGGCCAGGTTGACGGCGGTGGTGGTTTTGCCCACGCCGCCCTTCTGATTCACCACTGCAATGATTGTGCCCATTCTTTCTCTCCCTCTGCATTTTCTTTTTGTTTCACGTGAAACAATCTGTGCCCCGCCGGATCTGAATGTTTCACGTGGAACATTCAGTCGGTCTGCCCGGTGATATCCGCGCCGGTGGTGGGGGCGGTGACATCCTCGGTGGATTTGGTTACCGCAGAATAATTCTGGCCCACCGGGGGCTGGGTGTTGCCCCGCAGGATTCGGACCATGACAAAAACCATGGCGATGAGCAGGATGACCAGCACTGCCACCGCAGACGCCAGGCGGCGGATGGTGCGCTTCTGATTTTTGATCTGCGTCTCCGGCGAGATGATATCCAGCCAGTCCTGGCTGCGTCGGGTGTAGGAGGCGCTGCGATCCTTGGGCAGCTGCACGATGGTGCCGGGCTTTACAGGGTACCGGGTCATATCCTCCCGACAGGCTTCGCAAAAGGTCTGGTCGGATTCCCGGCCGCATTTCAGGCAGTTCAAGGGTTGCACCTCCTTTGGACAGATGATTGAATATTTTACAACACTTTTAACGATTCGTAAAGAGGAAAAAGAAAAAAAGCGGAATTCAAATGCCGCGAAACAAGATATGAGATATGAGATATAAGATATAAGATATCCTAATTGGGAACCGGTTCATCCTTTTATAATCTGCAATACGGAAACCAAACAACGACACGGCAGCGCCCTTGGCTCTCCCTTTGGGAGAGCTGTCAGCCGAACAGGCTGACTGAGAGGGTACTGCACTTGAGGGTTCAGCGTGCTCATTGGGTGCGCTGCTCTCTCAGGTGAGCCCCTTACGGGGCAGCCAGCTCCCCCATAGGGGGAGCCAAGGGGTGCGTTGGTTCCGATACGCCAAATTACATTTTGTCCAATTGCTGAGTCAAACCGATAAGCACAATATCTTATATCTCGTATCTTATATCTTATATCTCTTCAAACAACACTTTTTTTGCGTTACAGCCCAGTAGGGGACTGGAAAGGTTTCCAAGGGCTTATTTATTAACATAACACTGACTTTTTCACAAAGTTTTCCACCGCTGTGTAAAAGTTATCCACATTCTCCACAGGTTTATCCACAACTGGGAATGGGGAAAACGGTGCATAAACCCGGGGTTTTGGCCGATGGGTGTGAAAAAGTCCCCACAGCTTTCCACAGGCTGTGAGGACTTTTTATGTTTACAGAACACCGTTGTCGTCGAAGTACAGCTTGGCGGAGAATACCCGGTGGGATTCTTCTCCTGCGCCGGTGGTGGCATCCACCTGCAGGGTGCAGCCGTCGCTCATGTCCCAGTTCAGCCGCAGCTCCTGCTGCTCCCGGGCTTCCGCCAGGTAGCACACGGTGAAATCCGTGACGGTGTGGCTCTCGTGGAACCGGCTGGGCAGCAGGTCCGCGATCCAGTCCAGGCAGCGGGTGTTGTTCATGTGTCCATTCCGGTCCAGATCGGTGAAGGCCACGGTGCGGCTTGTCTGGGTGCCCAGGGGCTTGGGGATCAGTCCGTTTGGCGCGGGGAGCTCGTTGCCCCGAAGGGTACCGGCCACGATGATACCGCTCTTGCCGGGGACGATCATCTTCCGGGTGTTCAGGTCCATCAGCACCCACAGGGTAATGCAGCGGAACACCTCGTTGCCCTGGGCGTCGTAGGCCACCACGCTCCGGGGGAAGGCCGCCCGGGTGGTGGGCAGGGGCCAG
>CAMEWH010000129.1:0-5054 GCA_945940335.1 uncultured Clostridia bacterium | reverse complement strand
CCCAAAGGGAGAGCCAAGAGGGGCGTTGCCGTATCTGCCCGCCAAATTACAATTTCCCGATCCCTTTTTATTTTTCAGAAGTCAAAAATGATAACCAATTTCATATTGACAATTTGTTTTGGTGGAGTATAATATGAGAACTGTTATCAAATCATGGAGGAAGGCATGACAAACAAGGGCTCCTACAAGACCAGGCAGGGCGATGAACTGCGCAGCTATCTGGAAAGCGTTCCGGGCAGGCACATTACCGCAGCGGACGTTTGTGAATATTTCCGCCAATCCGGCAAAACCATCGGCATGGCCACGGTTTACCGGCAGCTGGAGCGGATGGTGGACGAGGGTGTGGTCGCCAAATACAACATCGACGCAAATACCCCCGCCTGCTTTGAATACCTGGGGCAGCACCCGGGAGAGGACATCTGCTATCACTGCAAATGCCAGGTGTGCGGGAAGCTGATTCACATGCACTGCGAGGAGCTGCCGGAGCTGCAAAAGCACATTCTGGAGCACCATGGCTTCTCCATCGACCCGGTTCGTACCGTCTTCTATGGCGTCTGCGAAGCGTGCGGAAAGGAACAGAAATGAAACGTACAATCATTCTTGTTTTGATTCTTTGCCTGGCAATGTCCGGCATGACCGGCTGCGCCCAGGAGCAAAAAACCGACGGCATCAGCGTGGTCGCGGTGATTTTCCCGGAGTATGACTGGGCCCGTCAGATCATCGGAAAGGAAAGCGGCGTTCAGCTCCATCTGCTGGTGGATGACGGGGTGGATCCTCACAGCTTCCAGCCAACGGTTGCGGATATGGTCACCGTATCGGAATGCGATCTGCTGATCTACGGCGGCGGTGAATCCGACGCCTGGCTGGAAGATGTGCTGAAGAAGCCTTCCAACAAGAAGATGCGCACCGTGGCTCTGCTGCCCCTGCTGGGGGAAAAGGCCTATACCGAAGAAATCGTGGCTGGAATGCAGATTTCGGAGCCGGAGGACGAAACCGACGAACATGTTTGGCTCTCCCTGGGAAACGCTGCCCTGTTCTGCACCGCCATTGCGAAGGAGCTTACGGAGCTTGACCCGGAGCACGCTGCCGCCTACCAGGCAAATCTGGAGCAGTATCTTACGAAACTCCGAGCGCTGGACGAAGCGTATCAGCAAACCGTTCAGGCGGGCAGCAAGGACACCATTGTGGTGTGCGACCGGTTCCCCTACCGGTATCTGACGGAGGATTATGGGTTACACTACTATGCCGCCTTCCCCGGCTGCTCTGCCGAGACCGGTGCCAGCTTTGAAACGGTGGTTTTCCTGGCAGAGCGGGCAAAGGAGCTGGCGCTGAACGCTCTGATCATTACGGAAACCGGTGATGACCGTCTGGCCCGGACCGTGGCGGAAAATGCCGGACGCAGCGGGATGTCCGTTCTCACCCTGAACGCCATGCAGTCCGTGTCCCTGGAGCAGGCCGCAGGCACGGACTATCTTACCATTATGGAGCAAAATCGCCAGGTGCTGGCAGCAGCCCTGGACTGAGGAGATACTATGCCGCAGATTATTTGTGAAAACGCTTCCCTGGGCTATGAAAACCGCCCCATTGTGAAAAACCTCAGCTTTATCGTGAACGCCGGGGACTACCTGTGCATTCTGGGTGAGAACGGCTCCGGCAAGTCCACCCTGATGAAAACCATTCTGAACCTGACACCTCCTTTGGCGGGCTCCATCCGCATGGAGGACTTAAAATCCACCGAAATCGGCTATCTGCCCCAGCAGACCCAGGTGCAGCGGGATTTCCCCGCATCCGTGCAGGAGATCGTGCTTTCGGGCTTCCAGGGTCGGTGCGGCCTGCGGCCCTTCTACACCAAAGCGGAAAAAGCGCTGGCATCTGAGAATCTGGAGCGGATGGGCATGGCACAGTTCGCCCGAAAATGCTACCGGGATCTCTCCGGCGGGCAGCAGCAGCGGGTGCTCCTGGCCCGGGCCCTGTGCGCCACCCGGAAATGCCTGCTGCTGGATGAGCCTGTCTCCGGTCTGGACCCCAAGGCAACGGCGCAGATGTATGAAATCATCGCCGAGCTTCACCGGGAGGGCATCACCATCATCATGATCTCCCACGATCTGAACGCCGCCCTGGACGATGCCACCCACGTCCTCCACATCGGAGAAAAGCTCTTCTTCGGTACCCGGGAGGAATACCTGTGTAGCGGCATCGGCCACTCCTTCCTGCATGAAAAGGAGGATAAATCTTGCTGAACACCTTACTGCTCTACCTGTCCTACCCCTTTGTGCGCTACGCGCTGATCGTAGGGGTACTCATCGCCCTGTGCTCGTCATTGCTGGGTGTGACCCTGGTGCTGAAGCGATTCTCTTTCATCGGCGACGGCCTGTCCCATGTGGCCTTCGGCGCCATGGCCATTGCGGCGGTGCTGAATGTCGGGAGTCAGATGCTCATCGTCCTGCCCATTACGGTTGTTTGTGCCGTGCTGCTGCTGCGCACCGGACAGAATACGAAAATTAAAGGCGATGCCGCCATTGCCATGATCTCCGTGGGCGCTCTGGCCTTCGGTTATCTGCTGATGAACCTGTTCTCCACCTCCTCCAACCTGTCCGGAGATGTGTGCGGGGCCCTGTTCGGCTCCACCTCCATCCTCACCCTGACCCAGACGGAGGTTACCTTGTGCATTGTGCTTTCCGCCGCTGTGTTGATTTTCTACCTGGTGTTTTATCACCGGATTTTCGACGTAACCTTCGACGAGAATTTCTCCCGGGCTGCCGGAACCAGGGTGGAGGCAACCAACCTGATCATCGCCGTCATCACTGCCGTGATCATCGTACTGGCCATGAATCTGGTGGGGTCGCTGCTGATTTCCGCGCTGATCATCTTCCCTGCCCTTTCCGCCATGCGGATCTTCCGCTCCTTCCTGTCCGTGACCCTCTGCGCGGCGGTGGTGAGCGTGAGCTGCGCGTTTCTAGGCATCGTCATTTCCATTCTGGCCGGAACCCCCGTGGGCTCCACCGTGGTGGCCGTGGATGTGGCCGCCTTTGCCCTGTGCGCCCTGGTCGGCAAAATCCGGGGAGAATAAAATTCGCGGGCAGCGAATTGCAATTTGTCCGTTTGCTGTGTCAAACCGATATGCACAACATTGGATCATCCCAAGGAGGATTGCTGATGGAAAATACCATGTTATCCCGCAGAAAAATCATTGCGGCCTGCGGAAACGACTGCGCCGCCTGTCCGCGTTATTGCAAAGCCCCCTTTGAAAAATCCGATGAGGAGCTGCACCATACTGCCGAGCTTTGGTTCAAGATCGGCTATCGTGACCGGGTTGTCTCCAATGAGGAAATTGCCTGTACCGGCTGCAAAAAAGAGAACTGGTGCCGATACGAAATTGTATCCTGTGTCAGTGAAAAGCAGCTTGCAAACTGCGGGCAATGCAGCATGTATCCCTGCGAAACAATCCAGACGTGCTTCCGTGTGACAAAATCCTTTGAACCGGAATGCCGGAAAGCCTGCACAGAAGAAGAATATATTCAGATGAAAACGGCCTTTTTTGAAAAAGAGGAAAACCTGACGTAACCAAAGAAATTGCCTCCGTGTCCTTTTTGGGGATACGGAGGCTTTTCCATTCAATTCTTCATTACTTGGTGCCGAAGATCCGGTCGCCGGCGTCGCCCAAACCGGGGACGATGTAGGCACGCTCGTTCAGCTTTTCATCCATGGCAGCCAGATAAATCTCCACATCGGGATGAGCGGCCTGGACAGCGGCCACGCCCTCGGGGCAGCCGATGATGTTCATCATGATGATGTTCTTGCAGCCGCGCTGCTTCAGGAAGTTAATGGCAGCCACGGCGCTGCCGCCGGTGGCCAGCATGGGATCCACCACATATACCTGGCGGCTTTCGATGTCCTCAGGCAGCTTGCAGTAGTACTCCACAGGCTTGTGGGTCTCAGGGTCACGGTACAGACCGATGTGACCGATCTTGGCAGAGGGAATCAGCGCCACCATATTGTCCACCATACCAAGACCTGCCCGCAGAACCGGGACAATGGCCAGCTTCTTGCCCGCCAGCATCCGGCACTTGGCGGTGGTGATGGGAGTCTCCACTTCCACTTCCTGCAGGGGCAGGTTGCGGGTGGCCTCGTAGCACATCAGGCCGGCGATCTCACCCACCAGCTCCCGGAATTCCTTCACGCTGGTGTCCTTGCTGCGCAGGATTGCCAGCTTGTGCTGAATCAGAGGATGATCCAAAACATGTACTTGTGCCATCTTGTCTATCTCCTTTTATTGATTTTTCATCATTTTTTCGTTCCGTTCCCGCTCTGCCTGGCTCAGGCGGAGGTAATTGGGTACCAGCGCTTCGCCGGGGAAAGACCCGCCGGTTTTCAGCATCCGCTCCGTTTCCAGAGCCACGCCTGCGGCACGCTGGTGCATCCGGTGCTCCGGGGGGAGAACCAGTCCGGGAACCTCTTCCGACAGGGTATTATAACACAAAACGCTGCCGTCTCCAACCAAAAAAATCGGCTCGGACAAATTTTTGACATCCTCCCCTAATTCCCGGAGAGAGATTGCCCGGTCTTCCCGGATTCTTGTATATTTTCCACAATCCACATGGAACAGGGCATTGTATACCTGGCTGCGCCGGGCATCCATCACAGGGCATACGTAGCCCTGCCAGATCCCCAGCCCCACCGCCATGGAGGCAAGGGTGCTTGTCCCGCAGCAGGGAAGCTCCGCCCCCCAGGCAAAGCCCTTGGCTGCCGCCACACCGATACGGATGCCCGTAAAGGAACCGGGGCCATTGGCCACGCCGATGGCAGTCAGATCGGAAACCTGCTTTCCGCACTGCTTCAGCAGGTCCTCTGCCATGACCATAATGGTCTGGCTGTGGGTCAGGCCGGTGTTCTGGTAGCTCTCCCCCAACAGCTTTCTATCCTCCAGAAGGGCCACGGAGGCAGCCTTGGCGGAGGTTTCAAAGGCTAAAATCAGCACAACATTCCACTCCTTTTCATGGGTGCTGTTTTTCAGGAATGATCCATTTTCTTCTTCCCGTAAAAATACCCGGGCA
>CAMEWH010000128.1:0-5093 GCA_945940335.1 uncultured Clostridia bacterium | reverse complement strand
AGTATGACAGGTAAATCCACGTTTTGCAAGTGAGAGGTCATTTCATATTATCTTTGCTCAGCAACGCGACAAATTGTAATTTACCGGAGGGTAAAATGGAACCAGGTTCCGTCCTAACTGTAGGGGAGGCTCTTAGCCTCCCGCTACGCTATGAAACTGAGTGTTCGGTTGAATGATACCACGTCCGACACAGTACGAATTCGCCCGAGCTGATTTGTTATTGTGGGATTGTACCGCGCGGGCGGCTACGAGCCGCCCCTACAGTGAGTTGGGTAGCGCTCAGGCAGCCAAATTACAATTTGCTGAGTTAAACCGATAAGCACAATTCATAAAAAAGAGAGCACCTTCCGGTTTCGTTGGAAGGTGCTCTAAACATTTACGCGGCGTACATCATATCCACCACGGCTGCCAGGTAATTGGCTTCCCGCAGGTCCTTGGCTTCAGCCAGGTACTGCTTGGCCTTTTCCAGCCCCTCGCCCACGATGCCCATGGTGCGGTTGTAGGACCGGGTGGCGGAATTCAGGGTTCCGTCCGTCAGGTCCAGCAGGGTCTTCCAGTCGTCCATCCGGCTGGCATCCAGGGGCAGAATGTGATAGAACCGCCCGTTGGTGGTGCGCAGATCCACCCAGGTAGGGATCACATCCACATCCTCCAGGTAGACGGTACCGTCGGAGTACTTGGAGAAGGTGACGTTGAACAGCACGCCGTCCTCGGTGTAGCCTGCGGGGAACAGGTCACTGATACCGGTGCGCTGGTTGGACACCGCGTTGCCCAGGGAGTAGATCACCACCGTTTTGTGATCCGGGTCCACGGTGCTGGTAAGCAGGTCCACAGGCTGCACCACATGGGGATGGCCGCCCACAATCACGTCAAAGCCCATGTCGCACAGCCGCTGGGCGATGGCGTTTTGCAGGGCGTTCTCCGTGGTGTTGTACTCCACGCCCCAGTGGATGAACATCATGGTGGCTTCCGCACCGTTGGCTTTCATTTCCGCCATGATCTGCTCCGCCTCGCGGTACAGCTTGTCGGGGTTGCTGTTCACAAAGTAGTTCATCTGGCCCTCGTCCTGGACGGCGGCAAGGCCGTTCAGGGAGAACTTGGTTCCGTCGCCGCTGTAGGCCCAGGTGTAGCATACCATGCCGATTTTGATGCCGTTCACATCTATGATCTGGTACTTGGGCTCCTCGCCGTTCAGCTGGCTCCCCAGGGCCACCAGGCCGCTTTGGCGCACATGCTCCACGGTCCGGATGATGCCCGAGGCCATGGTGTCGCCGGAGTGGTTGTTGGCGGTGAGCAGCATATCAAAGCCGGCCTCCGCCACATCCCCGGCCAGGGCATCGGGGCAGTTGAACGCGGGGTTCCCCTGGTAAACATAGCCGTCGCCGCCGAAGGTGGTTTCCAGATTGGCAATGGCGTAGTCCAGGGAGGAAATGGTATCCTTGAAATAGCGGAAGATGGACTCAAAATCGTAGCTGCCGTCGCTCTGCCGGCAGGATTCAAACACCGGCTTGTGCATCAGCAGATCGCCCACGGTGCCGATGGTGGCGGTGGACACCACATGCTCCGGCTCGGGAGGCAGAGTGGTGGGCGGCTCCGTGGTGGGCGGCTCGGTAGGCTGGGTGGTGGGCAAGGTAGAAATCAGAGGCTCCGTGGGCTGGGTCTCCCGGGTGGGCACCAGAGATTCCAGGAGCCGGAACACCCCATTGTCCGAAGGAGTTTCGGCGAAGGTGGTATCATAGAAGTACCAGCCCAGGATACCGATGCCAGCAACGGAAATGATGAGCACGGTAAACAGGACGATTTTCAGCGCAGTAATCAGGCTGCGCCAGAAGGTTTTCATAGGCTCTCTCCTTTCGGCCGTCAGGCGGCCTCCTGCGTTTCGGTAACGGCGGCCAGATAATCCGCCTCACGCTGCTGCTTCTGCTGGGTCAGGTATTCCCGGGCCTGCCGGATCCCGGAGCCGGTAAGCTCCAGGGTGCGGTCGTAGGATTTCTGGGCACCCTCCAGGGCCTCGTCCGTCAGGCCGAACAGACTCTGCCACTGGTCCCGGATGGAATCGTCCAGGGGGATGATGGGATACTGGGTCTGGGGCTCGGTGCGCAGGTCCACCCAGCAGGGCAGCAAATCCACCTCTTCCAGATAGACGGTGCCGTCGGAATACTTGCTGAAGGTCATGGAAAACAGCAGCCCATCCTCGGTGTGGCCGGTTTTCAGGTCCATTTCCGCGATCCGCTGGTTGGACACCGCGTTGCCGGTGGAGTACAGGCACACGGTTTTTCGGTCCGGGTCTACCCGGCTGGTGAGCAGCGCCGCGGGCTGAATCACGTGGGGATGACCGCCCACGATCACATCGAAGCCCATGTCGCAAAGCTGCTGGGCAATCTGCTGCTGTTCGGTGCTGGGGGCCGTCTGGTATTCATTGCCCCAGTGGATGAACATCACGGTGGCCTCCGCCCCGTTTGCCTTCATCTCCGTCAGGCACTGGTTCACTTCCTGATAGAAAGAATCCAACTGGCCGGGCACAAAGGAATTCACTAAAAGTGCGCAGGTGTCGGACAGGGTGTTCCTGTTCATGTACACCTTCCCGGCGGTGGGATTCTCCGGCAGGCCCTGGTAGGTGTAGTTCACCATGCCGATTTTGATGCCGTTCACTTCCTGCACCACATACTTGGGCTCGGAAACCTCCGCCCGGGTGCCCAGCACCTGCAGCCCCTTGCTCCGGACGGTGGTCACGGTGCGCAGGAAGCCATACTCACTGGTGTCGTAGCAGTGGTTGTTGGCGGTGAGCAGCAGGTCAAAGCCGGCGTTTTTCAAGGCATCCACAATTTCGTCCGGGCAGTTAAAGGCGGGGTGGCCGGAGTATTTGTAGCCCTTGTCGGAGCCAGCCAGGGTGGTTTCCAGGTTGGCCACCGCCAGGTCGGCAGCGGATGCGTAGGTGTTCAGATACTGGAAAATGGAGTCAAAATTGTAGCTGCCGTCGCTGCGCAATCCGGTGTTGATCACGGGCATGTGCATCAGCACATCACCGGTAACGGCAATTGACGCTGTGGAAACCACATGCTCCGGCTCCGGCATTTCCGGGGGCTCCGTTTCCTTGGAGCCGAAGAGCCGCTGCCAGAGGGAGGGGCCCTTTTCTTTCACCGTCTCCGCCGGGGCGGTTTCCGCCGCCGCTGTCGTTTCCACATTCTCCACTTCCACGGCGGGCGCGGACCCGCCGCTGTTTAACAGCAGCCGCAGCCCCAGGGAAAACAGCACCAGCACCGCCATCACCAGAACCAGTCCGATGACGATGGGAGAGGAACTGGATCGTTTTTTTCTCCGTTTTCTTCTTTTCCCATACTTGGGGGAATGATATTCAGACATTTGCTGTCCTCCTGAATTTCATTTTTTAGATGATTGGCTGGGATTACCGCCCAGCCCACTGTAGGGGAGGATATTATCCTCCCGCCAGGTAGCGAAACTGAGTGTTCGGTTAAATCGTACTATGTTCGACACAGTACGAATTCGCCCGTCCTGGTACATGATTACGGGTTAGTACTGCGCGGGAGGCTAATAGCCTCCCCTACAGTTGGCGTGTGCAAACCTTCAAATTACGATTTATCCAACAAATACACCACGGAATGAACCACTTTCCCACCCATGGTATACACCCGCGGCACTCTGCGGCTGATGCCGCAGACGAATTCGTAATTGAAGCTGTCTCCCCGGGCGGCGATTTCCTCCACGGTGATTGTTTCATCGCCGTCCCGGCCCACCAGGACCACCACATCATCGGGCTGTACATCGGGGATGTGGGTCACATCCACCATCATCTGGTCCATGCAGATTCTGCCCAGGATGGGGGCCTTTTTTCCCCGGATAAGCACATGGAAACGACCGGAGAGGTTTCTCCGGTAGCCGTCGGCATAGCCCACGGGGATGGTTGCTACTTTGGTGGGGCGGGTGGTGGTATAGGTGCCGCCGTAGCCGATTTCCCGGCCGGGCTCCAGGGTTTTCAGGTGGGTGATGCGGCTTTCCCACCGCAGGGCAGGCCGCAGGTCCAGCAGGGCCGGATCCACCTCGTCGCTGGGGTACATGCCGTAGGTCACAATGCCGGAGCGGACCATTTCGTATTCACAGCCGAAATTCATCACACCCGCCGAGTTGTCCAGATGCCGGATGGGGATGTTCACCCCCCGCTCCTTCAGCATGGCATCAAACGCCGCAAAGCGCTCCGCCTGCCCTTTGGCCCGGGTCAGGTCGGCGCAGTCGGCGGTGGCAAAGTGGGAAAACAAGCCCTCCGCCTCCACATGGGGAAGGGAAGCGATTTGGGCGCAAATGTCCGCATCCTCCTCCGTCACCTGAAAGCCGATGCGGCTCATGCCGGTGTCCACAGCAAAATGGAATTTGCCTGTAAGTCCCAGCTCCGCCGCTGCCCGGGACAGGGCCAGGCCGTCCTCATACCGGTAGATGGTGGGGCGGACATCCTCCCGGATTGTCTCGGGGAAGGCACTCACCGGGGTATGGCCCAGAATCAGAATGGGCTTACAGATCCCCGCCTGCCGCAGCTCCAGGGCCTCCAGAATGGAGCTGACTCCAAAAAAGGCACAGTCATCATCCAGGTACTTCGCCAGCTCCACCGCCCCGTGACCGTAGGCATCGGCCTTGATGACGGCCATCACCGAACCCTTGGCCCGGGCCTTCACGGCATTCACATTGTGCCGGATGGCATCCAGGTCGATTATCAGCTTCGTCGAGTCAAAAGTCAAAGAATATCATCCTTTATCGGAAAGTTCCATCTATTCTATCATATTCTCCCGGGAAAGTAAACAGAATTCGGCAGATTTAAGAATTTCAAAGGAATTCACGGTAGATGCTCCCCTTTCCGGGGATTTTTGGGACAGTCTGTGGAAACACATTGGCAGAATTTGTTTCGTAAACGGGTAAAATTGTAATTTGGCGTACTGGGACCGACGCGTCTCTTGGCTCCCCCTCTGGGGGAGCTGGCTGCCCCGTAAGGGGCAGACTGAGAGGGACAGCATGGCTTGATTCGGCTGCCATTATCCTACTGCGGTACCCTCTCAGTCAGCCTGTTCGGCTGACAGCTCTCCCAA
>CAMEWH010000127.1:0-5102 GCA_945940335.1 uncultured Clostridia bacterium | reverse complement strand
ATTTCGTATATTCCTCGTTCCATTTTTCCACGTTCCAGCATTTTTCATCACCCATATGTATTATATCATAGAAAATGGAAAAAGCCCAGCAAAAGCTGGACTTTTTCGACAGTCTGAGAGGCCCATTCATGGGCCTCTTTTTATTTAATTCTGTTTCACACTGGAGCCCATCACGTCGGAGATTTCGGTGATGGTGATAAAGGCGTTCGTATCCATGGCGGTGACCATTTTTTTGACCCTGGGGATCTGGAACCGGTTCACCACGAAGTAGATTACGCATTTCTCTGCTCCGGAAAAATACCCCCGGGCATTGATCTGGGTGATGCCCCGGCCGAATTCATTGGAGAGTGCCTGGCAGATTTCCTGTTCCCGCTCCGTCACAATCATCACGGCCTTGGCTTTGTCCAGACCTTCCACAATGAAGTCGATGGTCTTGTTGCCCACAAAATAAGTAATGATGGAGTAAAGCGGCAGAATCCAGCTGCCCCAGATGATGCCGATGAGGATGTAGAGAATCACGTTGTAGATCATCACGAAGGTGCCCACGGTAAGCCCCAGGCCCTTGGCAAAGGTAACGCCCAGCACCTCCATGCCGTCGATGGCTCCGCCGAAGCGGATGGTCAGGCCGCTGCCCGCACCGGAGACCAGTCCGCCGAAAATGGCGCACAGCAGCAGATCCTGCCCGGCAAAGGGGGAGGCGGCGGATACATCCACGGGCAGCACGTTGGTGATCAGGAAGGATGCCCCGGAGTACACCAGCACCGCCCAGATGGAATACAGGGTGAAGCACCAGCCCTGCTTTTTCAGACCGAAGAGAAACAGGGGGATGTTCAGCACCACCAGAAACAATGACAGGGTATATTCCGGCGGGGTCGCCTGCCAGAGCAGCATGGAGGTGCCGGAGATGCCGCTGTCATACAGGTTCACCGGGGCAAGGAACATGGTCACGCCCACGGCGTTGATGCAGCCGGCGGCGATGAGCAGCAGGAAATTCTGCCAGCGCAGCTGCTTCAGCTCCCCCAGCCCCATCCGGTGGAAAAGGGACACAACCCCCCTTTTGATTTTACCGAAGAGGGGCCGAATGGAGGGCAATCTTCTCTTTTTGGCTTTTTTGCCGGAATGCTTTACGCCCATCCTGCATCCTCCGATTCCGCCTTCCGCCGGCGCAGCAGCAGCTGGGTCACAGCCTGACGGGGGTCCGCGCCTTCGTAGAGAACCTGGTAGGCGGCGCGGATGATGGGCATTTCAACCTGCTGCTTCCGGCACAGCTCCCAGGCGGATTTGGCGGCATAATAGCCTTCCACCACGGCCCCCACCTGCTCCATGGCCTGTTCCGGGGTGGCTCCCTGGCCAATGAGGATTCCGGCCCGGTTGTTCCGGGAGTGCTGGGAGGTGCAGGTGACGATTAAATCGCCGATGCCGGAGAGCCCCGCCAGGGTGCTCTGCTGGGCCCCCAGGGAAACCCCCAGCCGGGCGATTTCGGTGAGGCCCCGGGTCATGAGCATGGCCTTGGTGTTGTCCCCGAAGCCCAGACCCGTCACCACACCGGTGCACAGGGCAATCACGTTTTTCAGCGCGCCGCCCAGCTCCGCGCCCACCACATCCGGGCTGGTGTAGACCCGGAAGGTATCGGACATGAAGGCATCCTGCACCAGCTCGGCGCTTTCCCTGTCCTCACAGGCGGCCAGGCAACCGGTGGGGATGCCCACGGCCACTTCCTCTGCGTGGCAGGGGCCGGTGAGGGCCACCACGGTTTCGTGACCGGTGACCTGGGATACCACCTGGCTCATGCGAAGCAATGTGCCGTCTTCAATGCCTTTGGTCACGGATACCAGTAGGGTATCCGGCTTCAGGTAGGGGGCAACGGCGGCCAGCACCTGGCGGATGGGGAAGGAGGGGCTGGCGATGACCACCATCCGGCAGTCCGCCACGCAGGCGGGGTCGGCGGTGACGGTGAGGTTTTCCGGCAGGACCCCATTGGGGAGCCGGGGATTGATGCGGGTGCTTTGAATCTGAGCAGCCCGGGCGGCGCTTCTGCACCAGAGGGTGGTGTCGTGGCCGTTTTTGCAAAGAAGGATGGAAAGGGCGGTACCCCAGGCGCCGGCCCCGACAACTGCTGCTTTCATTGCTTTGTTCCTTTCCCGAAGAGGTTGGTCTTGCGCTCTTCCCCCTTCACCAGGCGGACAATGTTGCTCCGGTGCATCCACACAATCAGGGCACTGAGGAAGAAGCCCACCAGGATGGGGAAGAGATTTTCGCCCCGGTGGACCCAGGCATAAAGGAAGCCGAAGGAGCCGGAGGACAGCACGCTGCCCAGGGACACGTAATGCGTCAGGAAATAGGCCACCAGGAAAATACCGAATACAAACAGGCCGATGCGCCAATCCAGCATCAGCGCCACGGTGACGCCGCTGAGGATGCCCTTGCCCCCCTTGAAGCCCAGCAGGGCAGGGAAGTCATGGCCCACAATGACGAACAGGCCGCCCAGGGCGACGCCGTCGATGTAGTGGCCGAAGCGCCCCAGCAGCAGCCCACCCACCAGGCAGGCAGCCGCGGCCTTGCCCACGTCAATGAGAATCACAAACACGGAGGTGGACGCACCGTAGTTCCGGGTGAAGTTGGTCAGACCGGCGTTGCCGCTGCCTTTGGTACGCACGTCCTCGTGGGCCACCAGATGGCTGATGATCACGGCGCCGTTCAGATTGCCCAGCAGGTAGGCAATGACGGCAGTGAGAATCACAGACAGAACCATTACGTTTCCTCCTTGTCGCCCTTCTGGCGGATGGTGATGCGGACGGGGGTGCCCTTCAGGCCAAAGACCTCCCGGATCTGGTTTTCCAGATACCGCTGATAGGAGAAGTGGAAAAGCCGGGCGTCATTGCAGAAGATGACGAAATGAGGCGGCTTGGTGCTGGCCTGGGTCATATAATAGATCTTCAGCCGACGGCCCTTGTCCGTGGGGGGCTGCACCCGGGCGGTGGCATCGGCCAGGACGCTGTTCAGCGCGCCGGTGGTGATGCGGCTGGTGTTCTGGGCGTAGACCTCCTGGATCACCTGGAACAGCTTGTCCACCCGCTGGCCCGTCAGGGCGGAGAGGAACACCACGGGGGCGTAGAGCATATAGCTCAGGCCCTGGCGTACGTCGTTCTCCATGTCCCGCATGGTGTTGGTTTCCTTGTCGGCCACGGCGTCCCATTTGTTCACCACGATGATGGCGGCCTTGCCGGCCTCGTGGACCAACCCAGCGATTTTGGTATCCTGTTCGGTGACGCCGTCGTTGGCATCCACCAGAATCAGGCACACGTCGGAGCGGTCAATGGCGTTGATGGAGCGCATGTTGGAGTACTTTTCAATCACATCGTCCACCTTGCTCTTCCGGCGCATACCGGCGGTGTCGATGAAGCAGTATTTTCCGGTTTCGTTCTCGTAGTAGGAGTCGATGGCGTCCCGGGTGGTGCCTGCCACGTTGGAGACGATCACCCGCTCCTCTCCCAGAATCCGGTTCAGGAGGCTGGACTTGCCCACGTTGGGCTTGCCCACGATGGCCACCTTGATGATGCCGTCGTCCTCCTCCTCGGCGTCATTGTCGGGGATGTTGGCCAGCACCCAGTCCAGCAGGTCGCCGGTGCCGTGACCGTGGACGGCGGAGGTCTCGAACAGGTCCCCGATGCCCAGACTGTAGAATTCGTACACATCCGGGTTGGTGGGGCCCACGCTGTCGCACTTGTTCACCGCCAGGGCCACGGGCTTGCCGGACTTGCGCAGCATCACCGCTACGTCCTCGTCCGCCGCCGTGACACCGGAGCGAACATCCGTGACCATGATGATGGCGTCTGCCAGCTCGATGCCGATCTCCGCCTGACGGCGCATGAATTTCAGCATATCGCTGTCGGTGCCCGGCTCGATGCCGCCGGTATCCACCAGGGAGAAGGTGCGGCCGCACCATTCGCAGTCGCCGTAGATCCGGTCCCGGGTGACACCGGGGGTGTCCTCCACGATGGAGGTGCGCTGACCGGTGAGCTTATTGAATAACATGGATTTGCCCACATTGGGGCGGCCAATAATGGCCACCAGGGGTTTTGCCATGAACATCACGTCCTTTCACTGTATCCAATTCATTATGCCATATTTATCTGATAAAAGCAACAAAAAACTGTCTGAAAACGGAAAAAGAGGAAGGCCAGAAGCCTTCCTCTGCTTTTCCGCTTATGCCTTACTCAGCCTCAACAGCCACAACCTGACGGCCGTTGTAGGTGCCGCAAGCCTTGCAGGCTCTGTGGGGCATGACGGGTTCACCGCACTTGGGGCAAACCGCGACGCTGGGAGCGGAGAGCTTCCAGTTGGAGCCACGGCGCTTATCGCGGCGGGCCTTGGACACTTTACACTTAGGGACAGCCATGGTGACACCTCCTTGGTAAAACTGCTTTTAACAGCATCGTTTATTGGTTTACTTCTCCAGAAGCTGCCGTAAAGCAGCAAATCGGGGATCGAGTTCCTTCTGGCAGCCGCAGGGACCGTCGTTCAGATTCTTGCCACACCGGTGGCACAGGCCCTTGCAGTCGTCCTTGCACAGCAGCTTGGAATCCAGATTCAGCACAAACACGGTGCGCACAATGTCGTCCAGGTCGGCGCTGTCCCCTTCAAGAGGGAATACCCACTCGTCTTCGTTTTCCTCGTTGCTCAGTTCGGTTACCAGAACCACATCGATGGGAAAATCGATAAAGCGGTCAAACTCTGCGGCGCAGCGGTCGCAGATGCCGTGGATGGTGGTGGTAACATTGCCTTTCATCAACAGGACGCCGGCGGTATTGCGCACCACGCCCTGAGCCACAACCGGCTCAGACACCGGGCACGAAACGCCGTAACGAAGGTCGCTGAGATCTACGCTGACGGAAAAAGGAACGCTTGCGCCGGGACTGTCAATGATCTTGGAAAGCCCTAGCAGCATACTTTTCCCCTCCTCGCAGTCATGCCTTGATATTATATAGGCTAAATGGGGATTTGTCAAACATTATTTTTATTTTTTAATGGAATGGGGCAAATCGGGAAATTGTAATTTGGCGGGCAGATACGGCAGCACCCCTTGGCTCTCCCTTTGGGAG
>CAMEWH010000126.1:0-5102 GCA_945940335.1 uncultured Clostridia bacterium | reverse complement strand
CTGACAGCTCTCCCAAAGGGAGAGCCAAGGGGTGCTGCCGTATCTGCCCGCCAAAGAACACTTTTCGATCATCCGAATAAAATCAAAAATTCAAGGAGGATTCCAAGGCATGAAAAAAACACTCGCCCTTTTACTGGCCCTTTGCCTGCTGCTGGCGGTTTTCTCCCTGGGGGGCGCAAGTGCCAACACTCCCGAAACCCGGGAATTTACGGATTCCGCCGGGCGCACCGTTACGATCCCCGCTGAGATTACATCTGTTGCCGTCTCCGGCCCCCTGTCCCAGGTGTATCTGCTGCCCCTGGCGGGGGATATGCTGGTAGGAGTGAGCAATGGCTTTGCCAACAGTGCATCCGCCTATCTGCCGGAGAATATCACCCAGCTGCCGGAGCTGGGTCAGCTCTACGGCGGCAAGGGGGAAATGGACCTGGAGGCTCTGCTGGCCGCGGCACCGGATGTGGTCATCGACGTGGGAGAGGCCAAGAAAACCATCGCAGAGGACCTGGATGCTCTGACGGAGCAGACCGGCATCCCCTTCCTGCACATCGACGCCACGGTGGCCACTGCCCCGGAAGGCTACCGGCTGCTGGGCAGCCTGCTGGGTCGTGAGGAACAGGCGGAGGAGCTGGCCTCCTGGTGCGAAAATACCTATCACCGTGCCACTGCCATGATGGAGCGGGTGGATGCCGACGGCGCCCGAAAGAAAGTGCTGTACTGTCTGGGAGACAAGGGCGTGAACGTGCTGGCGGAGGGCTCCTTCCATGCCGAGACCGTGAACCTGATGGGTAAGAATCTGGCCCAGCTGGAGCAGGCGGTTTCCAGCGGCAGCGGAAACGAGGTAGATCTGGAGCAGATTCTGGAGTGGAACCCGGAGTACATCCTCTTCGCCCCGGACAGCTGTTACGCCGAAGTGGCCTCCCTGCCGGAATGGCAGAGCCTGGACGCCATTGCCGCCGGCCATTATTACGAGACCCCCTCCGGCCCCTACGGCTGGCTGTCCTCTCCCCCCGCAGTGCAGCGCTACCTGGGCATTTTGTGGCTGGGGAGCCTGCTGTACCCGGAGTACACCGACTACGACCTTCAGGAGGAAGTGACCGCCTACTACAAGCTGTTCTACGGCTGTGACCTGACGGAGGACATGTACCAGGCTCTGGTCCAAAACGCCCTGTAATGTGCGAAAGGATGCCGCAGGCCGCTTTTGGTATGGGCGAACCTTGTGATATCTCTCTGCCTTCAAAAAAAGAGCCTTGGTATCCCCTTTCGGTGGGAGCCAAAGCCCTTTTTTGATTCATCAATTCTTCCGCTCATCGCCCCAGAAGAACAGGGCCAGGGTGCCGGGGCCGGTGTGGCTGCCGATGGTGGCGCCGATGGGATAGATCTCCACCCGGCCCTGCAGGTGGGGAAACTTCTCCTCCACGGCGGCGGCAACCGTTTTGGCATCCTCCAGGCACATGGAATGGCAGATATAGCATTTTCCGCTGTAGTCCAGCCCGCCCTGGGCGTGGGCCTCCATCATCTCCACGATGCGATGGATGGCCTTCCTTTTGCCCCGGAGCTTTTCCCGGGGGATAAGCTTTCCCTGGCAGTCCATGTTCAGCAGGGGGCAGATGTTCAGCAGGGAACCCACCAGGCCGGCGGTTTTGGACACCCGGCCGCCCTTGATGTAGAAGGTCAGATCGGTGGAGAAAAACCAGTGGTGCATCCGCAGCTTGTTTTCCTCGATCCATTGGTGCAGCTCCTGGATGCTCCGGCCCGCGTCCCGCATATCCGCCAGGGTCTCCATGATCAGGCCGTAGCCGCTGGAAGCGGCCAGGGAATCCACCACGATGATTTTTCGGTCGCGATATTGCTCCGCCAGCTCCTGCGCCGCCAGCCGGGCGGAATTGAAAGAACCCGACAGGCCGCTGGAGAAGTCAATGTGAAGAACGTCCTTCCCCTGCCGGAGCAGGCTGCCAAAATAGTCCAGATATTCCGCCATGGTGACCTGGGAGGTCTTCACATCCGCCCCCGCCACCATTTTCCCGTACAGCTCCTCCGGGGCCATGGACTGACCCATGTCATCCTGGTACTCCTTCCCGTCCAGGGAAAAATGGAAGCAGGCATAGTGGATGTCCCGCTTCTCCATCTGCTCCCGGGTCAGATCCGCCGTGGAGCCGCAGCTCAAAAGATATTCGTGCATAAATTGCCTCCTGTTCACAAATCAGGGATTTGCTTAGTATACCAAAAATTGCGCAATTTGTCTATGGAATTATGGCAACGATTCGGAATTTTACCTGCAAACGGGCCGGGGTGTCCCATCCCTTCCACGGCAGCCCTGCGAAAAATCAAACCAGGAGCGGATAATTCCGCTCCTGGCTTTCATTTTACGTGCTTACAGAACCGGGTCGGACCATTCCTGACCACCACCGCCGGCTGGGGCGCTGTAGGTGGCGGTCTGGGTGGGGCTTACCAGGTCCTTGGCCATGTAGCCGAATTCACCCTTCACCGTGACCAGATAGCAGATTTCCAGGTCCGCAACCACATGAACCGCCGTGTTGGTGTTCAGGGTTTCTCCCTCACCCCGGAGGCAGAAATTGTCGTAGAGCCGGGCGTCCTTTTTGGCATAGCCGTCCCACGCTTCGTAGGGCTCTTCCCCCTCCGGCAGGAGCAGGGCGGACTTCACGTGAGCATAACTGCCATCCACCAGCACCGTGACGTAGCCTTCCCATTCTTCGTCGGGCTCCGGCAGGATCTGCACGGTGTCCTCCCGGTCAAAATAGCACAGCACCACTTCCGCGCCGTCGGCTTTCACCGTGGCCTCTCCGGTGACGGTTGCCTCCCAGGTGATGCCGTTCAGCAGGACGATGCCGCCGGTGATGATGCCTTCGCTGCGGCTCAGGCTGATCTCGCCGCCGTCATTGCCTCCCGCAGGGGCACCGCCACCGCCGCCACTCTGGATGGGATATCTGCTGATGTCATCCATCTTCATAAAGCCGGTGACGTCATCCCACTTCACCACGCAGCAGCCGTCCAGCTCGTCCAGCACTTCCACCTTCACGTTGGTGCCCAGCACCTGCACCGGCTCGCCCCACAGGTGATAATTGTCGTATAGGTTCCGGTTATTCCGGGAGTAGCCGGTCCAGGCTTCGTAAGCAGGGTCATCGGCCATGGAAAGCAGCATTTTTTCCACCAGGCCGAAACCTGCTTCCATTTCGATCACATAGTGGTCCTCGTCGAATTCTCCCACCACGTTCACGGTATCTCCCCGGGCCAGAAGCTCCACCACGGCGGGCACCTTGTCCGCCAGGATGGTGGCCTCTTCCGTTCCTTCCCCGGCGGCGGCTGCGGTACAGCCCAGGATCACCAGCAAGCTCAGGAAAAGGGCCGTCCATTTTTTCATATTCCGATTCCTCCTTATCCTTTGTAGTCGGCGTCGTATTGATCGCCGTACACATAGTGGATGATGTTCCACACATAATTGTAGGCCTCGGAACCGGTTTTAAAGGCATTCCGGTTCTGGTAGGCGATGTAGCCGATGCTGCGGTAGACGGTGCCGCCGTAGATGGTGACCACTTCGCCGCTTTCGTCCTGGAGCTTGATGTAGGGCCGCATGGCGATGTCTTCCTTGCAGTCCTCATCGGTGAAGCCAACCAGAACGTTGGTATACTGAATCAGGCCGCCTGTGTACTTGAACACCGGGTCCGCAACGTCCTTCAAATAGGCGTAGTTGGACTTCACCCCGGCGGTTCCCAGCACCAGAGGCGCGCCGCCCTCCAGGACGCTGCTGCGGCACAGGGCTGTGCCGTATTCCAGCAGGGTAAACCCGGCGAGACCGCTGCCGGTGAGGGCATTGCGGGTGGCCTGATTGATGGAGGTGATCATGCGGATGCCCTTCTTGCCGGTGATGCGGATGGAGCTGCCGGAATACTGGAGCAGATTGTCCAGCGCGGGGATATGCTCCACTGTCATGCCGGACTCCGTCGTTACAATCCGATACACCTGCATCCCGGTGGGATACTGGGCATGGCGGTCACCGGAGCCGGTGTTGAAGGAGTAGGTGACCAGAATGGGCGTGCAGTGCTCCGGCAGGATCAGATACGGCTTCCCGGACTCGTCCTTCTGGACATAACAGGGGGCGCCGTCAATCCAAACAACGCTCTCGTTCTCCAACCCAGTGCCTGTCAGCTCCAGCCGGTGGCCGGTGTAGGCCAGGGGCCTGGTTTCTTCTTCCTCGCAGCGGCTGCAGGTGCGGATTTCTTCCCCCTCTGCCTCCGGCGTTGCGGGAATGGAGACAGTCCACTCTCCCCAATCGTGGCCCAAAGCCGGGACTTCTTCCTGGGCAGCCAGCACTTCGTCACAGACGGAGCAGTGCTTACCCTCCGTCAAACCGGTTTCGGTACAGGTAGCTTCCACCGCTTCATCCACCACTTCGGTGTGGCCCTTGGCGGGTACTTCCGTCTGCTCTGCCAGAATCTTGTCACAGACAGAGCAATGCTTGCCCTCGGTCAGACCGGTCTCGGTGCAGGTAGCCTCTACAGCCTCGTCGATTACCACGGTGTGGCCCTTTGCGGGGACCGAATTCTGTCCCACCAGCGTCACGCCGCAAACAGAGCAATGCTTGCCCTCAGTCAGACCGGGTTCGGTACAGGTTGCCGCCACGGCCGGGTCGATTTCCTCCGTATGCGCCTTGCGGGATACTACCGTCTGCGCCACCAGAATCTCACCGCAGACAGAGCATTTCACGCCATCGGTCAGGCCGGTTTCCGTACAGGTGGCAGCCTTGCCGGGGATGGTTTCTTCGGTGTGGCCCTTGGCGGGGACTACAGTCTGGGCAACCAAGACCTCGTTGCAGACGGAGCAGTGCTTGCCCTCCGTCAGGCCGGTTTCGGTACAGGTGGGTGCCACGGCTGCATCAATGACCTCGGTGTGGCCGGTGGCGGGGACCACTGTCTGGGCAACCAAAACTTCGTTGCAGACGGAGCAGTGCTTGCCCTCCGTCAGGCCGGTTTCGGTACAGGTGGGTGCCACGGCGGCATCGATGACCTCGGTGTGCCCCTTGGCGGGGACTACAGTCTGGGCAACCAAGACCTCGTTGCAGACGGAGCAATGCTTGCCCTCCGTCAGGC
>CAMEWH010000125.1:0-5333 GCA_945940335.1 uncultured Clostridia bacterium | reverse complement strand
AGAAGGAAGCAACATGGATTTCAGCGGAATTCCCCTCGGCTTTGGCATGGCCCTGGCCATGAATCCCCCGGCCTTCAACGCCTACTCCAATCTGACGGAGGAGGAAAAGCAGGCCCTGATCGACAGGGCGCACCATGCTAGCTCTCAGGAGGAAATGCACGAAATCGTGGCAAAGCTCTGTCGGTAAAAAATGCCCGGGAAGTCATCTTCCCGGGCAGAAAGCTATTTATTTGTCTCGAAAATGTTCTTTTACCATCTTGAATACCGTAGGCGCCAGGGCGAAGACCGCGATCAGGTTGGGCACGATCATGAAGCCGTTGAAGGTGTCGGACACGTCCCACACCAGACCCAGATTCACCGTGGCGCCCACAATGGCGATGAGGGCGTAGGCCACGTTGAAGGGCAGGATGATTTTGCTTCCCAGCAGGAACTCGGCGCACCGGGCGCCGTACAGGCCCCAGCCGAGGATAGTAGAAAAGGCGAAGCAGCACATAGCGACGGCGGTGAAGATGGACACCCAGCTGCCGTAGACGGCGGTGAAGCCGGAGATGGTCAGCTCCGCGCCGGCGGCCTGACCGTAGGGCACGTTTACGCCGCTGAGGAGGATCACGAGAGCCGTCATGGTGCAGATGACGATGGTGTCCATAAACACCTCGAAAATGCCGAACATACCCTGCTGGATGGGCTCCCGGGTATCGGCGCAGGCGTGGGCGATGGAGCCGGTGCCGAGGCCAGCCTCGTTGGAGAAGATGCCCCGGGACACGCCCTTCTTCATGCTCATAAAGAAGCTGCCCACGATGCCGCCGGTGACGGCGGAGGGCTTGAAAGCGCCCTCAAAAATGGCGGCAAACACAGCGGGAATGGCATCGGCGTTGATGACGATGATGCCCAGCGCCAGCAGGACGTACAGCAGAGCCATCAGGGGCACCAGTTTTTCGCTTACCTTGCCGATGCGCTTGATGCCGCCAATGAGAATCAGACCGACGATTACGCAGATGACAATGCCGATGATGAGGTTGCAGGTGGGCAGACTGGCGGCGGGCAAAATGCTAAAATTCAGCAGCGCCGCGTCAATGGCGGCAGTGATGGTGTTGACCTGGGTGGCGTTGCCGGTGCCGAACACGGCGCACACGCCGAAGAAGGCATAGGCGTAGGCCAGAATCATCCATTTTCCGCCCAGGCCGTTTTTAATGTAGTACATGGGACCGCCAACCAGCTCACCCCGGTCATTGCGCTCCCGGAAGTGAACCGCCAGAGTCACCTCAAAAAACTTGGTGCACATACCCAGCAGCGCGGAAATCCACATCCAGAACACGGCACCGGGACCGCCGATGGCGATAGCGCCCGCTACACCCGCGATATTTCCGGTACCCACCGTTGCGGCCAGAGCGGTGCACACCGCCTGGAAGGGGGTGATGGCGCCGTCGCTGGCTTCCTTTTTCTTAAACATCCGCCCGATGGTGCAGCGCAGGGCGTAGGGGAACTTGCGAATCTGAATGAAGCCGGTCTTGAAGCTTAAGTACAGGCCCACGCCGATGATGCACACCATGGCGGGCAGGCCCCAGATAAAGGCGTTCAGCGCACCGTTGACTTTTGTAATAATTTCCAAAGAATTTCCTCCTTAAGCGGTTTTTTGTCTGGTTTTGATGGTGGCGGCGTAGGCGCTGTTGCACAGGCCCAGTACGGCGGATACCATAAAGAGAGTCTCGATACCCAGTGCCTGCCAGATCCAGCCGCCGAACAGGGCGATAAAAATGGTGATCACATGGTTGATGGATACACCGGTGGAAATGGTGGCCTTGGTTTCATCGGGGCTGTCTGACAGGTCCTGTACATAGACATTGGAGGCCATGGAGGCGAGGGAAATCACAGCGTCCAGAATGTAGTTGACACAGCAGACGATGAAGGCGATGTCCTTCGGGAAAATATGGTGGGCAAAGCCGTAGAAGAAGCAAACAATGACCAGAATCAGGGTATCGGCGACCATGACGGCCTTGTAGCCCACCCGGTCAATAATCCGTCCCACCATGGGGGCGGCAAAGAAGCAGGCCACGGCGGAGACGGCGAACAGGAGGCTCACCGTGGCGGCGCCCGCGCCGTAGAACAGAATCAGCACATAGGGGCCGAAGGTGAAGAATACCTGCTTCCGGGCACCGTAGAACATTTCCAGCATATAGTACTTACTGTACTTTTTGTGGAAGTAAAACCGGCGTTTGGTCTCGTCAGTCTGGCTTTTCCCGGATATTTTCAGGGAACATCCGAAGCTTACGGCAGCCAGAACCGCCGCCAGGGCGAAGAACAGCTTATAGGGCTGCTTCCCGGAAAGCGTGGAGAACGCCCCTACAATCACGAGGTAGCCCGCCAGCGTACCGATCTGATTGATGGAATTCTGAACGCCCTGGGCCGCGCCGCCCCGTCCGGGTTTCGCGTATTGCAGCGACAGGGTGTTTTTCATGCCCAGCTGGATGTGCTCGCCCAGGGAGTAGGTGCAGATGGCCAGCGTTGCCAGAATTTTGGACGCGGGCAGCACCGCGTGCATTCCCATGCCCAGCAGCATGATGAGGGCGCCGACCTTAAACAGGGTCTCCGCCGAGAGCATATAAAATGCCGCCAGAATGAACACCAGCGCGATGCCCGGCAGTTCCCGGAAGAATTCCGTGATACCCCGGTCCATTTCACCCATGCCCACGATTTCCGCCAGATAATTGTCCAGCATACCCTTATACAGGCCGTAGGACAGGCCTGTAATCAGCAGACAGGTCAGAAACACCCGGTAGCCGGAGCCGTCCCGGTAGATGGCCCGGAATGATTCTCTTCGGTTCATAGAAGTTGATATCCGCCTCTTTTCTCTTTCCAAAAATAACATGGGATAACTATACATGATTGGAAGATAAATGTCAATTCCGAGGGGATTTTGGTTGCGCGGCAGACCCGTGTGTGCTAAGATAATGCCAAAGCCTTCTTTGGGAAGAGGGCACGGGCAGAATAGATTCTATTGGAAAGGTTGCTGGGATATTATGGAAGAAAATAAGGAAACCCTGGAGCTTCTGCGGAAGATCGAGAAAAACAGCCGGATGCAGACATATTCCGGCTATGCCCGCACCGCGCTGGTGCTGGTGTGCGCGGTGTGCATGGTGGTGCTCACCTGCGCGGTGATGAAGCTGATGCCGCAGATCAACACCATTCTGGGACAGGCCCAGGGCGCTGTCAGCCAGGTGGGAACGGTGCTGGACTATCTGGAGCAGACCAGCGCGCAGCTGGCTCAGGTGGATATGCAGGGCATGGTCGGCGGCGTGGAGGGCCTGGTGACCACCGGCCAGCAGAGCCTGGAAGCCACCATGGAAAAGCTGAACAGCATCGACTTTGACGCGCTGAACAAGGCCATCAAGGATTTGTCGGCAGTCACCCAGTCTCTGGCAAATGTGACCAGAATCTTCGGAAGATAAGAAAAGCGGGAGGGGCAGCGCCCCTCCCAAACGTATTGTACCATGGAACGATACCGAGCTACCCACCCAATGGTGGTGGTCAATAGACCCGGTTTGTAACGCATTGGCTGGCGGCCCTGCCGCCTTACAGATCCAGCTTGAGGTCGTTCTCCTTGATCCAGCCCTTTTTGCGCAGAACCTCACAGAATACCCAGCTGAGCACCGCGGGCAGCACAAAGCAGATCAGAACCATTCCCGCCCAGTCCATGCCGGTGATGGCGGCCTTGGCCCCGGAAGCGATGTCACTGACCCAGCCGGTGTACACGCCGATCTGACCCACAAAGCCGCAGGTGCCCATGCCGGAGGACACGGCGGCGCCGTTCATCTCCAGCTTAAACAGGCAGGTGGCAAGGGGGCCGGTGATAGCGGAAGCCAGCGTGGGGGGAATCCAGATCTTGGGGTTCTTGACGATGTTGGGCATCTGCAGCATGCTGGTGCCCACGCCCTGGGCAACCAACCCGCCCCAGTGGTTTTCCTTGAAGCTCATGACGGCGAAGCCCACCATCTGGGCGCAGCAGCCGGCAACCGCCGCGCCGCCGGCAAGGCCCGTCAGGCTTAAGGCGGCGCAGATGGCGGCGGAGGAAATGGGCAGGGTCAGGGCGACGCCGATGACAACGGAAACCAGAATGCCCATCCAGAAGGGCTGCAGGACGGTGGCCCAGCGGACGAAGGTGCCCACGGCTGCCGCGGCAGCGCCGATGGGAGCGGCTACCAGATCGGCCACCAGAATACCCACCAGCACCGTGACGATGGGGGTTACCAGAATGTCGATTTTCGTCTCCTTGGATACCAGCTTGCCACACTCGGCAGCCACGATGGCCACGAAGTACACGGACAGGGGGCCGCCGGCGCCGCCCATGGCGTTGGCGGCAAAGCCCACGGGAATCAGGGAGAACAGCACCAGCGACGGGCAGTGCAGGGCAAAGCCGATGGCCACGGCGATGCCGGGGCCTACCATGGCGGAGCACAGACCGCCGATGGTATACTTCACCGCGCCCTCTCCGGAGCCGATGGTGACGATGGCGTTCTGCAGAAAGGCGATCCCGAACTGCTTGCCGATTGTGTTGAGGATGGTGCCCACCAGAAGCGTGCAGAACAGCCCCTGGGCCATAGCGCCCAGAGCGTCAATGCCGTAGCGCTGGAGGGTGAAAACTACGTCCTTGCGTTGTAAGAATTTTTTCCATTTGTCCATAGGGAATACTTCCTTTTCTGTATAATGTCTGCATTATACTCGTTATCACCCGCCCGTGCAAGGAAGAAAAAAGATTTGCAAGCCTTGACAGGGAATTTAGTTTACGCTATACTAAAAATAGACATGGAATCGGTACTATTTTATGGAAAATGACAAATACCAAATCTTTTAAGGGGGTACATCCATGGATTACAACGCTTTGATTCAGAACCGAAAGTCTGCCCGCCAGTTTACGGATAAGAAGGTGACAGACGCCGTCTGTGCCGAGCTGGAAAGCTACTACCGCTCCGGCTGCCAGCGGCTGGCGCCGGATATTGCCACGGAGCTGTGGATTTTCGGCGATAATACCCGCCAGGCGCTGGAGGGCGCGGCGGGCTATAATGAGTTCCTCATCGGCGCGCCCCAGTATCTGGTGCTGCTGTCCGAACAGGCGGAGCTTGCCTATGAGAACGCGGGCTACATGATGGAGGATCTGGTGCTGAAGCTGGAGGACATGGGTCTTGGCTCCTGCTGGCTGACCTTCACCGACAGCAAGGCCGTCAAGGAAGCGCTGGGCATCGACTCTCCCCTGGAGGTGGCAGCCATCGCCGCCTTCGGCTATCCCCAGAAGGCCAGAAAGCGGATGCGCTTCAATATTCTCAGCATGTCCAACGTGG
>CAMEWH010000124.1:0-5334 GCA_945940335.1 uncultured Clostridia bacterium | reverse complement strand
CCTCTCAGTCAGCCTGTTCGGCTGACAGCTCTCCCAAAGGGAGAGCCAAGGGGCGTTGCCGTATCTGCCCGCCAAATTACAATTTACCACTTTCTATTGAATCCCCCAACCGTTTCCATACGAAAAATCCCCGGAACCGAATTGGTTCCGGGGAATATTTTTCTGAAAATCAGCCGTTGCGGACTGCCATGAACAGGCTCTCCATGTAGCGGGAGGTCTCCTCGGGCAGGTAGTCGAAGCTGCTGGCATTGCGCAGCTCTTCGGCATCGGGATAAGCCACGGGATCGTTCACCACTTCCTCATCCATATACTGCTTGGATTCGGAGGCGGGCACGCTGTAGCCAATGAAGTCCATGTTGGCAGCGGAAATTTCCGGGTCGCACAGGAAATTGATGAACAGCTCCGCAGCCTCCTTCTCCTGGCAGCAGGTGGGGATGCACATGGCATCAATGAACACATTGAAGCCCTGATGATCGGGACGGTAGAAGGCCAGATCCTCGTTCTGCTCCACCATGGTCAGGTAGTCACCGGCGTAGTAGGGTGCAATCCAGGCCTCCTCATTCTCCATGGCATCAAAGATCTGATCCATCACGTACTGCTGGACAACGCCTCTCTGCTCTGCCAGCTTGTCGGCACAGGCCTGGAGCTCGGCCTCGTCGGTGGTGTTGATGTCGTAACCCAGCAGATACTGGGCAATGCCGAAAGCATCCCGGGAGTTATCGAACATGAGAATCTTGTCGGCGTACTTCTCGTTCCACAGCAGCTCCCAGCCGGTGACATCAGCCTCGTCCACATACTTGGTGTTGTAGATGATGCCCACGGTGCCCCAGGTGTAGGGGACGGAGTACTTGTTCTCCGGGTCATAGGAGGTATTGCGGAAGGACTCATCAATATACTGGGCGTTGGGGATATTGTCGTAGTTCAGTTCCAGCAGCATGTTTTCCTGGCGCATCCGGCCGACCATATAGTCGGAGGGAATGATCACATCCACGGTAATGCCGCCGTTTACCAGCTTGGCATACATGCTCTCGTTGGAGTCATAGGTGGAATACTTGACCTTGATGTTGGGATAGGCTTCCTCGAAAGCGGCAATGATGTCCATGGAATCGTCGTCACCCTCGGCAATATACTGGCCCCAGTTGTAAACATACAGGGTTACCTTTTCCTTTTTGGCGGAAGCGAACAGGGTGCAGCAGCCCAGCAGCAGGCACACTGCCAGGGCAAAAGAAACAACTTTTCTCATTTGGGGTACTCCTTTCACTTGTCACGGGCAGCCTGACGCTTTTTGTCGCCCATGAGCTGAATCACGTTGGAAATGACCATCAGCACAAAAATCAGCAGGAACAGCAGGGTGAACATGGCGTAAATCTTGGGCTGGATGGGTTTTTTGGTATAGGTGTAGATCTCCACCGGCAGGGTCACAAAGTCCAGGCCGGTGACAAAGTAGCTGATGACGAAATCGTCCAGACTCATGGTGAAGGCCATGATGGCACCGGAGATGATGCCGGGCATGATCTCATGGATGGTCACCTTGAAGAAAGCCTGGATGTGGGTGCAGCCCAGATCCAAAGCGGCATCCGTCAGGCTCTCGTCCATCTGCTTGAGCTTGGGCATGATGTTGAGAATCACATAGGGCAGGTTGAAGGTCACATGGGCGATGAGCAGCGTCCAGAAGGTCAGACTGTTCCGCTGGCCCAGCAGCTTGGTGCCCACAAACACAAACAGCAGCGACAGCGACACACCGGTGACGATGTCCGGGTTGGTCATGGGAATATTGGTCAGGGACATGGCCGCCTTGCGCAGCTTGGGGTTCAGTCCGTTGATGCCAACCGCAGCCACGGTGCCGAAGGCGGTGGCAATGAAGCTGGCCAGCACCGACACGATCAGAGAGTTGCGCAGCAGCTCCAGGAGGCTGTCGTCCTTAAACAGCTTGACGTACTGCTGCAGGGTGAAGCCGTCAAAATGGGTGATGTTCTTGCCGGTGTTGAAGGATGCCGCAACCAGCACCACCATGGGAATATACAGGAAAATGAAGATCAGCACGGTGATCAACCGGTTTGCCCGCTTCATACCAACACGCTCCCTTCCTCATCCCCGCCGAAGCGGTTCATGATGCCGGTGCACACGAACACCAGGATCATCAGGACTATGGAAAGGGCCGCGCCCAGATTGGGGTTGTTGCCCTGCTTGAACTGGCGCTCAATCACGTCGCCGATGAGCACGGTGCTGGAAGATCCCATTTTCTGGGAGATATAGAAGGTGGACACCGCGGGGACAAACACCATGGTGATGCCGGAGAGGATGCCGGGCATGGACAGGGGCAGAATCACCCGCCGGAAGGTCTGGATGCCATTGCAGCCCAGATCCTCCGCCGCCTCGATGAGCCGGTGGTCGATCTTCACGATGGTGGTGTACAGGGGCAGGATCATATAGGGCAGATAGTTATATACCATACCCAATACCACCGCCCCGGGGGTGCGGATCAGGGTCAGGCGGCCGAAATCCTCCGGGATTCCGGCGAACACGCCGCCGAGAGAGCGGAGCCAATCGAAGCAGGCCACCAGCAGGTTGTTGATGATGCCCTGGTCGTTCAGCAGGCCCACCCAGGCCAGGGTGCGCAGCAGAAAGCTCATGCACATGGGCAGCATCACCAGCATGTACAGAAACCGCTGGGCTGTCTGGCCGCAATGGGCGATGAAATAGGCCGCCGGGTAGCCCAGAATCAGGCACACCACCGCCGACACCAGAGAGTACACAATGGAGGTCCACAGCACCGGCAGATACATGCCCAGCTGCCGCAGGTTCACCAGAGAGAAGGCGCCGGTGGCAGGGTCCGTCAGGGCATAGTAAACCACCACGCCCAGAGGGATCAGGGTAAACAGCACCATCCAGATCAGGTAGGGGGTGCTGAGCAGGACCGCGTTATTCTTCTTCATCCCCGGCATCCTCCGTCAGCTCATCGTACTCGGCGGAGTAGGAGCTGTAGTCGCCAAACATACCGGAGTATTCACTCTTGTGCATGATGTGAATGTCCTCCGGGTTCAACCGAATGCCAATGGTGGAGCCCACAGCCTGGTAGTCCGTGGACTGGATCAGCCATTTGAAGCCCTTGAATTCCACGATGATGTCGTAGTTCAGGCCCTTGAAGGTAATGGCCGTCACTTTACCCACCAGGTGGCCTTCTTTTACAGGTACAATATCCACATCCTCCGGGCGGATGACCACGTCCACGGGCTCGTTTTCGGCGAAGCCCTTGTCCACGCACTGGAACTCCCGGTCGAAGAACTTCACCCGGTAGTCACGGAGCATCACGCCGTCGAGAATGTTGGATTCGCCGATGAAATCCGCCACGAAGGCGTTCTTCGGCTCATTATAGATATCCTCAGGTTTGCCAATCTGCTGAATGCGTCCCTTGTCCATTACCACGATGGTATCGGACATGGACAGCGCCTCTTCCTGGTCGTGGGTCACATAGATGAATGTGATCCCCAGCGCCTGCTGGATGCGTTTCAGCTCGTTCTGCATATCCTTGCGAAGCCGCAGGTCCAACGCGCCCAGCGGTTCGTCCAGGAGCAGCACCTTCGGCCGGTTGACCAGGGCCCGGGCGATGGCCACCCGCTGCTGCTGACCGCCGGAAAGGCTGTCGATGTGGCGGTTTTCGTAGCCCCGCAGACTGACGATTTCCAGCATTTCTTTCACTCTGGCATCGATTTCATCCTTCGGCACCTTGGCTACCCGCAGGCCGAAGGCGATGTTGTCGTAGACATCCAGATGCGGAAAAAGGGCATAGCGCTGAAATACGGTGTTGATCTGCCGCTTATAGGGCGGTACATCATTGATTGTCTCACCGTCGAAGGTCACCGTGCCGGATGTGGGCGTGAGAAAGCCGCCGATGATCCGCAGTGTGGTGGTCTTACCGCAGCCGGAAGGGCCCAGCAATGTGAGGAATTCATGATCGTTGATGTAAAGATTGATTCCGTCTAAAATACGCTCCCCGTCGAACTCCATAATCAAATCACGGAGCCTGATGAGTTCCTTGGACATTATCCTCCCCCGATTCTTTAACCGATTTTTCGTCATAAAACGACATCTATAAATATATATGAAATCCCCGTAAAGTCAATAGGCAACCTTTTTTTATTTTTTGTTTAGAAATTCAGGTTCTTGTCTATACTCTGCCTCGGAGGTGCTTGAATATGAGCAACAAAAAATTGGGAGCCGGTGCAAAATATGCCGTCTGCATTCTGGCTCTGGTGGCCGTGGCGGCGGGCGCAACCGTATATCTGACCCAGCGGAACAATCAGCCGGCCCAGGAGGCAGCCATTCAGGAACCGTTGGTGGAAAATCTGGCAGCCGGTACACAGGCTGTCCAGCCCACCCAGATTGCCGAATCCGGTGCATCCGTGCCCACCACCGTTCCTGCCAAAGCAACGGAGGCCACCCAGCCGTCCACCCAGAGCACGGCGGCCACAGCGGCCCCTTCCGCCCCCAGCGGGCTGAAAACGGCGCTGCCGGTGCCCGGTGACACCATCGGTGCTTACGCCATGGACTGCCTGAGCTACAACGAGACCACCCGGGATTGGCGGGTCCACAACGGCGTGGACCTGGCTGCGGAAGCCGGCGCGCCCGTTGGGGCGGCAGCGGACGGCACGGTGTACACCACCTATGAGGACGACACCCTGGGCTTCACCGTGGTGATCCGTCACGACGGAGGCTACACCACCCGCTACTCCAGTCTGGATGAAAACCTGTGTGTCAGTCCCGGAGATGTGGTCACCCTGGGGCAGACCATCGGCTATGCCGGTGACACGGCCCTGGTGGAGTCGGTGATGGGCTCCCATGTCCATTTCAGCGTCAGTTATCAGGACCAGGACATGGACCCTGCTGAATTCTTTGCAATGAGCTGACCAAACAAAAATTCCCCGCCAACCGGCGGGGAAGAACTGTGGCCTCCAAAACCCGCTTTCGGACGGTTTGTGGAGATATTATCTTCCTTTTCCTCTTTGATGATTCCCCCTGGAACCCGAAGCTCCAGGGGGAATTTTGCCGCGAGTCGCGGCAGGCAATGACGCACCGGGCCGGTGTGTTCTCCGGGACTCCCGGGTGGTGCCCGGTAACGTTTTTGCACGCTAAATTATAATTTGGCGGGCAGAATTGCCGCACCCCTTGGCTCTCCCTTTGGGAGAGCTGTCAGCCGAACAGGCTGACTGAGAGGGTACCGCAGGAAGATAATATCACCCGAAATCAAACCATACTGGCCCTCTCAGGGGCGCCCCTTGCGGGGCAGCCAGCTCCCCCAGAGGGGGAGCCAAGGGGGCGCCGGTTCCGGTACGC
>CAMEWH010000123.1:0-5369 GCA_945940335.1 uncultured Clostridia bacterium | reverse complement strand
GGTAAGCTGATCCCCGCCGGCTCCGGCCTGATGGCCTACCGGGATTACCAGCCCGGCGCCACCCCCGAGTGCCGCATCCCCGAGGAAATGGTAGAGAATTCCGCCAACTGATAAAAATGCTCCTCCTGCCGAAAAAGCAGGAGGAGTTTTTTACAATGCGCGGATCGGTTTGATTCAGCAAGATGAAAAAATGTAATTTGGCAGTGAGTTGAGCGGCACATGGTTCGTCCATTACGTAGGGAACGGCCTATGTGCCGTTCTATCCGCGCAGCGGCACCCAACCAACGGGATGCCTGGGTGAACGGAATATGGTTCGTTCCCACGGGTAACCTGTGGTTCCCATTCAAGGTAACATGTCAATTCCGGGGGCGGGGCGGAACGGCACACAGGCCGTTCCCTACGGATTCGTCCAACATAATCCCATTCAACCAACCGTTAAATTACAATATGTCTGATTGCCGGTGGCGTGAGGGACAAAGGGTTACAGCTGTACCAATCCGGCGTCCACCATTTTCTGCAGGCTCATTAAAATGCCCAGCTTGGCGTGGTACCAGGTCAGGCCGCCCTGGAAGTACACGGCGTAGGGAGGACGGATGGGCCCGTCGGCGGAGAGCTCGATGGAGCTGCCCTGGACAAAGGCACCCGCGGCCATGATCACCTTGTCGTTGTAGCCCGGCATGTCCCAGGGCAGAGGATCGGCGTAGGAGTCCACGGGGGCGGCGGCCTGGATGCCCTTGCAGAAGGCGATCATACCCGCTTCGCTGCCCAGCTCCACGGCCTGAATAATGTCGTGGCGGCTCTCGGTGGCGTTGGGCACACATTTGAAGCCCAGGGGTTCGTAGAGGTTGGCGGCAAACACCGCCCCCTTTTCCGCACCGGCCACCACTGTGGGTGCCAGGAAAAAGCCTTGGTACAGGGCGGGCATCAGCCCCAGGTTCGCGCCCACCTCCTGCCCCAGGCCGGGGGCGGAAAGCCGGTAGGCGCAGCGGCTGACGCATTTTTCGGTGCCGCAGATGTAGCCGCCGATGGGGGCCAGACCGCCGCCGGGGTTTTTGATCAGGGAACCCACCACCATGTCCGCACCCACGTCGGAGGGCTCAATGGTCTCCACAAATTCGCCATAGCAGTTGTCCACCATCACCAGCACATCCGGCTTGATGCCTTTGCAGAAGGCAATCAGCTCACCGATCTGGGTCACGGAGAAGGTGGGCCGGGTGGCGTAGCCCTTGGAGCGCTGAATGGTGATCAGCTTGGTTTTGCCGTTGATGGCCTTTTTGATGTTGTCGTAGTCAAAGCTGCCGTCGGGCAATAGATCCACCTGGCGGTATTTCACCCCGTACTCCGCCAGGGAGCAGGGGCTTTCCCGGATGCCGATGACCTCCTGCAGGGTGTCGTAGGGCATACCCACGGGGGAGAGCAGCTCGTCCCCGGGCAGCAGGTTGGCGCTGAGGGCCACGGTGAGGGCATGGGTGCCGCAGGTGATCTGAGGCCGAACAAGGGCTGCTTCCGTGTGGAATACATCGGCGTACACCTTTTCCAGATTGTCCCGGCCCAGATCGTCGTAGCCGTAGCCGGTGGTGGCTGCAAAACAGGCGGCGGACACCCGGTTTTTCTGCATGGCGGCAATGACTTTGGCCTGGTTGTATTCGGAAATCCGGTCGATTTGGGCAAACCGATCCTTCAAACGCTCCAGGGCCTTCTCGCCGTATTCATAAACGGCAGGGGAAATGCCCATGGCGCGGTACTGATTCAATAATTCTTCCATATCCTGATTCTCTTTTCATTTTTTCTTTTGAAACCGGGAAAATTATATAAAAAACCGCCCCCTTTGTCAAGCGAAAAGGGGGCAGTGGAGCCAGAAAGGGGGAGGCTCAATTGTTGCGGCGGTTGCGGTTGCCAAAGAGAACCAGCAGCCGCAGCAGCTGGGCCAGTGCCGCGGCGGTGGCAGCCACATAGGTCAGGGCCGCTGCGGTGAGGGTTTTCCGGGCGCCGACCTGTTCATCCTCGGAGAGGATGCCGGTTTGGGCGATGGCGTCCAGAGCCCGGCGGCTGGCGTTGAATTCCACCGGCAGCGTGACCAGCTGGAATACCAGGGAAAGTCCGAAGCAGGCGATGCCCAGGTAGATGAAGAAATTGGAAAGCCGGCCCAGGGAGGAAAACAGCAGACCGATGAGGATCAGGGGCATGGCCAGCTTGGAGCCGAAATTGGTCAGAGGGATGACGGCGGCCCGGAGCTTGATGGGGGCGTAGCCCTGGGCGTATTGTACCGCGTGTCCGGCTTCGTGGCAGGCAACGCCAATGGCGGCGGTGGAGGTACTGCCGTACACATTGTCCGACAGCCGGATCACATTGGTTCTGGGATCATAATGGTCGTTGAGGTCGCCGCTGATGTGCTCGATCCGCACCCCCCGCACACCGTTGGCTGCGAGCACTCTGGCGGCGGCATCCGCACCGGTGATTCCCCGCCGGGAATGCTGGGCGGAGTATTTTTTGAAGGTGCTGTTCACATGGGCACTGGCCCAGAGGGACAGCAGCAGGCAGGGCAGGACCAGATACACGTAGGTCCAGTCAAACCCGTAGTAATAATATGGCATAAATTGCTCCTTTCTGGGGATAGCAGGAAAAATCCCCGCAGCTTTCTTTCGGACTTATTATAACACAGAATGAAAAAATGGCAACGCAATCCCCGGGGAGTTTACACCGATGAGGGAAAATGTTCACAGTTTGTTCATATAATGCCAGGTGGAAACTGCTATACTCTAGCTGTGAGAATATGTCTATGGAAAGGAGGATACCATGAACGATCCGAAAAAGAAACGCTACATTTACCTGATGCTTGCCGGCTTCGGTGCCATCAGCCTGAGTATCGTTCTGTTTTTTGCCCTGTTTCGCCTGCAGGGCATCGGCAAGCTTCTGGAGTCTGCCGCCCAGATCCTTACCCCGTTTATCTACGGCGGCGTGGTGGCCTATCTGCTTCGCCCCATGTGTAATGCCTACGAATCGTTCCTGAACAGATATCTGCCCCCCACGCTGAAACGGATTACGCCCACTGCGGCGATCATTCTCAGTCTGCTCACCACGGGCCTGATCATCTATGCCCTGGGGGCCATGGTGTTCCCCCGGGTGTATGAAAGCCTGGTTACCCTGGGCAAGACCATTCCCTCCGGAATCGAGCGCCTGATCGTCTGGACAGAGAGCACCTTCGGAGAGAGCGAATACATGGATGCTTTCTTCGACTTTTTCAACACCAGCTATGATAAGCTGTACAAAGAGAGCGAGGCCTGGATCCGCAACACCCTGGTGCCCCAGATCAGCACGCTGGTCAGCAGCGTCAGCTCCAGCGTTTTTGCGGTGATTCGCAGCTTGTACAATTTGATCATCGGCATCATCGTGGCAGTGTATGTTCTGGCCAGCCGAAAGCGCTTCGCCCGTCAGGGCGCGCTGATCGTCCGCAGTGCCCTCAGCGACAAGTGGGCCAATGCGGTGCTGCAGGAAGTGGCACTGGTGGACAAGATGTTTGGCGGCTTTATCGATGGCAAAATCGTGGATTCGCTGATCATTGGCGTTTTGTGTTATCTGGGCTGCTGGATTCTGCGCATTCCCAATACGCTGCTGATTTCTGTGTTCATCGGCGTGACCAACATCATTCCCTTCTTCGGTCCGCTGATTGGCGCGGTTCCGGCCACCTTGCTGATTTTGATTGAAAGCCCCCTGAAGGCTGTGTGGTTTGTGATCTTCGTGGTGATTCTGCAGCAGCTGGACGGCAACGTCATCGGCCCCAAGATTCTCGGCAACCGCATCGGCATTTCCGGTTTCTGGGTGATGTTCGCCATCATCTTCTTCGGCGGCACCTGGGGCCTGCTGGGCATGGTCATCGGTGTCCCCCTGTTTGCGGTGATCTACGATCTGATTCGCAAGCTGGTGAAATTCGGTCTGCGCAAGCACGGAAAGCAGGAGCTCTGGGAGCAGTACGCGGCGGATTATCCCAACGATAATATGCCCAAGCCCAATGAAGAGCCCGAGCCCTTCGACTGGAGCCTGGAAGCCATGAAAGAGCGGGGCCTGCACCTGCTGGAAGAAGCCAAAAAGGCTTATGCCGCCACGGTTGCCCGGTGCACCAAAGCCTGGGCCTTCCTGAAAAAGTGGGCCTTGGTGATTTGGGGCTATCTGAAGAAAGCTGCCCAGTGGCTGCACGGTCAGCTTCAGCGCCTGACCGCCAAAATGCGGAGCAGGAAATGATATCAATGAAAACCGCCGCAGCATCCGCGGCGGTTTTTTGGAGGCAGAGCATGAATTACGCGGAAATAAAAAATTGTGATATTGCCAATGGACCCGGAGTGCGCATCAGCCTGTTTGTGTCCGGCTGTACCCATCACTGCCCCGGTTGCTTCAATCAGGTGGCCTGGGATTTTGACTACGGCCAGCCCTTCACCCAGCAGACCATCGACCAAATCCTGGAGATGCTGAAGCCCGGCTATATCAAGGGGTTGACCTTGCTGGGCGGCGAGCCCTTCGAGCCGGAAAATCAGGGAGCCATTGTGGAGCTGCTGCGGCAGATCAAAGAAAAATACCCCGAAAAGAGCATCTGGGCCTTCTCCGGTTACCTGTTCGACCGGGATATTCTGTCCGGCCGTCTGGGGAACTGGGAAATAACCAAAGAGTATTTGAGCTATCTGGATGTGCTGGTGGACGGTCCCTTTGTGGAAGCAAAGAAGAATCTTTCCCTGCGCTTCCGGGGATCCGAAAATCAGAGAATCATCGATGTCCCAGCCTCTCTGGCCGCGAATCAGATTGTGCTGTGGCAGGACTGGCAGGGCGAGGGAAGGGGAATGAAATAATGGAAAAAGTAGCGGTGAAAAAACTTCGGGAAGGGGCCATTCTCCCCACCTTTGGTTCCCCCGAGGCAGCGGGAGCCGATCTGTACGCCTGCCTGGAACAGGACGTGACCATCGCCCCCGGGGAAACGGTGTTCGTCCCCACGGGGCTCGCCATGGAGCTGCCCCGGGGCTATGCGGGGCTGATTTATGCCCGCAGCGGCCTGGCCTGCAAGCGGGGGCTGGCCCCGGCAAACAAGGTGGGTGTGGTGGACAGCGACTACCGGGGGGAATTTATTGTGGCGCTGCACAACCACGGTGCCCAGGCCCAGACAATTTCCACCGGAGAGCGAATTGCCCAGCTGGTGGTCACGCCGGTGCTGATTCCGGAATATATCGAGGTAGAGACCCTTTCCGATACCCAACGCGGCGCCGGAGGCTTTGGCTCTACCGGACGATAAAACAGCAGGGTAGTGTATTATCCAAATTGTAATTTGGCAAACCGGAATTGCCGCACCCCTTGGCTCCCCCTATGGGGGAGCTGGCTGCCCCGTT
>CAMEWH010000122.1:0-5502 GCA_945940335.1 uncultured Clostridia bacterium | reverse complement strand
CAAAGGGAGAGCCAAGGGGCGCAGCCGTATCTGCCCGCCAAATTACAATTTATCGTCCTGCCGGGTTTAGCCGATCTGTATACAACAAAATACTATCAAACCCGGGAAGGCAATGCAATAGACGTTTTGTGAACTTAAGAAAAACGTAAGGCATTATTCCGTCCCGTATTTCAGCACGGCCAATGCCTTTGCCAGCTGCTCGGCGGCAACCAGGGCTTCTTCATGGCTGTCCCCGGCGGCGCCTACCTCCACCAGCAGGGCGTGGGGGGCCAGATCCTGGTTGAACCGCTGGCTGCGCAGGGAGATGGGGCGGCAGATGCCGGGGGCTTGCCCCTCCAGGGTAGCCTGGAGCTTCAGGGCCAGGGAGAGGTTATCTTCCCATCCTTCGTTGGGCAGTCCGGAATTGCCGGTGCCCAGCACGATCATCAGCTGGGAGCTGTCCGCCCCATTCACCAGGGCGTGGGTGCGCAGCTGACTTCCGCTGCTCTCTGAGGCATCCCGGTGCAGGTCCAGCACCAGCTGGATGCCGGGATTCTGCTTTAAAAGGCTCTGCACCCCTTTTCGGGCGTGGGTATAGGCGGTATTGTAGTCGGGATAGTCGTGGAATTCCCGGTCGTGGATCGCCCGGATGCCCTCCGCTTCCAAAAGCTCCGCTACCCGGTCACCGATGGAGAGCATATTGTAGTTTTCGTCCAGGGTGCGGTAGGCGGCGGTTTCCTGATAGTCCGCCCCGTTTTTCTCGTAGCTTTCGGAGGTGTGGGTGTGGACGATGAGCACCGTCGGCCCGTTCCCGACCAGGTTCCAGGTCAGAGGGCTTTCCATCAGCGCTTCGCAGTCCGCTTCCTCCCGGGAGGCAGACACCACCTCCACCGCCTGAATATCCCCGGCGGTGAACACCGGGCGCACCGGCTCCGGGGTATAGTCCGTGGGTGGGGAGGACTCAAAGGGAAAGGGAAAAGAAAAGGACCGAACTGCCCGTTCGGTCTCTTTCTCTATTTGCCCGGCGGAGGGCCAGTTGACGGAGCGGAGCGCTTTTTGGGGCAGCCCCAGCTCAAACACGCGGAAAAGCATGGTCAGCAAAATCACGGATATTCCGAATTTTCGGGCACTGCGTACCTGGTCCAATCCAATCCCTCCCGCGGTTATTCCGGCCGCCTCCACTTTGGTCTGCTTCTCAGCTGGACGCGAAGTTCCCGGAAGAATTCCTGCATCAATTCGGCGCACGCCTGTTCCAGCACCCCGCCCTCCACCACCGGATGGTGGTTGAAATTCATGTCAAACAGGCTGCACACGCTGCGGCAGGCACCGTACTTTTCGTCCCTGGCCCCATAAACCACCCGGGGAATCCGGGCGTTGAGGATGGCCCCGGCGCACATGGGGCAGGGCTCCAGGGTGACATACAGGGTGCACTCCCACAGCCGCCAACCACCCAAAGTGCGGTTGGCCTGGGCGATGGCCTCCACCTCCGCATGGGCCAGGGCGGACTTGTCCTTCTCCCTGCGGTTGCGGCCCCGGCCTACGATCTCGCCCTTCCGGACGATGACGCAGCCCACGGGCACTTCCCCTTCCCGGGCGGCCTCCATGGCCAGAGCCAGGGCTTGTTCCATAAAAGAAGCGTCCTCCACGCTTAACCTCCTAAATCCTATCATACCTTCCCGGCAAAATCAGCCGAAGGGAAGAAGCAATTTCAAAAAGAGCACATCCCGCGCCCACCGCAGGGGCGGATATCATCCGCCCGTGCGGTACTACCCCACGAAATAATCCAGGTCGGGCGAATTCGTACCACGATGGATGTGGTGCCATTCAACCAAACACGCTCGCCGCCGATGCCTGTGTCCTAACAGCGGAAATATTTCCCCATTTCCCGGTGGGCGTTTTCTACCTCGTCCTGGAGCTCCCGGGCGGACATCCGCAGCACGCCGCTGCGGAAGGAGCTCAGCTGCACCAGGCCGTCGGAGGAAGCTACCCTCACGGCATAGTTGTTTCCGATTTCCGCCGCCAGCTCTTCGATGTAGCGGTCGGCAGTCTGACCCTCCCGGGTGAACACCACCTGGATGTTGTGGAACTGGCTTTTTTCTCCGGTACTGCCCTTCTGCTTGTAGCCGTCAAACACCACTACCAGCCGGTGCTTGGTGAAGCCGGCGTAGCTGGAAAGCGCGTCGCACAGCTGCCGCCGGGCGGCGTCCAGGTCGGATTTGGCCTGATTTGCCAGGGCTTCCCAGGCGAAGATGATGTTGTAGCCGTCTACGATGATGCAGCGCTGCTTGGGTTGGCGGATGGTGACCTCCTCCGTGGCGGGGCGGGAGGCGGGGGCGGCGTACTGCCGGCGGCTGATGGGGCCGAATTCCCGCTCCATGATCCGTTCCAGCTCCTTGTCGTCGATGCTGGCCCGGGGAATGATCTGGGGCGGCTTTTCTTCCTTCAGGCCGCTTTCCAGGTGCATGTAATCCTTCACCTGGTTCCATTTCACGTTGAAGCCCGCTCCGTGGGCGCAGAACACGGAATCCGGGGTGTTGTCCAGGTCGGCCTCCGGGTCGTAGCCCGCCGCCTCCACCACCGCCTGGGTGTTGTGGCAGGGGGCATAGCCGTGGAGGGACAGCTGCAGCCGTCCCCGCCCCTGGGTGTAGGCCGCCAGCTGGTCGGCATAGTCCCGGACCTCCGAAGCGGGGACCATGCCCTTCAGGGTGGAAACGGCCCCCTGGCTCTCCGGGGCCTCAAATTCTCCACCCATGGACCGGATGTCGGTGATGGCCCGGCCGATGAGCTCCGTGGGGGCGGTCACCGCGAAATCGTACCAGGGCTCCAGCAGCTGGCTTTTGGCCTGCATCAGTCCCTGGCGCACCGCCCGGTAGGTGGCCTGGCGGAAATCGCCGCCTTCGGTGTGCTTCAGATGGGCCTTGCCCACCAGCAGGGTGAGCTTCATGTCCGTAATGGGGGCGCCGATGAGCACACCACGGTGGGTTTTCTCCGCCAGGTGGGTGAGAATCAGGTTCTGGTAGTTCCCGTCCAGCACATCCAGGGGGCAGACGGTATCCAATACCAGCCCGGAGCCCTGGGGCAGGGGTTCCAGGAGAATGTGGCATTCGGCGTAGTGGCGCAGGGGCTCGAAATGGCCCACGCCCTCCACCGTGTCCAGAATGGTTTCCTTATAAAAAATCCGCCGGTCGTCCAGGGTGATTTCCAGACCGAAGCGCTGCTGCACCAGACTGCGGAAAATTTCCAGCTGCACCCGTCCCATGATCTGCACATGGATCTGCCCGTCTTCCCACAGCAGGTGGAGTTGGGGGCCTTCCTCCTCCAGCTGCCGCAGCTTGGGCAGGGCCTGGGCGGGGTCGCAGCCCTTGGGCAGGTTTACCCGGTAGGTCATCACCGGCTCCAGGACGGGAGGCTGTCCTTCCGGCTCCGCTCCCAGGGACTGGCCCACATAGGTGGCGGAAAGGCCGGTGATGGCCGCCAGCTGCCCGGCATTCACTTCCTCCGGGGCGGTGAATTTGTCCCCGGAGTACAGCCGCAGCTGCACCAGCTTCTCCTCCAACGCATCCCCTTTCCGGTTGGTGTAGCGCAGATTCTGGCGCACCTTCAAACTGCCGCCGGTGACCTTCACCCAGGTCAGCCGGGTCCCGGCGGCATCCCGGGAGATTTTGTACACCCGGGCGGCAAAGGAGCTTCCGTATTCTTTTTGAGGGGCGTAAGTGTCCAGCAGGGCCAGCAGCTGCTCCACGCCTGTGAGCTTCAGCGCCGCGCCAAAGCAGCAGGGGAAGAGCTTCCGGCCCTGGATCAGCCCCCGCAGATTTCCATCCGTCACGGCGCCGGTGGCGAGGTAGCTTTCCAGCAGACCTTCGTCGCACATGGCCGCCGCCTCGGCAATTTCCGATTTGGCCATGCCGAAGTCCACACAGCCGGGGCTCAGCTGCTGCAATTGCTCCAGCAGCTTTTCCCGATCTGCCCCGGGCAGGTCCATTTTGTTGATGAACAGGAATACCGGCACCTGGTAGCGTTCCAGCAGCCGCCAGAGGGTCACCGTGTGGGCCTGGACCCCGTCGGTGCCGCTGATCACCAGCACGGCGCAGTCCAGCACCGGCATGGTGCGCTCCGCCTCCGCCGAGAAATCCACATGCCCCGGGGTATCCACCAGGATGATCTGCCGGTGGTCGGTTTCCAGCCGGGCCTGCTTGGAGAAAATGGTGATGCCCCGCTCCCGCTCCAGATTGTGGCTGTCCAGGTAGGCGTCTCCGTGGTCCACCCGCCCCAGAGTCCGCCGCTCCCCACTGCAATACAGAAGGGCTTCCGAAAGAGTGGTCTTTCCCGCATCCACATGGGCCAATAGAGCAATACTACATGGCGTCTTATTCACTTGATCAGGCAAATCAAACGCCCCCTTCCATGGATTATTACAGGTATTATACCATGGAAGGGGGTGGTAAGTCGATAGAAATACGATATTCTTTTAAAAATATAGGGCTGCCTGTTATATTGGACCGCTCCCTGTCAAGTAGACAGATGAAAAAACAAAATGTTTTCTCCAGGATCTCAAAGATGAGTTCCTGGTTTTCTTTGTGCAAATTCCTGGGCTTCTCGTCCGGGAGAACGCAAAATCCGCCTGTTCTGTGGCTGGCTGAAATTGCTTGTTCCTGCCCCGAACAACCCCTTCCCGCCACCCACGGTCGCCAAAGGTATCACACACTAGACTTTGCGCGCAAAGTCGTGTGCCACGAAACCGCCGGTTTCATTGGATGCTTCCTGCCACGGAGGGTGCTGCCCTCCATTGGATGCCTCCCGCCAAGGCAGCGCCGCCGCCTTTGAAAACCACTGCCAAGGCAGCGTGTCCCTTTGGAATCCCAGATGCGTTTTGAAATGAGTACCAACAAATGAAAAATGGTTTGTGGGCATTCATTCCAAAACGCAAAAATCCCACAGTCAATCCTCTATCCATGAGAGGAAAGTCTGTGGGATTCTCTTTGCGTGTGCATTGACGAGCACGAAATACTCGTGCATCACGCACCTGTATCCCGGTGCGGGGATCTGCAATCACATCTGATTCTTAGCGCGCCAGCCATCGGAAACCGTATCCGGTCAATTCGATATTATGCAAATCTTCCGCGCCTCCGAATACCAGATTCACGGCTTCTCCATCGCCCAAATCATAAGTGACAGGCTTTTCTGAGAAATTGAACAGCAGCAGCAATTCCTCTTGATTGTACTTCCGGGAAATGCCCAGGAGGTTGTCGCAGCCGGTATCCAGAACGGTCACTTTTGCATCTGCTCGGAAGGCAGGGTGTTCCGCGCGGATAGTTTCCAGCTTGCGCAGGAAAGAAAAGGCTTTCCCCTGTACTGTAGAAATATCCGTCCGCAGCGCCGCTTTCTCCCAGTCGAAATTACCTCGATGCAGATAGCGGCTGTCGTTCTTTTTCTCCGGGTCAGCTTTGTAGTCATTGTCGTTAAACTGAGCAACCTCGTCACCGCTATACAGAACCGGGATGCCGCTCTGGCTGAACATCCATG
>CAMEWH010000121.1:0-5515 GCA_945940335.1 uncultured Clostridia bacterium | reverse complement strand
AATAAAGTTTTAGTGTTAACTCTCTACTACAGTGAGTTGGGAAGCGATCCAGCCCGCCAAATTCCAATTTGCAGGTGCGGCAAGCAGTACATGGTGAAACATCTATCTATTAAACAGCCCCTCCGGTGTTGAATCGGAGGGGCTGTAACATTATACCGGCTCCATGCTGGCGTTAATCAGCTGCATGTACTCGTAGCCGTCTTCCAGATAGGTGTCGAAAACGCCTTCAATGATGATCTCAGTCCCCGGCTCCGGGTAGTCGTCGGGGAAGGCGTGGCCGTCCCACAGAAATTCCAGACCCTGCTGACAGCAGGCGGTGGCGTCGGCAATCAGGCAGTAATAGTAATTTCTGGCTTCTCCGTAGCCCACTGCGAAGGTGCCCCGCATTTTGATGGTCTGTCCCAGATAGGACTCCGGCTCGCACTGCATGGCGGTGAGCTGGGCCATGGCCATGGTGGTGCTCATGGCACTCAGGTCCATGCGCCCGGCATTTTGGGTCACCTCTGTGGTTTCTGCCTTTGTATCCGCGGTGGTTTCACTGACGGCAGCAGTTGCAGTCTGGCCGTCACCGCAGCCGGTGAGCAGCAGGGCAATCAGCAGGGAAAGGGAACAAATACGTTTTTTCATTTGGAACCTCCTTTGAGTAAACCGATTATCCAACAAATTCCGAAGCCCGCCGCATCCACCGCCACAATGGTGGAGCCAACGGGGGTCCCGGCCACAATGGAAATCAGGATACCCAGGGCGGCGCAGAACACGGAAATCACCGCCGAACAAACGGTCACGGTGAAAAAAGCTTCTAAACAGATGCATGGCGGACAGGGCAGGGAATATGATCAGGGCGGAAATCAGCAGCGAGCCTACCAGATTCATGGCCAGCACGATGATCACGGCGATGATCACTGCCAGCAGCAGATTGTAACCATCCACCCGGGTGCCCACCGCCCGGGCAAAGGACTCGTCAAAGGTCACGGCGAAGATTTTGTGGTAAAACAGCACGAAGAACACACCAGCCCGGTGCGCATTGGGGTGAAGCGCCCTGCCTTTCCCGGGATCATAAAAACAACAGGACCTTTTCCGAACGGAGAGGTCCTGTTGTTTAAATGAAATTCCGATGGCAGCGGGGGATTATTTTTCAAATTCCTTGGCCACGTCCTTCAGAAGCGTTCGGATGGGCAGGTGCTGGGGGCAGATTTTCTCGCATTTGCCGCACTCCAGGCAGTCGGATGCCTTGCCGTGGTCCCGGGTGAGGATATTGCCGTAGTAATAATCCTGGTTCCAGCTCTTGAAGATGGTCTTCTCGTTGTAGCAGGCGAAGAGCTCGGGAATCTGGATTTTTTGGGGGCAGTCGTTGTCCAGCACGCAGTAGTGGCAGCCGGTGCAGGGAATCATGCTCATGGAGTGGAAAATTTCGCATACCCTGTCCACTGCCGCCCGCTCCTGCTGGCTCAGAGGCCGGAAGTCCTTCATGAAGCTCACGTTGTCTTTCATCTGCTCCATATTGCTCATGCCGGAGAGGACTATGCACATGTTGGGGAAGCCGGCGGCAAAGCGGATGGCGTAGGAGGCGTTGCTCATGCCGTTACCCACCGCGTCCAGGGCCTGCTGGGCAGCCTCGGGCAGATTCACCAGACTTCCGCCCTTTACGGGCTCCATGACGATCACGGGCTTGCCGTGCTTTTCGCACACCTCGTAGACCTTCCGGCTCTCCACGGAGGCGTCCTCGTAGTCCACGTAGTTGAACTGAATCTGCACCACCTCGATCTGGGGATACTCCGTAAGAATCTGGTCCAGCACATGGGCTTTGTCGTGGAAGGAGATGCCGAAGTGACGGATTTTGCCCTCCTCCTTCAGCTTCAGAGCGATTTCGTAGGCGTGGCACTTTTTGTATTTGGCAAAGATGGCACCGTCCTGGGCGTGCATCAGGTAGAAGTCGAAGTAATCCACCCCGCAGGCTTCCAGCTGCTGCCGGAACAGAGGCAGAATCTCCTCCTCCTTCCGGAAGAAGTGGGTGGAGAGCTTGTTGGTCAGGATGTAGCTGCTGCGGGGATGGCGCGCCACCAGGCACTCCCGCAGGGCGGTTTCACTGCGTCCCCCCAAATAGCCGTGGGCGGTGTCGAAATAGTTGAAGCCGTTTTCAAGGAAATAGTCCACCATTTCCTTTGTCTGCCCCAGGTCCACTTCCTCGCCCACCAGGGGCAGACGCATGCAGCCGAAGCCAAAGTTCCGGTGAATTTCCGGGAAGAACGGATTGACGCTCATTTGTAAGCACCTCCCGATTATCGGATGAAATTGGTGAACACCCGGGGTTCCGTTTCGGGCAGACCGTACTTTTCCTTGCCCAGGGCGATGCTCTTCATGAGGAAGCTCATGTTCCGGGCAAGCTCCCGCATGACCTGCAGGCCTTCCGCATCTTCAGCAGCCTGACCGGGCATCTGGCCGTGGACGCTATTCCAGTACAGGCTGGAGGCCACAGGCATGCCGGAGATGGTGAAATACTTGTTCAGCTCGTCGAAGGTGGCGGACAATCCGCCCCTCCGGGCCACCACCACGCTGGCGCCCACCTTCATGGTTTTGTCGAAGGAGGTGGAGAAGAACAGCCGGTCCAGGAAGGCGATGAGGGTGGCGTTGGCGCTGGCATAATACACCGGGGAGGCCACCACCAGGCCGTCAGCCTCCCGGAAGCTCTTGGCGGTTTCATTCACCGCGTCGTCGAACACGCATTTGCCCGTCTGAGCGCAGCTGCGGCAGCCGATGCAGCCCCGGATGGCCCGGTGGCCCACCTGCACCAGCTCCGTCTCAATGCCCTCCTGGGCGAAAACCTTCACCATTTCCTCCAGCGCAATGGCGGTGTTGCCGCTGGAATGGGGAGAACCGTTGATGATCAATACTTTCATAAATTCCGTCCTTTCCTGATCCCCACCCTGGGCGGGATGCATTATTTTTCTGGAGTGATTGTAGCATATTTTGGAGGAATGTACAATATGGAATTTGACGCCCGGGTGGCGTGTATTTCCCCTACAGTGGGCGCGGTTGTCATTGAAGCCTATGCGTCCCTTCACAGAAATTGCCCCACGGGGAAAATCGTGGGGCAAGGGTAGGATTATTTTCCGGGCTTGAAGCTGTCCTTCAGGCTGACGGAGCGGTTGAACACCAGACGGCCGGGGGCGCAGTCCTTGCTGTCGGGGCAGAAGTAGCCCTGGCGCATGAACTGGTAGGAGGTGGGGGCCTTGGCGCCGGCCAGGGAGGCTTCCACCTTGCAGCCTGTGAGCACCTCCAGGGAGTTGGGGTTCAGGTCTTTTACCAGAGTCTCCATGGAAGAGGTATCGGGATTCACGGCCTGGAACAGATTCTCGTACTGACGAACCTCGGCATCCACGGCAGTTGCGGCATCCACCCAATGGATGGTGGCGCCCTTGATCTTGCGCCCGTCGGCAGGATCGCCGCCCTTGGAATCCGGGTCGTAGGTGGCAAGCACTTCCACCACATTGCCGTTTTCGTCCTTTACACAGCCGGTGCACTTGATCACGTAAGCGCCCTTCAGGCGGCACTCGGGGCCGTCGGGGTACAGCCGCTTATACTTGGGGATGGGCTCGGCCAGGAAGTCGTCCGCCTCAATCCACAGATTCCGGGAGAAGGTGATCTCCCGGCTGCCGTCCTCAGGACGGTTGGGATTGTTCTCCACCACCATGGTCTCGGTTTTGCCTTCGGGGTAGTTGGTGATGGTCAGCTTCACGGGCTTCAGGACAGCCATCACACGCTGGGCGGTCTCGTTCAGATCTTCCCGGAGGCAGAAGTCCAGGAAAGCCAGAGGAATGGTATTGTCGGATTTGGCCACGCCCACCCGTTCACAGAAGTTGCGGATGGAAGCGGGGGTAAAGCCTCTTCTGCGCATGCCGCAGAGGGTGGGCATCCGGGGGTCATCCCAGCCGTCCACATAGCCCTGCTCCACCAGCGCCCGCAGATAACGCTTGCTCAGCACGGTGTGGTCGATGCCCAGCCGGGCAAACTCAATCTGACGGGGATGACAGGGCACGGATACGTTCTCCACCACCCAGTTGTACAGGGGCCGGTGATTCTCAAATTCCAGGGAGCACAATGAGTGGGTGATGCCCTCCAGGGCGTCCTGGATGGGGTGAGCAAAATCGTACATGGGGTAGATGCACCACTTATCCCCCTGGCGGTGGTGGTGCATGTGGCGGATGCGGTAGAGCACCGGGTCGCGCATGTTGAAATTGCCGGAGGCCAGGTCAATCTTGGCCCGGAGGGTGTATTTGTTGTCCTCAAATTCTCCGGCCCGCATCCGGGCGAAAAGGTCCAGGCTCTCCTCAATGGGCCGGTCCCGGTAGGGGGAGACGGCGGGGGTGTTTACGTCGCCCCGGTATTCCTTGAACTGCTCGGGGGTCAGCTCGCAGACGTAGGCCAGGCCCTTTTTGATCAGCTCCACGGCGTATTCGTAGTCCTTTTCAAAGTAGTCGGAGCCGTAGAAGAACCGGTCACCCCAGTCGAAGCCCAGCCAGTGGATGTCCTCCTGGATGGCCTCCACGAACTCCACGTCCTCTTTGGTGGGATTGGTGTCGTCCATGCGCAGGTTGCACAGGCCGCCGTATTTCTCGGCGGTGCCGAAGTCGATGATCAGGGCCTTGCAGTGGCCGATGTGCAGATAGCCGTTGGGCTCCGGCGGGAACCGGGTGTGCACGGTTCTGCCCTCAAACTGCCCGCCGGGGGCGATATCCTCATCGATAAAAGCATGGATAAAGTTTTTGCTTTCGGTAATTTCTGCCATATCAAAAACATCCTCTCTTTCGTTTCTTGAATGGGAAAGGGGAAGCCCCTTTTGAATAATGTAGTATTATAACCCATTTGACAATGGTTTGCAATGAAAATAAACGCCAGTTTCCGCATTTTCTCAGGGAAGATAATCGGTGAAAATGAATAGTTGCCGGAAACTGGACCAATTGTCCTTTGGTGTACCGGAACCGATGCACCCCTTGGCTCTCCCTCTGGGAGAGCTGGATGCCCCGTTAGGGGAAGACTGAGAGGGGTGTACAGTTTGATTTTGGGTTCTATTGCATTACTTTGGTACCCTTTCAGTCAGCCTGTTCGTCTGACATCTCTCCCAAAGGGAGAGCCAAGAGGCACTGGCGTATCAGCAATTTGTGCATTTGCCCCGGAAAGAAATTGGGCACAAAAAATTTATATTTTTGTGGTTGTCCTAATGGGGATTCTATGCTAAAATACAGTCGATGCAATCTGCCGAGGGGCAGAAAGATGGAACAAAGGAGTGAAGACCATTGGCTGAAGTCAAATATAAGCGCATTTTGCTGAAGGTAAGCGGCGAGGCCCTTGCCGGGGATGCGCACCGAGGCCTGGATTTTACGGTGATCAATTCCGTGTGTGAGGTCATCCGGCAGTGCCGGGATCTGGGTGTACAGATCGGTCTGGTGATCGGCGGCGGCAATTTCTGGCGGGGCGTGAAGGACGGCGCGGACAAGATGCAGCGCTCCCACGGCGA
>CAMEWH010000120.1:0-5613 GCA_945940335.1 uncultured Clostridia bacterium | reverse complement strand
CCAGCTTGCGGGCGGCATTCATGGAGGTAGGACCTCCCGTATACTTCCGGGAAGCATCGTAGAGAATTTTGCAGACACCATAGCCCCGGGGATCCAGATTTGCAAGGTCATCCAGACTTTGTCCCAGATTGCGCAGCGTCAATTCCTGCTGAGTCATATGGATTCCTTCTTTACAATACAAATCACGGCAAGGGTGTACCCTTTCGGATGACATCCTTGCCGTTAAGCGTACTTTAGCGCAATTTCACCAAAATGTCAATGAAATATTTGGATTGAATCACGATTGCAATTGGCGCGATCTATGCGAATTGGGGCCGCTCGCAGGCCATTCCTTCCAAAAATGTCTTTTGTACAAGGACATCTGTAAAATATGTGCGAACAAGCCGCGATTGGAAGCTGGTTTTTGTGGGTTTTGTGCGTTGACAAATTCTTGTCTCCTTGTATAATTGTATACAAAGAGGCAAGAAAGGAGCGTTTCCGATGCTTGAGATTTCCAACAAGACCAATCTGCTGGAGCAGAAGTCCTACAAGTATTCTTTGCAGGATGTAGCAGAGCCAAACCTGCTGCGGGATGTCTATTCCTACGGCACCGTTCCCAAGGTGGCGTTTAACCACCGACGGGTGCCAATGTCTATGCCGGAGGAGATCTGGATCACCGACACCTCCCTGCGGGATGGGCAGCAGTCTGTGGAACCCTATTCCGTGGACCAGATTGTGAAAATCTATCAGCTTCTCAGCAAGCTGGGTGGCCCTTACGGAATCATCCGCCAGACCGAGTTCTTCATCTACAGCAAAAAGGATCGGGAGGCCATTGAAAAATGCATGGAGCTGGGCCTCAAATTTCCGGAGATCACCAGCTGGATCCGGGCCAGCAAGGAGGACTTCAAGCTGGTCAAAGAGCTGGGAATACGAGAGACCGGTATTCTGGTGTCCTGCTCTGACTATCATATTTTCAAAAAGATGAAGATGACCCGCGCGCAGGCGCTGGACTACTACCTGGGCACGGTGAAGGATGCCTTCGATGCCGGCGTCATTCCCAGATGCCATCTGGAGGATATCACCCGGGCGGATTTCTACGGCTTCGTGGTTCCCTTTGTCAACGAATTGCAGTCTCTGAGCCGGGAAGCCGGCATCCCCGTGAAAATCCGGGCCTGCGACACCATGGGCTACGGCGTACCCTACACGGAAGCCGCTATGCCCCGCAGCGTCGCCGGCATTATCTACGGTTTGCAGCACTACGCCGATGTGCCCAGTGAATTCCTGGAATGGCACGGCCACAATGATTTCTACAAGGCCGTGGCCAACGCTTCCACCGCCTGGCTCTATGGCGCCTGCGCGGTAAACTGTTCCCTGCTGGGCATCGGTGAGCGGACGGGAAATGTGCCGCTGGAAGCCATGGTTTTCGAGTACGCCTCCCTGCGGGGATCTCTGGACGGCATGGACACCACCGTCATTACCGAGATCGCCGATTTCTTCCGGAATGAGATCGGCTATCAGGTTCCGCCGATGACGCCCTTTGTCGGCTCCGCCTTCAATGTGACCCGGGCGGGTGTTCACGCTGACGGACTGATGAAGGATGAGGAAATCTACACCATTTTCGACACCCGGAAAATTCTGGACCGGCCTCCCACGGTGCAGATCAGCAAGACCTCCGGTCTGGCAGGCATTGCCTACTGGATCAATCAGACCTACCGTCTGGAAGGCGAGGATATGCTGGATAAGAAATCGCCCCTGGTCATTGCTATGAAGGAATGGGTGGACAGCCAGTACGAGGACGGCCGGCAGACCGTCCTGTCAGACCGGGAGCTGGAAAGCAAGATTCAGGAGCTGGCTCCGGCGCTGGGCCGGAAAGCGTGAGGAGAGGATGGCAGTGATCAATCAATTCAAAACCACGTCTCTGGCCGATCAGGTGTTTGAACGGCTGGAAAACGATATCATTCAGGGGGTATATCCCAAGGGTGTGATTCTGACGGAGCTGAAGCTGGTGGAACAGCTGGGTGTCAGCCGCACCCCCATCCGGGAGGCTCTGCGCCGTTTGGAGCAGGAACGGCTGATTGAGGACACCGGAAAGGGTTCCCGGGTTCTGGGTATTACCGAGGAAGACCTGCTGGACATTATGACCATCCGGGAGCGAGTAGAAGGGGTGGCCGCCTACTACGCCACGAAGAACATAACGCCGGAAAGCCTGGAGGAACTGACCCACATCGTGGACTTGCAGGAGTTCTATTTTTCCAAAGGCGACGCGGAGCACCTGCGGCAGGTGGACGACCGGTTCCACGACACGATCTGCATGATGAGCCGGCGCAATGTCCTGATGGATACGCTGATTCCCCTGCACAGAAAGACCCGCCGCTATCGCAGGCTTTCCATGGAGGACTGGAGCCGCACCACCAATACCAAGCGGGAGCACTATGAAATCTACCAGGCCATAGCCTCCGGCAACGGGGAGCTGGCCCAGGAGCTGATGGCGAAGCATATCACCAACGCGAAAAAGCACATGATCGAAAGGATGAAGAACAATGGGTAAGACAATCGCTCAGAAGATTATCGCCGCGCATCTGCTTTCCGGAGACATGACCCCCGGCAGCGAGGCAGCGCTGCGCATCGATCAGACCCTGACCCAGGATGCCACGGGCACCATGGCCTATCTGGAATTTGAGACCATGGGCATTCCCCGGGTGAAAACCGAGCTGAGTATTGCCTATGTGGACCACAACACCCTGCAGTGCGGGTTTGAAAACGGCGACGACCACCGGTATCTTCAGAGCGTCACTGCCAAACACGGCGTCTATTTTTCCCGACCCGGCAACGGCATTTGCCATCAGGTTCATCTGGAACGCTTCGGCAAGCCCGGCAAGACCCTGATTGGTTCCGACAGCCATACGCCCACCGGCGGCGGTATCGGTATGCTGGCCTTCGGCGCCGGCGGTCTGGATGTGGCGGTGGCCATGGGCGGCGGCGCTTACTACATTACCATGCCCAAGATGTTCAAGGTGAATCTCACCGGCAGGCTGCGCCCCTACGTCACCGCCAAGGACGTTTCTCTGGAGCTGTTGCGGATTCTGTCCGTCAAGGGCGGCGTGGGCGCCATCATCGAGTGGGGCGGTGAGGGCATTTCGACTCTGTCCGTCCCCGAGCGGGGCACTATTACCAATATGGGCACCGAGCTGGGAGCCACCACATCCATCTTCCCCTCCGACGAGATCACCCGTCAGTTCCTTGCCGCCCAGGGCCGCGAGGAGGACTATGTGCCCCTTGCCAGCGACCCCGACGCGGAGTATGACCGGATTATTGATATTGACCTGAGCAGCCTGAAGCCCATGATTGCCTGCCCTCACAGCCCCGACAATGTGGTTGAGGTCGCTTCCCTCAAGGATGTGAAGGTGGATCAGGTCTGCATCGGCTCCTGCACCAATTCTTCCCTGTACGATATGCTGAAAGTCGCCGCCATGCTGAAGGGAAAGACCATCCACCCCAGCGTCAGCCTGTCCGTCTCGCCCGGTTCCCGGCAGGTGCTCACCATGCTCAGTGACTGCGGCGCCCTCAGTGACATTCTCGCCAGCGGCGCCCGGGTGCTGGAGTGCGCCTGCGGCCCCTGCATCGGCATGGGCTTCTCCCCCAACTCCGGCGGCGTGTCTCTGCGGACGTTCAACCGGAATTTCCTGGGCCGCAGCGGCACCAAGGACGGTCAGGTGTACCTGGTCTCCCCCGAGACAGCGGTTGCTTCCGCGCTGACCGGCTACATCACCGATCCCACCACCATCGGGGAGCCGCTGAACGTGACCATGCCGGACAAGTTCCTCATTAACGACTCCGCCGTGCTGCCTCCCGTTCCCGCGGAGGAAGCGGAGAGCGCTCCGGTGCTCCGTGGCCCCAACATCAAGGAATTCCCCAAGAGCAAGCCCTTCGCGGACTCGCTGCGCGCCGAGCTGGTGCTGAAGGTTGGCGACAACATTACCACCGACCACATTATGCCCGCCGGCGCCAAGATCCTGCCCTACCGCTCCAACATCCCCTACATGAGCAAATTCTGCTTTGAGGTCTGTGATCCTACCTTCCCGGATCGGGCCAAGGCAGCGGGGGACGGCATCATCGTCGGCGGCAGCAACTACGGTCAGGGCTCCTCCCGGGAGCACGCCGCGCTGGTTCCCATGTATTTGGGCATCCGCTGTGTCATTGCCAAGAGCTTCGCCCGAATCCACATCGCCAACCTGATCAACGCCGGAATCCTGCCGGCGACCTTCGAAAACCCCGAGGACTATGACAAGCTGAGCCAGGGCGCCAAGCTGACCATCTCCGACATTGCTGCCGGTATGGAGGCCGGAAGACTGACAGTTACCGATGATACGGGCGCGCAGTACCAGGTGATCTGCAATATGACCCCGCGCCAGAGAAGCATTCTCATGGCTGGCGGTCTCCTGAACTACACCAAGGAGGGCGGCATCTAAATGAAAGAAGTAACGCTTGCCTGTGAAGCGTTCCAGAAGCTGCTGGAAGAACAGCTGCGGCGCATTGCGAATATGAACTCCGAAAAGGTGGATTTTTCCGCCAAGGAGACCGTCACCATTGGCATCATTGACGGAGACGGCATCGGTCCCATGATCATGGCCCACGCAGTCAAGGTGCTGGAAACCCTGTTGGACAGGGAAATCTCTGCCGGAAGCATCGTCCTCAAGCGCATTGAGGGACTGACCATTGAAAACCGTCTGGCTCTGGGGCAGTCCGTCCCTTCGGATACCCTTGCCCAGATCAAAACCTGTGACGTGCTGCTGAAAGGCCCCACCACCACGCCCATGGGCGGCAAGATGGAGAGCGCCAACGTGACGCTTCGCCGGGAGCTGGACCTGTACGCCAACTGCCGCCCGGTGTCCATTCCGGAAAAGAACATTGATTGGATGTTCTACCGGGAAAATACGGAGGGTGAGTACGTTCTGGGCAGCCGGGGCGTGGAGCTGCCGGGGATGGCGGTGGATTTCAAGGTTACCACCGACCTGGGAACCCGCCGGATCGCCCGTGCCGCCTTTGAATACGCGAAAAATAACGGCAAGACCCGGGTATCCATTGTCACCAAGGCAAACATCATGAAAAAGACCGACGGCAAGTTCACCACCATCGCCCATGAGGTCGCCAAGGACTATCCCGACATCACCGTGGACGACTGGTACATCGACATTATGACCGCGAATCTGGTAAACGAGGCCATTCGGGATCAGTTCCAGGTGGTGCTGCTGCCCAACCTCTACGGCGATATCATCACGGACGAAGCTGCCCAGATTCAGGGCGGCGTGGGCACGGCGGGCAGCGCCAACATTGGCGATCGCTACGCCATGTTTGAGGCAATCCACGGCTCTGCCCCCCGCCTCATTGAGGAGGGACTAGCGGCCTACGCAAACCCGGCCAGCATTCTGAAGGCCACCGCCATGCTCCTGCGCCACATCTGCCGGGCTGACGCGGCGGAACGTCTGGAAAAAGCACTGGACAGCTGCAAGCTGACGGTCGACATAGGCAAAGCGACCGGTGCCGAATACGCCGAGGCGATACTGGGAGCGCTTTAACAGACCAGGCATCCGGGTAAGGGAAATTCAGCAGCGTTTGCCGCATGGTTTCCAAGGA
>CAMEWH010000119.1:0-5639 GCA_945940335.1 uncultured Clostridia bacterium | reverse complement strand
CCCCCATAGGGGGAGCCAAGGGGCGCGTCGGTTCCGGTACGCCAAATTACAATTTTACGATCCGCTTACCAAAGCCTGTAATTTTGTTCTCCACAATACCAGGGTTATTTCTTTTCAAAAATGTGGTCGGTCTGATAGACGATGTTGCCCACGCCGCCGTCGGCGCGGCCGCCGGAGGCCATTGCCTTGGCGATGACAGCGCTCTCGCCCATGAATACGAAGGGGACGTTATCCACCCGACCGTTCATAATGTCCTCGCACACGGCAATCACCCCGTCAATGATGCTCAGGGGAGCGTTTCCGTCGCCATGGCTCAGAAGAATTTTGTCCACCTTGCCGGAGAGCTGGTCCTTCAGCACCAGCAGGTTCTTCCGATAGGTTTCCACAGGGGCGCAGTAATCAAAGAACAGGAAGGTAAAGAAATTGCAGGCGTCGCCCAGCAGGAGGGTGCGCGCTTCCCGCAGGAGGAACACCATGGAGCCGGGGGTGTGGCCCATGCAGGCGTAGGCTTCGATGGTGGTGCCGCCCAGATCAAAAACGTCACCGTGATGCAGGGGGAGGAAGGGCCGGGTGCGGAAGGGAATGAAGTCGCTGTCTTCAATCAGGTCCCGGATTTCCCCGGGCGTCCCGCCGAGGCACTCCCTGCGCATTTCCATGGGCTTGTGGGCTTCGTAGATGCCGTCGTCCGCTCCGTTCATGTAAATGGGACAGTCAAACTCCGTGGCGCCCATGGCGTGATCCACATGGCCGTGGGTGAGAAGAATCAGCAGCGGCTTGTCCGTCAGGCTGTCAATCAGGGGCTTCATACGGCCGATGCCGCTGCCGGTGTCCAGCAGGGCAGCCTTCTGCGTGCCCTCCACCAGGTACCAAAGCTCCCCGGAGATGCCGAAGATGCGGGTGATGTTTTCGGATACTTTTTCTGTTCTGAAATTGACCATATTGTCCTCCTTGCAGCCTTTTCCGAAGCACGCAGCTCTGCACTGTCTTTGTTGTATCATACCACGCCGCTTGAAGGAAATCCAGCACCCGGCCGAAAAAATGTGCAAAAAAGGGTGGATAACGGCATCAACCCCCTTTCCCGGGAAACGCGCTTTGTACCGGAAAACCGCAATTCCGGCCGGTTCTCTCTTTACTTTTTCCCCGGCAAGGGGTATGATAGATAACAAAGAAGTGCCTTTCGGCTTGACAAATTGTAATTTGGCGGGCTGATACGGTAGCACCCCCCTTGGCTCTCCCCTTGGGAGAGCTGTCAGCCGAACAGGCTGACTGAGAGGGTACCGCAGGAAAGATCGCAACAGCTTAAACCCAAACCGTGTTGCCCTCTCAGGGGCGCCCCTTACGGGGCAGCCAGCTCCCCCAGAGGGGGAGCCAAGGGGTGCGTCGGTTCCGGTATGCTGAGCAAACCAGAAAGCACAAGATAAACTGCCAATGGCGCCTCCGGGAATCGTGTCGGAGGAAAAATGGAGGAAAAACCATGCGTGAAATGATGAAAACCATCCGTCAGCGCCTGCTGGCGGGGGAGGAACTGGTCCTGGTGACGGTGATCGCCTCCTCCGGTGCCACCCCCCGGGGCGCGGGAGCCAGAATGCTGGTGGGCCGTGACGGCCGCATCTGCGGCACCATCGGCGGCGGGGCCGTGGAATACCGCTCTGAGGAAATCGCCGGGGAGGTGCTGAAGCAGAAGTGCTCCCGGGACCACAGCTTCACCCTGACCAAAGACGATGTGCAGAAGCTGGGGATGATCTGCGGGGGCGGGTGTGACGTGTTCTTTCATTACCTGGCCCCCGGAGACACCGGGACCATTGCATTGGCGGAGGAGGCGGAAAAGGGATTTGCCCAGGGAAAGGACCTGTGGCTGATTTCCGACATTGGAAACGGCGGCCGCCTGTCCCTGGCGGACAAGTCCAACGAAGCGCTGGCCCCCTGGCTGACCCGGCATCCCAAATGGGTCCGGGAGGGGGAGAGAAACTGGTACATCGAGCAAATCTGCGACGCCGGGCGGGTGTATATCTTCGGCGGCGGGCATGTGTCCCAGGAGCTGGTGCCGGTACTGGCCCACATCGGCTTCCGGTGCGTGGTCATGGAGGACCGGGCGGAATTTGCCTCCCCCGCTCTGTTCCCCGGCGCCTGGCAGGTCATCCTGGGGGATTACAGCCGGATCTCCGATTATTTCCAGATCGGACAGCAGGACTATGTGTGTGTTATGACCCGGGGCCACGCCTCCGACACGGTGGTGCAGGCCCAGGTGCTGCGCTGCCGTCCCAGCTACTGCGGCGTCATCGGCAGCCGACACAAGGCCGCCGGGGTCCGCCGGGTGCTGAAGGAGGAATACGGCCTGGAGGATCGCGAACTGGATCTGGTAACCACCCCCATCGGACTGGACATTCAATCGGAGACCCCAGCGGAAATTGCCATTTCCATTGCCGCCCAGCTGATTCAGCATCGGGCAAACCGGGAATAACCATGAGACGGCTGTTTTTAACCGGCCCCATGGGCTGCGGAAAAAGCACCGCCATCGAAGAAGCCCTGGGTCACCGCCTTCCCCGGTGCGGCGGATTTCGCACCCGGCGGGGCGCGCTGCGGGAGGGGCGTCCGGTGAATTTCCTGCTGGAAAGCCCCGACGGAAGCGCCCGGGAGGTTTTCCTGGATTTTTCCTCCGGTAAGCCCCAGGTGCACCTGGAGGTGTTCGCCGGCCTGGGTGTCCGGCTCCTCCGGGGCGAGGTACTGGTGCTGGACGAAATCGGCGGGGTGGAGCTGCTCTGCCCGGAATTTGTGACCGCCCTGGAAGCGGCGCTGGAAAGCGGCGTCCCCATCCTGGGGGTGATGAAGGGAGAAGGCCCGGCGGGCTCCCTGGTCAGGGCTCTGGGACTGACGGAGGAATATACCGCTGCTGCGAACCGGCTGCGCCGATGGATGGAAGCGGACCCGGACACCTGCCTTTATCATTGCGCCCAATTTGACCAAACCGCCAGGGCACTGGCGGAAAAATGGGTGGAGGAATATGCCCATGGATGACTTTTTTGCCCTTTACGACCTTCTGCTCTCCGGCATGGAAGAGGCTCAAACCGTTACCTCCACGGTGTCCGGCCAATGCTGGACGGCGGTGGAGACGGAGCATTCCTTTGGCATGGCCATGACCACCCAGGGGGATACCGCTCCCCGGATGCTGGGAGCGGATTATCCCGGAATGCCCCTGAAGGAGCTGGCCCGGGCCTGCAAAAGCTGGAACCTCCGGGAAGCCGGCTTCGGCATGGCGGCGGTAAATGCTTACTACAACACCCCGGAGCGATTGCAGCGGCTGAAGGCCTACGAGCCCTTTGAAAATTACTGCACCGCGGGACTGGACCTGCGGGGGCAGCGGATCGGAGTGGTGGGCCACCTGAATATGCCCAAATCCATCCGGGAGGAAGCTTCCCAGGTCTGGATTCTGGAGCGGAACCCCCGTCCCGGGGACTACCCGGATTCCGCCTGTGACGATCTGCTGCCAAGATGCGATACGGTGATCATCACCGCCAGCGCCCTGGTAAACAAAACCCTGCCCCACCTGCTCTCCCTGTGCCGCAGCGCCTATACCATTCTCGCCGGACCCAGCTGCCCCATGTGCCCGAAGCTGCTGGAGCTGGGCATTCACCGGCTGGCCGGCCTGGTGATCACGGATCGGGCGGGGATGCGGGGAAAGATTCTGGGAGAGATTCCCGGCCCGCCCTACCCCATGGGCGTCCCATTTTTACTGACAGGAGACCGATCATGAAATCTGCCGAAACAAAACACCGCCTGACGGTGCCGGTGCTGGCCGCTGTCCTGGTGGCCTGCACCCTGGCGTCCTTCACCCTGGGCCGGTACCCGGTCCCCCTGAAGGAGCTGCTGGGCATTCTGGGGAGCCGCCTGGGGCTCCCCATCCAGCGCTTCTGGACCGCCCAGATGGAGGCGGCGGTGTGGAACATCCGGCTGCCCCGGGTGCTGCTCAGCGTGCTGGTGGGCGCCTGCCTTGCCGCAGCCGGGGCCAGCTACCAGGGGGTTTTTCAGAATCCCATGGCCTCCCCGGACATTCTGGGTGCCTCCGCCGGGGCGGGCTTTGGCGCGGCCCTGGCCATTCTGCTGGGCCTTTCCAGCATCGGCATCACCCTGGGCGCCTTTTTCATGAGCCTGGTGACGGTGGCGTTGGTGTTCACGGTCAGTCGCTATGCCAAGGGCGAACGGGTGCTGGGACTGGTGCTGGCGGGAATTATGGTGTCGTCCCTGTTTCAGTCCGGCACCTCGTTCATCAAGCTGGCGGCGGACCCCAACAACCAATTGCCACAGATCACCTTCTGGCTCATGGGCAGCCTGTCCGGGGCCCGGTGGAGAGAGATTGGATTCGTGATTCTTCCCATGCTGGCGGGGCTGATCCCGTTGCTTGCGCTGCGCTGGCAGCTGAATGTAATCACCATGGGGGATGACGAGGCCCGGGCCATGGGGGTCAATGCCCCCCGGATTCGGCTTGTCATCGTGCTTTGCTCCACCCTGGTTACCGCCTCCGCCGTTTCGGTCAGCGGTATGATCGGCTGGGTGGGACTGGTGATTCCCCACATGCTGCGCCGGGTGGTGGGGTCGGACTACCGCAATCTTTTGCCCGCCTCCATGCTGGGCGGAGGCATCTTTTTGCTGCTGGTGGACAATGTGTCCCGCAGCCTCACCACCGCGGGAATTCCCATCGGTATCCTCACCTCCTTCATCGGCGCGCCCTTCTTTTTGTGGATGATTACGGGAAGGAGGGACCATTATGAGCATTGAAGTGAAAAACCTCAGCTTTTCCTACGGGATCCGCCCGGTGCTGCAGGACATCTCCTTCCGGGCAGAATCGGGGGAATTTCTGTCCATCCTGGGCCCCAACGGGGTGGGAAAAAGCACATTGTTTCGCTGCATGCTGGGGCTGCTTTCCGGCTACACCGGCCAGGTGCTGGTGGACGGGGTGGAGACACGGCAGTTTTCCCCCCGGGAGGCGGCACGGCACATCGCCTACATTCCCCAGTCCAGCCGCCCGGTTTTCAACTACCGGGTGTTTGACATCGCGCTCATGGGCGCCACCAGCGCCATGTCCCCTCTGCGTGCTCCCGGGCGGGAGCAGATGGAGCGCTGCCGGTGGGCTCTGGATAAGATTGGGATTTCCCATCTGTCCCAGCGGTGCTTCCACCGGCTCTCCGGGGGCGAACAGCAGCTGGTGCTGATTGCCCGGGCCCTGGTGCAGAACGCCCCCATCCTGATGCTGGACGAACCCACCGCCAACCTGGATTTCGGAAACCAGCTGCGCATCCTGGAGCAGGTCCGCGCCCTGGCCCGGGAGGGGTACACCATCATCCAGACCACCCACCACCCGGAGCAGAGCTACCTGTTTTCCCACCGCATCCTGGCCCTGCAAGGCGGCCGCATCCTTCTGGATGGTTCCCCCGCCCAGGTACTGACCCGGGAAACCATCCGGGCACTGTACGGTGTGGAGGTGGACGTGGTCAAGCTGTACGATGACCGGGCGAGAGTTTGTATTCCCGCCAATCTGACCTGAAAAGGATTTTGGCCGTCGGTTTCCGTAAACGAATTGACAATTTGTAATTTAGGCTATCGGCTGTTATGAAATGACCTCCGTCAAGAGGTAACATCTCACA
>CAMEWH010000118.1:0-5705 GCA_945940335.1 uncultured Clostridia bacterium | reverse complement strand
CCACTGCCGCCGAAATCAGCGGAGACGGTGAGAAGTACCAGAAATATCTGGATGTGCAGTCCCGGTTCAGCCGGTATACGCCTACCAATGCGCTGCTGATTCTGGCGCAGATGCCGGAAGCTATCCAGCTCAAGGACTTCGACGGCTGGAAGGAAGCCGGGGTGTCCGTCCAGCGTAAACCCAAAAGCGTGAAAATTCTGGAACCCGGCAAGGAATATGACCGGGAGGACGGCACTCGTGGCACCTCTTTTGAGGTAAAGCGGGTCTACGATGTTTCCCAGACCAGAGGGCGTGTTCGCTCTGCCCCTGCTGTGAAGCTGGATGATCGGGTGCTGCTGAAAGCCCTGATTCACCGCACCCCCGTTCCCATCCAGACGGTGGACTCCCTGCCCAATAACATGGGTGCAATGTATGACCACAATCAGCAGGTGATTTTTGTGTGCCGGGGCATGAGCGCGAAGGACATTTTTTGCAGCGTTTCCAAGGAACTGGCCCATGCTGAACTTGCAGGGACACGGCAGGACTACAACCGAAATGATGCTGCATTCAAGGCATACAGTGCTTCCTATCTGCTGTGCAAGCGGCATGGGGTGGATGTCTCAGATTACAATTTCAGCCGCCTGCCTGCATCCTTCCGGGAGAGCAATCCCCAGCAGGTACGGGAGACACTGACGGAAATCCGGGACACCGCCAATCAGATCTACACCAGAATGTACCGCGCCCTGGAGCAGAACCGCACCCCCAAATCCAAGGAACAGGAGCGGTGATCTATGGCAAAGGAAGAAAAGCGTGTTCTGACCCTGGACAAATACGAGCATGGGGTGGTCATCAATGCTCTGAATGAAATGCGCAACGACCTGATTGGCGAGGAGCGTCCCACAGACATTGTGGACGAGGTGCTTCTGAAAGCCATTGACGCACCCACCAAAAAGGTAAGGGGTAAGTCCCGTGAAGAACGATGAGCAGCGCACCATAAAAATCCTGTGTGTCCTTGGTATCATCCCGGTGGTGTGGCTGGCCCTGCTGATAGCCCCCTTTGTGTCCGGCGGTCTTATGGAAATTGTGGCGCAGTTCCCGGCAGCAATGGAGCATCCCTTTCATATCGAGCTATGTGAGGACAGCAAGAAAACTGTCCTTATTTTTCTGCTCATTTATGGATTGGGAATCGGTGTGGCTCTGTCCTCCCGGCGCAATTACCGCAGGGGTGAGGAACATGGTTCTGCAAAATGGGGCAGCGCCACCGCCGTGAATAAGAAGTATCAGGCAAAGATCCCGGAGGCTAACAAGGTTTTCACCAAGCATGTCCGCATGGGTTTGGACGGCAGAAAGCACCGCCGCAATCTGAATACTGTGGTGGTTGGCGGCAGTGGTTCCGGTAAGAGCCGGTTCTATGCGCTGATCAATCTGCTGCAAGCCTGTTCTTCCTATTTCGTCCTTGACTGCAAGGGGGAGCTGCTGCGGATGACGGGCACCTTCCTGAAAATGCGGGGTTATGAGATTAAGGTGCTGGATTTTCTCAGTATGGAGAAAAGCCACTGCTTCAATCCCTTTGCGTATCTGGAAACGGATAACGATGTCCAGAAGCTGGTCACCAGCCTGTTCAAAGCCACCACCCCCAAGGGGAGCCAGTCCAATGACCCCTTCTGGGACACGGCGGCTTCTATGCTGCTGTCCGCTATCATCTTCTACCTCCTCTACGAAGCCCCGGAGGAGGAACAGAATTTCCCCATGGTCATGGAAATGCTCCGGGCGGGAGAAGTGCGGGAGGATGATGACACCTATCAATCCCCGCTGGACGAGCTGTTTGAGCGGCTGGAAATGCGAAATCCCGATCACATCGCCGTGAAGTATTACAAGGACTACCATTCCGGCTCTGCCAAGACTCTGAAATCCATTCAGATCACCCTGGCGGCGAGACTGGAAAAGTTCAACCTTGCCAGCGTTGCGGCGCTGACGGCCACGGACGAATTGGAGCTGGCATCCCTGGGCGAGAAAAAGGTGGCCCTGTTCGCTCTGATTCCCGACCATGATGTGAGCTTCAATTTTCTGGTCAGCATGGTCTATAGCTGTACTTTTGAACAGCTTTTCCGGCTGGCGGACGATAAGTACAAGGGTGCACTGCCGGTTCCCGTCCATTTTCTCATGGACGAGTTTGCAAATGTGAGCCTGCCGGATGACTTTGACAAACTGCTGGCAACCATGCGCTCCCGGAATGTGTTCGTGTCCATTATCATCCAAAATATCGCCCAGCTTAAGAATCTGTTTGAAAAGCAGTGGGAATCCATACTGGGCAACTGCGATGAATTTCTGTACCTCGGCGGCAACGAAACCGGCACCCACAAAATGATTGCAGAATCCTACCTCGGCAAGCAGACCATCGATATGAACACCTACGGCAAAAGCTCCGGGCGCAGCGGCAACTACTCCACCAACTGGCAGATCACCGGGCGGGAGCTGCTGGATGCGGCGGAGGTGCGGATGCTGGATAACCGGTATGCGCTGCTGTTCATCCGGGGGGAAATGCCCATCATGGATGAAAAGTACGACCTGCTGAACCACCCCAATGTGAAGTTTACCCCGGAGAAAGGAGGTGCGCCCTATGTCCACGGCGGCACAGAGCTGTCCGTGGGAAGCCTGTCCCTATCCACCGTTTCCGGTGCGGAAACGAAATTTATCAACCTGTCCGAAACCGAATTTGAGCTTCTTTCTGACGAAGAAATAGAAGCGGAACTACTAAATGGAGGAAAACAAAATGAAGAACATCATTAAGGACATCGTAAACGCCAAGAAGGAAAAGACCACTCAGAAGCTGCCCACGCCTTCCAATGTGAAGAATGGCTTCCGCCGCTACTGCGTCACGGTGCTGGCGCTGGCACTGTGTTCTACTCTGGTGCTGCCTGCCTCTGCCACTGGCGGCGACCCCCTCACCGTTGTCAACAACCTGTCCGACTTTATCTTCGGCATGATCCGAGCGGTGGGCATGATCCTGCTGGGCTGGGGCATTGTGCAGGTAGGCCTGTCTTTTCAGTCCCATGACCCCTCCCAGCGCTCCAACGGCTTCCTGACGCTGGCTGGCGGTGTCATCATCACCTTTGCAAAGGAGATTCTGACCCTGATTACCGGCTAACCCAAAATCAAATCTTCTCCGGGCCATTTGGCTCGGAGAAGGAAAGGAGGAATCCGAATTGTCAGATAATTGGGTTGTCCAGAACCTTCAAAATGCGCTGGAAACATGGAATGAAAAGCTGGCGGAAATCTGGACACTGGTAACACAATCGCCCCAATCATTCAAAGGCGGAAGCATTTGGAATGTCATGGTTGGCATCCATGGTGCTGTGCAGGCTGTGGGTCTTGCATTGGTCGTGCTGTTCTTTGTTATGGGCGTGATGAAAACCTGCGGCAGCTTTGCAGACTTAAAACGCCCAGAGGTGGCAATCAAGGTGTTTGTCCGCTTTGCCATTGCAAAGGCGGCGGTCACCTATGGACTGGAGCTGATGAACGCTCTGTTCTCCATTGCCCAGGGGCTGGTATCCACCATCATGTCCGCAGCCGGATTTGGGGCGGTGCAGACTGCCGTCCTGCCAACGGAGATCATTACCGCCGTGGAGGATTGCGGGTTCTTTGAATCCATCCCCCTGTGGGCGGTGACGCTGATCGGTGGTCTGCTGATAACCGTGCTGTCTTTCGTAATGATTATGACGGTGTATGGACGATTTTTCAAGCTGTACCTCTACACCGCCATTGCCCCTGTACCGCTGTCTGCCTTTGCCGGAGAGCCTACCCAGAGCATTGGTGTCTCTTTCATCAAATCCTATGCGGCGGTTTGCCTTGAGGGTGCCATCATTGTGCTGGGCTGCATCATTTTCTCCCTGTTTGCGGCAACACCCCCGGTAGTTGACCCCAATGCCGCTGCCGTGAGCATGGTCTGGAGCTATGTAGGTGAGCTGGTGTTCAATATGCTGATTCTGGTTGGCACCGTGAAGATGGCTGACCGGGTGGTACGGGAAATGATGGGCTTATAAGGAGGAGTTTATGGAAATCAAAATCAATCGGGAAATTCGTGACTACCACGAATCCATGTTCATGGGTCTGTCCCTGCGGCAGACCCTTTGTTCGTTATTGGCAGTCGGTGAGGCAGTTGGGCTGTACTTCTGGCTGAATCCCATTCTGGGTACGGAAGTAGTGTCCTGGGTGTGCATGATCGGTGCCGCTCCCTTTGCCGCTCTGGGCTTTGTGTCATACCACGGGATGCCTGCAGAGAAATTCCTGTGGGTCTGGTTTCGCTCTGAAATTCTGGAACCGAAGGTCATCTGCTTCAAACCCAGCAATCTCTATTATGAGATTATGAAAGACACCATCGCGAAACACGAGAAGGAGGCAAGAAAACAGCATGAAAGCAATTAAGCAGATATTGCGGCAGGACAGGGAGAGCTACCGTGTCCCACGCCGGGTGCAGGATGTGATTCCAATTCGGCGGATATGGAGTGATGGTATCTTCCTTGTGGGAAACCGATACGCCAAGACCTTCAAATTCACAGACATCAATTACATGGTTGCCTCTCAGGAATCCCAGAAAAATCTATTCCTGACCTATGCGGCGCTGATCAACAGCCTGGATTGCAGCGCCACCACGAAAATCACCCTGAACAATCACCACCTGAACCGAAAGAATTTTGAAAGCACGGTTCTCATGAAGCTGCGGGGCGATGATCTGGACGGATACCGGCAGGAATACAACGAGGTTATCATGGAGAAAGGCACCGGCGGCAGCGGGATTGTGCAGGAGAAGTATGTGACGGTCTCGGTGTGTAAGAAGTCCATTGAGGACGCCCGCGCCTATTTTACCCGCACCGGTGCGGAGCTGACCGCCCGATTCTCTGCTCTGGGAGCCAGACTGACGGAACTGGACGCCACGGAAAAGCTGCGTCTGCTCCACGATTTCTACCGTAGCGACGAGGAAGTGTACTTCCACTTCGATATGCAGGACATGATGCGTAAGGGGCACGATTTCCGTGACTACATTTGCCCGGATTCCATTGAGAAGCACAGCGACTATCTGATGCTTGGCGGCAAATACGCTCGTGTAATCTACCTCAAGGACTACGCTTCCTTTATTTCAGATCAGCTTGTCACCAAATTGACCGACCAGAGCCGGAGCATGATGCTCTCCATCGATATCATCCCCGTCGCCACAGATGAGGCGGTGCGGGAAGTGGAGCGGAAGATGCTGGGGGTGGAAACCAACATCACCAACTGGCAGCGTCGGCAGAATGCCAACAATAACTTCTCCGCCATTGTGCCCTACGATATGGAGCAGCAGCGCCGGGAGACCAAGGAGTACATGACCGACCTGACCTCCCGTGACCAGCGGATGATGCTGTCAGTGCTGACCATTGTTCATCTTGCGGATACCAAGGCGGAACTGGATGCGGACACCGATGCACTGCTGAAGGTTGCGGCAGACCACATGTGTCAGATGGCGGTGCTTCGGTATCAGCAGCTGGACGGTCTGAATACCGCTCTGCCCATCGGCACCCGGAAGATTGATACCTTCCGAACTCTGACCACAGAGAGCCTTGCGGTATTCATGCCCTTTAAGGTGCAGGAAATTCAAGAGCCGGGTGGTATCTATTTCGGGGAGAACGCCATTTCCCACAATCTGATTCTCTGCAATATGAACAACCTGCTGAACCAGTCCATGATGC
>CAMEWH010000117.1:0-5768 GCA_945940335.1 uncultured Clostridia bacterium | reverse complement strand
CCCTACGCCCGGCATTATACATACATGAAATGAAACGACCTCGTTTCAAATTTTTAATCACTTATAAGGTCTTATCGGCCATGCTCGTGGTCTTTATCTTCCTGTTTTTCTTCCTCCATGCTCATGAGCCGATCCACATTGGCCTTTGCTGCCAGCAGCTCCCGCATTTCCTCACGGGAGCGGCGGTACTCGGCATAGGTTTTTTTCTTTTCCTCCAGCAGCTGAGCATATTCAGCTTGCAGTTCCCTAACTTTGGGCAGCTTCTTGACACCCATATCATCAAAGGCATTTTTTGCCGCCTGATGGAGCAGGATTTCTTCCTCGTGTTCCTGGCGAAATTTCTTGGAGTAACCAGCCTGCCGATAGGCCACATAGGTCTCGCGGGTCTTGGCATAGTTGATAATATGGGTTCGCAGGACGGCGATCTCCGCCATGCGTTTCTCCGCTGCCTTGATTTTTGCGGATAGCTCATTATGGTGGGCCGTGGCCGCCGCAGCCTTTTCTTCCAGCACCGCATACTCCAGCAGGTTATGCTCCGTGAGATAATTCACGGTCTGTGCCATCTGTTTCAGATTAAAGACCTTGGCCCACCGTACATACCCGGCACCTTTTCCGGCCTGGAGCTTTGCCTGAATGTCAACCAGCAGATTGACCTTCGGCGGATCTGCTTGCTTGACCGGCTTCTGACGGGGTGTATGCTCCTTTTGACCGGCGAGGACAGCCAGTAGGTCCTCCAGGGTGTAGCCATCGCCCAGGCTATCTAGGCGGGACACTTTGCCCCAGCCGGGGAGCTTCAAACGGTAGGATTTGCCGCGCTTGGATACTTCGCAGCCGGATTCCCGGAGCAGCTTCAGCAGCTCGTCCAGGTCAGCAGGCTTTTGTGCCAGGGCGTTATCAATGGCAGCACGGAGCAATTCCCGATGGGAGGGCTTCGCCTGATCGCCCAGCCATTGGTCGTAACTTTTGCCGTGGGGCTTTGGGTTCTCGACAATGGACAGTCCGTTCTCAATGCAGATGGTGTCGCTCAATCGACGGACGGCTTTTGTGCTGCCCCAAAAGTTGCGGAACTTCCGGTCACAGTCCAGGTTGACCGAACTCCAAATGATATGATTATGGACATGGGCCTTGTCAATGTGGGTACAGACGATAAAGGCGTGTTTGCCCTTGGTGAACCGCTTGGCAAATTCCACGCCCAGCCGGTTGGCTTCCTCCGGGGTGATCTCCCCAGGACAGAAGGACTGGCGAACATGGTAGGCGATCACATCGTCCGCGCCACGGACCCGTCCGGTGGCGGCAATATACTGGCGCTTGGCCAGCATGAACTCGGCGTCGGCTACACGGCTATCGCACTCATAACCGGTGATAAGCCTGCCGTGGTCAGTCTTTTGCGGGTTGGCCACATAGTCGATAATCTTGCTGATGGCTCGGCTCTCAGTCCGGCCCTTGCCGATGTGCAGCGGCATGATGCGTGTGGTTGCCATGAAGTTTCCCTCCCTTCAAAAAATGGGCAGCCTCAGCTGCCCATCTCGTCACGGTATGAAATAATCTGTTTCTTTTTCTGTCTGACGCACCGCAGCGTTGTGGCAGCTCCGCCCCAATCATGGAGGACATACGCTACTACCACATCGGCGGATTCTACCATCCAGCGGTTCCTATGAGAAATAGCAAAACGGCGCGGGACAGTTTCCAACGGCGGATACACGGTGCTGTCGTAACCGGAAGTGTTTCTCCCGGTGTTTAGATAAGCCAAGACAAGTACCAGCTCGATCTGCGGATATTGTTTCTTCTGTTCTCGCAGAACAGACGCTGCCAAGCTGTCAAAGGCTCCATAGCCGCCCAGGTAAAAGGTGGTCGCGCCTTGCTCAATCAGTTTCTGCGTAACATCGTATAACCATTTCTCTATTTTCTCGCTCTGCGAAATTTGTGCATGACCGCAAAAGGTAACAGTCATAAAAACACCCCTGTTCCCATCATAGCGCAAATAACGCCATTAGTACAGTTACAGGGACTAATTTTCGCGCACCTGCCCATATAATACTTTTAGTACAGGGACAGGGACGGTGAGTGAGATTGAAGCTAAATCAGGCGGTCAGCAGACGCCTTTCAGAATTGCTGGAGGAGCGTAAAATGACGCAGTATCAGCTGTATATGAAAAGCGGCGTTCCCAAGTCCACCATAGGCAATATCATCAACTGTTCTTACGATTCCGTAAAGCTGCGAATCATCCATGAGATGTGCCAGGGGCTGGGAATTGGAATAGACACCTTTTTTGCTTCGCCACTTTTCAAGGAAGATAATCTGGAACCATAAGACCTCCGACGAGCTTCGCCGGAGGTCTTATGGTTGTTATTTTGGCTTTTCCTGTTTTGATCGAATTGCGGGGCGCTGCTTAACCTTTTTTTCATTCTTTACTCGTTCCAGCGTAAAAACCATATCGCTGGTACGCTCAAAAAACCCAACATCCTTTTTCCAACTCATTCCGCATTTACAATGCTGTAATCCGATAAATTGACATTTCATTTTCCGGCCGCATACAGGACACACCTTATTGCTTTTTCCCATTAAAACACTCCTTAGCCATAAACCAAATCCTGAATTGCATATTTCAAATCCTGCACCTTGCCCAGCAGCCAAAAGGCCAGCTTCGGCAGCCCAAAGGGGCTTATGAGAAACGCGATCACCAGCAGGATAAGGCCGTTCTGCGGGGAGTATGTCACCAGGACGGCCACGCCCAGCAGGGCGATCACCGTACTGAGCAGCCCCAGCACCAAGCCAGATACATAGACCAGCCCCACGCAAATCCAGATGGCCAGGGTGAGCAGCAGGATCACCGGCGCAATCACAATCTTCAAAATCAGCTTCAATGCGGTCATTTCATGGCCTCCTCTCGACGATCCAAATACTTCTGGCACAGACGGCGGACCTGTTCCTCGTCGGCCTCGTTTTCCTCCCGGCGTCCCTTTGTCAGCTGAATGGAGGCAAAGGATTCGTACTCGACCAGCAGATGGTCAAATAGTTCCTCCGGGGTCCGGCACACATCACCCTCGCAATAGGGCGGGTCCGGGGGCGAGCCGTTGAAGGACACACAGACATATCCGTACCGGCTCTTGTAGACTTCCAGCTCCATATCCTGCGCCAGATAGTCCTCGAAAATCTCTAAAACCTTTTCAAAGGTCAACATTGGTATCTCAACTCCTTTGTGAGATGTGAGAACACTTTGCTATCTGCCTTTATTATCCGGCAAGCCCCGTCAAAAGGCAAGGATACAGACAAAAAGAAAAAGCGGAGGGAGGCGCGGCGAAAAGAACGCCGTTCCTCCCTCCGCAGATGGGATATATACCCCTGTCACGATAGATTGGAGAGCTGGGTCAGGATTTTCTTCACGCCCTCCCATAGCTGCTCCTGCCGCTGGGCTATATCTTCCAGGTCAGCGTCGTAGACACGCCCGGTCTCATGCACCCGGCGGGTGAGCTGGTTCAGGTTGTTGCTGCTCCGGCGCAGCAGAGACACCAGCTCCTTCAGCTCCGGCAAGTCCAGCTGCACCACATAACCGTCCAGGGCCATCTTCCGCAGATAGGCTTCTCGGTTCTTCGTCCCAAGTTGGGACATTTTCTGCTCGATCAGCGCCAGCTCCTCCGGGGAGACCCGGAAATTCACCTGGACATCCCGCTTGCGCTTCGGGGCGCTCACCGCTCCGGCTCCCGTTTCTTCTGGCCCGGAGCTTTGGGGGCTGCCTGTTTCGGTTCCTGCTTCAAATGCTCCCGGACAGAAGGCCGGGGCTGGCGCAGCTCCTTGGAGCGGTCCTCGTTGGCCAGGATGGTGGCATAGGTTCCAGGCAGTCCCTTCATACCGGTAAACGACAGACTGCGAAACGGCAGGAGATTCATCAGCCGGTCATGGTCTTTGCTCCCGGCACGATTCAGAAACTCCGGGGAAATGCGGGCCATGTAATGGGTCCCGTGGGGGCTGTTCGGCATATCCGGTGCGCGCAGCTCCCGCAAAATCCGTTCTGCCTCTGCCTGGATGTCCTCTGCCGTCAAGGGCTGGCGGCGCAGATGTTCCTCGCGCACCAGATCAATAAACCCATTCAAGACAGCAGGGTGGCTGTTTACTGCATAGCCAACCCGGACGGTATCGGAGTTATAGTTGGGGATGGTCTTGGCCCATTCCTTGTTCCGGGGCGAGTAGCGCCCATCCCAATCCTGGAGCTGGACGGTGTTGGCAAGGACCAGCATGACCCGGTCCATACCATAGGTCTCGATCACGCCCTTTGCGGCATCGTGACTGAGATACATCCCGTCGAAGTGTTCCCGCACCGCCGCTTCAATGGCTTCCTTGCATTGGAGATTTGCGTTGTTTGAGGCCCGGTACTGCTCCAGCTCCCCATGCTCTTTTGCATAGGCAGCCGAGTGAGGATAGACGGCAGCCTTCCGCAGCTCCTCCTGGGTTCTGCACACATCATCGGCCCTGATTTCGATACAGTCCCGAACCACATCCATGTGGTCGGTCTCCACTTTCTCAAAGTAGTGGTACACATCAGCCAGCGGCGTGGGCGAATCCAGCAGCGCCTGGGCCTGGGCATCGGTCAGCTCCAGTTCCTCCATCGCCATCACGATGTCCTCCCGGACAGTGTACGCATAGGCGTGGTTCAGGACCTCTGCCGAGGGCTGGCTTTTCAGCCAGTCCCGGAATTTGTCCTGCTCGGCGGCCATCTTCTCATAGAGGGCCGTATTCAGATCGTTGGGTTTCATGTTATCGCACCTCCTCATGCTGTTTTGGTTTCTTTTCGGGGCTTCGGGGCGGCACCGGGCGCTTCAAGCTGTCCAGCACCGAAGGCCGCGCACTCTTGGCAACCACAGTTTCCGGCTGGGCGTGGCCCTTGCCGTCAATGTTCAGCAGCGTGTCCAGTTCCACCAGACGGGCGGACTTGACTCGCAGATCATCCTCAAAGGGAAACGGCTTTCCGATTTCCTCTTTGGCTGCGGCCTGCTGTTGGTAAAGGTTGTCCAGCTGGTTTTTCACGGCTTCCAAACGCTGAGGCATCTGAGCCAGTGCATTGTCGATACGGGTGAGGTTTCCGCGCGGGTCTGTGCCGAGGCTTGCCCGGTGGGTCATCTGGCCTTTCAACAGGAGCGTATATTCCTGTTTCCAAGCGGAAAACTCCACGGACATAGTAAAGCCCCGATAGCTGCCGATCTGCACCGGTTCGGAGCCTTTGACCTCCTTACAGGCGTCCAGCAGGGCTGCACCGGCGTTTTCTTTGTCGGTCAGCACATCGCCCCGGATCTCCATTCCAGCAAAGCCATCCTCCGGGTGAGGATGGGCGGCCAGGGTCTCCAGGTCCGCTTCAAAGCCTTTGATAAATCCCTTGTTGGTTTCGATTTCCTGGGGGAAGTATTTGAGCAACTGATCCTCCAGGCGGTACTGCTTGCTCTGGTGGTCGGCTTTCATCAGCTTCAGACGCGCAACCTCCACATCCAAATCCATGCGCTCCTTGATACGGGGGTCTCCGGCGCACAGGGCCTTGATCTCGGCAAAGGACAGCGCCGTTTCGTCCACATCATCGCAGCTTCTCACCGGCGATTTGGAAGTCATAATCTGGCTGATGAATTTCTGTTTGTTCTCCACTGTCTGCCACAAATAGGCGTCAAAGGTTCCCTCAGTCACATAACGGTACACATGGACAAGAGGGTTCTGGTTGCCCTGGCGCTCAATACGGCCCTTGCGCTGGGCAAGGTCTCCCGGACGCCACGGACAATCCAGGTCAT
>CAMEWH010000116.1:0-5773 GCA_945940335.1 uncultured Clostridia bacterium | reverse complement strand
AGCTCCCCCAGAGGGGGAGCCAAGGGGTGCGTCGGTTCCGGTCGCCAAATTACAAATTTGTCTGATTGCCGGATTCATCCTTATCCGCAAACCGGGGATTTTTCTGCCATTGTCATCGGACTCTTTACTATTTGCCCTTTATCTGATAAAATAAGCTCACCAAAGGAGGGATGCCCATGTTTGATGATCCCAAAAAGGAATTAAAGCGCCTGGAAGAGCAGCTTCTTGCCGCGGAGGAGGAGCAGTGGGCGGAAGATGCGTTCCTGCCGGAAGAGGAGGAACGCACCGAGCCGGAATACGCACTTCCGGAGGAGCCGGAGGAGCCCCCGGCACCGGAGGAGGAAGCCAGCGTCAAGCCGAGCCTCCGGGTACCCATTCTGGTGGCCGCGCTGCTGCTGGAGGTGGCGGCGCTGCTGGGCGTGCTGGCCTGGTGGCTGCTATGGAGATAAAGCCCGTGGGGCGGTTCGCCCCCACCCCCTCCGGGAGAATGCACCTGGGCAATGTGTTCGCCGCCCTGATCGCCTGGCTCTCCGTCCGTTCCCGGGACGGGGAGATGGTGCTGCGCATGGAGGACCTGGACACCCAGCGCACCAGCGAAGAATACGCCAACCTGCTCCGGCAGGACCTGAACTGGCTGGGCCTGGACTACGACCGGGAGACCCCGCCCCAGAGCGCACGCAGCCGGGTCTATGACCGGTATTTTGAGCAGCTGCAGGAAATGGGTCTGCTCTACCCCTGCTACTGCACCCGCAGCCAGCTCCACAGCGTCAATGCCCCCCACCTCAGCGACGGCACCTACGTCTACCCCGGCACCTGCCGGAACCTCACCCCAGCCCAGCGGGCCGCCATGGACCGCAAACCTGCCTGGCGGGTGGTGGTGCCGGACCGGGAGTGGTCCTTTACCGACCGGGTCCAGGGGGTCTATGCCCTGAACCTGGCAACGGAATGCGGAGACATGGTGGTCCGCCGGGCGGACGGAGTGTATGTTTACCAGCTGGCCGTCACCGTGGACGACGGAGAGGCCGGCGTCACCGAAGTGGTGCGGGGAATGGACCTGCTCAGCTCCGCCCCCCGGCAGATGTATTTGCAGGAGCTCTTCGGCTTCCCCCACCCGGAATACGGCCATGTGCCCATGCTCCTGGCCCCCGACGGCCGCCGGTTAAGCAAGCGGGACCGGGACCTGGACCTGGGGCAGCTGCAAAAATGGGTGAACGCGGAGACGGTCATCGGCACCCTGGCCTTTTCCGCCGGGCTGATTGACCGGCAGGAATCCATCAGCGCAAAGGAGCTGGCCACCGTGTTCCAATGGGAAAAGCTGAAAGGCGATGCCATTTACCTGGACGCCAGGGCGTTTGGGAAATAGCAGACCAGCGGAAAACAAACAAGTAGGAATTTTCGCATCGTTCGTAGGGCGGGGTCTTGACCCCGCCGATCAGGTAACGAAATATTCCAGGTTGGATAAATGGAATAATGTGACATTTTTCGGAATATTTCCCGTGATTTTTACGGAAATGATGCCATTCAACGTACCAAACAAAAACCAGAATCGGGTCGGCGGGGTCGAGACCCCGCCCTACGAAATACGTCGTTAAATGGTAATTATACCATCAATCCAAAAAGGAACAGGAGGACAATGTTATGTCAAACGCACCGGTACTTGTGGTTCTGGCTGCGGGAATGGGCAGCCGGTATGGCGGCCTGAAGCAGATCGACCCGGTGGGCTCCCATGGGGAGGCCATTCTGGACTACTCCCTTTATGACGCCTACCAGGCAGGCTTCCGCACAGCGGTGATCCTCATCAAGGAGGCCATCCGGGAGGACTTCATGGCCACCGTGGGCAAGCGGCTGGCCAAGAGCCCCATGGAAATCCGCTACGCCTATCAGGAGCTGGAAAAGCTGCCGGAAGGCTACGCCGTCCCCGAAGGCCGGGTGAAGCCCTTCGGCACCGGCCATGCGGTGATCTGCGCCGGAGAGGCCGTGGGGGATGCCCCCTTCGCCGTGATCAACGCCGACGACTACTATGGCCGCGCCGCCTACAAGACCATTTACCAGTTTTTGTCCAACGCCACCGACCCCTACGGCTACTGCATGGTGGGCTACCGGCTGGACAAAACCGTGACGGACAACGGCAGCGTGGCCCGGGGCATCTGCACCATGGACCAGCAGGACTACCTGCGCTCCATTACCGAGCGCACCCGGATTGAAAAATACCCCGGCGGCATCCATTTCACCGAGGACGGGGAGAACTGGGTGGATCTGAAGGAGGACACCATCGTGTCCATGAACCTGATGGGCCTGATGCCAAGCTTTTTGCAGGAGGCAAAGGACCGGTTCCCGGCTTTCCTGGACAAAGTCCTGGCGGAGAACCCCCTGAAGGGAGAATACTTCCTGCCCTCCATCGTCCAGCAGCTGTTGACAGAGGGAAAAGCCACCATGAAGGTGCTCACCTCCCCCGACCAGTGGTACGGCGTCACCTACGCGGCGGACAAGCCGGTGGTCATGGCCGCCCTGAAGGAAATGACCCGGCAGGGCCTGTATCCCGACGGACTGTATGAATAAAAACAGGAGCCTTCCCGGCGGGGAAGGCTCCTTCTTTGATTGGGGATGCTCACTGGATGGAAATGGAAGTGGAAGCGGGCAGCTCCTTCTTTACGGCCTTGGGCACGGAGAGCTTCAGGATGCCGTCCTCGTACTTTGCGCCGATTTCCTCGGGGCGCACCGCGGTGCCCACGTAGAAGCTGCGGCTGCACACGCCGGCGTAGCGCTCCCGGCGGATATACTTGCCATCCTTCTCCTCCTTATCCAGGCCCTTGGAGGCACCGATGGTCAGGTAGCCGTTCTTCAGGTCCACGGTGATCTCATCCTTCTTGAAGCCGGGCAGGTCCACGTCCAGCTCGTAGGAATTGTCCATCTCCCGCACATCGGTCTTCATCAGGTTCCGGCCGTGCTTGCCGTACAGGGCCTCCTCCGAAGGGGCGGTGTTCACCATACCGAAGGGATTGGCAAAGAATTCATCAAACAGGTTTTCTCCAAAAATGCTGGGCAACATAAGTCATTCCTCCATTCATATTCTTCGTAGGCGTCCGGCGGAATGCCAGCCGTTGGCGATGCTTGTTGCCGTTCCTTTCAAGGAACAATTGCATTATAACACCATTTTTAGCACTGTCAAGCCGAGAGTGCTAAAATTCACAAATCATCCCATGAATGTTCACGATTGGGTCACAGACAACCCGCCGGGTCCGTTTTTCAATGAGATAATCGATTTTACCCGGCAAACGAGCAAATTGTAATTTGGCGTACCGGAACCGACGCACCCCTTGGCTCCCCCTCCGGGGGAACTGGCTGCCCCGTAAGGGGCAGCCTGAGAGGGCCAGCATGGCGTGATTTCGGTTGCTGGTATCTTACTGCGGTACCCTCTCAGTCAGCCTAACGGCTGCCAGCTCTCCCAAAGGGAGAGCCAAGAGCGCCGTAAGCGCCAGTGCGTTAATTTACAATTTGCCACTGTCCGCAAAAAATCCGGCAGCCGAAATGGCTGCCGGAAAGATGGGCGTATTAAAGCTCGTCGTCATCGTCCAGGTAGGCGCTCAGGTCCAGATCGCTGAGATCGTCCCATTCCTCCTCCGCTTGGGTGGTAGGCTGGTGCTTGGGCTCCTGCCTGGGGGCAGGCTCTCTCCTGGGGCGGGGCGGGCTCTGCTGGGGCTCTTCCCGGCCGGGATAGAACTTGAGGATCAGCACCGCCGCAATCACGCCCAGCACCGCAATTACAATGATCACCACCACAATCACCACCAGCAGGGTATTGGATCGGGCAGGAGCGGGATTGGAATTGAGGGGAAGGGTGGCCTCGGTCTGGGTTTCCGGCTCCGTCCCGGTGCCCCAGGGGGCCAGGGTGGCGGCGGAAGCGGGCTGGGTAGCAGCCGTGGTGGCTGCAGTGGTGGCTGCGGTGGGCTTCTCCACGATGGGGTAAGTAACGGCGGCGCAGGCGGTCTTGGTGGCCGCACTGATGTCGGTGCCGTCGGTGCTGCGCACGGCGCAGTAGTAATACACGGTGCCTTCGGCGTAGGCCGGGGTGTAGGTGGAGGCGGTGGCGCCCAGGATGGCTTTGCCGCCCACATTGGAATTCACGGTGTTTTTATACCACTGGTAGGTCAGGGTGGTGCCCTGGTCCACGGATTTGGCCGTGACCTGCAGAGAGGTGGTCTGCCCGTTTTTCAGGTTGACGCTTTTGGGCTGGGACTGAATGGTGGGTGCGGTGAGTTCCTGGTTCATCACGGTGATGATAGCCGCTTCGCTCCAAACATTGCCGCTGCCGCCCACGAACTCCGCCCGGACCCGCCATTCGTTCAGGGCCTTGGGGATTCCGTTCAGGCCGATGCGCTCGGTTTCCAGACCGGTGACGATCAGACCGGGGAACCGGCTGGGGGCATCCTTGGCCAGGACGTCGGTGCCGCCGCCGGGGCTTTGCAGATGCCAGATGATGCTGATGCAGTTATCCGCTCTGGCCACGAACTCGGCATAGCCCCCCTCCCGCACGGTTTCGGAGGTGGGATTCTTGGTAATCACCGGGGGGCCCGCATAGGTAGGCTCCGTGGGCATGGTGTCCGTGCTGGGACTGGTGGCCGCGGTACTCTCCGTGGTGGCCGCGGTACTCTCGGTGGTGGCTTCCGTGGTAGTTTCGGTGGTGGTCTCCGTTGTGGTTTCGGTGGTGGTTTCGGTGGTGGACTCCGTTGTGGTTTCGGTGGTGGTCTCGGTGGTGGTCTCGGTGGTAGTCTCAGTGACGGTTTCATCCGCGAAACCGGCCAGGCACAGTGAAAGCACCAGGGCCAGTGCTAAAAACAAGGATATGGCTTTCTTCATAGGAATTCCTCCTGGGTCGGGCTGCCGGAAGGGCAGGGAATGTGCAAGTAAAAGATGGTACCTATTGCAAGTAATAGATGGTTCCTATTATATTAGATCTCGCCCCTTCCGTCAATTGGTCATAAGAGAGAAAATCCTGGAAAATCGGGAGAATACCTGGAAGAAAACCCCATTTTTCCCACCGTGGCACCGTATATTTCCTCCTTCCGGTCCCGGATTTGGAGAATTCAGTCGAATGGAACAACGTCCGTCCACACCGTAGGGAACGGCCTGTGTGCCGTTCCGCCCGCGCAGCGGCCACCAACCGGCGGACCGGAACGCCCGGCGCAATGGCGCAAGGTTCATCAGCATCGCACCACTCAGCCGGGCATGGATGGTTTCGGGGATACGGGACGGCACATAGGCCGTTCCCTACGAATTCATCCAACAGGCGGCCATTCACTCCTCGCCAAATTACGATTCATCTACATGCTTCCGGGGAATTACCGGCAGGAAAGCAATTCCCCTTTGGTAAATTCCTGTCCATAGGGCGCCGGATTCGGGCAGACATCGGAGGAGAAAATGGCCTCCAGAATGCGCAGGGCGCACCCATCCAGCTCCGATTCGGCCAGGCTCAAATCCTGCTTTGCCTCCAGGGCATCCAGAATTTCCAGAAGGTCGGACTCGTTGCCGGGCATGATCAGGTCGTTGCCCGCCTGAATACACTTGACGGCGGAGGCGCCATGGCCCTGGTTGGTGGTGGTCCAGTCGGTCATGATGATGCCGCCGAAGCCCCACTCCTGCCGGAGGACGGTGGTACACAGGTCAAAGCTGTTGGCGGTGTGGACGCTGTTGATCCGGTTGTAGGAGGTCATGACGGACATGGGCTGGGCCTGCTTCACGGCGATTTCAAAGCCCTTGAGGTAGATTTCCCGCA
>CAMEWH010000115.1:0-5900 GCA_945940335.1 uncultured Clostridia bacterium | reverse complement strand
CCCCAGTTTTGCTTGACACAAAACCGGGGTTTCTCGACGGTCTGCGGCGGGGTCATGACCCCGCCCTACGAAACATCCCTATAAATTACAATTTACGCCTATCCCCCTGTGGGGGAACGAAAAACCTGCCCGCTGGGGGCAGGTTAAAAAAGGGACAGCTGCTGGTCCTTTTCTTCAAAGGTCATCATGTAATCGAAAATACGGTCATTGTTGTGCCAGATGCCGTATGCCTCGCAGGTTTCGTGGAACAGCTTCCAAAGCTCCCGGAACCGGGGGCTGGGGAGCTCGTAGGCGTTGCCGTAGGTCCGGATATACTGCTCCTTCAGGCCGGGGAAGTGCCGGTCCAGGGCGGCGTAGTAGTATTCCCGGTCCCCGTCCCGGAGGGTCAGGCCCATGCCGAAATTGATGATGCCCTTCACTCCTGCCTCACGGCAGTATTCCAGAATGCCCAGAAGATTCTCCGGGGTGTCGTTGAGCCAGGGAAGCAAAGGACTGAGCCACACCACCGTGGGTACCCCGGCTTCCCGGAATTTCCGCAGCGCCTCCGCCCGCTCTGCCGTGGTGCTCACCCGGGGCTCCACAATGCGGCATCGCTTTTCGTCGTAGGTGGTCAGGGTCATCTGCACCACCGCTTTGCCCCGGTCATTGATTTCCCGCAGCAAGTCCAGATCCCGGAGGATTCGGGCGGACTTGGTCTGGATCGCTGCGCCGAAGCCGTAGCGATGGATCAGCTCCAAGGCGCCCCGGGTGAGGCGGAGGGTTTCTTCCAGGGGCATATAGGGGTCCGACATGGCCCCGGTGCCGATCATGCACTTTTTCCGCTTGGCCTTCAGCGCCTGCTCCAGAAGGGGCAGGGCGTTTTCTTTTACCTCGATGTCCTCGAAGGGGTGGTTCATCTGGTAACACAGGCTCCGGGAATCGCAGTAGATGCACCCGTGCTGGCAGCCCCGGTAGAGGTTCATGCCGTTTTTGGCGGAAAGAATGGATTTTGCCTGAACGAAGTGCATGGCGGAGCCTCCTTACAGAGTTTGAAGAAGAGATTCCAGCTGGGAGAGGGCTTCTATTTCGTAGTCCGCCGGGATATCCGCCTGGGCTTCCAGATGGCCGGGGTTGACCCAGCAGGTTTTGATCCCCGCCCGGATGCCCCCCAGAATGTCGGAGGTCAGGCTGTCGCCCACCATGATGGCTTTTTCCGGGTCAAAGTCGGGAATCTGTGCAAAGCAGGTATCAAAGTATTCCCTGGAGGGTTTGTTGAAGCCAATCTCCTGGGAGACGAACACCTTTTCGAAATAGGGGTACAGTCCGGCACTGGTGAGCCGGGAGTGCTGCACCGAGGCGGTGCCGTTGCTGGCCAGGAACAGCCGGTATTTCTCATGCAGCCGCTCCACCGCTTCCTGCGCCCCGGGGAGAAAATAGTGGCCGATGCCCAGATTACTCTCATAGGCCCGGGTGACGGCCACCGCGTCCACCGCCCGGCCCAGCTCTGCAAAGAGCACCCGGAAGCGGCCCTCCTGGACCTGATCCCGGGTCATCTCTCCCCGTTCCAGGGCTTCCCAGTGCCGGCGGTTGATGATGTGGTAGCGGGTCAGCACCTCATCCGTGGGTTCCAGGCCGAAATCCCGGAGGGTTTTGGAAAGGGCGATGCGCTCCGCTTTGTGGAAGTCCAGGATGGTGTCATCCAAATCCAGAAAGAGAAATTCCATCATCCGTTTTCCCTCCGGCGGTAGATTTCGTTGGCGATTTTTGCAAATTCCGGGATGCCCAATGTCTCACCCCGAACGTTTTCCGAAAAACCGCAGGCGGCGATTGCCTCCTCTGCTCCCGCTTTTCCCAGCTCCGGGAAGCCGGAGGCCAGACCGTTACTCAGCTTTTTCCGCCGCATGGCAAAGCTGGCGCGCACCACCCGGAAGAATAGCTCGGGGTCCGCAATGTCCCAGGGCCGCTCCTTCCGTACCCGGAGGGTAATTACAGCGGAGGTTACCTTGGGCTGGGGCAGGAAGCAGTGGGCCGGAACGTCAAACAGCAGCTCCGGCTCTGCATAATACTGGCAGAACACGGTGAAGGCGCTGTAGTCCGCCGACCCGGGCCGGGCGGCGATGCGCTGGGCCACCTCCTTCTGCACCATCACGGTGACGGATTCAAAGCAATCCGCTTCCAAAAGGGCGGTGAGGATGGGGGAGGTGATGTAGTAGGGCAGATTGGCGCAGGCCATGGGCCGCAGGCCGGGGAGCTTCTCGGCCACCAAAGCGGGAATGTCCTGCTTCAGCACATCTCCCCAGAGAATTTCCACATTGGGACAGTCCGCCAGGGTGATGTCCAGGATGGGCTTCAGCCGGTCGTCCACCTCCACGGCGCAGACCTTCCCTGCCCGCAAGGATAGCTGCTGGGTCAGCGGCCCGATGCCGGGGCCGATTTCCAGCACGCCCACGGATTTGTCCACCCCGGATTCCTCCGCGATGGATGCCGGCACCCAGGGGGCAATGAGGAAATTCTGCCCCTTGGCCTTGGAAAAGTGGAACCCATGGGTGGCCAAAAGGGGCTTCATCACCTGAATATCGCAAACATTGATCATTTTTCTGATACCTTTCTGTATGACCCGCCGGAGGGAAAAGACAAATTGGAATCTGGCGGGCACAAATTACGTCCACGCCATCGTAGGGGCGGCTCGCAGCCGCCCGCTTTTTTGACGGACTTGATTGCTCGGTTGAATGGCAACATGTTGGGGATCGTACGAATTCGCCCAATCTGGTTACTTGCTGTGGGATTGTACCGCACGGGAGGCTGCGAGCCTCCCCTACAGTTTCGTCGGGGTGCTGTGGGGATTCGCCCGACCCGGTTCCTCATTTTTGGCTTGTACCGCGCGGGCGGCTGGTAGCCGCCCCTACGCTGGATGGACAATGTTTTTTACTGCGCAAAAACGTTACCGGGCACTGCCCGCCAAATTACAATTGATCGCGCTTATCCGGCGGGGGATGATTTCTGATATCATACCAGAGGAAATCCCCATTTGCAATCCTTTCAGCCCAGAAAATACACGGTGCACAGCTGTCTTCCGAAGGCGGCGGATTCTTCGGCGGTGGAAAAATACAGGTCCACCCGGGTGCCCTGCATGGCTTCACCGGCCCTGGCCTGGGAGAGGCCGTAGAGGAAGGAGCCGTCGGCGGACACGATGCAGAGTCTGGTGCCGGGGGCGATGAAGGCCGGGTCCACGGCCACAGTGCCCGGGCAGGCATCGGGAATGGCCCCGGCATCGGTGCCGGTAAAGCCGGTGGCTTCCACGGTGGCAGTGTGGGTATAGGTGAGCATCTGACCCTCCGGGAGCCACAGGTAGCCGCTGCCCGCGCTGACCATGGGCTCTTCCCGGGTGCCCAGGGCAATGATCTGATTTTGGGCCGGGGACAGGAGCTGCCGGTCCGTGACCTCCCGGTGGGTCTCCAGGCCGTTGACATAATTCACCCGGGCGGTGCACTGCATTTCCCCCGGGACCCCTGCCACCAGCACCGCCTCCTGCCCCCAGGGGAGGGTGTTGTCGATGCAGTATTCCGTCTCCGGCGGGATGGCCAGGGTGTACACCTCCTGCCGGCTCTGGTGGAGCTCCACGGTGAACACCGCTCCCGGGGAGAGCACCGTGTCCGGGGAAAAGGACGTGACATCCTCCTGGGTGAGCACCAGCCCCAGGCTGCCCAGCGCCGCTTCGGCGGTCTGCCCGGCGCTTACCTCCAGGCAGGCTCCGTGGTATACCAGGGTTGCCTTCGGTTTCTGACCTGTGAAAGAGCGGGGCAGCAGCCCCTGTTCCGCGGCCAGATAGGTTAGCGCCGCCGCCCAGAGGCCGGTGAGCACAAAGCACGCCGCCAAAAGACGCCTGCGCTGCCGTTTCTTTTTACCGGATTTTGCATAATGATACATAATAATTCCCCCTTTCCCCTATCATAGCCCAATTGCTGGCGGAATCCATCGAATTCCGTCGAACAGGGGTGATAAAGGAAAGGGGGGCCGGTTTGTCGATATCAATTCCCGGCGGAATTGACGATATACGCCGGGCGTTCGATATGTGTAACCACACGAGATGCGCTGCGGCGCGAGAGGAATTGATATTCCATCGAATGCCGCAGCGCGGCATATATCGACGCCGCAGGCGATATCGCATTTTGCCGGAGGCAAAATATATCGATGAACGCAGGTTAAATTGCGGATTGCAAATTTTCGGGTGCCTACAGCAGCTTCAAACTGCCGGAGGTGATGCGTTCGCCGCTGATGCGGTCGAAGAGCATGATCTCATTGCCGGAGACGTTCAGGCGGATCTTTTCTCCCAGCCGGAACAGGGTGTTGCCGAAGACCACGCCGGTGAGCAGGAAGTTCCCCACCCGAATCTTGATGGTGGATTCCATGCCTGTGGGCATGGCGCCGTAGATTTCCCCTTCCAGGGCACCGTTGGGGTCGATCTGCAAAAATTCGGGACGGATGCCCAGCACCAGGTCCTCATTGGTCAGCACCGGCTCTTCCATCATGGCGTCGTCCTCCTCCACCACCTTGGAGATGTGGTAGCGGAACACCTCGTCCTTGTTGCCCTTTTCCACATAGCCCTTCCGGGCGGCGGCGGTTTTCAGGGCGGCGGCCTTTTCTTCCCGGCGCTGATCCCGTTGGCGGAACCAGGCTTCCAGGTCCAGAGGCGTTTCGGGAACGAACTGGGCTTGGGCGCCTTCCAGCGTGGTCAGGCTGACGGTGCCGTCCGGGGCGGCTTTGCCCTTGGCCTCCACGAAATTGATGGAGGGGTTGCCCACGAAGTCCGCAACGAACAGGTTGTTGGGCTTGCCGTAGACGGTGAGAGGGGCGTCATACTGCTGCAGAACGCCGTTGTTGATCAGGCAAATCTGGGTGGCCAGGGTCATGGCCTCCATCTGGTCGTGGGTGACGTAGACGAAGGTGGAGCCGGTTTCCAGGTGGAGCCGCTGCAGCTCATACCGCATTTCCAGCCGGAGCTTGGCATCCAGGTTACTCAGGGGCTCATCCATGAACAGCACCAGGGGCTCGGGGGCCAGGGTCCGGGCGATGGCCACACGCTGCTGCTGGCCGCCGGAAAGCTCTGCGGGATACCGATCCATGAACATGCTGATTTTTACAATCCGGGACACCCGGCGCACCGACAGGTCGATTTCCTCTTTCGTCAGCTTCCGCACGGATACGGCGGGCTTGCCGTCTCTCACAATCTGGAAATCCTCGGTCATTCCCGCTGCCTTGGCGGCGGCGACCTTGTCCTTCAGGGCCTTGATTTCGCCGGATAGGTCCTTGCCCTGCTCCAAATGGTAGCCGAAGAGCTTCTTGGCGGTGTACTGGGAGATGGTAAAGGCATCGATCAGCTTGATGATGGCCTTCTTTTCGTCCAGCTTGCCCTTCTTGTCCCGGCACTCCTCCAGGACCTTCACCACATCCTCCGGCCGGGCCAGGAGCTCTGCCAGCCGGGCGGCGTTTTTGGCCTCGAAATTGTATTCCGGCATCTCCTCTTTGATGTTGGACAGACCGAAGGAGATGTTCTGATACACGGTCATGTTGGGCCACAGGGCATAGTTCTGGAACAGGAAGCCCACCTTTCGCTTGTTGGCGGGGATGTTGATGCCCAGCTCGCTGTCGAACACCACCTTGTCGCCGATGGTGATGCGGCCGCTGGTGGGGGTCTCCAGGCCGGCGATCATCCGCAATGTGGTGGTTTTGCCGCAGCCGGAGGGGCCCAGGAGCGTGACGAATGCGTTATCCTTGATGACCAGGTCCAGGTCGTCTACTGCGTAGAACTTGCCCCAGTGTTTGGTCACGTGTTCCAATCTGATTTCAGGCATGGTGTTAACCTCCAATTCCTTCGTCCAGGCTTGCGCCGGTGATCTTGTTGACCAGTGTGTTGCACACCA
>CAMEWH010000114.1:0-5905 GCA_945940335.1 uncultured Clostridia bacterium | reverse complement strand
AAAATGGAAAAAGCCCAGCATGGGCTGGACTTTTTCGACAGTCTGGGGCGGGGTCTTGACCCCGCCGACCTGTGGCGATTACAAAATGCCTCCGTTGAATGGTGCAAGGTTCCGGAATGGGAAAAATACCTTCCCCCGGGGGTGGTGCTCCGCGCAGCGAATTCAAAATCTCAATGATTGCCGGTGGCAATCATACCATAATGAACAGGTGGCCCGGCGTAAGCCGGGTCGGATGAGGAACGGCGATACCTGAAATATTTGTGTTTGGTTCGTTAAAAAGGCACAATGTTGGACAATTAGTCATTGATTTTTGGATTTTTGATTATCCCCCCGGGCGCATTCCTCATCCGCCCCTGCGGGGCACCTTCCCCCCGGGGGAAGGTATCCTCACCGCACCTGGTTACGTTCAACGCGCCATTCAATAACCGGAACCGGGTCGGCGGGGTCAAGACCCCGCCCTACGAATGGTGTGCCACATAAATTACAATTTGGACAGCCGAACCGATAAGCACATTGCAGTAACTGCCCTTCCCCGCTTCGACAGATTTTGTTGCAATTCCCGATTTTGCCTTTTTCGGCTTTGAGCGGTCCAAATTGCCTTGACTTGGGTTTCCCGCCATGGTATAATTTCCGAAATGCGGCGTTTTTCAGCGTGTCAGCTTTGCTCTGCCGCATTCCGGCGGAGCTTTTTTTGAACAATCAAAACAGAAAGGAGACCGTTATGACTGAACGTATCAAGGCAAAGGTGATTTCCCCTTCCCTGGATGCTTCTTTCTCTCAGGGCCTTGTTTCCTTTTTTTGCGGCGGTGCGCTTGGTGTTTTCAATTCTCCCCGGTTCGCCGTTTTTCCCGGTTTCTGTGATGTGCATGTGCATTTCAGAGAGCCGGGATTTTCTTATAAGGAGACCATCGCCACCGGCAGCCGGGCAGCCGCCCGGGGCGGCTACACCGATGTGTGCACCATGCCCAACCTGAACCCCGTGCCGGACAGCCCGGAGCGTCTGCGCCGGCAGCTGGAGCTCATCCGCCGGGATGCCTGCATCCATGTCCACCCCTACGGCGCCATTACGGTGGGCCAGAAGGGGGAGCAGCTGGCGGACCTTTCCGGCATGGCAGGAAGCTGCATCGCTTTCTCCGACGACGGCCGGGGGGTACAGCGGGATGAACTGATGCGCCAGGCCATGGCGGAAGCCAAGCGCCTGGGCAAAATGATCGTGGCCCACTGTGAGGTCAACGACCTGCTCCGGGGCGGTTACATCCACGACGGGGAATACGCCAGGGCCCACGGTCACAGGGGCATCTGCTCCGAAAGCGAGTGGGTGCAGATCGCCCGGGACCTGGAGCTGGTGAAGGAAATCGGCTGCGCCTATCATGTGTGCCACATTTCCACCAAGGAAAGTGTGGCGATCATCCGCAAGGCCAAATCAGAGGGCGTGAACGTCACCTGTGAAACCGGCCCCCACTACCTGATTCTGGACGACAGCTTCCTGCGGGAGGATGGGCGGTTCAAAATGAATCCTCCCCTCCGGGGCAAGGAAGACCGGGAAGCCCTGGTGGAAGGCCTGCTGGACGGCACCATCGACATGATCGCCACCGATCACGCCCCCCACAGCGCGGAGGAAAAAAGCAAGGGACTGGAAAAGAGCGCCTTCGGCATCGTGGGCATCGAAACCGCCTTTCCCCTGCTCTACACCTACCTGGTCAAGCCCGGCATCCTCAGCCTGGAACGGCTGGTGGAGCTGCTGACGGTGAATCCCCGGACGCGATTCGGCATCGAAAGCAAGGGAGATTTCACGGTGTGGGACCTGGAGGCCGTTTCCAGAATCGACCCGTCGGAGTTCCTCTCCATGGGCAAATCCACCCCCTTCACCGGCTGGCAGGTCAGCGGCAAATGTATGGCCACCGTGTGTGACGGGAAAATCGTTTACAAAGGGGAATAAGGGAAGGTTACGCAGCCTTCCGGAAATTGTAATTTGGCGGGCAGTGCCCGCGGACAATGGCGCACCGGGCTGGTGCGTTCTCCGGGACTCCTGGGGGGTGCCCGGTAACGTTTCTGCGTACCAGGCTGAGGCAATTGCCCAGCCATCGTAGGGGCGGCTACCAGCCGCCCGCAACGTAACGGAACCGCGTGCTTGGTTGAATGGCATGCAATCCGTACCCATTGTAGGGGAGGCTCTTAGCCTCCCGCCACGCGATGAAACTGCGTGTTCGGTTGAATGGTACCACGTCCGACACAGTACGAATTCGCCCAAGCTGATTCGTGATTGTAGGTTTGTACCGCGCGGGAGGCTGCGAGCCTCCCCTACAGTTTCGTCGCGGTGCTGTGGGAATTCGCCCAACCCGGTTCATCATTTTTGGCTTGTACCGCACGGGCGGCTGGCAGCCGCCCCTACGGTGGCGTAATCGATAATCGGCAATTTGCTGAAGTAAATCGATAAGCACATAAACCAATATCTTTCTACCATTTCCACACAGATTTACAAGGAGGTAAATTTCAAATGGCAAAGAGAACGGACATCAAGAAGGTACTGATCATCGGCTCCGGCCCCATCGTCATCGGCCAGGCAGCGGAATTCGACTATGCAGGCACCCAGGCGTGTCTGGCGCTGAAGGAGGAGGGCTACGAGGTTATCCTGGCCAACTCCAACCCCGCCACCATCATGACCGACACCACCATCGCCGACAAGGTGTACATGGAGCCCCTGACCCTGGAATACGTGGCCAAGATCATCCGCTATGAGCGGCCGGACGCCATCGTCCCCGGCATCGGCGGACAGACGGGCCTGAACCTGGCCATGCAGCTGGAAAAGAAGGGCATCCTGAAGGAATGCCGGGTGGAGCTGCTGGGCACCAGCTTCTCCTCCATCGAGCGGGCGGAGGACCGGGAGCTGTTCAAGGAAATGTGCCAGTCCATCGGCGAGCCCGTCATCCCCTCCGAGATCACCTACTCCCTGGAGGAAGCAAAGGCGGCGGCAGAGCGGATTGGCTATCCCGTGGTTCTGCGCCCCGCCTTCACCCTGGGCGGCACCGGCGGCGGCTTCGCCTACAACGAAGAAGAGCTGGTGGAGGTAGGCCTGAACGCCTTCAACCTCTCCCCTGTTCACCAGGTGCTGATTGAAAAGTCCGTGAAGGGCTACAAGGAAATCGAGTTCGAGGTCATGCGGGACTCCAATGACCACGCCATCACCATCTGCGGCATGGAGAACATCGACCCCGTGGGCGTGCACACCGGCGACAGCCTGGTGGTGGCCCCCATCATGACCTTGAACGATCACGACCTGAAGATGCTCAATGACTCCGCCATTAAGATCATCCGGGAGCTGAAGATCGAAGGCGGCTGCAACGTGCAGTTCGCCCTGAACCCCAACTCCTCCGAGTATTTCCTCATCGAGGTCAACCCCCGGGTGTCCCGTTCCTCCGCCCTGGCCTCCAAGGCCTCCGGCTATCCCATCGCCCGGGTCACCGCCAAGATTGCCATGGGCATGGCCCTGGAGGACATCAAGATTGCCAACACCACCGCCGCCTTTGAGCCTCAGCTGGACTACGTGGTGGCCAAGCTCCCCCGGTTCCCCTTCGACAAGTTCACCTCCGCCCCCAACACCCTGGGCACCCAGATGAAGGCCACCGGCGAGGTGATGGGCATCGGCTCCAATCTGGAGGAATGCCTGCTGAAGTCCGTCCGTTCCCTGGAAAACGGCGCTTACCACTTCTATCTGCCCAAGTTCGACCATATGCCCACCGAGGAAATGCTCGACTACATCAGCGTGTTCCGGGATGACAATTTCTTCGCCATCGCCGAGCTGATCCATCGGGGTGTCACCGTGGCCGAAATCGCAAAGATCACCCAGATCACCCCCTTCTTCCTGGAGGCCGTGGCGCACATCATTGACATGGAGCACAAGCTCTCCGCCAACGTGGGCAGCCTGGAGGTGCTGAAGGAAGCCAAAATCATGGGCTTCAGCGACCGCTACATCGCCCGGCTGTGGAAGCAGACGGAGATGGATGTGTGGAACCTGCGCAGGAAAGAGAACCTCTTCCCCGTGTTCCGCATGGTGGACACCTGCCACACCGGGGCCTATATCCCCTACTTCTACTCCAGCTACTCAGGCTCCAACGACTCCATCCTCACCACCAAGAAGAAAATCGTGGTCCTGGGCGCCGGCCCCATCCGCATCGGCCAGGGCGTGGAATTTGACTACTCCACCGTCCACGCTGTGAACACCATCCGGAGCCTGGGCTACGAAGCCATCATCATCAACAACAACCCGGAAACCGTCTCCACCGACTACACCACCGCCGACAAGCTGTACTTTGAACCCCTGACCCCCGAGGATGTGATGAACATCATCGAGTTTGAAAAGCCGGAGGGCGTCATTGCCACCCTGGGCGGCCAGACCGCCATCAACCTGGCCCAGCCCCTGATGGAGCGGGGCGTGAAGATCATCGGCACCGACTGCGCCGCCATCGACAAAGCCGAGAACCGGGATCTGTTTGAAAAGCTGCTGGAGGAGCTCCAGATTCCCCAGCCCGAAGGCAAGGCGGTAACCAAGATCGAGGACGGCATTGCCGCCGCAGCCCGGATCGGCTACCCCGTGCTGGTGCGTCCCAGCTTCGTGCTGGGCGGCCGGGCCATGCAGATCGTGTCCAACGAGGCCCAGCTGGTGCAGTACCTGAAAACCGCCGTGGAAATCGACGCGGACAAGCCCGTGCTGGTGGATAAGTACATCCAGGGCCGGGAGGTGGAAATCGACGCCATCTGCGACGGCCATGACGTGTTCGTCCCCGGCATCATGGAGCTGGTGGAGCGCACCGGCGTTCACTCCGGCGACTCCATCTCCGTCTACCCCACCTTCTCCATCTCCGACAAGGTCAAGGGCATCATCCTGCAGTACGCCAAGAAGCTGGGCTTGGGCATCGGCATTGTGGGCCTGTTCAACGTGCAGTTCATTGTGGACAAAAATGACAAGGTCTACATCATCGAGGTCAACCCCCGCTCCTCCCGCACCGTGCCCTTCCTGAGCAAGGCCACCGGCTACTCCCTGGCAGACATCGCCACCCAGGTCATTCTGGGCAAAACGCTGAAGGAGCAGGGCATCTTCCACATCTATCCCGAAGAGAAGCAGCGCTGGTATGCCAAGGCGCCCGTGTTCTCCTTCAACAAGATTCGGGGTCTGGACGCCTATCTGTCTCCCGAGATGAAGTCCACCGGCGAGGCCATCGGCTATGACCGCACCCTGACCCGGGCCCTGTACAAGGCCCTCCAGGCCTCCGGCATGAAGCTGCAGAACTACGGCACCGTTTTCGCCACCATTGCCAAGGGTGACAAAGAGGAAGCTCTGCCCCTGATCCGCCGGTTCTACCAGTTGGGCTTCAACATCGAAGCAACCCGGGGCACTGCTGAATTCCTGAAGAAAAACGGCATCCGCACCCACACGCTGAAGAAAATCAGTGAGGACCCCAACGAAATCCCCGAGGCGCTGCGCCAGGGTCACATCGCCTATGTGATCAACACCCGTACCCCCGGCGCCGACGAAAAGGACGGCATCATCATCCGCCAGATTTCCACGGAGTACAACGTGAACATCTTCACCTCCCTGGACACCGTGAAGGTGCTGCTGGACGTGCTGGAGGAAATCACCCTGACCATTTCCACCATTGACGCCTAAAAAGTCGATATAGATCCCTTCGGGATCTTCGATATCCGCTGCGCGGTCGATATGTTCATGGAACTTGATATGCGCTGCGGCGCGAGAGGGGATCTATATCATATCGACGCGAAGCGATATCGAATGGGCAAAGCCCATATATCGAGTTTGCCAAAGGCAAACATATCGATCAAGCTGCCTTAAAATCGATATAGATCCCTTCGGGATCTTCGATATCCGCTGCGCGGTCGATATGTTCAT
>CAMEWH010000113.1:0-5924 GCA_945940335.1 uncultured Clostridia bacterium | reverse complement strand
GTGGAGCGCTACGGCGGAAGCCTGATGTTCCCCTGGCCCGACCGTCCCCTGTCCATCGCCGGACGGGTGCTGGTGGAGACGGAGCAGGGAGCTGAGGTGAAGCTATTAGACATTGACCGGGACCTGCTGCTCATCCCCAACGTGGCCATCCACATGAACCGCCAGGCCAACGACGGCTACAAGTGGAACCCCGTAATGGACATGAATCCCCTGCTGGGCGGCAAAAATGCCCAGGGCAAGCTGGCCCAGCTTCTGGAAAAAGAGGCGGGGGGCAAAATCCTGGGCCACGACCTGTACCTGTACATCCGGCAGAAGGCCAGCGTGTGGGGCATGGAGGAAGAATACATCTCCGCCCAGGGGCTGGACGACCTGCAGAGCGTGTGGGGCTGCTTCCAGGGCTTCCTCACCGCCGGGGAAAGCGAGGATATCCCGGTGTTCTGCGCCCTGAACAGCGAGGAGATCGGCTCTTCCACCGTAAACGGCGCCAACTCCACCATCCTGGAGGACGTGCTCACTCGCATTGCCCAGGGTCTGAAGCTGGATGTGCATCGTCTGCTCAGCCAGTCCTTTATGGTGTCCGCGGATAACGCCCATGCCATCCATCCCAACCACCCGGAGCTGGCCGATCCCGCCAACGCCCCGGTGATGGGGGAGGGTGTGGTGCTGAAATTCAACGCCAACCAGCGTTACTGCACCGACGGCCTCTGCGCCGCCGTGTTCCGCAAGGTGTGCCGGAAGGCGGGGGTCCCGGTGCAGACCTACTACAACCGCCCGGACATCCCCGGCGGCAGCACCCTGGGCTGCATTTCCATCGCCCACGTGTCCGTGCCCACCGCCGACATCGGCCTGCCCCAGCTGGCCATGCACAGCTGCTACGAAACCGCCTCCCTGGCCGATACCCTCAGCCTGATGGGCGCCATGAAGGCCTATTACGAGAGCACCCTGGAACTGGGCGAGGATGGATTCCAATTGAAATAACACCCCAAATTCTTGACATTTCGGGTGTTCGTGGTATAATAAACATAGAAAAGGGCGCTGCCGATAGACGGTTCGCTCCCCCTTTACGTTACAGAAGTAACCGCTCGGTTGGGGAACTTGGGGCGGTTACTTCTTTTTATTCTGAAAAATCTGCACGAACAGATTGATCAAGCTGACGATCAGGGTACAAAAAACAAATAAATCTGTGTATGTAACCAAATCCGCCACCCCCTTTCCGCAGAGGACAGGGGGCTAAAGAAGCTCACCCCCTGTTGATGGGGGAGAAACCGCCTACCGCGGTGCGTCGCGCAGCGAATCAGAATTCTCTGATTGCCAGCGGCAATCGCACCAATGTCTATTATGGCAACGCCCTGGTTCCGAAGAACCAACTGTATTCTAACAAATAATATTTGATCCGTTAAGCATTTACAGATGAACTGCGAGGTGACGCACGTGGGCAAGTTTACGATTCCCTCCATCCCCCCAACGACAAACAAAACGATTCGTTTTCCCAACGACGTTGTGGAAGGAGTGGAACAGGCGATTCAGGGAAAGAACTGCACTTTTTCCGCATTTGTCATTGCCGCAGTTCGTGCAGCGCTGGAGGATCTGGAGGATACAAAATAAGCAGAAGCGGGACGGGAACGCGTCCCCTACCCAAGGGACGAATTGCATTCCATTCAACCCACCGTCACTGGAAAAATTTGTCCGCAGACCGTGAAAAAAAGTGCTTGACAAACGGACACGAAATGTGTATAGTAAGCATAACTTAAATGTGAAACCGTTGAGACGGAAGTAACGTCAGCAGCGCATCCACAGAGAGTTCCGCAAAGCTGAGAGCGGAGCGAAAAGCGGGTTGGCAAATGGGCCGTCGAGGGCAGGGGGAACAGGCTCGTCCTTAGTATCTTCTGACGCATTGCCAGCGTTACTGGGCAGCAGGTGTGTTGGCATCTGCATGAGGTGGTCGCTTCGGCGGCAAACAAGGTGGTACCGCAGAATATTCATTCTGTCCTTGTTCCCTAAGTGTAGGGAGCGAGGGCTTTTTTTATTCCCCAAGGAGGTAATTTCCATGAAGCACCCGGGCAGACGATGGCGGCAGCGAATTCTTGTCCGTCATAATCCAAAAATACTGTAATTAAAGGAGATTTTTATTATGAAAAAGCTGATTTCCCTGCTGCTTGCCCTGGCAATGCTTGTCACCCTGACCGCTGTATCCGCCGCCGCCGAGAAGACCGAATTCAAAATCGGCATCTGCAATTTCGTCAAGGATGCCTCCCTGGACCAGATCGTTGAAAACATCAAAGCCCAGTTTGACCTCATCGCCGAGGAGAAGGGCGTGACCTTCCAGATTCTGGAAGACAACTGCATGGCCGATGCCGCCGTCATGGAGCAGATCATCGCCGATTTCCTCGCCGAAGAGGTGGATCTGATGATCGGTGTGGCTACCCCGGTTGCCATGCGGATGCAGACCATGACCGAGGGGAACAATGTCCCCGTGATCTTCTCCGCCGTTTCCGATCCCGTCGCCGCCGGTCTGGTGGAGACCCTGGAGGCTCCCGGCGCGAACATCACCGGCACCTCCGACTTCCTGAACACCAACGCGCTGCTGGATCTGGTGTTCGCCGCCAACCCCGATGCCGACAAGATCGGCCTGCTGTATGACCTGGGCCAGGATGCCTCCACCACCCCCATCGCGGATGCCAAGGCCTACCTGGATGCCCGGGGGATCGCCTATGTGGATGCCACCGGCACCACCACTGCCGAGATTCAGATGGCCGTTGAAAGCCTGATCGCCGCCGGTGTGGATGCCGTGTTCACCCCCACCGACAACACCATCATGACCGCCGAGCTGGCCATTTACGAGACGCTGGCGGAGGCCGGCATCCCCCACTACTGCGGCGCGGATTCCTTCGCTCTGAACGGCGCTTTCGTCGGCTATGGCGTTGACTACGCCAATCTGGGCAGAGAAACCGCCAACATGGCCGCTCAGGTTCTGCTGGAGGGCGCTGATCCCGCCTCCCTGGCCGTGATGACCTTCGACAACGGCACCTGCACCGTCAACACCGAAACCTGCGAGGCCCTGGGCCTGGATTACGCCGCGGTGGAAGCGGCCTTCGCCCCCCTGTGCACCCAGGTGCTCACCACCATCACCGCTGAGAGCTTCAGCGACGTTCAATAATCCATCTTACGGGAACAGTCAGAAACCGAACACCGATGCCGGGACGTTCGTCCCATCCTTCCCGATGGGCCGGACACCCGGCATTCGGCCGGTGGAAGGAGGCGGTTCCCACCGTCAACAGGAGGCTTCTGGATGAGCGTATCCGTTTTACTGAATCTGGGTCAGACCGCGCTGGAGCTGGGCCTGACCTACTCCCTCACCGTCCTGGCGCTGTTCCTCAGCTATTCCATGCTGAATGTGTGCGACCTGTCCACAGACGGCTGCTTTACCCTGGGCGCGGCAGTGGGGGCCATGGTGGCCCTGGCCGGGCACCCCTATCTTTCCATTCCTGTGGCCATGCTGGCCGGTGCTGCCTCCGGGTTCGTGACCGCCATTTTGCAGACCCGCATGGGGGTGGACAGTCTGCTCTCCGGCATCATCGTGAACACGGGGCTGTATTCCGTGAATATCGCCATTATGAAGGGCGCTTCCCTGGTAAATCTGAACAAATCGGACACGGTTTTCAGCCTGCTGAAAGCGGCGCTGAAGGGGACGCCCCTGGCCGGTGCCTATGAGCTGATCGTTCTGCTCATCGCGGTGGGGGCGGTGGTGCTCTTCCTGGCCTACTTCCTGAAGACCAAGCTGGGCCTCGCCATCCGGGCCACCGGCAACAATATGGACATGGTGCGCTCCTCCTCCATCAACCCCGCCTTTACCACCACCGTGGGCCTGTGCATCGCCAACGCCTTCACGGGCCTGTCCGGCTGCCTGCTGGCCCAGTCCCAGAAGTCCTGCGACATCAACATCGGCTCCGGCGTGCTGACCATTGCCCTGGCCTCCCTGCTCATCGGCCGCACCTTCTTTGGAAGGGGCGGAATTCCCCTGCGGGCGGTGGGTGTGGTCATCGGCTCCATTTTGTTCCGACTGGTGTATGCCATTGCGCTGCGCCTGCGGATGCCCGCCTATATGCTGAAACTCACCTCCTCGGTCATTGTGGTGCTCACCATCTGCCTGCCCTATCTGCGCAGCCGGCTTCCCCTGCTGCGCCGCAGGCTCGCGGGAAAGAGAGGCGGCAAATGCTGAAACTCGATCACATCAAAAAAACCTTTAACCCCGGCACCGTGAATGAGAAGCGGGCCCTGAACGATCTGAGCCTGCACCTGGCCCCCGGGGACTTCGTCACCGTGCTGGGCTCCAACGGCGCGGGAAAATCCACCATGTTCAATGCCATCGCGGGCACCTTCCAGCTGGACTCCGGCAGCGTGATCCTGGACGGGAGGGACATCACCAGCCTGCCGGACTACAAGCGGAGCAAATTCATCGGCCGCATGTTCCAGGACCCCCTGAAGGGCACCGCTCCCAGCATGACCATCGAAGAAAATCTGGCTCTGGCATACCTGCGGGCCTCCCGTTCCCGCTCCCCCTTCTCCATGGTGTCCGCCGCGGAGCGCCGGGAGTTCCGGGAAAAGCTGGCCCAGCTGGGATTGGGGCTGGAGGATCGGATGAATGCCATGGTGGGCCTGCTCTCCGGCGGCCAGCGGCAAGCGCTGACATTGCTGATGGCCACCCTGGTTACCCCCAAGCTGCTGCTTCTGGATGAACACACCGCCGCCCTGGACCCGGCCACCGCCGAAAAGGTGTTGGAGCTGACCAAAAATATCGTAGCAGAAAATTCCATTACCTGCCTGATGATCACTCACAACGTCCAGTCCGCCCTCCAGCTGGGCAACCGCACCATTATGATGAAGGACGGCCAGATCGTCATGGAGCTGTCCGGCACCCGCCGCAGCACCATCACCACCGACGAGCTTCTGCGTGCCTTCCACCAGCACGGCGTGGATAACGACCGGATTCTGTTCAGCGCGGAATAACAACACACACCATCGTAGGGGCGTGTTCAATAGACGGGATGAAAATTGCCCCTTCCGGTTTTGGAAGGGGCAGTTTTATTATACACCCAACAGGAGCTTTGCGAAGAAGAAATACAGCAGCAGGCTCATGGCGTCCACGATGGTGGTGATGAAGGGGGAGGCCATCACCGCCGGGTCGAAGCCCAGGCGCTTGGCAATCAGGGGCAGGGAGCAGCCCACCACCTTGGCCACCAGCACGGTGACGCCCAGGGTCAGGCACACGGTGACATCCACCCAAACCGTCACGCTGGCGTTACCCATGAGCAGCCGGTCCACCAGCATCACCTTGCCGAAGCACAGCACGGAAAGCACCAGGCCGCACAGGGCCGCGGTGCGGATTTCCTTCCAGATGACGCTGAGGATATCCTTGAACCTCAGCTCATCCAGGCTCAACGCACGGATGACGGTGACGGAGGACTGGGAGCCGGAGTTACCGCCGGTGTCCATCAGCATAGGGATGAACACGGTGAGGATGGGCAGGGCGCCCAGGGATTCTTCAAAAGAGCTGATGATCATTCCCGTGAAGGTGGCGGACACCATCAGCAGCATCAGCCAGGGAATGCGGTGCTTGAACAGATCAATGGGGGAGCTGGCCATATAGCTCTTCTCCGAGGGGGTGATAGCGGCCATGATCTCCATATCCTCGGTGGCCTCGTCCTGCATGACGTCCATGGCGTCGTCGAAGGTGACGATGCCCACCATGCGGTTTTCCTTGTCCACCACGGGCAAGGCCAGGAAATTATACTTGGAGAACATCCGGGCGACCTCTTCCTGGTCGTCCTGGGTGGTGACGGAGATCAGGTTGGTGACCATGATGTCATTGATTTTCCGCTCATCATCGTCACACAGCAGCAAATCCTTCACCGTGACCAGACCCA
>CAMEWH010000112.1:0-6040 GCA_945940335.1 uncultured Clostridia bacterium | reverse complement strand
ATCATAGAAAATGGAAAAAGCCCAGCATGGGCTGGACTTTTTCGACAGTCTGTGGCTGCCCCAAGGGGCAGCCGAAATTGGGATGCTTTACCGAAATACCACCTGTACCAGCAGCATGTAACATACCGTGCCGCCGCCGATGGACAGCAGGGTATTCCGCTTCCAGATGTGCAGCAGCACCACCACGGCGCAGCTGATCAGTTCCGGCAGGGCATAGGGAAAGTGCAATGGCGTGACGCCCTTCAGGCAGTAGACCACCAGCATGCCCATGATGGAATAGGGGAGGACCTTTCCCAGATAGGTGATGGCCTTGGGCGTTTTCCGGTTTTCTCCGAAAATCCAGAAGGGGAGAAAACGTAGCCCTGCTGTGACCAGCGCCATCACGGCGATCAGAGCGGCGCTGTGCAGTTTGGAGGCTTCCGCGGTGGCGGAGAGAAATTCAGGCATTGGTTTCTTCCTCCTTTCCGGTTTTGCGCAGCATCATCAGAATGGCCGCAATGAGGATCATGGTGGGAATCAAAAAGCGGTCCGACCCGAAAAACACCAGGCAGAGCACTGCCGCGCCTACGCCCACCAGGGCGGGCAGATGATTCTTGGTGCTCAGCCACTGTTCCACGAAAATGGTGACGAACAGGGCGGTCAGGGCAAAGTCGATGCCGGTAAAATCCAGGGGCAGATTTCCCGCCAGAGCGCCCAGTGCGGAGCCGAGTACCCAGTAGCACTGGTCAAAGGCGGATACCAGGAAACAGTAGCCTGCCTGGTCCACACCCTCCGGCTGCTTCCGGGAAACCAGGGAATAGGTTTCGTCCGTCAGGGCAAAAATCAGGTAGGGCTTTTTCTTCCCGGTGCCTTTGTAGGCATCTACCATGGAGATGCCGTAAAACAGGTGCCGGGCATTTACCATCAGGGTGGTCAGGGCGGCGGTAAGCAGGCTGACCCCTCCGGTGAGCAAGCCCACGCCCACGTATTGCATGGAACCGGCATAGATGAACAGACTCATGGCGACGGCCCAGAGAATGCCGTAGCCATTTTGCTGCATAATAATTCCGAAGCCGAAGCCAAGGAACAGATATCCCGTCATAACGGGAATGGTGTCTAAAAATGCGTTTTTTACTGTGTGCTTGTTCATAGCTCTCTTTTTACCTTTGAATCATTGCATTCAGAAAAACAATCCCGCAGAGCTCCGGCTTGCCTGGGAAGGATCATACCGAAGTGCCGAATTGTTTTTTCATTATATTCCGGTCTTGTGGGAAAGTCAACGGATAATTCCTCCCAGGCGGCGGGGAAAGAGACACTTGCGCTGGGACAGGGAATGTGGTAAAATAAGAAAAAACAATGCTCTCCCTCGGGAGAAAGGATGTGCAGAAATGAAAAAGACGAAAAAAATTGCTGCTCTGCTTTTGGCGGTCCTGCTTCTGGCTTCGCTGCTGGCAGGTTGCGGCAGCAAGCAATGCGTGTGGTGCGGCAAGACCATTCGCGGCTCGGGCCACAATACCGACGCTGGATATGTATGTGACGACTGCTATAGTTCCCTGTCCGGTGTCAGCTCTGCCACATCGGGGGGCAGTTCCAATACAGGTGTCTGGATCGCGGTGATCGTGATGGTGTTTATTGCGGTGTTTTCTGCCACCTCCGGCGTTGTCTATCTGGTGCTGCAGCGGGTATTGCCCCCGGAGAAGCCTCGTTCCCGGGTGGTCCGGACGCCGGATTACGATTATGACGATTTTGAACCTGCCGCACCCTCCAATCCCCGCTCGGTGAGCACTTCTGCCCCCCGTAATGCCGGCGGCATGTGGGTCTGCGCCAGGGACGGAAGCCGGAATACCGGCCCCTACTGTACGGTCTGCGGTGCCAAGCGTCCTGCTGCTCCCAGACCCTCCGGAGAAACGCCCGCTTCCCAGCGCGGCCCGGTGGCCAGCCAGCAGGCAAGACCTCAATCCTCCCGGCCCCAGAGTGACCCCGGTGCAAACCAGCAGGCACCCCGGCCCAGGACGTCCTATGACACAGAGGAAACCGCCGGCTATCTCCGGCAGACGTCTCCTATTCAGCAGCAGCCTGCGGCTCCCGCATTCCGGAATCCCAAGCCGGCGCAGCCCCAGAGCGCACCCATCCAGAGTGCCCCTGACGCTCCGGCAAGCGAAAAGCCCTATCGCCCCCGCTTTGCCCGCCAGGAACCATCAGTGGAAGAGGAACCGGAATACGATTCCGAGATTCTCGCCGCCATTTTCCGGGAAGCAGCCAAAGACCCTGAAGAATAAGCCTGATTATCGCCGGCGGAACATACCGCCGGCGATGATTTTTATCCGGCGTCACAATTGCATTCCGGTTCATATAATGCACCGTCGAATTTCTGTCCTTGGGACACTGGTTCAAGATAACGGAAAAGCCTGAAATTCATTTCGGAATTTCAGGCTTTTTCAATGTTATTTCGCTATATCGTTTTGCAGGACTTTCGCCATTGCGTTTTGCAGGGCGGTGAAGAAACCACAGCGCTGCACGGATCGGCTGAAATTGACCCGGGTTTGGACGATGGCGCTGATCCGATCCACATAGCCCTCTGGAATCTGGCTTTCGTCCACATAGGGGGTGAACTTTTTGGTGGAGGAGTCATATTTGCCCAGCTCGGTGACCCAGCTGCCGTCAGGCCAGGGGACGATTGCCTCTTCCGTACCCAGCACGTCACGGCCAACCGTCAGGCGGGAGTCATATTCCAGCCCAAAGAGGTTGGAAAGGGTAGGCAGAATGTCCAGACTGCACACGGGGGCATCGATCTCAATGTCCATGTCCTCCAGGCAGCCGCTCCAGATGATCAGGGTGTTCCGGTCCCGTTCGATTTCATCGTATTTCTCGACTCCATAGAGCTCTGCCAGACAGTCATGATCATTGTCCCAGGCTGTGCCCAGACCATAGGGGAAATGATCACCGGTCATAACGATGACGGTATCGTCAGCGATTCCGGCTTCTTCCAGCTGGGCAACCAGGGAGGTCAGTCCCTTTTCCAGCTCCAGATTGCAGGCAATGTATGCCTTCAGAGCCTCGGAGTAGGGCAGATCCTGCACCAGTTCCTGATTCTTCTTGGATTGGGCGTTACCCCGGAAATTGTAGCGGCAGTGGGCGCTGACGGTCATGTAATAAATGCTGAAGGGCTGCTGGTCGATGTATTGCGGCAGGGTGAAATCGATCATCTCCGCGTCACTGGCGGGCCAGACATTCTCCACGCCTTTCTCCAGACCGTTGCCCATGCCAATGTAATCTTCGTAACCAAGATTTTCATGGGTCAGCTGCCGGTTATAGAAACAATACTCATTGTTGTGATAGGCACGGGAGAAATAGCCCTGATTCATCAACTGCCGGCTGATGGTATTGAAGGGCTTTTGGTTGGAGTAGATGGTCATTTCGCAGTTCATGGCCAGGCCGGAGAAAACAGCCAACTCACCGCCGCTGGTGTTGCCGGTCCACAGGGGAACAAAGGCATTGTTAAACTGAATGCCCTGGGTGGAAAGCCGGTACAGCGTGGGGGTAAGCTCCGGATCGATGATGGCGTAGTTGAAGGATTCCGCGGTGATCAGGATCAGGTTCTTCCCTTCAAACAGGCCGGTATATTCATTTTCCAGAGCGGGGGTCAGGGAGTCCAGGTAGGAGTAAAGGGTTTTGAGGGTGTGGTCATATTCCGCTTCTGCCAGTTCGCCGAAGTCCAGACCGGAAATCACGTGGGGCTGGTATACCTTCGGCTCCGTTTCTTCGGGAATGGGTTCGGCGGTCTCTTCTTCGGAAGGTTCGGCAACCGCTCCCGCGGAGGACTTGGTGGCCCCTTTTTCAGAAGACTTGATAACCACTTTCGTGGAAGACTTAGTGGCCTCTTCTTCGGACGGCTCAGGAACGGCTTCGGTGGAAGGTTCGGCGGCAGCTTCGGTTGTAGCTTCCTCTGTGAATTTCGTGGTGGGCTCCTCGGCAAGCACTGCATCAGGTGCGGAGGCTGCTTCGGAGGGTTCCGGGGTGGCCTCGGTCACGGAAACAGCTGCAGAAGAGGGAACCGTGGCAGCTTCGGTGGTGGACTCGGTTGCAGGAGCCGTGGTGGCTTTTGTGGTTTCCTTGGCAGAGGGGGTCGTGGTGGCTTCCGTGTTTTCCTCGGTGGTGGCAGTCGTGACGTTTTCCAGCACTTCAGGCTCAAAAACAAACTCAAAATCATCCATAACCAGACTGTCGGCCTGGCCGCACAGCCCGGACAGTTCTATAAACATGGAAACGGTCAGACCGTTACGCTTCATGGAGTTGTTGAAATTATAGTAGGGAATCACGGTGTTCAGGCCGCCGGCGGAGACATTCAGCGCGGCAAAGCCCACAACGGAACCGACCAGGGTGATTGCCAGCGAGGCAGCAACGCAGCGCTTCTTGCGGAAGGTTTCGGTTTTGCCGGACAGCAGAAGCAGCCACAGGGGAAGCAGCGCAATGGCAATGCGGCCCAGATTGTTGATGATCATACTCACCATGATGCCGCTGAATTCACTGTCGTTAACGACACCTCCCGCGCTGGAGAACACCAGAGCGGGACGCATAAAGTTGAAGTAAGCGTCGCCGATGAGCAATTCCGTCATCATCATTGCGGTACACAGGAAAATAACAATCCCCGTGAACCAGCGGGATATCTTCCGGGGCAGTGCGGCGGCGATGATGTTCAGCAGACCACCCAGGCAGAGGGCAAAGCCGATCAGCGTCAGGAAAAGAGCAGGAGTGAACGCTCCGCCGATCCAGTAATGAAACAGCAGTTCCAGATAACAAATTGTGGGAATCAGCACCCAGCGCCCCAAGTTGGCGGATTTTTCTTTCCATTTATTCCAAATGGGTTTGATTTTATCCAGCACGGGTTTGATTTTGTCCAACACGGGTTTCAATTTACCCAGGATGGGTTTGATTTTGTCCAACACGGATTTCAATTTATCCAGGATGGGTTTGACTTTGTCCGATATGGTCTTTTTCTCGTCCATCTATGTTTCTCCTTCGGTGGAATAACAGGCAAAAAGTGATAATCGATGCCAGTCCAATCCGGCAGATCAATTGTCACCGGTTGGACAGGGGCTCTGTCCGGACATTTGGGCAGAGAATTCGGAAAGAAGGAACTGCCCGCAAAAGCAAGCAGCCCCTTCCGATGGTTGGGTGATCAGTACAGCTTCGCGCCGGCGGGGATGTGGCTATCCAGCATCAGCAGGTGCAGCTTTTCCTCGCCTTCTTCGTGGTGAACGGCGGAAATCAGCATACCGCAGGACTCGATGCCCATCATGGGTCTGGGGGGCAGATTGGTAATGGCCACGCAGGTCTTGCCCACCAGCTCTTCCGGCTCGTAATAGGCGTGAATACCGCTCAAAATGGTGCGTTCCACGCCGGTTCCGTCGTCCAGAGTGAATTTGAGGAGCTTCTTGGACTTCTTCACTGCTTCGCAGGCCAGCACCTTCACAGCCCGGAAATCGGACTTACTAAAGGTTTCGAAGTCAACAAAATCAGCAAACAGCGGCTCGATTTCCACCTTGGAGAAGTCAATTTTTTCTTCCGGAACCGCAGGAGCGGAAACAGAAGGATTTTGGGGCTTTTCCGGGAGTTTATCAGCCTTGGGCATATCGGTGGGTTTCATTGTGGGGAAGAGGATCACTTCCCGGATGGTGTCGGCGCCGGTGAGCAGCATGACACAGCGGTCGATGCCCATACCCATGCCGCCCGTGGGGGGCATGCCGTACTCCAGGGCGTTGAGGAAGTCCTCGTCCAGCATTTCGGTTTCGTCGTCGCCCCGCTCCCGCTGCTCCACCTGCTTCATAAAGCGGGCGCGCTGATCGATGGGATCGTTGAGCTCGGAGTAGGCGTTGGCCAGTTCGCTATGGCAGATGAACAGCTCAAACCGCTCGGTGAGCCGGGGATCCTTGGGAGAACGCTTGGTCAGCGGGGACACTTCCACGGGATACATGGTGATGAAGGTGGGCTGAATCAGCTTCTCCTCCACCTTCTGGTCGAAGCAGGCGTACAGGGCGTTGCCCCAGGTCTTTTCGGCGGC
>CAMEWH010000111.1:0-6097 GCA_945940335.1 uncultured Clostridia bacterium | reverse complement strand
CTCTCAGTCAGCCTGACGGCTGCCAGCTCTCCCAAAGGGAGAGCCAAGAGGGGCTCTGCCGCGCCTGCCCGCCAAATTACAATTTACAGAATGAAAGGAACTACCGTTGCCTGAAAAGGAGAATATATGAGGAATATGGAATTTAGCGTACCCTGTCTGTTCGGCCTGGAGGGGCTGGCGGGGGACGAGCTGAGACGAATGAACTGCGAAAACGTCCGGGTGGAGAACGGCCGGGTGCTGTTTTCCGGGGACGAGACCGCCATGGCCAAGGCAAACATCGGTCTGCGCACCGGGGAGCGGGTGCTGATTCTGCTGGCGGATTTCCAGGCAAGGACCTTTGAGGAGCTGTTCCAGGGGGTGTACCGGGCCAATCTGGAGGACTACATCCCCAAAGACGGCGCCTTCCCCGTGAAGGGCCACTGCCTGAACAGCCATCTCATGAGCGTGCCGGACTGCCAGGCCATCGTGAAAAAAGCCGCCTCCCGGCGGCTGGGGGAAAAGTACGGCATGAGCTGGCTGCCGGAGACCGGGGTGAAGTACCAGCTCCAGTTCTCCCTGATGAACGACCGGGTACAGCTGTACCTGGACACCTCCGGACCGGGACTGCACAAGCGGGGCTACCGGGCCAACGGCAACGACGCCCCCCTGCGGGAGACCCTGGCCGCCGCCATGGTGACATTGACCCACTACCGGGGCCGGGAATTCCTGTGGGACCCCTTCTGCGGCAGCGGCACCATCCCCATTGAGGCGGCGCTGATCGCCCGGAACCAGGCCCCCGGCATGTACCGCCGGTTCAGCGCCGAGGCCTTCTCCTGGGTGGACCCCAAGATCTGGGGGGAGGTTCGCACCGAGTTCCGGGACAAGGAGTTCAAGGGAAATTACCGCATCCTGGGCTCTGACAACGACCCCAAGTGCATCTCCCTTTCCATGGCCAATGCCCGGAAGGCCGGTGTGGATAAGCTCATCACCTTCCAGGACGGAGACGCCACCAAAATGAGCCTGCCCACGGATTCCGGCATCCTCATCTGCAACCCGCCCTACGGCCAGAGAATGCTGGAGCAGCAGAGCGCCCAGCGGCTCTACGCCGCCCTGGGCCGGCACCTGAAATACGCCGACGGCTGGAAAAAGTATATCATCACCAGCGAGCCGGAGTTCGAGCACTATTTCGGCAAGCGGGCGGACAAAAAGCGGAAGCTCTACAACGGCATGATCAAGTGCGATTATTATATGTATCTGGGGGACCAAAGGTCAAAGAAGTGAGTTGCTTCGGGGACTCACCGAATGGAGGGGCGCAATTGGAAAACGAAATCAAGCATACGGACAATCTCATAAGAATTATTGAGGATTCAAGATATAACGCTCTGAAAAAAGTGAATGAAGAGCTGATCAAAATGTATTGGAACGTTGGTGAATATCTGAGCAAGGAATCTTCCAGCGCTTCTTTTGGGGATGCGTATATCGATTCCGTCGTCAAAGAAATTCAAAGCGCTTTTCCCGGAATTAAAGGATTTACCCGACGGGGTCTTTACAGAATGAAACAGTTTTACGAAACCTACTCTGGAGATGAATTTGTGTCAGCACTGCTGACACAAACTACTTGGACGAACCATTTGTCAATTATGTCAAAAGCAAAGACTGCGGAAGAGCGGCATTTTTATATTGCGCTCTGTATCAAAGAATCCTATTCTTCCAGAGAATTGGACCGTCAAATTAACAGTGGATATTATGAAAGGTATATGCTTTCCAAGGAAAAGCTTATGCCGGAGCCCATGAAAGGGTTAAAGGAAAATCCGTTTCTGGATTCTTATATTATAGAATTTCTGGATTTGCCCCAGAAATTTAAAGAAGCAGATTTGCGAAAAGGCCTCATTCAAAATATGAAGCAATTTATCCTTGAGGTTGGAAAGGATTTTACATTCATTGGCGAAGAATATCCCGTGCAGGTTGGCGGAGAAGATTTCCGAATCGATTTATTGTTCTTCCATAGAGGATTGCAGTGTCTGGTGGCTTTTGAGCTGAAGATCGGAAAGTTTAAGCCTGAGTACATCTCAAAAATGGATTTTTATTTGGAGGCACTGGACCGCCAGAAGAAGAAGGAAAGTGAAAATCCCAGTGTGGGAATGATTCTGTGCGCTTCCAAAGACGATGAAGTCGTTGAATATGCCATGAGCCGCACAATGTCTCCAATGCTGGTTGCCGAATATCAGCTGCAGTTACCTGATAAAGCGATATTGCAGAAAAAATTACAGGAATTGATTCAAATACCGTTAATTGAGGAATAAGGTAGAAAAGACTATGAAACACCTATTTATCATCAACCCCGCGGCGGGGAGCCGGGACCGGACGTTGGAATACTCCACGGCCATCCGCACGGCCTGTGACGCCCGGCGCTTGAACTACGAAATCCGGGTCTCCATGGGCCCGGGGGACTGCACCAGAATCGCCCGGGAGGCGGCCTCCACGGGGGAGGAGGTGCGCATCTACGCCTGCGGCGGCGACGGTACACTGAATGAGGTGGTCACCGGGGTGGTTGGTTACCATAACGCGGCAGTAACCATGTACTCCGGGGGCAGCGGCAACGATTTCGTCCGGATGTTTGACGATTCCAAATCCTTTTCCGACCTGGACCGGCTGCTGGATGCCCAGGAATCGGAATTCGACCTGATCCGTGTCAATCAGGATTACGCCCTGAATATCTGCTCCGTGGGTCTGGATGCCCGGATCGGCACGAACGTATCCAACTACAAGCGCATCCCCCTGCTCCAGGGCTTCCGGGCTTATGTGGTGTCCACCATCGTGAATGTGATCCGGGGCATCGGAGAGCACTACATCGTGGAAATCAACGGGGAACGAATCGACGGTGAGCAGACCATGATCTGCGTGTGCAGCGGAAGATTCTACGGCGGCGGCTTCAACCCGGTGCCGGAGGCCGACCCCGGGGACGGGGTGCTGGAGGTGCTGATTGTGAAGAAGGTCAGCCGCCTGCAGGTGCCCGGCGTGGTGGGAAAATACAAAGCGGGAAAATACCGGGAGCTTTCCGAGCTGATCCGTCATTTCCAGACGGACCGGCTGACCATCCATTGCGACCGGCCCACCCCCATCAATCTGGACGGGGAGATGCGCACGGCAAAGGACATCCACATTTCCGTGGCGGAGGAAAAGGTGCGGTTTTTCCACCCCAGGGGCGTCCAGGTCAAAGCCATCGCCCAGCCCGCAGCCGTTTCCCCGGGGTAACGTACCTCGCAGCTGGTAGCCGCATCAAGCGGAAGGGAGCAAAAAATCAGAGGGAGCGATTGGCGTCGCTCCCTCTTTCATGTTTATTTCTCCGGCTTGACGGAGCGGGTGGCCCAGAAGGTGGGCAGGTTGTGCGCATGCAGATTGCCGGAGCCGTTGGTGTCCTCGAACACGTGGGTGAGGATCAAGCCGGCACGAAGCTGGCCGCCGATCTGCTCGTCGATGGAGTGGGAGAACTGAATGCCCCCGTCCTGGCGCCGGAGCAAGGCCAGGTGCTCCGGGTTCACCAGGGGATTGAAGGGCATGGTGTAGGCAACCCGCTCTTCCTCCTCGTCGAACCAGAAATTCACACCGTTGTCCAATCCCGCCAGCAGGGCTCCGCCGGGCTTCAGCACCCGGAAGCATTCCCGCCAGATGGGCTCCACCTGCTCCACATAGCAGTTGGACACGGGGTGGAAAATCAGATCGAAGGTATTGTCCCCAAAGGGCAGGGGCTGGGTCATGTCCGCCCGGAGGATTTCAATTTGGTAGCCTTCCCGGTCCGCCACCGCCTTTTCGCTGTCCAGCTGACGCTGGGAATAATCCAGCACGGTGCAGCTTGCTCCCAGGGCGGCAAAGATGGGCATCTGCTGCCCGCCGCCGCTGGCCAGGCCCAGCACCTTTTTCCCCTTCAAACATCCGAACCATTCATGGGGCACCGGCTTGGTGGGGGTGAGGACCACATCCCAGCTGCCTGCCTGGGCGGCAAGATAGGTTTCGTGGGTGATGGGCTGCCCCCATTCCCAGCCGTCGGCACACCACCGGTCGATGGTTTCAGAATTGATATCCTGATAGCGCTTTTCCATGGTGGTCTCCTTTTTATACTATGTGCTTATCGGTTTTGCTCAGGCGTTCGATAAATTGTAATTTAGCGTGCTGGCGCGGTAGCGCCCTTGGCTCTCCCTTTGGGAGAGCTGGCAGCCGTCAGGCTGACTGAGAGGGTACCGCAGAGAAAGCAACAGCATCCTTAGATTCACAGCCGTGTTGCCCTCTCAGTCTGCCCCTTATGGGGCAGCCAGCTCCCCCATAGGGGGAGCCAAGGGGTGCGTTGGTTCCGGTAGCTAAATTACAATTTGCTGGTTTACTGAGTGAATCCGATATGCACATTATACTAATTCTTGATAAAAAGATTTAATCAGCAGCGCAGGGATATTGGTGCAAGACAAGGCAGCCGAACGCAGCCATACTGTATGTATGGCAAGTGACGATAACGCAGTATTGCGCCAATAGACCAAGCTGATATGAAAGATTTTACTGTGAAAGTCTTCACAGTAAAATTGAAAATGTACCAATTCCTCGCCCCTAACGGGGCAACCGGAATTGATGTACAAAAATTCCCATGCCCCAAAGCTTTCATTTATCGTGGCGCGTCTGTGGCGCATGGGAATTTAATCAAGAATTCGTACTACACTTCGCTTCTGTTCCTGCCCCGGAAGAACAGGGCCAGCATCCCCGGGCCCACATGGGCGCCGGTGAAGGGCTCGTGGGGCGCGATGATCAGCTCCTTGGGGGGTGCCACGGCCCGGATCAGCTCCGCCAGCCGGTCGGCTTCCTCCTCGCAGTCCCCGTGGGAGATGGCAACCCGCTGGTTTTCCGGGTCAATGACCCCCTTGCGGTATTCCTCCACAATGGCGGCCAGGGCTTTCTTTCTGCCCCGCTGCTTGCTCCGGGCGGTGATGTGGCCGGTGGGATCGCCCCAGAGGATGGGTTTGATGTTCAGCACGGTACCGATCATGGCGGTGGCGCCGGACACCCGGCCGGTGCGCTTGAGGAAATTCAGGTCGTCCACGGTGAAAAACTGGAGCATATTGTGGGCCTCGGCATCCATGATGTCCGCGGTTTCCGCCGCGGTCTTTCCCTCCGAACGGAGATCCGACGCCCGGCAGGCCATCAGGCCGGTGCCAAAGCCCGCGCCCAGGGAGTCCACAACCCGGACGGTGCGGTCCGGAAATTCCTCCAGCAGCTCCTCCGCCGCGATGCGCGCCGCCTGGAAGGTGCCGCTGATGCCGGAGGACATGGAGAAATACACCACATCCCGGCCCTGCTCCAGCTCCGGACGGAAATGATCCAGAAAGAGCTGGGTGTTCAGCAAGCTGGTCTTCACCACGCTGCCCCCCAGGAGCATCTGGTAGTACTCGTGGGCATCGAAGCTGCCCAGATTGCCGTTGTAGGTGGCGGGAACGCCGTCCAGACTAAAGCTGCAGGGCAGGATGGACAATTTCAGCTCCCGGAGCGTCCGGTCCGGCAGATTGGCGCTGCCATCCACAAAAATGGTAAATGACATGGGAATTCTCCTTTCGAATGTTGAAAGATGAAACGTAGGGAAAATTGGCGGGCAGTGCCCGCGGACAATGGCGCACCGGGCTGATGTGTGATCCGGGACTCCTGGGTAAAGCACGGTAACGCTTATGCGTATCAGGCTGAGACAATTGCCCAGCCAGTGTAGGGGAGGCTCGCAGCCTCCCGCGCAGGAAACCGGATTGCGACAAACCAGGTCGGGCGAATTCGCAGGGTGTCGGATGCGATCCCGTTTGACGGAACACCCAGTTCCGTTACGTTGCGGGCGGCTGCGAGCCGCCCCTACAGTGGGCTGGGCGGTGCAAACCATCAAATGACTATTTCCCGCAATGAAAATTCATGAATGCTACTATTATAAAGGTTCCAAATCCAAATGTAAACCAAAACGTGCCACTCCCTGGTGGAATGGCACGAATTGTATAGAAATTGACCATAGAATTCTACTGCCCGTTGAACTCTACCCCCGGTAGAATCTGAACTGCGCCCCGTCAAGTAGACAGCAAAATAATTAACGAAAAGTTCACAG
>CAMEWH010000110.1:0-6272 GCA_945940335.1 uncultured Clostridia bacterium | reverse complement strand
GAGCTGTCAGCCGAACAGGCTGACTGAGAGGGTACCGCAGGAAAGATCGCAACAGCCTTAAATCCAAACTGTGTTGCCCTCTCAGGCTGCCCCCTAAGGGGCAGCCAGCTCCCCCATAGGGGGAGCCAAGGGGTGCGTCGGTACACCAAATTACAATCTCTCATTCCGCTTATGAAAACAGGCAACCCGAATGATTCTTTACAATCCAGGTGCCCTCTGTTATACTGGAGCTATCCATAGGAAAAGAGGGATATGATGAAAAAAACCAGACTTCTTCGCGATCTGTCACTGCTGCTGGTGGTCATGGTGCTGCTTTGCGGCTGCGTCCGGCCGGAGGCCGTGGTGCAGCAGCCGGCCCCGGCAGTCACGGAAGCGGCTGCCATTTCCGAGGACGGAAGCTACAGTTCCAAGGAGGAGGTGGCGGAATACCTGTACACCTTCGGCCATCTTCCGTCAAACTATCTGACCAAGAAAGAGGCCCAGGAGCTGGGCTGGGTTTCCAGCCAGGGAAATCTTTGGAAGGTGGCCCCGGGCATGAGCATCGGCGGCGACCGGTTCGGCAACCGGGAGGGTCTGCTGCCGGAGGCTCAGGGGCGGAAATACTACGAATGCGACATTGACTTCGACGGAACCTACCGCAACGCCAAACGGATCGTATTCTCCAACGACGGCCTCATCTACTACACGGAGGATCACTACGAATCCTTCCAGCTCCTGTACGGGGAGGAGGGAACGTGATGATCACCCTGGATGCCGCCATGCTGCGCGAACGCCTTCCGGCCCACGACTATCTGAAGGAAGCTCTGGCCCTGCCGGACTACTACGGCAGGAATCTCGATGCCCTGTACGACTGTCTGACGGAGCTGGATGAAACAGAGATCCGCTTCGTCAACCTGGACGCCGCCGGAGACAGTTATTTTTCCAGAGTCCTCGACCTTTTTCAGGAGGCAAGGGAGGAGAATCCCAGACTGCATCTTTCCTTTGATTGAAAAGCTGCCGAAAGCTGACAGCCGTCCCCATGCCGGGGGGCGGCTGTTGTGTCTTCCACCAGTGTTTTTTTGCAGAATAACGCAAGAAACCAAAAAATGCTATTTGAAAATTCAGTTTGCATATGCTAAACTGTTGGGGAAATTTCCCGTTGTATGCAGCAAATGGGGAAAAACAGAGGGATAAAAATGAAGGTCGAAAGAAACGTAAATTATCCGGGCATGTTTGACCTGTTGAAAGGCATCGTCGTCATCGGCATCATTCTGACGCATATTCTGGATATTATTCCTTCCGAGGTGTTGTATAAAGGGTCTTTCTCTCTTCTGAAAGTCTTCGTATTTTCTCTGCCGAATATTTTTTCCCTTGGAACCGCAACCATTCCCATCCTGTTTATGGTCAGCGGCTACGGTTTTAAGGCAATCAGTCTGAAAAAGTGTGTCAGAAAACAAGCCAAGCAGCTTCTGCGGCCCTATCTGCTCACCGGAGCTGCCATTGTGGCAGTCCACTTTGTCTGCCATTTCTGCGCCTTCCATTATTTACCTGGGACTGCCAAACAGACCGGCATTGTGGCTTTGAGTCATCTGCTGGGTATTCACATTGGTTATCAGTTCCATGGCGTGCAGCTTTGCAGCATCGGCAGCGTGTGGTTCCTGCTGGCTCTGTTTGAAGGCTGGATCCTGCTGACCCTGATCACAAACACCCTGCCGGAAAAATGCCAGAGTATTCTTGCCGTCTGCATGATTCTTCTCTTTTGCTTTCTGAAAGGATTTGCAGCCCCCTGGATTACATATACATTTTGCTTTGCCAGCATTTTCCAGTGCTGCGGCAATCTCTACTGGGGCGCACAGATCAAAAAACGCAACTGGCTTTGGGTTCCCCTGTCTCCTTTTGTCCGGTGTCTGCTGATCGTGCTTGCCGTTACCAGTCAGATTCTTCCGTTTCTTCCGATTCCGATCAATTCTACGGCACTCTATTGTGGTACCTTCCTTTTCGTCATCATCGGCACAGAGTGTACCGCATTTCTTCTGATGCGGGTGGGTGTCAGAGCAAATCGCTGGAAGAACTGGCTGCTTGACAAAATCCGCATGGTGGGCCGGTATTCCATCTGGGTCATTTGTGCCCATTCCATTGAATGCCAGGGACTGCTTTGGTATCTGTTTGTAGAGAAAATGCAGGGGCATGAGCTGGCCGCGTTCCTGATCATGGCTGTGGTCCGGGGCATTCTGATTTTCGCCATCTGTTATCTGATCAACCTGTTTGACAAAAGAATCCGGAAAGCCAGAAAGCAAAGAAAGGCATCTGCCCCGGTTTGAAGAAAAGCTCCGGCATTTGGTTCATTCGATGGTGGAGCGGAAAATATAAAGCGATATTTTTGACTAGGAGGCTCAATGATGGATACCGTATTGGAAATCATTCAGGACTGCTGTGAAGAAGTGGACCCCAGCCTGATTACCGAAGAAAGCCGCTTCCTGGACGACCTGGAGCTGTCCAGTCTGGACTTTTTCTCCCTGATTTCCGAAATTGAATCGGAATTCAACATCCACATCACGGAGCTGGAAATCCAGCGTCTGGTGACCGTGGGGGACCTGCTTCACGTCCTTCAGGAAAAGGGGGTATAATTCCTTTTACAAAGAGGGAGTACATGCTATGATGGGTCATACGGAAGAACGGATGCTGTTTCGCAGCATCGAATACAACAAAATCCACCATCCGGAACAGACCGCATTTCTGCTCCGGGACGGAAATCAATTGCGCCCGGTGACACACGCGGCGTTTTTCCACCAGGTGGCCGGCTGCAGAGCCCATTTTCTGCCCCTGGGCTTTCACAGGGTGGGAATTTTAGGTTCAAACTCTTATGAATGGATCTGTAACGCTTTTGGCATCCTTGCCGCGGAAATCACCGTGGCCATGCTGGACCCCTTGCTTCCGGAGGAGGACCTTCTGTCCGCAGTACGCAGAACCGATCTTGATCTGCTGGTAATCGACGAGGCTCTGCCCCAGCTCTGGGACCTGATTGCCAAGAAGATGCCCCAGATTGCCCTCTCCCACTATTGGAAGGAACCGAAAGACAGCGCCATACAGGAAAGCACGGAAAGCTGGAAGGAGGGAGAGACAATCTTCTTCTCCTCCGGCACCTCTCAGAACTCCAAAGCAGTGGTAACCCCCACCTCCAGCATTGCCGGCCATGCCGCCGCCCAGAAGGAGCTGGCCGTGTACTGTGAGGGAGATGTTGTGCTCCATCCCCTTCCCTACCATCATTCCTACGGCTTTGCCATGCTGTGCTTTTATCATCATGCAAATTGCAGGATCATGATCAGCTCGATGAAAAGCCTGCTTTCCGATGTGAGGAAAATCAGGCCGGACAGAATCGTCCTTGTCCCCAGCGCAGTGGAGTTCCTTCTAAAGAAAAACGCGTTGTCCTATGGGACAAAATCCATTATGGTATCCGGCAGCAGGTTCCCCAACGAGCTGGCGGCCTCCGTGCGCAGTCTGGGGATAATTGCCCAGAATCAATACGGCAGCTCGGAGCTCCCCTGCGGAATCGGAGACAATCTGCCCCAGGACGATGTGGATGTGCTCACATTGCATCCCTTTGTGAAAATCCAGATTGCGGATGACGGAGAGATTCTGGTCACCGACCCCTATCATTTCCGGGAATACTACAAAGACCCGGAAGCCACCGCCGCCACCCTCCGGGACGGAACCGTCCACACCGGCGACATGGGCTATCTGGATGACCAGGGCCGGCTGCATCTGATCGGCCGGAAGAAGAACATGATCGTCATGGAGAACGGAGAAAAGGTCTTCTGCCCGGACGTGGACCGGGAGCTGTCCGCCCTGCCGGGGGTGAAGGAAGCCGCCGTCATCTACGTGGATGGACGGCTGATCGCGGTGGTGGCCCCCGAAAAGGGTGCCGCAGAGGAAAGCATTCTGCAATCCATTGCCACCTACAACAGCCTCCAGCCCTATTACCGCCGGATGAGAGACACCTGGATTTACGGCGAAAAGCTCCCGTATACATCCAGCGGAAAGCTGCACCGGAGCAAATTGGAACGGGAGTATCCGGAAAAGGATTCTGATACTAATTCTTGATTAAAATCTTTCATATCAGCTTGGTCTATTGGCGCAATACTGCGTTATCGTCACTTGCCATACATACAGTATGGCTGCGTTCCTCTGCCTTGTCTTGCACCAATATCCCTGCGCTGCTAATTAAATCTTTTTATCAAGAATTAGTATGAAAGCTGACGTTGATAACCGTTAAAGGTAAAATAATCCGCTGCAGTTCGGTCTGCAGCGGATTTTTGATTACTGCATGGCTTCCAGTGCAAGGGCGTTCTGGGTGCGGTACAGTTCGGAATAGATGCCGCCTTTTTCCAGCAGCTCCTGATGGGTACCGCATTCCGTGATCACGCCGTCGGCAACGGAGACGATGCGGGTGGCGTTGCGGATGGTGCTCAGGCGGTGGGCGATGATCAGGGTGGTTCTGCCCTGGGAAAGCGCGTCGAAGGCCCGCTGGATCTTCGCCTCGGTGACGGAGTCCAGGGCGGAGGTGGCCTCATCCAGAATCAGGATGGGGGGATTTTTCAAAAAGATCCGGGCAATGGCCACCCGCTGCTTCTGGCCGCCGGAGAGCAGGGTGCCCCGCTCCCCCACATAGGTCTGGAAGCCCGCAGGCATAGCCAGGATGTCCTCGTAAATCTCCGCCTTTTTCGCCGCCTCAATCACCTGTTCCTCGGTGGCCTCCGGGCAGCCATAGCGGATGTTTTCAAAAATCGTATCGGCGAAGAGGAACACATCCTGCTGCACGATGCCGATGTTCTCATGGATGCTGCGCTGGGTGACGGTGCGGATATCCCGGCCATCAATGAGGATGCTGCCCTCCGTCACGTCATAAAACCTTGGGATCAGCTGGCACAGGGTGCTCTTGCCGCCGCCGGAGGGGCCGACGATGGCAATGGTCTCCCCCGGGGAAACCTGCAAATCCACATGATGCAGCACCGCCAGGTCCCCGTCATACGCAAAGGACACATCCTTCACGGTGATCTCTCCCCGGACATCTGTAAGAGCCGTGGCATCCGGGGCATCCTGAACGGTGGGTTCCGTGCGCATGATCTCCACAAACCGGTTCAGGCCGGCAAAGCCGTTGGCCAGCATTTCCGAGAAGCTGGAAAGCTTGCGCAGGGGGGAGACGAAGGTGGCGATATACAGGCTGAAGGTGACCAGATCCCGGTAGTCCAGCTTGTTTTTCATGATCATATAGCCGCCCACGGCAATGACCACCACATTCATACTGGTGAGGAAGAACTCCATGGAGCTGTTGAACATGCCCATGGCCTTGTGGAATTCCCGCTTGGAGGTTTTGAACTGGTCGTTGGCCGCACCAAACCGGGCGGACTCCACCGCCTCGTTGGCAAAGGCCTTGGCGGTGCGGATGCCGGAGAGGCTGGACTCGATTTCCGTATTGATGTGGGCAACCTTCTGCTTCACCTGCACCGAGGCCCGGCCCATTCTGCCCCGCAGGGAGAACACCACAATGAGGAAAATGGGGATCAGCGCCGCCACCACCAGGGCCAGCTCCCAGCGGATGGTGGCCATGACGATCAGCGCGCCGATGATGGTGATCACCGAGGTGATCAGATCCTCCGGGCCGTGGTGGGCCAGCTCCGTCAGCTCAAACAGGTCCGCGGTCAGCCGGCTCATGAGCGCACCCGTACGGTTGGAATCGTAAAAATCAAAGCTCATCTCCTGCAAATGCCGGAACAGGTCCCGGCGGATGTCCGCCTCCACCCGGATGCCGAAGGTGTGGCCGAAGTAGCAGACAATATAATTCAAGAACGCCCGCAGCACATAAAAGGCCACCACAATGGCCATGACGGTGAAGAACACGGCATATTTTTCATTGGGCAGCAGATCGTAAAGGGCCTGCCGGGTGGCCAGAGGGAAAGCCAGGTCGATGGCCGCAATGCCCAGGGCGCAGCAGATATCCATGGCAAAGAGCCGCTTGTGGGCACCAAAATAGCCCAGGAAAATCCGCAGCGGGGACTTTTCTCTATACTCCTGTGTTGTCATATCATAATCCTCCAATCCCGACCATTATACCGCAATCCGGGAAAAAAGCAACGGATTTTTCCAGGCAATTCTTGCGCTTTTCTCTCCATTCTGATATACTGAAGCGCAGCAGCCGGCTCCCGGAAGCAAATTGGTAAATTGTAATTTGGCGGGCAGGGCCCGCGGCCAATGGCGCACCGGGCTGGTGTGAAATCCGGGACTCCTGGGCAGCG
>CAMEWH010000109.1:0-6316 GCA_945940335.1 uncultured Clostridia bacterium | reverse complement strand
TGGCAGCCGTCAGGCTGACTGAGAGGGTACCGCAGTAAGATGATGACAGCCGAAATCATACATGTCGCCCTCTCAGTCTGCCCCTTACGGGGCAGCCAGCTCCCCCATAGGGGGAGCCAAGGGGTGCGTCGGTTCCGGTACCCTAAACAACAATTTACCTGTTCACTGGGCAGCGGTGATATGCACATTTTCTTTTTCTGCTCTTGACATTTTGCCCCAAATGTGCTAAGTTGTCAATTACAAAAGGCTGTGATGAAGACACGCCGTCCCGGTAAGATTCTCAGAGAGGGAGCCATTTTGCTGCAAGGCTTCCGTAACCCTGCCGGGGTGGATACCACTTCGGAGCCGCAGGCCGGAAATGGCCCGCCGGGTGCGCCCGTTAATGCGCCAATGAGTGGCAGCGATTTCGCTGCAACCAGGGTGGAACCGTGGAATGAATTGATCATCCCACCCCTGTACGTTCAGGGGGTGGGTATTTTTTATACCTTCCCCGAAGTTAAGATATAAGATATGAGATACAAGATATGAGATATTTTCAGAATTTCTCCTATCTAATATCTTATATCTTATATCTCATATCTGTTTCTGGAGGTATTGATATGGAAAACGAAAACCTGTACACCTTTGAAAATCCCGAGTATCGCAAAACCTATTGGCACACCTGCTCCCATGTGATGGCCCAGGCCGTGAAGCGGCTGTGGCCGGAGGTGCAGCTTGCCATCGGCCCCGCCATTGACGAGGGCTGGTACTACGACTTTGACGCCCCCTTTACCTTCACCCCCGATCATCTTTCCCAGATCGAGGCGGAGATGAAGAAAATCTGCAAGGAGCGCATCCGTCTGGAGCGGTCCGAAAAGCCCCGGGCCGAGGCCATTGCCTATATGGAGGAAAAGAACGAGCCCTATAAGGTGGAGTTGATCAACGATCTGCCCGACGATGCCGTCATCTCCTTCTACACCCAGGGAGACTTCACCGATCTGTGCGCCGGTCCCCACCTGGACCACACCGGCCGCATCAAGCACAACGGCTTCAAGCTTACCAAGTCCTGCGGCGCTTACTGGCGGGGTGACTCCAAGCGGAAGATGCTCCAGCGGATCTACGGCATCGGCTTCCCCAGCAAGGAGGAGCTGGAGGAGTACCTGAAGCAGCAGGAGGAAGCTCTGAAGCGGGACCACAACAAGCTGGGCCGGGAACTGGAATTCTTCACCACCGTGGAGTCCATCGGCCAGGGCCTGCCCATTCTGCTGCCCAAGGGCGCAAGAGTGATTCAGACCCTCCAGCGCTGGGTGGAGGACGAGGAGCAGAAGAGAGGGTATCTGCTCACCAAGACCCCCCTCATGGCAAAATCCGACCTGTATAAGATTTCCGGCCACTGGGATCACTACCTGGACGGCATGTTCGTTCTGGGTGACCCCAGCGACGAGACCAAGGAGTGCTTCGCCCTGCGGCCCATGACCTGCCCCTTCCAGTACCAGGTGTTCCTGAACCGGGCCCGGAGCTATCGGGACCTGCCCATGCGCCTGGGGGAGACCTCCACCCTGTTCCGCAACGAGGATTCCGGCGAGATGCACGGCCTGATCCGCGTCCGCCAGTTCACCATCTCCGAAGGCCACCTGATTCTCCGCCCCGATCAGCTGGAGGAGGAGTTCAAGGGCTGCCTGGAGCTGGCCAAATACTGCCTGGATACCGTGGGCATGTTGGAAAACTGCACCTTCCGCTTCAGCCAGTGGGACCCCGCCAATCCCAAGAACAAGTATGAGGGTACCGCCGAGCAGTGGGAGACCGCCCAGGCAGTCATGAAGCAGATTTTGGACGATCTGGGCGTGGAATACACCATCGGCATTGACGAGGCCGCCTTCTATGGCCCCAAGCTGGACATTCAGTACAAGAATGTGTTCGGCAAGGAAGACACCATCGTCACCATCCAGATTGATATGCTGCTGGCGGAGCGCTTCGGCATGGAGTACACCGATGCCGACGGCCAGAAGAAGCGCCCCTATATCATCCATCGCACCAGCCTGGGCTGCTATGAGCGCACCCTGGCCTACCTGATTGAGAAGTACGCCGGCGCCCTGCCTCTGTGGATGATGCCCACCCAGGTGAAGGTGATGCCCATCACCGACCGGGCCCATGACTACGCCAAGAGTCTCACGGAGAAGCTGAACGCCGTGAACATCCACGCCGAGGGCGACTACCGCAGCGAAAAGCTGGGCTACAAGATCCGGGAGGCCCAGATGCAGAAGATCCCCTATATGCTGGTGGTAGGCGACCGGGATATGGAGAACGGTACCGTCTCCGTCCGTACCCGCAAGGGTGACGACCTGGGCGCCATGACGCCCGACGCATTCATCGCCAAGTGCCTGATGGAGATCGCCTCCAAGGCCAAGGAAATCTGATTGAAAATATTGCAATAAACGGGGCTGCCTCATGAAGAGACAACCCCGTTTTTGCGTGCTTACAGGTTTTGTGCCAATTGGGACCCCTTGGATTTTTCCCAATCCAGCAGCCATTGCTTCCGGTCCAGTCCTCCTGCGTAGCCGGTGAGGCTGCCACCGCTGCCCACCACCCGGTGGCAGGGGATGAGGATGGAAATGGAATTGTGACCCACCGCGCCGCCCACCGCCTGGGCGGACATCCGGGGAATGCCCCGGTTTTTTGCAATCTGGGCGGCAATGGCGGCATAGGTGGTGGTTTCCCCGTAGGGAATGCGGCGCAGAAGGTCCCACACCTCCCGGCGGAATTCGCTTCCTTTGGGGTTCAGGGACAATTCGCCAATTTCCGGCCTGTCCCCTGCGAAGTATCGGTCCAGCCAGTTTGCTGCCAGCTCCAGAGTGGGCGTAAGCGCCCGGTGCTCTTTCAGGTCCTGGGGGAGGTATTTCTGGCCCTGCATCCACAGTCCCACCAGCGCCCCATCCTCCTCCGCCAGGGTGAGCTGCCCCAGGGGAGAATCGTATTTCCAGGTATAAATCATACCTTTGTCCTCTGGGTAAAGACCAGCACGATGACGGCGCCCACCAGGGCAGACACCGTACCGAATACCAGCATGGCCTGCACGCCCAGAGCGTCCAGAATCCGTCCGGCCACAATGGCTCCCAGCACATTGCCCAGAGTCATGGACATGGTGTAGAAGGCCTGTCCCTTCACAGAATCCTCCGGGGCCATGATGGCGTTTATGTAGAAAACGGCGCTCACCGTCATCAGCGCCCAGCCGAAAATCTGGAACAGCTGCACGGCATAAAACCCGGCAATATTGGTACACAGCAGGGTCCCCAGGCATTTCAGGAAGAAAAATACCCCGGAAATCCGGAACCAGACGTGGCTCTTTGCTTTTTTCAGCATCCAGCCGAACAGGAACATCACCGGAAGCTCAATCAAAGAGGCAAAGGCCATGGCCACCCCCATCTCCCGGCTGGTGCCGCCCTTGGCCTGCACGATCTGGAAGGTGAAGCTGTTGAGCACCACATGGCTGACAAAAATCAGAACCAGACCCACCAGCACCACAGCATACCGGGGATACCTGCCCAAAAAGCCCCCTTTGGATGCCGGCTTCTTTTCAGCATCCCCCGCTTTGGAATCCACCGTTCCAAAGGCTTTCACCGATGCCAGCATCAGAGCGAAACCAAGCCCCATGCACACCGGCACCGTCACCGGGCCAAAGCGATTCGCCAGCAGGCCGATGAGATAGGCCGCTGCCGCATAGCCCAAGGAGCCAAAGCCCCGGGCGATGCCGAAATCCAGCTTCTCCCCGCTGTTCACTGCGGCGATGCCCATCGCATTCACCAGGGGCGTGGTCATCTGAAGCAGCACCATGCAGCCGGTGTACAGCAGTCCTGTGACCGCCATGCTGCCCCGGCTGAGCACCAGTCCCACCCCGCAGGCCAGGGACGCCCCGCCGGACAGGGTAATCAGCCGTCCCAGACTCAGGCTGCCGGGCTTGTCCGCGTAGGCGGCCACTACCGGCTGGAGCAGGGCGGACAGCAGTCCCGCCCCGGCGATGAGAATGCCCACCTGGCTGTTGTCAAATCCGGCCTGGAGCAGATACATGCTGACAAAGCCCATGATGGAGGCGTAGCACATCCAGAAAAAGCTCTGGATGGCCGCGTAGCCGGCGGTTCTGTTTTTGACTTCCATGGAGGTTCATCCCTTTCTTCCGATGGGGCCATCATAGCATAGCCGACAGGAATTTACAAGCCCCGGCACCGGCAATTGCCCCATCCGCCACGGCGGTGACGATCTGCCGCAGTTCTTTGTGCCGCACGTCCCCCGCCGCAAACACTCCGGGAAGATTGGTTTGCAGGTCCTCGTCCGTCGTGACATAACCCCCTTCATCCGTCTCCACCGCTCCGGCAAACGGCTGGGAGGCGGGCCGGTAGCCGATGAAAATGAACACTCCGCAGCCCTCTGCCGGAACCGGGGTACTTTCCCCGGTTTCGGTATCCTGAATCACCAGGGACTCCATTGTCTCAGTGCCCCGGATTTCCGCCAGGGTGTGGTGAAACAGCACTTGGATTTTGGGATGGTTCAGCACCCGCCCCCGGATGGCGGCATCACAGCGCAGTTCCCTTTTCCGAACCAGAAGAAACACCCTGCGGCCCAACCGGGCCAAGTGCAGCGCTTCTTCCCCGGCGCTGTTGCCGCCGCCCACCACATAGATGTCTTTTCCCCGGTAGAACTGCCCGTCACAGGTTGCACAGTAGCTCACACCCTTGCCCCGGAATTGGGTTTCCCCGGGAATGCCCAGTTCCTTCGGCTCCGCCCCGGTGGCCAGGATCAGGGCATCCGCTGTAAATACTCCCGCTTCCGTTACCACCCGTTTCTCAGCCAAATCCACGTTCAGCACCCCGGTGCACAGAATTTCGGCCCCGCACTGCTTTGCCTGCTGCTCCATCCTCTGAATCAGGCTCACCCCGTCGATGCCGGGCAGACCGGGGTAATTGTCGATTACTGCCGTCAGCGCCGCCTGTCCGCCGGGCAACCCCTTTTCCAGAATCAGTGCCTTTCTCCCCGCACGGGCGGCATAGATCCCTGCCGTCAGTCCGGCGCAGCCTGCCCCCAGGATCAGAATATCCACATGCTTTTCCAATTTCATCGCTCCTTTTTTCTCTGTCCTATCTTTCCACCTTGGTTATATTTCATTCTCCCAGCAAAATTACACGCTGCCGCAGGGGAGGCGTTTCGCTTCTCGTTAAGCCGGAAAATTGAGCGGTAAGTTCATGGTACAATGGACCATATTCCATTCAACGTCCCCTTCAGAACCGTCATCGTTTCCCAACGATTCATCCCCACACCCTTGCTTTTTGAGTAATTTCATGCTATCATTCAAAATGAGCGAGAATGCGAATATGATATAAAATGTACGAAGAGGAGAAGTTTAAAGAAAAAATGAGACTGAAGCGTTACATCGGTGACAAGGCCTTTTACCGAAGGGTCATGGCCATTGTCATCCCCATCATCATCCAAAACGGCATCACCAATTTTGTGTCACTGCTGGACAACATTATGGTGGGCCGGGTGGGCACCCTGCCCATGAGCGGCGTTTCCATTGTGAACCAGCTGCTGTTTGTGTTTTATCTGTCTATCTTCGGCGCCACCGCCGGCGCGGGCATCTTCACCGCCCAATTCCAGGGCTCCGGAGACAACGACGGCATCCGCCACACCTTCCGGTTCAAAATTCTCGTCTGCACGCTGTTGGCTGGTGCCGGACTTCTGATATTTACCTTTGCCAGCAAGCCGCTGATACGGCTGTTCCTCACCGGAGAGGGTACCGCCTCCGATGCCAACGCCATATTGGAATACGGCCAGGGCTATCTGGAAGTGATGCTGTTTGGCCTGCTTCCCTTTGCCATTACCAGCGCCTACGCCGGAACACTGAAGGAAACCGGCCAGACCTTCATTCCCATGCTGGGCGGCATTGTGGCAACCCTTACGAACCTGGTGCTGAACTACATCCTGATTTTCGGCCACTTCGGCGCGCCGGAGATGGGCGTGGAGGGCGCGGCGCTGGCCACCGTCATCTCCCGGTTTGTGGAGCTGGGCATCGTTGCCGGTTGGACCCACCTGAATTCCAAGAAGAATCCCTTCATTGTTGGTGCCTACCGCTCCTTTGTGATTCCCGGCGCACTGCTGAAAAAAATCATCGTCAAGGGAATGCCGCTGCTTGCCAACGAGCTGCTCTGGTCCACCGGCATGACCTTTATGAACCAGTGCTACTCCACCTGCGGCCTGGATGTGGTGCCTGCGCTGAACATCACCTCCACCCTCTTCAACCTGACCAGCGTGGTGTTCATGTCCATGGGCGCGGCGGACGGCATCCTCA
>CAMEWH010000108.1:0-6393 GCA_945940335.1 uncultured Clostridia bacterium | reverse complement strand
TTTCCGTCACCAGCTCATAGTGGTAGTGGCTCCATACCCCGTTGACCAGGTTGTAACTGGTCATCAGGCACCAGGGGTCTGCCTCCCGCACCGCAATCTGAAAGCCCTTCAGGTAAATTTCCCGCTGTGCTCGCTGGGACACCCGGGAGTCACACCTGTGACGGTTCAGCTCCTGGTTGTTGCAGGCGAAATGCTTGGGACAGGCGGACACCCCCTGGCTCTGGATGCCCCGGATCATGGCGGCGGCCATTTTTCCGGTGAGCAGAGGATCTTCCGAGTAGTATTCAAAATTCCGGCCGCACAGGGGGTCCCGGTGGATATTCATGCCCGGGCCCAGCAGCACCTGAGTGCCCTGAATTACCATTTCCCTGCCCAGCAGGGCATACAGCGCCTCCACCGCCTCCGGGTCAAAGGTGCTGGCCAGGCAGGTGCCGCAGGGCAACAGGGCGGAGGTTTTGCGGACTCGTATGCCGGAAGGGCCGTCGGTGGTGATCACGGTGGGGATGCCCCGCTGCTTTAGCGCTTCGGTGACACCGCCCAGACTGCCCGCATTTCCGGCGGGGCCGGCGGGATCGTTCATCAGCCCGTAGCCGTGGGTGATGTCATCCAGTTCCTGATCCGTCAGCTGGGCGACGAATTCTTCCGGGGTACATTTTCCTTCCTTCAGGTCGGCAAAGGTAAACTCCGTTTCTCCCTTGGTCAGCATCTGGGGGAGGCTGTCCAGAATCACCTGGCGAAGATCCCGGGTGGCAATGGGCACCTGCTCCAGGTCCAATACGCCTTCCCGGTTCACCATCCGGCAGAAGCCGTGCTCCGGGCGGACGGCGTTGATCTCATGGAGCACCTGTACCACCTCAGTCTCCTGCTTCACCAGGCACACCACGCCCTTCACATCCCGGATGCTGGTGCCGGCCTGGACGCAGTAGCTGCCCGGCTCCAGCACGAAGCAGTTGGGGTGGGTGGTGGCGCCGGTGTCGTCGAAGGAGGCAAGCGCCGAAAGGTCAATGTCAATGCTGACGGTTTCCTTCAGCCCCGGCTGAATCAGCCCGGTTTTCCGGAACCCGGCCAGCACCCGGCTGGGATTGCCCAGAGCGCCGCAGGGCAGGTCCACGTAGACCTGCACCACTTCCCGGCCCGGCTTGTCACCGATGTTTTCCACCTGGGTGTTCACGGTGACCCGGTTGCCGCTGACGGCTGCCTGGCTGGAAAGGTGGAAGCGGGTGTAGCTCAGGCCGAAGCCGAAGGGATACAGCACCCGTTCCGGGGCAAAGGTTTCAAAATAACGGTAGCCCACATAGATATCCTCGGTGTAGGCGTTGAATTCCTGGCCGCCGAAGTTCTGACTGGAGGGATAGTCCTCGTAGCGGGCGGCGATGGTGTCCGTCAGCTTGCCGCAGGGATTCACGGCACCGGTGAGCACATCCGCCAGGGCCGCGCCGCTTTCCATGCCGCCCTGCCAGGCGTAGACAATGGCGGAGATTTTGTCGCCGTAGTCCACCGTCCAGCCCATGTCGATGACGTTGCCGCAGTCCATCACCACGCACACCCGGTCAAAACATGCGGTAACCAGGTCCAGCATGGCCTTTTCACGGTTCGTCAGATAGTAGCTTCCGGGCTTGAGCACATTTTCTCTTGCCTCTCCCGCTGCCCGCCCGATGACCACCAAAGCCAGGCTACACCGCTGGGCAGCAGCTGCCACATCGGCATGCTTCAGGGGCATTTCGGGATTGCTCATGGGCCAGTGGCCCCAGTAGCCCTCGTCGGGGACGTTTTTGGGCAGGCTGCACCAGGTCTCGTACTGGGAGGCCAGAATGCCGTCCACGTTGACGCCCCGTTCCCGCAGTCCCTCCATGAGGTTTTTCCGGTAGGGGGCAACCACGTCGCCGCCGCTGCCGTAGCCCACGGTGAAATAGTCCACGGCGCTGCGGCCAAACACGGCCACCTGTTGGTTCGCCGCGATGGGCAGGGTATGATTTTCGTTTTTCAGCAGAACAATGCCTTCGGCAGCCAGCAGCCGGGCCTTTTCCGCAATTTCGGGCACGGCCAGTTTTCCGGAGAGCTCCGTCCGGTTCAGCTCCTGTTCCAGACCGGTTTTGTCCATGTGGCGATGCACAAACCGCACCGCCTTGTTCCAGAGTCGATTCATATGGATACACCATTCCTTTCGGCGTTGATTATGATTGGATGGGGAGTGTTGGGTAAATTGCAATACAGGCACACGGATTTCTTCTTATTGTACTCTGAAAACCGATTCAGGTCAATGGAAATCCGGGATAAATCCCGCGTCCGCCGCTTCGGCCTCCTGGGTGAAGCCCTCCAGGTCATTCAGGTACATCCAGCTGAGCACCGCGTCGTATTCCTCGTCGGTGATCCGCCGGTTGTAGGGGGCGGGCAAATTACCCATGGGGGTGTATTGGCGCATCAGACTCACCAGCACCTCCCCGGGACGGAAGTGCTCGCCGATCCAGTCCAGGGCTTTCAGAGAGTTTTCCACCTGCCCCGGCAAAATCAGGTGGCGGATGACGGTGCCCCGGAGGAGCTTCTCTCCCTGCCATTGTATGGGTCCCGTCTGGCGCACCATCTCCCGGATGGCGTCCGCTGCCCTGGGGAAATAATAGGGAGCGGAGGACAGCTGCATGGCCAGCCGGGGGTCGGTGTATTTCAGGTCGGGCAGGTAGATGTCCACCTTGCCCTCCAGCTGCCGCAGGGTTTCCACCCGCTCATAGCCGCCGCAGTTGTAAACCACCGGCACGGGAAGCTTTTTCTCCAGGGCGGGGAGAATGGTGGGAAGATACTGGGTGGGGGTCACCAGGTCGATGTTTTCCGCTCCCTGGGCAATGAGCTCCTCCATCATCTGCCGCAGCCCGGCGGCATCCACCGGTTTTCCCACCGGGCGGCTGCTGATGGCGGCGTTCTGGCAGTAGCGGCAGCGCAGGGTGCACCCGCCGAAGAAAATGGCCCCGCTGCCCCCGCTTCCTGCCAGGGCAGGCTCCTCCCATTTGTGGATCATGGTTTTCGCCACCAGGGCCTCCCCGGGGCAGCCACAGAAGCCCAGCTCCCCGGCGCTGCGGTTTACCCCGCACTCCCGGGGACAGAGCAGACAATGTTCGTAATTCATGGTTCATCCGTCTTTCAGGTTTGGAATGAAGCCACTATACCAAAAAATCCGCCCCAAAGCAAGCTAGTACTTTACGAAGTTGCCCTGCTGATGTATAATGACCGATATGCGTACAAGTTGGATTTTACGGACAGATACGGCAGAACTCCTTGGCTCTCCCTTTGGGAGAGCTGTCAGCCGAACAGGCTGACTGAGAGGGTACCGCAGGAAAGATCGCAACAGCTTTCAATCCAAACTGTGTTGCCCTCTCAGTCTGCCCCATAGGGGGCAGCCAGCTCTCCCAAAGGGAGAGCCAAGAGCGCTCCCGCGCCAGTGCGCCAAACAACATTTTTCCGACACCCTATGAAGGAGACATGATTATGACCATTCGTTTTGCCACAGAACAGGATATCCCCCAGATGATTGACCTTTTGCGCCAGGTGGGGGAGGTACACCATCAGATTCGTCCCGACCTGTTCCGTTCCGGGGCCCAGAAATATGACGAAGCAGCCTTGAAAAAGCTGCTTTCCGACGAAAAACGGCCCATCATCGCCGGGGCGGTGGACGGCAAAATGGTGGGCTATGCCTTCTGCATTTTGCAGGAAACCAAGGATGATCCGGTGCTCTGCGACCGGAAAACGCTGTACATCGACGATCTGTGCGTGGACAAGGACGTCCGGGGCGGCGGCGTGGCCCAGGCCATCTACCAGGGAGTGCTGGACTATGCCCGGGAAATCCACTGCGACGCGGTGACCCTGAACGTGTGGTGCGGCAACGACCGGGCCATGCGCTTCTATGAAAAATGCGGCCTCAAGCCTCAGAAAATCGGTATGGAGCTGATACTGTGAGGAAACGACATGCTTGAAAAGAATCAGATCTACGAAACCACCGTCACGGATTACACCACCGAGGGCCAGGGCATTGCCCACATTGATGGCATCACCGTTTTTATCCCCAACGCCATCGTCGGTGAACGGGTGCGGGTACGGATTGAAAGCCTGCGGAAAACCTGGGCCGCCGGAAAAATCACGGAGATTCTGGAAAAATCCCCCCATCGGGTGAGCCGGGAGTGCCCCGTGGCCAAGCTCTGCGGCGGCTGCGATTTCTGGCACATGGATTATACGGAAGAAACCCGGCTGAAAGCGGACCGGGTGAAAACCTGCCTGAACCGGATGGCAGGGGAGCAGCTGGAGGAAATTCCCATCCTGGCGGCCCCCACCTGCCACGGCTACCGGAACAAGGCCCAGTACCCCGTTTCCAGCAAAAAGGGCCGGGCCTACGCCGGCTTCTTCCGGGCGGGCACCCACGACGTGGTGGAAAACAGTCGCTGTCTGATTCTCCCCCGGGAGACGGATGCAGTCAAGGATACGGTTGTGGATTATGTAAATCAATACCACATTCCCGCCTATGACGAAATTGCCCACAAAGGGCTTCTGCGCCATATCTACGTCCGCCGGGGCGCGGTGTCCGGACAGATCCTGGTGTGCCTGGTGTGTAACGGCGAAAGGATTCCCCATGTACCGGAGTTGGTGGAGCGGCTGAAAAAAATCCCTGGCTTTACTACCCTGGTGCTCAGCGTGAACACCAAGAAGGGAAACGCCGTGCTGGGGGACAAATTTATCACCCTTTACGGTCCCGGCTTTATTGAGGATACCCTGTGCGGCCTGAATTTCCGGCTGTCTCCCCGGTCCTTCTACCAGGTGAACCACCACCAGGCCCAGCGGCTCTACCAGGCTGCCATTGACCAGGCGGCCATTACCAAGGAGGATCTGGTGCTTGACCTGTATTGCGGCGTGGGCACCATCACCCTAGCCATGGCCGCCTCTGCCGGGAAGGTCATCGGTGTGGAGGTAGTGGAGCAGGCGGTGGAGGATGCCCGGGACAACGCCAAACGCAACGGCATCGAAAACGCGGAATTCTTCTGCGGCGACGCGGGCCAGGCTGCTCTCCGGCTGGAGCAGCAGGGCGTCCGCCCGGATGTGATCACCGTGGACCCGCCCCGGAAGGGCCTGAATGCCGACACCATTGAAGCCATCACCCGCATGGCCCCCAAACGCCTGGTCTACGTCTCCTGTGACCCCGCCACATTAGCCCGGGACGTGGCCCTGCTGAAGCAGCGGGGCTTCACCCTGAAATCCGCCCAGGCGGCAGATTTGTTCCCAAGATGCGCCCATGTGGAGACGGTTGTCTTGCTTTCCAAGGGTGAGATCGACTCGAAGAACATTCGGGTTGAGTTCTCTTTGGAAGATATGGATATGTCGGAGTTTCAGGATGGCGCAACCTATCCCCAGATCAAAGCGTATGTGTTGGAGCATACCGGTTTGAAGGTTTCCAGCCTGTACATCTCTCAGGTTAAGAGGAAGTGCGGACTGGAAGTTGGGAAGAACTACAATCTGCCGAAGTCTGAGGATGCCAGACAAGCCCCGACCTGTCCCCCGGAAAAAGAGAATGCAATCCGAGAGGCATTGCAGTATTTTGGGATGATTTAATTCACGTTGCCGTTCCGGAATCCCCAATGTCTCAAAGAAGCAAATGCTTTTGGAGGGGAATATTATGACAACAAAACTGATTCACGCTTTCTATAACATGGATACCAACGCTGTAGAACTTACCTATAATGATGGCTCCATCCTCACGATTGTTTGCGAGGAGGTGGAAAACCACTATGATGTTACGAACGGGCAGATGGCAGACCTGGATTGGCTGCTTTACAATGCGCCAATGGAATATGCCAGTCTGGTGCTGTCCGGGGAAATGGAGAACTACCTGAAAGGGCCTGCACTCCACGGAATAGAAGATTAATTATTTGCCGGTGTATCGTGGACTGCGATACACCGGTTTGTTTATATCTATATGCAGCATAGATTCTCTGTTAGTAAATGAACACAAAAATAGTGCGGCACAACTCTATCGATTCTAACATACCACTCAAGTGCTCTCCCAAGCGAAACAGTTACACACCCCCAGCCGAGATGGTTATCTCGGCCGGGGGTGTTTTTGTTGAGATGTGAATTTCAAAGGTGACAAGTAACTGATTATATTATCGCTTGTATATCTATGGATTATTGCCCTGTGCCGCCCATGCGCCCCCAAAAATCTTGAACCCAAAAATTTCCCCTTACCTTGGGAGTTTGCAGATAGACTTTCCTCAGCCACAATACCTTCAATTACAGCAGCACCAGTAAAACAGGCATTGATAGAAGATACTTCCAATGGAAGACTATTCTTCAGTGTTTTTTAAGGTTATTTTGAAGAAGTTTAAGAGATATATGCAAGGAGATCGGCAAATCGGCTTA
>CAMEWH010000107.1:0-6419 GCA_945940335.1 uncultured Clostridia bacterium | reverse complement strand
ACCCTCTCAGTCAGCCTGTTCGGCTGACAGCTCTCCCAAAGGGAGAGCCAAGGGGTGCGACTGTATCAGCCTGCCAAATTACAATTTTATTGCTTGCCTTGCCAAAGCAAAATCCATGGGTGGGGCTTGTTTCCCTGGGGAAAATGGTCTATAATTGGGAAAACGAAACAACACGGAGGAAATCCAATGCTTACCCTGATGAACGGGCGGCCGGAGACGAATGACGGCCGCCTGGAAAAAGAAATCAAATGCTATGACCTGCTGGATCGTCTGGGCATCCCCTACCAGCGCCTGGACCACTGGCCTGCGGATTCCATGGAGGTCTGTGGGGAAATTGACAAGAGCCTGAACGCGGTGATCTGCAAGAACCTGTTCCTCAGCAACCGGCAGGAGACGGCCTTTTATCTGCTGTTGATCCCCGGCGACAAGCCCTTTAAGACCAAGTACCTCTCCGCCCAGCTGGGGGTGTCCCGGCTGTCCTTCGGAAAGGAAGAATACATGGAGCAGCTTCTGGACAATACCCCCGGCTCCGCCACGGTGTTGGGATTGATGAACGATACGGAAAATCGGGTGCAGCTGGTGATCGACAAGGATGTGCTGCGCCATGAGTACCTGGGCTGCCACCCCTGCATCAATACCTCCAGCCTGCGCCTGCGGCTGACCGATGTGCTGGAAACGCTGCTGCCCGCCATGCACCACAGCCCCATCCTGGTGGAGCTGCCCTGGGAACAGGAGGCACCATGCACAAATCCGTGAGCATTGCCCTTGGGGAGGTGGGCTATCTGGAAAAGAGAACTCCCGAAAACCTGGACGACAAACAGGCCAACCCTGGGGAAGCAAATTTCACAAAATATGCCCGGGACATGGCGAAGCATCGGGGCTTTTATCTGGGCAGCAAGCAGGGGTATCCCTGGTGCGACGTGTTCGTGGACTGGTGCTTTACCCAGGCCTATGGGGTGCAGATGGGCAGGAAGCTCCTGTGCCAGCCCATCCTCAGCAAGGGCGCCGGCTGCCGCTACTCCTATGGCTATTTCCAGGAGGCGGGACGGCTGGTTTTCCAGCCCCAGCCGGGGGATCAAATCTTTTTCCGCCGGAATGACCAAATCTGCCATACCGGAATTGTGGTAAAGATCGAAAACGGCCTGGTGTACACCGTGGAGGGAAACACCTCCGATGAAGAAGGGGTGATTCCCAACGGCGGCTGCGTGACGGAAAAGCATTACCCCATGGATTCCCCCCACATCGCAGGCTACGGCCGGCCGGATTATTCCCTGGTGAATGAGTGAGTAAATTGTAATTTGAAGCGCAGGGCGCTTCACCCCAATACGTGCTCGGCTGGTCTGTTGTCGTTACACTCCTGGGTACCGCTCGGTTCGTTTTTGCACGCCGTGATTGGATAATGCGTCATTTTTCCTGCGCAGAAACGTTACCGGGCGCTGCCCAGGAGTCCCGGATTTCACACCAGCCCGGTGCGCCATTGGCCGCGGGCCCTGCCCGCCAAATTACAATTTGACGACTTGTTGATAAACCCCCTTTCCTGTTTTGGGAAAGGGGGTGGTTTTTATGGAATTCTTTCATATTTCCCGTCGAAAACTGCGTACCCGCGGCCCGGTTCCGGCTGCCACTGGTAGCGGTTTTTGTGTTCCTCCGGGAAAAGGTGGGCCATGATGCAGGCAATCACGCCCCCGTGGGTGATCAGCACCGTTGGAATGTTTTCTTCCTGCAGGCGGCGGAAGGCAGAGAGAACCCTTTCCTCCATCTGCTGGCCGCTTTCTCCCCCGGGAGGGATGTTGCGGTGGTTGTCCCCGGAAATCCAGGCCAGGTAGTCCGGGTCCTCCTTCAGCTCCTGGTAGGAGCGCATTTCAAAGCGGCCAAAGTCGATCTCCCGGAATTCCGGCGCCTGATGGTGAGGGACTTCTCCAAAGAGCAGGGCAAGGGTCTGCTCCGTGCGTGCCATCCCGCTGGTGAGAAAACGGGCCGGGGGCAGGCAATAGCGCAGCTGCTTCAGTTCTTCCTCCCCGCCGGGGGACAGGGGCAGGTCCGTGCTGCCGCAGTACAGATGCGCCTCGTTGGCCCGGGTGCGCCCGTGGCGGATGAGATAGAAAACGCTCATTTCAGCCGCTGCTCCAATCCGCAGAAAATCCGGCTGACCTGGCTTGCTTCCCTCGTCAGGTACTGGCACAGCCGCCCCGTCTCCTGCCGCCACTGCCGCAGGGTATCGTCAATGGGTACCACGCCGCAGAAAATGTCCTGGCAGATCAGCACTGCATCTTTCCACAGGGGTTCATTTCTTTGAAATTGTTCCACGGGGTCCTTCCCCGCCTTCACGCAGGCCAAGGTAAATTCCTCGATTTTGTCAATGCAGGGGGCGGAAAAGTCCATCTTCTCCCCGGTGCAGGTGAAAATATCGGATTCCGTCAGGGAAAAAGCGGCCTTGGCAAAATCCCGTTTGCCCTGATAGGCACCGCCGATGATCAGTTTCATGGGAACCTCCTTATCGGTATAGAATCGCCAGCACGGCCAGGCCTGCCAGCTCTCCCAGGGTCAGGCAATAGCCGGAAATGTCTCCGTTCATCCCTTTCAGGGAGCGGAAAGCCCGGCACAGCGCCAGAGCGTATCCCGCTGCGCAGCCCAGCAGCGCCAGGCCGAATTCGGGCTGCAGCCAAAAGCCCCAGCCAATGGCCAGAAGCAGCATCACCAGAGGCAGCGCCCCGTGGGATTCCCGGTTTGCGTATTGGCTGGATTCCATGGGAGGCAAAAGCTGGATGGCCAGCACGCTGCAGCACCGGCTCACCACCGGAATGAGAACCAGTCCCTGCAGCGCTCTGCCGGGCTTCAGGGAGACGCACAGGGCAAACTGGGCAAGAATCACCAGCACCACGCCGATGACGGAAAAGCTGCCCACGTGGGAATCCTTCAGAATTTCCCGGCGGCGCTCCAGGCTGCGGTAAGAGCGCACGGCATCCGTCACATCCATCAGCCCGTCCAGGTGCATAAAGCCCGTGAGCAGGTAGGGCGTGGCGCACAGCACCAGGGCACGAATGGCCTGGGGCAGTCCGATCCAGTCGCACAACCATCCCAGCCCCCACCAGATCAGGCCGATTTCCAGCCCGATCAGGGGCAGGCACATTAACATCCGGTCCCTGGCCTTTTCTTCCCAGCCGTGCCAGGGGAAGGGGAGGGCGCAGAACATGCTCTGGCACATTCCCAGGGCGTATAACCAAAGCTTCATGGCTGAAAATCCCCCTTGTGGACGATGACGTTTCCGGCGGAGAGCTCCAGCACCACGTCGCTGATGGCAGCCAGCTTCCGGTCAATAGCCGCCAGGGCTTTGCGGTAGACTTCGGTTGTCTCGTCATACCGGGCCGCATCGGAAAAAATGTAGTCGCTGACCACCACGATGTTGGCCACCGACCGGGCAAACGCCGCCACTTCCCCGGCGCACCGGCTTCCCGCTTCCGGGTCCAGGTGATAGTCCGGGGGGACGAACAGCTCGTTCATCAGCAGGGCGGTGGTGCTGTCCAGCAGGAAGCTGCCGGATCTGTCCACCTTGGGAAGACAGGAGAGAATGTCCCTGCCGCACTCCACCGTTTCAAAGCCCAGCCCGTCCCGGTCGGCAATGTGGCGGCGGATCCGCTCCCGGTCTTCTGCGTCCACGGGAATCATGGTGGCGATGTAGTAGTGGGGCCCGCCCTGGGACAGCCGAACCGCCAGGCGCTGGGCGTAGGAGGATTTTCCGTTTTTGGCTCCGCCGGTGATGAAAACGATCATTGCTCCACCTCTACCGTAAACTTGTCTCCCTCCCGAATCTCTTCCAGATAGCCGTCATCAATGCCCGCCTGCTCAAAGGTTGCCATGTCATTGATGATGGCGCAGGCGGCCCGGAGTACCTGGAAAGCCAGGGGGCAGCCGCTGCCTTCTCCCAGCCGCATACCCAGCAGGAAGATGGGCTCCAGACCCATGGCGTCCATGGCCAGTCTGTAGCCGATTTCAAAGGAGGCGTGGCTGGGCACCAGATAGTGCCGCACCATCGGATTCAGCTTCACGGCGCACAGAGCGGCCACCGCGGAGATGAATCCGTCGATCACCACCGGCCGCTTGGTTGCTGCCGCTCCCAGAAAGCCGCCGCACATGGCGGCAAGGTCAAAGCCGCCCACCTTGGAAAGAACATCCACCACGTCGTTTTTGTCCGGCTGGTTTAATTCAATGGCCCGGCGGATGACATTCTTTTTCACCTGGAAGGCCTCGTCGGTAATTCCGCCGCCCCGCCCGGTGACGGCCTCCACATCCGCACCCAGCAGCACGCTGAGCACGGCTGAAGAGGTGGTGGTGTTGCCGATGCCCATTTCACCGATGCCCAGGGCATCCGCCTGGGTGTGAATGGCCACGCCCGCACCGGTGAGGATGGCAGTCAGGGCCTGCTCCCGGGTCATGGCGGGGCCCTTGACCATATTGTTGGTGCCGAAGGCGATTTTCCGGTTCAGCACCGCCGGGTCGTGAATCTCTGCGTTCACCCCCACGTCGCATACGGTGATGCCCACGCCGAATTCCTTGCACAAGGTGGAGGCGCCGGTTTTCGCCCGGGTCAGGTTGATGGTCTGCATCAACGTGACGGATTGGGGCGCGCTGGAAACCCCTTCCGCCACCACGCCGTTGTCCCCGGCGAATACCAGCAGGTGGGGATGCTCCATTTTATTATGTACCTTCCCGGTGATGCCGGCCAGCTGAATGGAAAGCGCCTCCAGCCGGCCCAGACTTTCCGGCGGCTTGGCCAGCTGATCCTGGCGTATTTTTGCTGCCTCCATGGCCGCCTGATCCGGCGCTGTAATTTTTTCAAGCAGTGATTGTAGTTCCATTTCCATCATGGGTTGCTCCTTTTTATGTGTTCGTGTCAATGAAATGTAGTCCATCCACATTGTAGGGAACGGCCTGTGTGCCGTTCCGCCCGTCCCCATTTATGACGCGGTTCGTTGAATGGAATGACGTCCGTTCCCTTGGATTCATCCAACACCGATATCACGCAACCGAACAGGGAGGTCCTGTGGGATTTGGAACGGCACACAGGCCGTTCCCTACGGGCTCATTTTTAAAAGCCCCCGGTGGATCAGCCAATCCACATTCTCCCCGATTTCCGGCAGCTCCAGGGTGGCGGTGGCGTTCTGGGGCAGGGCGGAGATCAGTGCGTCCAGCGGCAGGGTGCCCTGATTCAGGGCGCTGTGGGTATCGGCGGTGCCGTCGTTGTTGTGCAGGTGGACGTGGGACAGGAATTCTCCCCAGCAGGCGATCCACTCCCCGGCAGGTACGGCAGAATAGGCGTTTACATGCCCCACATCCAGGCAAAGCCGCAGCCGGGGGTCACCCACTTGGGAAACAATGGAGCGCAGCAGCTCCGGTTCCTCCTCCAGCACATTTTCCAGGCAGATCTCATAATCCCCTGGGTGGCTTTCCAGAAAGCCCCGCCAGAAGAGCACGGACTGCTCCACATACCAGCAGGGATAGTACATCCTGGGATTGTAGCCGCCGTGGAGGATCAGCTTCCCGGCCCCGTAGGTTTTGGAAAGGGCCAGGGCCTGGCCAAAGCGATAATCCGCTAATCTTTTTGCCAGAGGGTCGATGGCGCAGGGGAAAAGCTCGTTGAAGGGCCCGTGAAACAGCCGCCGGGATACCCCCGTCAGCCGGTTCCGGAGGGCAGCGTCTGTGGCTTCAAAGGATTCGTCCATGTTCATTGCGGTGCAGTAGTCCGCAATTTCCACCCCCAGGCCGTATTTCCGGGCCAAAGCGCCGGCCCCGGGGTCGATGGTGGACAGGTAAAGCTGATTGCAGTTCATATCAAAGCTCCGGATTCCCCGGCTCCTTTATTGTATCCCGAGTATTATACCATTTCTGCGGGAAAATGCAATCGGTGATCCTCCCGCTTGACTTCCCGTATCCCCGGACGTACAATAGGAAAAGAAAAAGGAGGCGAACAGCCATGACGGAAGAAGAAATGATTGCCCTTGCGGTGGCAGAGGGCTTTGCCGGGGCGGCGGTGATCGACACGGACAAAATCCAGTTCGACCCCATGTTCCGCCCCTTCTGTGAGGAAAATCTCTGCGGCCAGTATGGGGTGAACCATTCCTGTCCCCCGGACTGCGGCACTCCGGAGCAGATGAAGCAGCGGATTCTCGCCCACAAAAAGGGCCTGGTGCTGCAGACCATCTGGGAGATTTCGGACTACGAGGACAAGCTCGCCATCAAGCAGGCCAAGCTGGGCCACAACACCGCCGCCCTGCGGCTGATGAAGCGCCTGCGCGCCGAAGGCTGCCCGGGCTTCCTGGTGGGCGCCAGCGGCTGCGCTCTGTGTACCCCCTGTGCCCGGAAAGCAGGGAAGGAATGCACCTTCCCGGAGCTGCAGTATTCCTGCATGTCCGCCTACTGCA
>CAMEWH010000106.1:0-6429 GCA_945940335.1 uncultured Clostridia bacterium | reverse complement strand
CCAAAATGACCCTCCAGCCCCTGGTGGAAAACGCCATCTACCACGGCATCAAGCCCAAGCGGGGCAAGGGTCTGATCACCGTCACCGGAAAGCTGGCCGACGGGAAAGTGACCGTCCGGGTGTCCGACACCGGGGCGGGAATGGAGGAAGGGGAGCTGGAAAAGCTGCGTGCCCAGCTGGAAAACGACGAGGCCACCGGCTTCGGCCTGGTCTCCTCCTACAAGCGGCTGCAGCTGATGTACGGCGCCGACTGCGAATTCACCATTGAAAGCCGGCAGGGGGAAGGCACTGCCATCACCATCAGGATCCCATTCAGAACGGAGGAAGCCCATGAAGAAAATCCTTAGCGCCCTGCTGATGCTGGTGCTTTTGCTGTGCGGCTGCGGCAGGGAAGCGCCGGAAGAGCCGAAGCTGACCAAGGTGGGCTTTACCCAGCTGGGAGCAGAGTCCGACTGGCGGGTGGCCAACACGGAGTCCATGATGCAGGCCCTCAGCGAGGAAAACGGCTACGAGCTGCTCTACGACAACGCCCGGCAGAAGCAGGCCAACCAATTGGTGGCCGTGCGGAACTTCATCGTCCAGGGGGTGGACATCATCGTCATCGCCCCGGCGGAGGAAACCGGCTGGGACGCGGTGTTGCAGGAGGCGAAAAACGCCGGCATTCCCGTGATCATCGTGGACCGGGAGGTGGCGGTGGAGGACACCGGACTGTACCTGACGGAAATCGGCTCCGACTTTCTCACCGAGGGCACTCAGGCCGTAAACTGGCTGGAGAAAACCCTGGCCGGACGGACGGAGGACGTGAACATTCTCCACATCCAGGGTACCTACGGGGCGACTGCCCAGATCCTGCGCACCCAGGCCATTGAAACGGCGGTGGAGCAACACGAAAACTGGCATCTTGCCGCCCAGCTGTCCGGGGATTTCACCGAATCCAAGGGCTACGAGGTGGTGCGGGATTATCTGGCTACCAACCGGGACATCGACGTCATTTACAGTGAAAACGACAACATGACCTTCGGGGCCATGCAGGCTCTGGAGGAAGCGGGCATCACCTACGGCCAGGGCGGGGACGTGATCATCATCTCCTTTGATGCCGTTCGCCGGGCGCTGAATCTGTGCATGGAGGGAAAAATCAACCTCTGTGTGGAGTGCAACCCCCTCCACGGTCCCCGGGTGGACGAGCTGATCCGCCAGTACCTGGCGGGAACCCAGATTCCAAAGCAGATTTTTGTGGAGGAAACGGTATTCACCCCGGATATGCTCACCCCGGAGCGGATCGCCGAAAGGCAGTATTAAAAACACAAAACCGATGCGGAAGATTTCTGCATCGGTTTTTGGTTTTCATCGTTAAATTTTAAATTCGCGGTGCATTTGCCGCCCCTCTTGGCTCTCCCTTTGGGAGAGCTGTCAGCCGAACAGGCTGACTGAGAGGGTACCGCAGTGAGACAGGTGCATCAGCGCATCAAACCGTGTTGCCCTCTCAGGGGCGCCCCTTGCGGGGCAGCCAGCTCCCCCAGAGGGGGAGCCAAGTGGCGGGTCGGTTCCGGTACGCTAAATGCCAATTCCCCTTGCTTTCTTTTACACAATGATTTTCGCACTGCTGCCGCCGGAGCGGTCTTTGGTGACCAGGACCTGACGGTCGATCCGGGTTTTCAGCTCGCCCACGTGGGAGATGATGCCAACCAATCGGTTGCCCTGGGTGAGGCTGACCAGAGCCTTCATGGCCTGATCCAGGGCCTCCTCGTCCAAAGAGCCAAAGCCCTCGTCCACGAACATGGTATCCAGCCGCACGCCGCCGGAGCTGGACTGAATCACATCCGACAGTCCCAGGGCCAGGGCCAGGGAGGCCAGGAAGGATTCGCCGCCGGACAGGGTTTTCACGCTGCGCGTCCCTCCGCTCCAATGGTCGATCACATCCAGCTCCAGGCCGCTTTGGCTGCGGTTATTCTCCGCCTCGGTGCGGCGCTTCAGCTCGTACTGCCCGTCGGTCATCACCCGCAGACGCAGATTGGCCCGGTGGAGAATCCGGTCAAAATAGGCCATCTGAATGTAGGTCTCCAGCATGATTTTTTCCTTGCCGGGGAGATTGCCGTTGGCGGTGTTGGACAGGGCGCGGACCCAGGCATACCGGGCTTCCAGGGCCACCAGCTCCGCCTGCCGCGCATGGATGTTTTTCAGGGCCGGGGCATTGGCAGCGATCCGGCCGTCGCAGCCCTGCTTTTCCCGCTGCAGCTGCTGCCGCCGGGCCAGGGCGGCGGACTGGTGTTCTTGCTCCGCCGCTCCGTCAATGGCGGGGGCCGCTTCCAGCTGGAGCCTCAGCTGCCGGGCGGCGGAGCGGAGGCGGATCACCGATTCACTGCGGGTGCGGTACTCCTGCTCCGCCCGCTCCAGCGCCTGGGAAAGGGCGTCCCGGGCATGGCATTTCTCCCCGAGGGCCTGCTGGGCCTGCTGCCGGGTCTCAAAGCGCAGGGTTCCGGCCAGAGCCTGCACCTGCTGCTCCAGGGCGGCCAGGGAGGCTTCACCGGATGCAATGCGGTTTTCCAGGGCACCATTTTGTGCAGCCCGCTCCTGGGCCAGCTGCTGTAAGCCGGGCAGGGTCTCCTCCAGTTCCTGTTTCCGCCGGAGCTTTTCCTCCGATTCCAGCAGCTTCCCCTTCAGTTCTTCCTGCTGCCATTTCAGCGCCGGCAGGAGGGTTTGGGCCTGGGTATGGATATCCTCCTCCCCGCCCTCCAATTGGCACAGCCGGGAAAGCCGCGCTTCCGTCTGCTCCAGCACGGACTGGGCGGCAGCCAGGTCCTGCCGGGCCTGATGGAAGCGCTTCTGGGCTTCTTCCAGGGAAGCCGTCAGCTGCTCTGCGGTACGGGTGCAGCGCTTCTCTTCCGCCTCCGCCTCCTGGCGGGTGGCACAGGACAGCATTGCCTCCTGCTCCCGGACCTCCCGGGTACAGCCAGCCAGCTCTGCCCTTCCGGCGCTTAAGGATGCTTCCAGTGCGGCAACCCGGTCGGACAGCTCCGCCAGGCCCTTTTCCATGTTCGGAAGGGCTTCCTCCAGCTCCTGCTTGCGCAGGACATTGCGCTCCTGCACCTTCAGCTCCTCTTCCAGCCGCTGCTCATTCTGCCGGTTTTCTTCCAGCCAACCCGGCAGTGCCAGCCGGGCAGCCGCCGCATCCGGGGCGGCGTTCAAATCTTCCAATAGGGCTGTGACCTGACGGAGCAGCCCGGAGTGCTGGGCCTTCCAGCCGGCGCAGGACTCACTACACTGCTGCATGACCTGCTGGGCCTGGTCAGACAGCTCTCTGGCCCGGTTCAGCTGGGCCTCGGTGGGGGCATTTTCCGATTTGCAGGCGGGGTTGGGATGGTGCACCGAACCGCAGACCCGGCATGGTACCCCCTCGGTGAGCTGCTGGGCCAGAATGCCCGCCTGTTCCGCCAGGAAGGCGGCGTTGAGCCGGAAATATTGGCGCTGAGTCTCCTCCGCCTGCCGGGCGGCAGCCAGGTAATCCGCCTGCCCCCGTTCCAGCTTTCGGGCGGCATCCTCCAGCTCCGTCAGCCGGGCCTGCAGCTGGTTCAGCAGCCGCCCCCGGTGCAGAGTTTCGGTTTTTCCTGCCAGCAGCTGCTCCCGCCGGGCCGGAGCATGGGCCAGGGGCTCCAGCTCTTGCTTTCCCCGGTTCCATTGCTGCCGCAGCCGGTCCGCATCCGCCTTTTGCCGGGTCAACTCCTGCGTCTGTTGGGTCAGGCGAGCCTGCACAGACTTGACCTTTTCCCGTTTTTGAGCCAGGACATCATACCCCGGCAGCTCGGACCGCAGCAGCACTGCCCGCTGGCGCAGCGCATCCGTCTGAGCCGCTTCCGCCTGTTTTGCTTCCAGCTGGGCTTCCAGCAGCTGCCGGGTTCCTTCCAGCCGGGAAAGGTGAGAACGCTGCTTTTCAAAGAGCTCCAGGGTTTCCAGCCGGAGGGCGGTATCCTTTTCCCGTTCCAGGAGCTTGAGATTTTCCTCACCTGCATTCTTTAATTCCTCCAGAGCCGTCCGGGCGGCGGCCAGTTCCCCTTCCCGGCGCTGAAGCTCCGCTTTTCCCTGGGCCAGGGCCTGGCGCTGCTGCTCCAGCTGACGCCCTCCTTCCTCCCGGCGCTGCCGCTGCCGGTCCAGCTCGGCATACCGGGGCAGGTCCGCTTCCAGCAGGGTGATCTCCTGAATCAGCCCGGTGTGCAGGGGCTTTCTGTCCAGCTCCCGGGTCCGGGCCTGCTCCGCCTGGGTCAGAAGGGCGGCTTCCCGGGCCAGCTCCTGCTCCATTTGGGCCAGCGCCTCCCGGCTCTGCTCCTGCTCCCGGGCCATGGACAGCCGGGTGTGGATGGCTTTCAGCTGCTCTTCCAGTTCTTCCAATTCTTCCTGGAGCCGGAGGGAATGGGCTTTGTCCCCCTCCAGAATCCGGGCGATGAGGGCGGTGGTTTCCTCCATGGGCAGCTGCCCCGCCCGGGCCTGGCGGAGTTTTTCCGCCAATTCACCCTCCTCCGGGCAAAGCACCCCGGCGATATACTGCTCCACACTTTTCCGGGCATCGCTGCACCGGTCGTTCAGGGCCCCGGACTCCCGCTTCAGGCTCTCCTGCAGGCGCTGGAACCGGTCGGTTTTGAATATTTTCCGAAAAATCAGCTTCCGGTCCTCGGTGGAAGCCAGCAGCAGCTTGAGAAAATCTCCCTGGGCGATCATGGCGATCTGCATGAACTGGTTCCGGTCCAGTCCCAGGATGTCCCGGATGGCAGCGTCCACCTCCCGGGGCTTGGTGATGGGGTTGCCCTGGGGCAGGATCAGGCTGGCCTCCGCCTTCTGGGCGGTGGTGCCGGTGCCGTGAAGCTTGGGCCGCTGGTATTCCGGCACCCGCCGGACGGTATAGCGCTGCTCCCGGCAGAGAAATTCCAGCTCCACAAAGGTGGGCGTCTCCGGGGCGGCGTACTTGGAGCGGAACATACCGGGGCTGCGGTTGTCGCCGCTGGCCTCGCCGTAGAGGGCGAAGGTGATGGCATCGAACAGGGTGGTTTTTCCCGCGCCGGTGTCGCCGGTGATGAGGTAGAGTCCATTCTGCCCCAGGCTGTCCAGGTCCAGCACGGTCCGGCCGGCATAGGGGCCAAAGGCGGAAATGGTGAGTTTTGTGGGTCTCATGATCAAACCTCCTCCGTCCGGGCGATCAGCTCTTCCAGGAAGACCAGCTGCTCCGCCGTCATGGGCCGATTGTTCTGCAATTCATAAAAGGAGGCAAACAGCTCCAGGGGGGAACGGGTATCCTGTGCCTGGGCTCCGGTGATCTCGGCGTTGGAGCGGGTGCGGGCATTGTCGTAGTCCAGCTTCATCAGGTTGCGGTAGATGAGCCGCAGCTTGCCCACGGCATCGGGGATGTCCTCCTCGTCCGTCAGGGTCAGGCGGACATAATCCTGGGTCCAGGTGGTGTTTTCATAGAAATGCCTGTCCGTCAGTTCTTCAAAGGTACCCCGCAGCTCCACCAGCTCCCGCAAAGGCTTCAGGGGCACAGTGCGAATCACAAGATTTCCCTTTTCCTTCAGCTCCGCCACAGTGACGGACTTGGTATCCTTCGCTTCGGAGAAGGAATACTTCAGGGGCGTGCCGCAGTAGCGGATCTTCTCGCTGCCGCAGTGCTGGGGGGAATGGATGTGGCCCAGGGCCACATAGTCAAAAGCATCGAACACGGCGCTGTCCACATTGTCCGCACCGCCCACGGAGATTTCCTCCGAATCCGACCGGGAGGCCCCGGTGACAAACTGGTGGGTCACCAGCACATTCCGCCGGTGTCCGTCCAGGTTCATGTGGCCCACGGCGGTGGACAGGGCCTGGGTATAGGTGTCGGTGGGGTCCTCCGGGAAAAAACGGCGCACATGGATTGGCTTGACAAAGGGCAGCAGGTAGAAATCCACCGGGCCGAACGCGTCCTCCAATGTCACGCTCTCCACGCTGCCGCCGTAGACCGGGCTGAGGTGAATGCCGGTTTCCTCCAGCAGCCGGGAGCCGAAGGCGATGCGCTCCGGGGAATCGTGGTTGCCGCTGATGACGAAGATGTGGATGTGCAGCGCAGCCAGCCGGACCAGGAACTCGTCAAACAGGCTCACCGCCTCCACGGAGGGGATAGCCTTGTCGTACACGTCTCCGGCGATCACCACGGCATCCGGCTGTTCCGCCTCCGCAATTTCCAGTATTTGATTCAGAATATATTTCTGATCCTCCCCCAGGGAAAATTCGTTCAGCCGTTTTCCCAGATGCAGGTCGGATAAATGAATCAGCTTCATAAGCGCCTCCTTGTTTGAAAATGAAATTGGCAGGTTAAAACCATCGGGGCGGTAAATTGTAATTTGGCGACCGGAACCGACGCACCTCTTGGCTCCCCCTCTGGGGGAGCTGGCTGCCCCGTAAGGGGCAGAC
>CAMEWH010000105.1:0-6499 GCA_945940335.1 uncultured Clostridia bacterium | reverse complement strand
TAGAAGTAAAGCATTAGTATTAACGCACTAGTAGGGGCGGCTCGCAGCCGCCCGCCAGGTAGTGCGACTGAGTGTTCGGGTGAACGGTATGCAGTCCTTTGTGGTACGTATTCGCCCGATCTGGTTTATGATTGTTGGCTGATACTGCGCGGGAGGCTACGAGCCTCCCCTACAGTTAGGACGGAACCTGGTTCCATTCAACCCACCGCCAAACAACAATTGGGCGATTCTATGCGGATCGTCGACGTGTTTCAAAGCTCTTTCTTTTCCTTGATCTGGGCTCTCAGATGAACGCTGAGGACGGCCAGGGAGGTGGCCATATTCTCGTTCTGCACCAGAATGTGGGGCGGGACGTCCAGATGGACAGGGGCAAAATTCCAGATTGCCTTCACACCGCAGGCGATCAGCCGGTCGGCCACCTCCTGCGCGTGGGCGGCGGGGACGGTGATGATGCCCATGAGCACCTTGTGCACCTTGCAGAAATGCTCCAGCTTGGTCATGGGATAGATGGGCTGGCCGTCCTCGGTTTTCTCCATGGAGGGACTCACGTCGAAGGCCGCCTGGATGTTCAGGCCGTATTCCTCGAAGCCGCTGTAGCCCATGAGGGCCAGGCCCAGCTTGCCCGCGCCGATGAGCACGGCGTCGGTGGTATTGTCATAGCCCAGGAATTGCTCGATGTCGGTGATCAGGCCCTCCCGCTGGTAGCCGATCTTGGGACGGCCGCCGTCGGAGACAATGGCCAGGTCCTTGCGCACCTGCACCTCGCCCATGCCCAGGGCGTTGGCAAGGGAAGTGGCGGAAATATGAGTGGGAGCATCCTCCGGCAGGCTTTTCAGGTAAGCCAGATAACCGGGGAGCCGTTTCAAAACGGATTTGGAAACCTTCTTCTCTTCCATGTGCATCCTCGAATCCAAATAAATAATCATACAATCGATATAAAATCATATCGATACAGTCTGTATCGAATTATACCACGGAAGGAGGAAAAAAGCAACAGGTTTTTTCTTTTGCACAGCCATCAGGCAAATTGCTGTCTGGCAGCCTGATACGGCACCCCCTTGGCTCTCCCTTTGGGAGAGCCAAGGTCGCTTCGCTCCGCGCAAACGTTACCGGGCTTTACCCAGGAGTCCCGGAGAACACACCAGCCCGGTGCGCATTGGGGTGAAGCGCCCTGCGCTTCAAATTACAATTTACCTGCATAATGCAGCTTTCTTTCAGGCGCAGCTGGTTTGGCGGATCATTTCCTTGCGGAGCTTGGTCATGATGCGCTTTTCCAGGCGGGAGATGTAGGACTGGGAGATGCCCATTTTTTCGGCCACCTCCTTCTGGGTCAGCTCCTTCCGTCCCTCCAGGCCGAAGCGCATGAGGACGATTTCCCGCTCCCTGCCCGGCAGCTCCCGCAGAGCCTGGCGCAGCACGCACAGGTCCACATCGTCCTCCAAAGGCCGGACGATTTCGTCCCCATCGGTGCCCAGAATGTCCGAAAGCAGCAGCTCGTTGCCGTCGCAGTCCAGGTTGATGGGCTCATCCAGGGAGATTTCCGCCTTCATGCCGGAGATTTTGCGGATGTGCATCAGAATCTCATTTTCGATGCACCGGGAGGCATAGGTGGCTAGGCGGATGTTTTTATCCAGCCGGTAGGTGCCGATGGCTTTGATCAGGCCGATGGTGCCGATGGAAATCAAATCCTCCAGGCCGGTGGACACGTTTTCAAACCGCCGGGCAATGTACACCACCAGGCGCAGATTGTGCTCCACCAGCAGCTGCCGCGCCTGCTCATCCCCCTGCTCCAGGGCGGCCAGCGCGGCCTTCTCCTCCTCCCCTTTTAAGGGTGGGGGCAGGATGTCGCTGCCGCCGATGTAGTAAAGGCCAAACCGCTTCCGGATTCCGTGCAGAAACAACATCATACATTCCCTCCTATGAGTCCTTCATACTCTTCTCCGAAACGCTGGGGTGCAAAGGCCACGATGCCTGGCCCCGTCCTCCCGCCCAGGCAGACGCTGGGAAAGCGCATGGCCAGCAGCAGCCCGCTTTCCGACCCCACTGCCCGATAGGGGATCAGCCGCAGTCCGGGCAGGGGCGAGGCGGTGATGGTTTCCAAGGGGCGCTTCAATTCTTCCGGCGTCAGTCCCGTCAGTTCCTGGGCGGCCTGGGAGCCGATCACCAGCACGCTCTGGCCGGTAATGGGGTCCCGGAGCTCGTTGCCCGTGTCCACCAGGGCGGTGAGGCGGATGTGCTTTCCACCCCCGGAAATCTCCACAGGCAGGAGTCTTCTTCCCGGCGGCCCGAAGGCGAATTTCCCCAAGAGGAACACCCCCACCGCGTACAACGGCAGCTGCCACAGCCCGCCCCTGCCCGCCGCCAGCGCCGCCCCGTCCAGAGCCATGGTGAGCACGGCGTAGATGCAGCAGAGCTTCCCGTCGGGGCCGAAGGCAAGGATGCCCATGAGCCCCAGGCTGACCAGCCGCCAGTGGAGTCCGCCCAAAAAGCCAAAGCCAGGCACCAGGCACCCCGCTCCGTGGGCCGCCCCCAACAATCCCGCCGCCAACCATCGAAGAGGCGGGATCCGCCTCCCAGCCAACCGGGCCGTGCCCAGAAGCAGCAGCCCATTGACCAGAAAACTCACCGCCGCTACCTTCACCAGCTGTTCCAGGAAACCACCTCCCCACGCTTTCCCCACCGGACAGCCATCAGTATAAGCCCCCGGGGCAAAGAAGTCGGTCGGTTTGCACGGCCTCCGCCGCCGCAAGTTCTCCGAGGGTGCCCCGGCAATCCCCGGCAAACGGGGGCAAGGGCGCCAAGGTGCCGCGGCCGTGGTCTGGAAAAAGAAAAAACCATCCCCCTTTCCGTCATGGCCACCATGCAAAAAGTGGACGGAGGGGGGATGGGTTTCATTTGGAGGAATCGGACGGCCTTTCCACGGAGCGGATGTTTTTTTCTGCCTTTTGCCGGGGCGTCATCAGCTCATGGCCGCAGCCCAGGCACCGCAGCCGGAAATCCGCTCCAACCCGCAGCACCAGCCAGCGCTTTTCTCCGCAGGGGTGGGGCTTTTTCATGACCAGTATGTCGTTCAGACGAATATCCATGGTGTTCTCCTTATTTCTTCACCGTGTCCCAATAGGCTTTGGATGCCTGCTCCAGCTTGTTGGGGCCGAATTCATAATAGCGCCTGCCCACCAGCTCGTCCGGCAGGTACTGCTGGGCCACATAGTGGTTGGGGTAGTCATGGGGATAGAGATACCCCTGCTCCCGCTCCATAGTGTAGGTATCGGCGTGGACGTTCTGCAGGTGCCGGGGGAAGTCACCCCCCAAGCCCTTGCGCACATCTGCCAGGGCGGCATCCAGGGCCAGGTGACCGGAATTGGACTTGGGGGAGGTGGCCATGAGCACGGCGGCATCCCCCAGGGGGATTCTGGCCTCCGGCATGCCCAGCATCAAAGCCATATCCACGCTGGATTTTACAATGGGAATGATCTGAGGATAAGCAAGGCCCACATCCTCCGCCGCGATCACCATCAGCCTGCGGCAGGCGGACTGGAGCTGGCCGGCCTCCAACAGCCTTGCCAGATAATGGCAGGCTGCATCCGGATCGGAGCCCCGGATGGATTTCTGTAACGCCGAGAGCAGGTCGTAGTAGTTGTCCCCCTCCCGGTCTGCCCGGAGAGCGCTCTTTTGGGTGACGGCCTTGGCATCCTCCAATGTCAGGGGCAGCTTGTCCCCCTGGGGAATGCCGGCGGAGAACAGCACCTCCACCGCGTTCATTGCCTTGCGCAGGTCCCCGCCGCAGGCTCCGGCGATGTACTCCAGGGAACCTGCCTCCGGCTGGGCGGTAAGGGCGGTGCGCTGCTCCATATAAGAAACCGCCCGCTTCACCGCCTGCAGCGCGGCGGAGGCAGAAATCTGCTTGAACTCAAACACCGTGGAGCGGCTAAGGATGGCGTTGAACACATAGAAATAGGGATTCTCCGTGGTGGAGGCAATGAGGGTGATTTTCCCGTTTTCAATGTACTCCAGCAGGGACTGCTGCTGCTTTTTATTGAAGGACTGAATCTCGTCCAGGTACAGCAGCACCCCCTCCGGGGCCATGAAGGTATCCAGCTGTGCCACGATTTCCTTGATGTCCGCCGTGGAAGCGGTGGTGGCGTTGAGCTTGAACAGGGTCCGGTGGGTCTGCTTGGCGATGATGTTGGCCACGGTGGTTTTCCCCGTGCCGCTGGGGCCATAGAACACCATATTGGGCACCTTGCCGGAATCGATCAGGCGGCGCAGCACCGCCCCCTTGCCCAGAATATGCTCCTGCCCGTACACCTCATCCAGCGACTGAGGCCGCAGCAAATCCGCAAGTGGCTGATACACGGCAATGCCCCCTTTTTTCAAATCCTGAGGTATTATAGCACAGTTGTTTGAAAAAAGCAATCCGCTGGATGGAGATAGACAAATTGTAATTTGAAGCGCAGGGCGCTTCATCCCAATGCGCACCGGGCTGGTGTGTTCTCCGGGACTCCTGGGTAAAGCCCGGTAACGTTTGCGCGGAGCGAAGCGACCTTGGCTCTCCCTTTGGGAGAGCTGGCAGCCGTCAGGCTGACTGAGAGGGTACCGCAGAAAAATAGCAGCAACTTTAAACCCAAACCGTGTTGCCCTCTCAGGTGAGCCCCTTACGGGGCAGCCAGCTCCCCCATAGGGGGAGCCAAGGGGTGCGACCGTATCAGCCCGCCAAATTACAATTTCAGCATGATTGCTGCCGTTTGGTTTTGCGCTGGGCTTTGCGGCGGTTGTATTCCCGCAAATAATCCAGCTGCTCCTGATCCTCCCTGGCCCAATCCCGCTCTCGTGACGCGCCCCGGAGGAGCAGATAAAAAAAGGCCATCGCCAAAATCAAAAAGACACCCATGATCACATGACATTCCCCCGGAACAGTATATGCTTTTTCCTGGGAAAAGTTTCAAAAATCCCACCGGACACCCGGTGGGAAAAAGATTAAAATGTGCTTATGGTTTTGCTCGGCAGTTCGTCAAATTGTAATTTGGCGGGCAGTGCCCGCGGCCAATGGCGCACCGGGCTGGTGTGAAATCCGGGACTCCTGGGCAGCGCCCGGTAACGTTTCTGCGCAGGAAAAATGACGCATTATCCAATCACGGCGTGCAAAAACGAACCGAGCGGTACCCAGGAGTGTAACGACAACAGACCAGCCGAGCACGTATTGGGGTGAAGCGCCCTGCGCTTCAAATTACAATTTGCCTACTTGCTGCGTTAATCCGATCGGCACCATTTCAAAAGATCAGTCCTGAGCCGGAAGGCAGCCCGCTTCTTCCAGGGCCTGTACCCACTCTGCCTCCCGGAAGCCCGTCAGCACGAAGCCCGGCCCCAGAAGCAGGGGGCGCTTCACCAGCATGCCGTCGGAGGAGAGCAACTCGTACTGCTCCTGCTCGGTCATGGTGGGAAGCCTGTCCTTCAGGCCCAACTCCTTGTAACGCATGCCGCTGGTATTGAAGAAACGCTTCAGGGGCAGGCCGCTTTCCTGGTGCCAGGTCTGCAGCTCCTCCCGGGTGGGGTTTTCCAGCTTGATGTGCCGGTCGGTGTAAGAAATGCCGCGCTCGTCCAGCCATTTTTTCGCCTTCTGGCAGGTGGAGCAGGGCGGGTATTCCACAAACAGAATGTCCATATGAATTCCTCCTTTGACTCTATCATATCTTTTGTTTTCCAATCCGTCAACCAAAAATCTGCCGCGCTTCACTGTGGAGGCTCGCAGCCTCCCGCCTTTGTTCGATAACTGCGTGTTTGGTTGAATGGTATGCAATTCGTCCAGACGTGTTGGGACGGGTTCCCGTCCCAATTCCGCAACAGAAACGGGAGGCGCCTCCCCTACTTCTATCTCTGGTGCATTTTCCCGACGGCAAAAAATCTCCCGGAACGGGTCCGGGAGATTTTGGAGAAGCGGATTATTCCATGCCTGCGGCGGCGTTGGACGCTTCGGCCTTGTTGATCTTCCGCTGGTTCAGCAGGGAGATGATGACAACGGCCACAGCCACCACGAAGAAGCCGATGGCGATGGGATAGTGGATGATGGCGCCGAAATTGCCGCCGTTCAGGTCCATGAACCGCACGAAGTTCTGCTCGCACATGGGTCCCAGGATCAGGGCCAGCAGGATGGGAGACAGGGGGAATTCGTACTTGTTCATCAGCCAGCCGATGACACCGAACACCACGCACACGCCCACGTCGAACACGTTCTTATTGATGGAGAACGCGCCCAGCAAGGAGATGATCAGGATGATGGGGTACAGAATCTTCTTCTCAATGGACACGATCTTGGCAAAGATCCGAACGCCCAGGCAGCCGACGATGAGCATGCAGAGGTTGGCCAGCATCAGAGCGGCAAAGACCTTGTATACCGTGGGCAGCTCGCTGACGTACATCATGGGGCCGGGGGTGATGCCCTTCATGAGCAAAATGGCGGTGACGGAGTCACCGGGCACGCCCAGGGACAGCAGGGGGATCA
>CAMEWH010000104.1:0-6556 GCA_945940335.1 uncultured Clostridia bacterium | reverse complement strand
AGTGGTACAGGGGGTTGCCAATCAGGTTGGGCATGGACTCGGCCCACTTCTGGAACTTCTCGGCAGGGGTGGCATCGCCGGTGATGTAGTATTCGGGTACGCCGCAGGAGCGCATGGCACGCCACTTGTAGTGGTCGCCGCCCAGCCAGACCTCGGTGATGGAGTTGTAACGCTTGTCCTCATAGATTTCCTGAGGATTGATGTGGCAGTGATAGTCGATGATGGGCACGGTCTCGGCGTGCTCATGATAGAGCTTCCGGGCCGTTTCCGTTTTCAGCAGAAAGTCCGCATTCATAAAAGGTGTCATGATCTTTTCTCCTTTGCTGTGTGGGATTCACAGTGTTTTAATACATTCTATCATAGGATAGTTTTCACCGTTCGTCAACCTTTTTTTCGCAGGTCACCCCGGGAAAAGGGAATGCGCCGGCCGGTTTCACGCTACAATTTATCTGTGTGCTGCATAACGCGCAAAAAAGACGGTGAATTTGCATCCACCGTCCCGGGGTTATTTCTTTTTCCCGATCCGTTCTCCCAGGCGGACCATGGTCTCCGCGTCCTCCCGGGTGTTTCGGATCAAATCCTCGTCCAGAATGGCCGCGTCCTTTTGCAGCAGCACGATCACCGTGGAACCGCCGAACTCGAACCGGCCCTTTTCCTGCCCCCGCTGTATCCTGCAGCCGCCGGGATTGTTCACGATGCGGCCCACCATGGCAGCGCCAACCTCCATTTGGAGAACCGTGCCGAAGTGCTCACTTTCCAGCAGGGCGTATTCCCGGGTATTCTCCCGATAGATGGGATACCGGCCTGCCGCGGCGGGGTTCACCGTGTGATAAACCCCCTCAATCCGGTGCTCTTCGCCGATGAAACCGGAGTCGATGTAGCTGTAGCGGTGGTAATCTCCCACCGTCAGCCGGAACAACAGCAGTGTTCCACCCAGGAAATGCTCTGCCAGCGCCTTGTCCCGCAGCAGCTGCTCCAGGGTGTATGCCACTCCCTTGATCCAAAAACAGCTGTCCTCCTCAACGGGAAACACCGTCAGCTTACTGTCGCAGGGGGCAATCAGGTGGTTGGGCTCCGGGTCCACCGGCCGCCGCCCCTCCAGAACCCGGCGGGTGAAGAAATCGTTAAAGCTGTGGTAACGCCGACGCTCAAAATCCTCCATAGGGATGTGATTGCTTTTGATGAAAGGCTTCACCGCCAGGGCGGAGATTCTCCGGTCCAGGAGCCAGCCCGCTCCACGGCTCACCCAGGGGAGAATCATCACCCGCACCAGACAGCGGCCCAGCCCCGTGCCGTACATCCATTCCAAAAACCGGTCCTGCCCCGCGTCTCCGGGGACAGTCCGTCCATTCCGATCCCGCCAGGTCATGCCGGGAACCAAATCAGAAGGCCCACCATGGGAATCAGCACCACGGCTCCCAGGACCAGAAACTTCCAGAGCACCGGTTTTTTCACCCGGAAATCCAGAATGTACAAAAAGCCGAAAATGGCCACCGCCGTCCGGAGAATCCACAAAGAGTAGCCTTCCGGAGTCAGACGGAACAACAGGTAAATTGCCGGAACCATCACATCCAGGCACACCACAGGAAGGCCGTGGTAATCCCCCTTGGTGCCCAGCTCCGCCTCCATGGCCAGCACGTTGAAATACGCCAGCCGAATCACACAGCACAGGCAGTAAGCCCCCAACAGAGCCAGATCCCCCAGGGACCTCATGCCCAGCATATAGAACATCACCGACGGGCACAGGCCGAAGGAAATGAGGTCGCACAGCGTATCGATCTGGATGCCAAAGAGCATCTCCTCCCGGGTGCGGTTCTTTTTCCGCCGGGCTACGATGCCGTCCAGGGTGTCACAAATCAGCGCCACCGCCATGCACATCGCCGCTCCCAGAAACCTCCCGCCCACGGACATGGAAATGCCCAGCAGGCCCGCCAGCGCACCCATATAAGTGAGAATCACGGTATAGTCATAAAATCCGAGCATTGGCTTGTCCACTCTCTTTCTTTTTTCAGCTCTGAAGCGGCCGAAGCATTGAAGGTTATTTTATCACAAAATCGGCCAAATGGCAAGCGTGTAACGTAATTGTAAAAAACTGGAACTTTCTCCCGGCAACCTATGGTTTTTCTGGAGAAAAGGTAAAGGAAACGAGGAATCTCGTTGACACAGGCAAAGGCAGTGTGTTATAATTTCATGCGTATATCGGCTTTCGTCAGCAAGCGGGAAAATTGTAATTTGGCGGGCAGATACGGCAGCGCCCCTTGGCTCTCCCTTTGGGAGAGCTGTCAGCCGAACAGGCTGACTGAGAGGGTGCCGCAGTAAGATAATTGCACTCGAAATCAAACCATGCTGCCCTCTCAGGCTGCCCTTTACGGGGCAGCCAGCTCCCCCAGAGGGGGAGCCAAGGGGTGCGTCAGTTCCAGTACGTCAAATTACAATTTGGCTGACAGCCGGGTCAAACCAATAAGCACATCATTTTATTCACGATCATCAGAAGGGGGGCAGCGATGACGTGACAAAGCAAACACGTAAGCGTATCCTCAGCGCTGTTTTCTTTTTTGCCATCCTGGCCCTGACCCTTTGGTATGTGTTCAGGGATGAGAATCTGAGCAAAATTGCCGAATATCTCGCCGATGCGGATGAACGATATGCAGTGCTGTCCGTGGGGGCGGTGATTGCCTTTATTCTGGGAGAGTCGGTGGTCATCTGCTATCTGTTCCATCGGCTGGGCACCAGGCCCAAATTCTCCCACTGCTGCCTGTTCTCCTTTGTCGGCTTTTTCTACAGCGCCATCACCCCCTCCGCCTCCGGAGGCCAGCCTATGCAGGTGCTGTATATGCGCCGGGACGGCATCCCCGGGGCGGTTTCTACGGTGGTGCTGGCCATTGTGACCATCACCTATAAACTGGTGTTGGTGGTGACAGGGCTGGCGGTCATGATTTTCCGCCCCGCCGCCGTGATGCGGTATCTGGACGGGGTGGATACCCTGGTGTACATCGGCCTTGCGCTGAACGTGGCGTTCATTGCCCTTTTGCTGACGGCGGTATTCCACCCCAGCATCATCCAGCGCACCCTGAAGCAGGCGTTCAACCTGCTGAACAAAATCCGGCCCTTCCGTAACCCGGAAAAGGTCATGGCCCGGGTGCAAAACAGCCTGGATCATTACCAGGGCACCGCCGCCTTTTTCAGGAAGGAACCGGGAATTATTGTCAATGTGTTTTTCATCACGCTGCTTCAGCGTTTCATTCTGTTCAGTGTGGTGTGGTTTACTTATCTGGCCTTCGGGCTGTCCGGGGAGAGTGCCTTTGCCATGGTCCTGCTCCAGGCCATGATCTCCGTGGCAGTGGATATGCTCCCCCTGCCCGGCGGGATGGGCATCAGTGAAACCCTGTTTCTTTCCATCTTTGAGCCCATCTTCGGCGTGGAGCTGGTGCTGCCCGGAATGATCGTCTGCCGGGGCATCAGCTACTACACCCAACTGGTCATCAGCGGCGTCATGACCGGTGTGGCCCAATTTGTCTTCCGGGAGAAAAAGCGGAAATAAGAGGAAAAAATTCCGGCAGGTACTTTCTTTTTCCTTTTTCACAAGTTATAATGGGACCATCAACTGAATGATCAGGAGGTTATCCACCATGAAATACGGCTTCGGCGTGGATCTGGGCGGCACCACCGTCAAGATCGCTTACTTTGATGAAACCGGCAAAATGATTTCCAATTGGGAGATTCCCACCGTCACCGAGGGCCACGGCAGTCAGATCCTGCCGGACATCGCCGCCTCCATCCGGGAATACCGGGAGCGCAACGCGGTGAAGGATGAGGATCTGCTGGGTCTGGGCATCGGCGTTCCCGGCCCCGTGGACGGCAAGGGCGTGGTGAACCGCTGCGTCAACCTGGGCTGGGGCGTGTTCAACATCAGTGAGGAATTGTCCCGGCTCACCGGGCTGCCTGTGAAGGCGGGCAACGATGCCAACGTGGCTGCCCTGGGCGAATTCTGGAAGGGCGGCGGCAAGGATTACGACAGTATGGTGCTGGTCACCCTGGGTACCGGCGTGGGCGGCGGCATCGTCATCGAGGGTCAGCTGCTCCATGGCGCCCACGGCGCGGGCGCGGAAATCGGCCATATGGTGCTCAACCGGGACGAGACCGACGTGTGCGGCTGTGGCAAGCGGGGCTGCGTGGAGCAGTATTGCTCCGCCTCCGGCATCGTCCGCATGGCTAAAAAGGAGCTGGAGGCCAGTGAGGAGGAATCCTCTCTGCGCAGTCTGGACAGGATGACCTGCAAGGACATTTTCGACGCCGGTAAGGACGGCGACAAGCTGGCCCTGGCGGTGCTGGACCAGTACTATGCCTACATGGGCGAGTTTCTGGCCAACGTGTGCAACGTGGTCAACCCCGCGGTGGTGGTGCTGGGCGGCGGCGTGAGCAAGGCCGGCACCGTGCTGCTGGACGGTCTGCGTCCCTACTTCCACAAGTATGTTTTCCATGCCGCTTCCAACGTGGAATTTGCCCTGGCCGCCCTGGGCAATGACGCCGGTGCCTACGGCGCCTTCAAGCTGGCTTTGGATGCCTACGGGAAGAAGAAATAAGTACCGACCAATAAGACCGCCCCGGTTCCAATCGGGACGGTCTTTCTTTTTGTGCTGACCGAATGCCAGTCATGCAGCATTTTGTAATGTGCTTATCGGTTTTGCTCAGCCGTTCGATAAATTGTTGTTTGGCGGGTTGATTTTCCTCCTGATGAAAATAACCCCGCCCTACGCTGGCTGGGCGATGATTTTACCGCGCAGGAACGTTACCGGGCACCACCCAGGAGTCCCGGATGATGCACCGGCCCGGTGCGCCATTGTCCGCGGGCACTGCCCGCCAAGGCTCCGTTTCTTATTGTTCCGCGCCGGTTTTGAACCGGGTCATCATTTCGTTTGTCAGGCTGAAATCATCGGGCTGGAGTTCGATCTCCTCCCGGGATACCCACTGGGCATATTTTAATTCGTTTTCGTCCATGTGGATGGTGCCATCCCCGTCCAGCTCACAGAAGAAGCCCATCAGCAGGTCGTTGGCGATGCCCCAGGGCTGGGAGGCGTAGTAGCGGATGTTCTTCACCCGGACGCCGGCCTCCTCCATCACCTCACGGGCGACCGTCTGTTCGGCGGTCTCGCCGATTTCCGTGAAACCGGCAATCAGGGCGTTGTGGGAGAAGCCTTCCCGGTAGCGGGTGATGAGGAGCTTGTCCCCGTTCTTCACGCCCACAATCACGGCGGGCATGATTCTGGGGTAGGCAGTGTAGCCGCAGGCGGGACATTTCCGGGCCCGCTCCGTGGGGGAGTGAACCATCTCAGCGCCGCACCGGCCGCAGAACCGGGTGTCCCGATACCAGTCCGCCAGGTGCTTGCCGGTGAGGGCGGCAAAAATCCGGTGCTTGGATATCCGCTGTTCCCGGCGCAGCTGCTTCACATCCGCGAGGGCAAAGCCTGCCGGTATGGTATGTATGTCGTTTTTCAGAAAATACCGCTCTTCGTCCACGGAAAACAGGTAGGTGCAGCCCTCTGCCCCCAGCTCCTTCACCATAGGGAACCGGTCCTGGGGCCCCAGAAGCAGATTCTGCCCCTGGAAGCAGAGCACCCAATCGTCCGCCTGAGGTTTGGCGGCAGGGTCGTATTGATTGTGTAGAACATGGGGAAAAATATCCTGAATCATGGTGTAACCTCTTTTTGATTGAATTCAACAGGTAATCAGGTAAATTGTAATTTGGCGGGCAGGGCCCGCGGCCAATGGCGCACCGGGCTGGTGTGAAATCCGGGACTCCTGGGCAGCGCCCGGTAACGTTTCTGCGCAGGAAAAATGACGCATTATCCAATCACGGCGTGCAAAAACGAACCGAGCGTGGTGCTCCGCGCAGCGAATCAGAATCCTGATGATTGCCAGTGGCAATCATACCACAATTTATACCCAGGAGTGTAACGACAACAGACCAGCCGAGCACGTATTGGGGTAGCGAGCTGCGCTTCAAATTACAACTTGTCCCTGTGGCTTAAAGTCAACTGCCGGACTAGCTGTTCACCGCCAGATTCTGAATCCATTTGCCCTTTTTCAGGAAGTTGGAGCCAAGAGCCGCCTTGAGGATGTTGGTGCTCTGGCAAATGAAGTACAGGGGCAGGATGGAAATGCCGGTAAACCGGCTCAGGATGAAGCCCAGGGGCACCATCACGGCCCAGACGAAGCCGCTGTCGAACAGGAAGGTGATGTAGGTCTGGCCGCCGGAGCGGAGAATGAAGTAGGCGGCGTTGGCAAAGGCATCAAAGGGCATGAACAGGGCGCAGATCACAATCAGCCGGGTGGCCAGGTGGCGCACGGCGTAGGAGGTGTTGTAGATGTGGGGGAAAGCGCCGGACAGGGCGATGGTCAGAAGGCCGAATACAACGCCGGAGGACACGGAAATGGCGATGAGCTTCCGGCTGGAATCTTTCACCTCTTCTCTCGGGGCAGAGGCGCCCAGCATCTGACCCATGAGGATGCCGTCCGCCGCGCCCATGGACATGAACACCACGCTGGTCAGGTTGAA
>CAMEWH010000103.1:0-6652 GCA_945940335.1 uncultured Clostridia bacterium | reverse complement strand
CCGTGAAGAACAGGGGCCACACCTGGCCGGAGATGCCCTGGGAGCCCTTCAGGAAAGCGGTGCCCGCCCAGATGATCTCCTGCAGGGCGATGATTCTGGCCAGGGCGGTGTCCTTGACCAAGGTGATGATCTCGTTGCCCATGGGGGGCACGATGCGCTTGATGACCTGGAGCAGAATCACCCGGAAGAAAATCTGGCTGCCCGTCATGCCCAGCACCTGGCCCGCTTCCCGCTGGCCCACGGGGATGCTCTGAATGCCGCCCCGGTAGATTTCCGAAAAATAGCAGGCATAGTTGATGATAAAGGCCACCGCCGACGCGGTGAACCGGCCGGTCTCGCCCTTGCCCCAGATGTTGGCCTGGAGCACCAGACCGGGGAAATAGTAGATGATCAGCAGCTGGATCATCAGCGGCGTTCCACGGATGACCCAAACAAACAGGTTGGTAACCACGCTCAGGGGCTTGAACCGGGACATGGAGCCGAACATGATGATCAGGCCCAGAGGGACGGCGCCCAGCAGGGTCACGCCGAACAGCCGCAGAGTCTGCAAAAAGCCGATATTCAGCGATTGAAATACAATGGGAAATTGTTGGAGGAATGTTTCCATGGAGCTTCTTCCTTTTATCTCTTAGTAAAAAGCCGCCCGGTTGGGACTCAGCCGGGCGGTTCCGCATGTTTCTTGCTTGATTACTTCTGCTCGATGAGGGCGGCCTGGACACCGTAGGTTTCGGCGCATTCCTGCAGGGATCCGTCTTCGTAGGCTGCCTTGAAGAAGTCGTTGAGCAGTTCGGCCAGGTCGGAGCCGGTGCGGAAGCCAACGCCGTATTCCTCGCTGTTCAGGGCGGCGGTGTAGGTCAGGTTTTCGTAGCTGGTGCCCTCGCCCACCATGGCGGCGGCCATCAGGGAGTCGATGACGGCGGCATCACAGGTGCCGGCGGCAACCTCCATCAGGGCGCTGGCCTGGGACTGGACGGGGGTGCACTCGTAACCCAGAGCAGTGATCTCGGCTTCACCGGCGGAGCCTGCTTCCACGGCGAACACCAGCTCGGCGCAGTCCTCGGCAGTCTGGTACTTGTCGGCCTGGTCGGCGGGAACGATAACCACCTGGGCGTTGTTGCAGTAGGCGTTGGAGCAGGTCATGGCAGCCATCACTTCGTCGGTGAGGGTCATGCCGTTCCACACGCAGTCGATGCTCTTGGAGTTCAGCTCCAGCACCTTGTTGTCCCACTCGATTTCCACAAATTCCACTTCCACACCCAGGTAGGCAGCGAAGGCAGCGGCCATGTCGGCATCGAAGCCGATCCAGTTGCCGTCCTCATCCTTGTAGTCCATGGGAGCGAAATCGGTGATGCCAACAACCAAGGTGCCCTTTTCCTTCACATATTCGGCGTCGGTCTGGTCAGCGGCGAAGGCGCAGCAGACCATGGTCAGCATCATCACCAGAGCGGTGAGCAAAGCAATTGTTTTTTTCATAATGAATTTCTCCTTTGCGTTCCCCGGGAGGGGGTGTTTTGTTTTGATGGCTGTATTATACTTTAGTTGACTAAAGAAGTAAAGTATTATTTTTGCATTTTTCGGAATTTGTAAGATATACCGAAATCGGATTCACAAGCCAAAGACCTTTTGAACAATGTGCGAAACGGGATCCCTGGCAAGAAGGAAAATTGAAATCTATCGCACTGGCGCTTACGGCGCCTCATGCCTCCCTTGTGTAAAGGGAGGTGCTTAAGTAGCACACTGGGGCGGAGGGATTGGGCGGTAGGTGGCCTGTTCCTGTGAAATCCAATGCGAATTCGCATAACGACATTGTACCTTTCCGCATCGGGTTGTACCATCGTTTCGGTGCTTACTGCACAATCCCCCCTTCCCACAAATTATGGTATGATTGCCACCGGCAATCATTGGAATTTTGATTCGCTGCGCGGAGCACCACCCTTTACACAAGGGGGGCATGCGCTCAGAAACCGGAACCTGGTTCCATTTTACCCACCGATGATTACAATTTTTCTTTCCCTATTTCCATATCCGCAAAAATCTGCTATACTGATGAACATCTCATTCTATCCAACTACAGGTTGGGAACCTTTCCAACCACGAAAAACTTGCTTTTTCTTCCATTTTCTCCTATGCTTTTCTTGCTCACGGGGCACATTATTTGAAAAAGGCGGTATTACAGTATGGAACAGATTTATTTTGGTGAGCGGATTGCGTCCCTGCGCAAGGCTCGTGGGTTGACCCAGGAGGCCTTGGCCCGGAGGCTGGGAATCACCAATCAGGCGGTGAGCAAATGGGAGAGCGACCAGTGCTGCCCGGACATCATGCAGCTTCCCGCGCTGGCGGATATTTTTGAAATCAGTATGGATGCCCTCTTCGGCCGTCAGGCGCCTGCCCTCCCGGAGAATGGGGAGCAGGAACCGGTGACCGTCATCGGGGAGCTGCCCTGGGAGGACAACGACGACCTCCACGCGGTGTGCTTCATCGGCCACAGGCTGGTGCGCTATCAGGACATCCCCTCTCTGGGGGGCAAGCGGGAGCGGTTCAGCTATTCCTTCTCCTGCCTGGGTTTTGACAAATCCAGTCCCCGGGGCAATGAACCGGTGCAGCTCCACTATACAGGCAATGTGGGCAATATTTATTCGGACTACGCTGTCTATTGCGCGGAAAGCGCCATTGCCGGCAATGTCCAGGCCGGTGACGGCGTGGTCTGCACCGAGGTGGGCGGAGAGGTCCGGGCAGGCGACAGTGTGACCTGTGTCGGCGTCCGGGGCAATGTGATTGCGGGGGACAGCGTGTCCTGCACCGGCTCCATTGGCGGCAATGCCCAGGCAGGGGATGACATCCGCTGTGAGGGTATGATCGGCGGCAATGCCTCCGCCGGGGGAGATCTGGAATGCGGCGGCGATATTGGCGGCAAGGCTCAGGCCGGGGGGGACGTGGAGTGCCGTGGCTCCATTCAGGGCGACCTGCGTGCCGACGGAGATGTGACCTGCGGCGGTGATATCGGGGGCAGCGTGACCTGCTCCGGGGATGTGGAATGCCAGGGCTCCATTCAGGGCGACCTGCGTGCCGACGGAGACGTGACCTGCGCCGGGGATATTTCCGGCAACGTCACTGCCTCCGGGGACGTGGACTGCACCGGCTCCATCGGCGGCAACGCCTCCGCCGGGGGAGACATCACCTGCGCCGACATCGGCGGCAACGCCTCGGCGGACGGCGATATCACATGCACCGGTACAGATCGGTTTTAATTGGCAAATTGAAATTTAGTGAGCTCTCCCACCGCACCCCTTGGCTGCCCCATAGGGGCAGACTGAGAGGGTATCGCACCCAATGAGACGCTCCTAATTCCCCAATGCAGTACCCTCTCAGTCAGCCTGTTCGGCTGACAGCTCTCCCAAAGGGAGAGCCAAGGGGCGCTACCGTATCTGTCCGCCAAATGACTATTTGTCCATCTGAGGTTGCCATTGGGCACCATCTGTGATAAGATGGTGCCCGATGAATTTGTATTAAAGGAAACAGGAAATGAAAAATCTGATTACCCAATATTCCGGGTTGAAGCGGGAGATCTATGTACTCTTTGTGGGCAAGATCGTCACGGCTATGGGCTCCTTTGTCTGGCCCATGCTCACCTTTCTGCTCACCACCAAGCTGGGCTTCAGCGACGGGGTGGCCACGGCGCTCATTGCCACTGCCGGGCTGATCTCCCTGCCTCTGGCGCTGCTTGGGGGCAAGCTGGCGGACCGGTATCCCCGGAAAAACATCATCATCCTTTTCGACTGCCTGACGGTGTCGCTGTATGTTCTTGCGGCAATCCTGCCCATCGGCTACCACACGGCGGTCATCATCTTCTTTGCATCGCTGTTTCAGACCATCGAGTCTCCGGCCTATGATGCTCTGAATTCGGACTACTCCACCACAGCCCAGCGGGAACGGGCCTTCTCCCTTTCCTATCTGGGCTTTAATCTGGGCTATGTGTTCGGTGCCAGCATGGGCGGCATGCTGTTTGAATTTCATACCAATCTGGCCTTCCTGCTCAACGGTCTGGCGATCTTTATTTCCACGGCCCTGATTTTCTTCTTTGTCAAGCCGGAAAACGCCGTCTCGGACACCGGCGGTCAGGAGGAGTGCCTGGGCGAGTACGAAAAGCCGCTGGAGGAATCCGTGCCCATTTCCGCGGTGCTGAAGCAGCGCAGGGTGGTGCTGGCCATGCTGCTCATCGGCTGCTTTGCCTCCATGTGCAGCAATACCGTGGGCGTTCTGCTTCCCCTCCAATTAAAGGAGGAGCTGGGCCAGCACGGCGCCGCCATCTATGGGTACCTGAATTCCCTGAACGGCCTGGTGGTGATTCTGTTCACGCCGATTCTGACCATGGTGCTGAAGCGGCTGACGGAGATTCCCAAATCCATTCTGGGCCTTGGACTGTTCCTGGTGGGAATGGGACTGTTTGCGGTGAGCAGTCCCCTGTGGCTGCTGTTTGTGGGCATGTTTGTTTACACCCTGGGAGAGGTGGTGTCCGTCCTGGGCAACAACCCCTATACCTCCCGCCGGATTCCCGCTTCCCACCGGGGCCGCATCGGCGGCGTGACCAGCGTGCTGTATTCCGTGTTCTTCACCCTGGTTCAGTACGGCATCAGCTTCGTGCTCATGGTGGCGGAGGGGAACTATAAGCTCCTGTGGCTGATTTTCATCGGCTGCGGCCTGACGGCAATGGCCTTGTATGCCCTGGCCTACCCGGCGGATAAGCGCCGCTTCCCGGCGCTGTATCACAAGGATGTGTTTTGAAAGAGGGATATCGGCCTAGATCGGCAGAATTCAAAATTGTAATTTGGCGGTGAGGAGAACGGCACACGGTTCGTCCATCTTGTAGGGAACGGCCTGCGTGCCGTTCCATCCGCGCAGCGCTACCCATCCCACCACCTGGGAACGGATTCAGGCCCTGGGACTGAGGTCGCTGCCGGATACGGATGGTCTGCCCACCGGCGCCCTGGGGGAGGAATGCACCCGGGCCATTGCCTTCCTGGATGATCGGATCGCGGAAAGCCTGACCCCAAATTACGATGAACTCCGCCGGGAACGGTACCTGGAGCCCCTGGAACGGGTGAATGCCTGGGAGGCTGCCGGCTGCCCGCTGACGGCGGAGGGGTATGCCGACATGGTGGAGGACCTACGCAGTCTTTCCCGGATTTCCGATGCGGAGCGGCTGTGCGACCGGGCTATTGGGGAACTGAGCCCTGCGGCTTCCGGTTCTGCCTATTTTGTCCGGGGTATCCTCCGGCTCCACCGCTACCAGGAGGCCGGGTTGGAGGACCTGTACACCGCCATTGCCGGAAACAGCAATTTCATCGATGAAGCAATGGATCAAATCGGCTCCTTCTGCTGCCTGATGGGCCTGGAAAAGGAACTGGAGGAATACCGCAGCAAGGCCCTGGAGCTTGCCCAGCGGCAGCGGGATGAATTCAGCGCTCTGGACACCCTGACCCGGCGGGACAACCTTTCCCAGGAGCACCTGCCGGAGGGAATGCTGGAAGCAATCCTTTCTTACATCGCCGGCATCTCCCGGGATTCCATTGAGAAAATTTTCCTGGTTCGTAAAACCATCAGTGAGCAGTTCTTCACAAGCGCTTTTGTGATCCGCTTCCTGCCGGACACCCCGGAGGATACCAGGCAGGAGGTGCTCCACAAAATCTTCCGTTATCTGGATACCAGCACCGACTGGCAGTTCTCCCTGTTTGACGAGGCGGAGATTCCGAAAGGAACGGTAGAGCGGGTGGAAAACAGCTGCGTGTTTGAAAGAGAATAGGCGACCTTTTAAAAACTACTTTTTGATGGTTTGAGCGAGAGATTTTGTTCTGACAAAAGTTTTGAAAAAACCGGAATACTTTGTGTATTGTGGTGTTTTCAAAATGAATTGTCAGGGCAAAAGATCCGCCCAAACCGCAAAAGGGTAGTTTTTAGAGGTGCCCAATAAAAAAGGGAGTGTTCCGACGGTTTGGAACACTCCCTTTTTAGGGAACCTCTGAATAATTCGGCAAGAGCTGGTGGCGAGGAATTTTGGCTCAGCCGAAAGTTCTAAAAATGAGGAAATACTTTGTGTATCTTCCATTTTTAGAACTGCTCGGATGGGACGAAAGGCCCGCCAGCCAGCCGCAGACGAATTGTTCAGAGGTTCCTTAGTTTTCCAGCTGCATCCCCAGAAAGCTGGCCGCTGTCCGGGCTAAAATCCGGTCGGAATCCTGCAGGGGAGAGTCGTTCTCTCCCAGCAGCAGCATTACGCAGCCCATCAGATCCCCCTGGGACAGAATGGGCGCCGCCGCGCCCAGATGGTATTTGTCCGTACCGTCCGCTGCCCGGATGAGGGCTTCGCCGCCCTGGTAGAGATAGTTTTTCCGCTGCTCCATGATTTTCTCCAATTCCGGGGAATTGGGCTTGTCCATCAAATCCCGCTTGGGCGCCCCGTGCAGGGCGATGATGCTGTCCCGGTCCGCCACCGCCGCAATATGCCCCGTGGCCGCCGCAATGGACTCACACATCTGGGACGCAAATTCCTGCAAATCCCCCATGGGCGAATACTTCCGAAAAATCACCCCGCCGTCCTTCTCCGTATAAATCTCCAGCGGGTCGCCCTCGTTAACAACATTGACAGTAAAGACCT
>CAMEWH010000102.1:0-6709 GCA_945940335.1 uncultured Clostridia bacterium | reverse complement strand
TGGTTGCGGAGGCAGGACTCGAACCTACGACCTCCGGGTTATGAGCCCGACGAGCTTCCAACTGCTCTACTCCGCGATATTCACTTGGTTGGTACTGGGGTATTATAGCATGGACGGGGCGGTTTGTCAACTGTTTTTCTGAAGTCTTTTGCCGACCGGTTTCGGCCTGTTTTGCAGGGGGGATGTGTCAGAATTCTGTTTTCAATAGAGATGTGTCAATTTTCCATATAGGTGTGTCAAAATTGTATTTCACTATTGACATTTTGAAACACTCGTGGTATACTCACCTCACAAACAGAAAGGAGCGTTATATATGACTTATATGTATCATGACAGCCGGGAGGAATCTTCTCCTGCGGCCAGCGGGTTTGAGAAGCTCCTTGGGGAGCTGCAGCCTGGGGACTGCATGGTGGTGGAGCAGCTGTCCGGGGCGGCAAAGGATGAGGCCAGCCTTTTGAAGCTGCTGGAGGACCTGGAGGCCCGGGGGATTCGCTTCCGCAGTGTGGAAGAGGATTTCGACACCGGCACGGAGCAGGGCCGCTTCGCGTTGAATATTCTGAGAAAGGTGGCCCAGCTGGATGCCGGGTCCCGGAAGGAAAAGCAGCCGGAGCCCGGAGTCAAAGAGGACTGCCGGGGCAAGGGCCGTAAGCCCATTGAAGTGGACGATGAGATGTTCGATGCCATCCTGGAGCGTTGGAAAAACGGTGAAATCACCGCCCGCCAGGCCATGGCAGAGCTGGACCTGAAGCCTAACACCTTCTACCGCCGGGTAAAGGAGCGGATGCCCGATGCCAAAACACCCGACACCCTGCTGGATGCGGCGAAGAAGTTTGGCCAGGAGATCGTCAACACTGTGGCAGAAGGGTCCGAGGAGCTCCAACAGGCCGCAGGGAAATTTGCGGCGGAGTGCGACATGGGCAACATTTCCGACACGGTGAAAAAGAACATCACCGCCGCCGGGAAGGTATTCAGCCGCCACATGGACAGCCTGAGCAAGGATTTCCAGGACGCGGTGGAAAAGTATGAGAAAAAGCAGCAGGAAGCTGCCCAGGCTGCCAAAGAGCCGGCCGCCCCCGAAGAGCCGGAAGCTCCTGCGCAGCCGCCTGTCACCGAGGAAGCTCACGAGGCACCTGTTGCGGAGGAGTCTGCCCCCAATCCGGAAGAAACCGAATATCTTTAATGATTCATTTTTGAGAGTGGAGAAAAAACAATGGAAAAGAGATTGACCCGTACAGAAAACAACAAAATGATCTGCGGCGTGTGCGCAGGCATCAGCAAGTATTTCGGCATCGACCCCACCCTGATCCGCCTGGGCTTTGTGGTGCTCACCTGCTTTTCCGGCGCCGGCCTGCTGGCTTATCTGATCGCAGCATTCATCATCCCCAAAGAGAAGGCGGTCGTCAATGCCGCTTCCCAGGATTATGAGGATCTTACCCGGGAGGAATACCCCCTGGAAGCCATCACCGACACGGTGAAGAAAAATGTCACCGCTGCCGGGGCGGTTTTCAGCCGCCACATGGACAATCTGAGCCAGAATTTCCAGGACGCAATAGAGAAGCATGAAACCCAGCCGGAAACCACAGAAGAACCTGCGGCCGAAGAAACCGAATATCTGTAAAAGAGGAGGAAATGATTATGAAGAGACTGACCCGTGTGGAAGAGGGAAAAATGATCTGCGGCGTCTGCGCAGGCATCGGCAAGTATTTTGGTATCGATCCCACCTTGATTCGTCTGGGGTTTGCGGCGTTCACCTGCTTCGCCGGCAGCGGCATCCTGATCTATCTTGTTGCGGCCATCATCATTCCCAAAGAAAGCTGATTATATAAAACGCTGCCTCTGTGGAAGGCAGCGTTTTTCGTATTCAGGTTATTGGATAAATTGGAATTTGGCGGGCAGATACGGTAGCGCCCCTTGGCTCTCCCTTTGGGAGAGCTGTCAGCCGAACAGGCTGACTGAGAGGGTACCGAAGTAAGATAATAGCACCCGAAGCCCTCTCAGTCTGCCCCTTACGGGGCAGCCAGCTCCCCCAGAGGGGGAGCCAAGGGGACGTCGGTTCCGGTACGCCAAATTACAATTTATCGGTTTAATCATGAAAGTATACAAACGCAAATTATGGCGATACGGAAATATGCTTTTCCCCTTTTTCCTCTCTGCGTTCCAGGATGATAAAGGGCAGATGCACCAGCGTCATCAGGGCCACGGCCAGGGCGGCAAGGCGCAGCAAATACACATACCAGCCCCCGTTCAGGTTCAGATAGGGCAGGCCCTCCAGGGGCGGGCGGGTGAGGAAGAGAAAATTGGTGCTGTAAACGAAGAAGGCGCCGTTGATGTAAATGCCGATTGCCGCCAGGCACAGCAGGATCAGCAGGTTCCGCCCGTAGGCCTTGCGGCCCATGTCTACCTGCCTGGTGCGGAGGAAGTACAGCGCCAGCCAGACGAGGCCCGCGTGATACACAAAGCACTGGTAGGCCAGGGGGTCACGGAAGTCCACCCCGTCGGTGGGAATGAGCATGGCCATGATGCCGCCCAGCAGCGCCGCCGGGACGGAGAAGCTGATCACCTTGTCCCGGGTGGGGGAGGGCTTTGCGAAGGTGATGTAGAACACGATGAAAATCTGCATGGAGCACAGATGAAAGGGCAGCGCATTGGGGTCCAGGGCGCAGCCGCCCTCCGGCGAGGGGAGCATATGGGTCATCATTTTGCAGGTCTCGCTGAGAACGGAAATGACCAGCATCGCCATCCCGGCGGTTTTGGAATCGATGTGCTTTCTCTCTGCAGCAGCCAGGCCAAGGACGATGGCCAGCGCACACAACCCAAGCCAGATAAAATGATTGACGGTAAACATCATAATTCCTTCTTTTTAATTGACTTTTGCCGTTGGGCAAACAAATTGTACCAGCCACTGTAGGGGAGGCTCGCCGCCCGCGCAGTACAAGCCAAAAATGATGAATCGGGTTGGGCGAATTCCCACAGCACCGCGACGAAACTGTAGGGGAGGCTCGTAGCCTCCCGCGCGGTACAAACCCACAATAACGAATCAGATTGGGCGAATTCGTACTGTGTCGGACGTAGTACCATTCAACTGAACACGCAGTTTCATAGCGTGGCGGGAGGCTGAGAGCCTCCCCTACAATGGGTACGGATTGCATGCCATTCAACCAAGCGCGCGGTTCCGTTACGTTGCGGGCGGCTGGTAGCCGCCCCTACGATGGCTGGGCAATTGCCTCAGCTTGGTACGCAGGAACGTTACCGGGCACTGCCCAGGAGTCCCGGAAAATGCACCAGCCCAGTGCGCCATTGTCCGCGGGCACTGCCCGCCAAATTACAATTTGCGTGTGTATTATAGTAATTCCAGGAAGAATTGTCAATCAAAATACCGTTCCACCGGCAGGCCCATGCCCTGCCAGTTTTCTTCCTGACTTTTGGAAATCCAGACTTTGGTGGTGTCCATGGCCAGCCGGGCGCTTTCCTGGGGGGTACGGCCGGAGAGAATGTGTCCCGCGAACAGGGCGGTGAAGGCATCCCCTGCCCCGGAGAAATTGCCGGGGATGGGGGTATAGGGCAGAATGTGGGTTTCCTCCCCCTCCGCAAGGAACACGGCGCATCCCGCTTCCCCGGAAACGCCGGTGATCACCGCGCCGGGAGCACCCAGCCGGATCAGCCCCCGGAGGGCCGCTTCGGGGTCATTCTCCCCGGTGAGAAAGCCCGCCTCCGTCAGGTTGGGAAGGATAAAATCCACCTGCTTCAGCAGACCCCGCAGGAAATCCAGCCGCTGCGCTGTAATGCCCCGGTACAGCTGGCCGTTGTCTGCGAAAATGGGGTCCAGGAAGATTTTCACCCCGGAGCGATGCCAGATTTCGCACTGCTGCCCCAAAAACTCTGCCTGGGCCTCATCTGCGATGTAGCCCATGAGCACCCCGTCCAGCCGAAAGCCCAGCTGCTGCCAGGTTTCCAGGGCCTCCCGGAGGTAGGCGGTGGTATCCAGTTGCGCACAAGTGCCGAAATTCCAGGTGTTGGAAATCAGGGCTGTGGGAAGACAGGATACCCGGTGGCCCAGCCGGGTGAGCACTGCCCGGGAAGTTGCCATGGCCACATTGCCGTAGCCCACAAAATCACTGAGGACCAGAATCTGCTTTTCCGTTCCGTTTTTTTGCTGTATGTTCATCGCTGCCTCCCACATCAATCCGGATTCAAATGATCGGTTTTCATCAGCAAACAGGTAAATTGTAATTTGGCGGGCAGATACGGTAGCACCTCCTTGGCTCTCCCTTTGGGAGAGCTGGCAGCCGTCAGGCTGACTGAGAGGGTACCGCAGTAAGGTAATGGCAAATACATTGCCCTCTCAGTCTGCCCCTAATGGGGCAGCCAGCTCCCCCATAGGGGGAGCCAAGAGGTGCGTCAATCCCAGCCCGCCAAATTGCAATTTATTGTTTTGTTTCTGACAATGGATCTATCATATTCCATTGACCATGGAAAGTCAAAGAGAAATCGTAAAAAACGGGCCTCCCCGCATTTTGTGCACGCGGGACAGTCCACTTTCCTTTTATACCTTTCTCAAAATTGTAACTGACAAAAAGCCTTTTTCCTCCCGCTTTTTTGCATACGCCAGGAGTTCCCTGGAATTTCCCGGATGCCATACTCCGGCGATAAGGAAGTCGGTATGGTCAATCATATATCGGTTCGCTCTGGCAATGGCGAAGCGTCGGGGAACCGTTTCCAAGCCCGGCGGATAAAAGCTGCCGTCAAATCCAGGCGGTAATACCACAGGCCGTTCTGCCGGATGGTACGGAAGCAGCAGCAACAATGTGATATCCGGGTGGTTTTTCTTTGCCGTAATCACTGACCTTGCTGCCATGCTGTCAAAGCCACCGTAATTCCCCACTACAAACTCCGAAACGCCGAAATCCACAATATGACGCTCTACTGCCTCCATGAACGCAGGGAGCATTTCTTCGGAAGTTTCTCGATGACCAATAAAGAAGCAGCTTTTTAGCATAATTGCCCAACCCTTTCCTTCATTTTTTCTCAAGTGGACCAGAACTGGTCCCATCATATCACAGTCCACCCATAAAATAAACCCAAATGGACCAAAATAAGTCCAATTGAGGGTGGGCATATGGAGCAAAAAATCAAGCAGGATCTCCGGATTGGGGAAAACATTCGTAAAATCCGCAAAGCCCGTAAACTGGGGCAGACGGATTTGGTTCGTCTGCTGCAAATCGACGGGTGCGACATGACCCGGGAATGCCTGGTGAAAATTGAACGCTGCACCCAGCACATTCAGGCTTCTCAATTGCAGGCCATTCGAAAAGCGCTGGACACAACGTACGAGGCGTTGATTGACGGTGAATAGGATAATAGGAGGACGGGCTCCGGCATTCGATGGATGTCAGAGTCCCGTCCTCTTGTTCTATTATTGAAGCACTGAACGATACGCCTATCCCCCCACACCGGGGGCGCCGGCACATTCAATCAGATGCTTCCAAACACATCCACAATCTCGCCCATGAACACATAGTGGATGGGATTGCCGTCGGCGTACAGGGTGGTCCGCACATCCTCCGGCACTTCCTCGTGGACCATTTTGTGGGTGTAAATCTTTTTGCACACGAAGGTGAGGGTGGCCTCCTGGAAGCCAACGGCCTCGCCCAGGGGCTTGGGGGTCAGGGAGGTGCGGCTGATTTTGTCCGGCACGTCCCAGCCGGACTTGCTGCCCAAAAGCCCTAAATCCTTCCGCTTTTCCTCGGGGAAGAAGCACACCGTGAAATAGTCGCTGCCCAGCAGCACATCGGCGGTTTTCCGGTTCTCCCGGACAAAAATTTCCAGGATCTGCTTGCCCTTCTTGGGAGGTCCCCAGATGGTGCCCATGGTGCCCCAGCCGATGGTCATGGTGTTGTAGTTTTCCGGGGTTCCGGCGGTGGCCAGGGCCCAGCGGTCGTTGAACAGGGAGAACACGTCATACGCCGCCGCGGCAAAATTCTGCATATTGAGTTCCATATGTTTTTCTCCTTCTTGCATTGTAAGTTGAATGGTGTTATATTTCCATTATACATGCCGGTAGTTACTACCGGTCAACCGTGAATATCACCAAAAAACGGAGTGATTTTATGTACACCATGAAGGAAACCTGTGAGAAAACAGGTCTTCCCTACGAAACTCTGAAATTCTACTGCAACCAGGGGCTGGTGCCCAATGTGAAGCGGGACAGCCAGAACCACCGGGTTTTCGACGACCGGGACGTGGCCTGGATCAACAGCCTCACCTGCCTGAAAAACTGCAGCATGGGCATCCGGGAAATGCGGCAGTATGTGATACTGTGCCTGGAGGGGGAATCCTCCATCCCGGAACGGAAGGCCATCCTGGAATCCAAACGCCAGGCCCTGGAGGAAGAACGCCGGCGCATCGACCAGGCCATTGCCTACATCGATCGGAAACAGGCATTTTACGACGCTGTGCTGTCCGGTGAAACGGAGTATACCAGCAATTTGAAATAAGGCAACACCGCACAATTGCGTCTGCGGATCTCAGCGATTTTTGAAACTTTGAACTGGCACAAAATCTCTCGCTGAGCTTCCTTGCCGAATTATGCGGTGTAGCCATAATTTTCAAGTGCTTATCAGCTTTGCCCGGCAACCAGACAAATTGTTGTTTGGTGGGCTGGATCGCTTCCCAACTCACTGTAGTAGAGAGTTAACACTAAAACTTTATT
>CAMEWH010000101.1:0-6735 GCA_945940335.1 uncultured Clostridia bacterium | reverse complement strand
ACATCCAGATATTTCTGGTACTTCTCACCGTCTCCGCTGATTTCGGCGGCAGTGGAATCAGCAAGGGCATAGAGTTCCTTGCGCTCCTCCTGCTTTTTTGCCGCCCATGCTTCCTTGTCAAAGGGCTGATCGCTCCATCTGGAATTACCGTTCTGACCGCTGAAAATATCATCAAAATTGCTCATGGATTACCTCACTTTCTGCTTGGGCTTTTTCTTGCCCGGATGGATATGGGGCTGAATTTCAGGCTGCTTTACAGGAGTTGTGATGTCCTGCACCTTGGGAGGCGCAGCCTTTTCCTGCCGTGCTGCCTTAATCTCCCGCAGTTCCTCCCGGACGGAGGGGCGGGATTCTTTAGCAGTACCCTCGGCGGTTCTCTTTTGCGTCCCGGAGGTAGGCGCGGACGGAGGGCTTTTTTCCGTCTTTGCCGCCGTAGGGTTTTCCGGGGACTGCTGTTCCTTCTGAATGGGCGCACCCAGCAGCTCATCCAAAATCATATCATCCGCATCCTTTTGGGGTGCGGCCTTTTCGGGAGCGGCAGGGGCGGATTCCTTTTCCTGACGGGTCTTTTCAATATCATGCTTGATGGAAGCAGTATCCACGGTAGCCAGCTTGAAGCGTTCCACAATACGGTTGATTTTGGACGCATCCTCTGCCCGTACCATTACATCCACCATACCGTCTGCGGATTTCTCCTTACCCCGGAGGGCGCAGTAGACAACACCGTAACGCTTTGCCTCCTGAGCAAAGCGTTTCAGATGCTCCTCGCTGATGGTGAACACCTTCAGCTCCTTGCCGCTTTTCAGCATGGCGCTGAGCCGCTGGTGCCCCTTGGTTTTGTTTCTGTCGGCGTTCTTCGCAATGGTGTAGAGCGCCGCTGCGATGTTCTTTGCCGCAGAGCCAGTAAGCTTGAGGGCTACCTCCGTACCCTCCAAACTCATTCTAACGATTTGCTCTGCCGCATCGCCTGAATTGGTCATGTTCGGTTTTCTCCTTTCGCTGATGGTTTTCGTCCTCACGGACTTTCTGAATGTGTTCCAGCATAACGCCGGAACGGACGGCAATATCGCTACATAATTTCACCTCCTGGCGTAATTGACTCAGCTCCTTGGAAAGTGTGGCAATGGCGGTGCTAACCTCCGCAGACGCCGCTTCATCCGATTTCACAGCCACGGTACGCTGTTTTCGGTAAAGCTGCCTCCGCTGGGAAGTCACATCTGCAATTCTGCTTTCCAATTCGCATTGATATGAAGAAAGCTGCTGAGCGGTATCAATCCGATGCTCCGCCAGCAGCCTTGCTTCCTGTGTGATGGCATCCAGCTTTATGAGATCTTCCCGGAGAAGAAAGTGGAGCCGCTTATGGTTCTGCTTCTTCTGCCGGGGAAACACCCCCAGTAGGTAGCAGTAGTGGAAATACAATGCCCGGAAGCCAGTCACCTTTTTACGGGTCTGCCAGTTACCAGACACACGATATTGTTTGCGTTGTGGGGTCGGTTCCGGCAGGGGTTTTGCGGCTCTGCCCTGTTCCAGAATCCGCCTGCGGATACCCTCCAGCGTGTAGCCCTCGCCAAAGTTCCGGGCAAGGCGGACAAAACGCTCCTTTCCCGGCGGTCTGACGGAAATGTCCTTACCCACCTTGACCTCATAACCCTTACGGTGGAGATTTTCAAAAAACTGCCGCTCCGTCATGGACTGGCGAATGGCTTCATCCACATCCGAACGGACAATGCCCCGCCATGTGGGGCGCTGCTCCTGTTCCGCCCGCCATTCACCGTAGTGCTTTCCTTTTCCGGGCTGGGGATTCTCGATGACAGACAGACCATATTCCCGGCACAGGGCATCCGATGCTGCCTGCAGATCGTGGTAGTCTTTGGCAGAACGATAATATTTGATGCCATCTACGAAAGAGACTGTGTTCAGGACAAAATGATTATGCAGATGGTTCGTTTTGTCCAGATGGGTTGCTACAACAACTTGATAGCGTTCACCCCACAAGCGTCTGGCCAACTCGACACCAATTTGGTGAGCAATTTCCGGTGTTGCTTCTCCGGGAGCAAAGGATTGATAGCCGTGGTAGGCTATGGTTCCATCCTCCTTGCCAAAACGCTTTTTCACCGCCATCATTTCTTCCCGCGCTGTGCTGGGGTTGCAGTTGATCCCGGACACAAAGCGCTCAAGGGCACCCAGTTCCTCATTAACTTGCTGTGTCTTGTGGCTGCTGACGGCATAAGCGATAACATCGTCCAGCCCCTGACACTCTCGCTCCGTCATATCCCCGTTTTCATAAAATTCCGGGTTGGTCGTCTTGTCGGGATTCTCTACATAGGCCACTACCTTCCCAAGCCAGCCATTGACCCGCCAGACGGATGTGACTGCCATTGGTTACTGCTTGATGGGGCGTGGACATACCACAGCTTCGGTGATTTCCTTCACCGCTGCCTCAAACTGCGTCACAGCAGCATCGTACCGCTGGACATCAATGACATTCAGGGTGTGTGCTTTCTGGGCGATCTGGTTCAGATTGTTGCCAATGCGATACAGCTGCTGTGCCATGGCATAATAGTCAAGGGGAGGCGATTCCTGTGGCACCAGATCATTGATGAGATGGCGAAGATAGGCGGCAACAGAGATATGGCTGCGCTTGGCTTTCTTTTGCAGATTCTCAGCTTCCTTTTTGCTGAGCCATACTTGAATTTTGACATTTCGATTACGCATAGAAATATGCTCCTTTGTACTTTGAATTTGGGGTTTCAGGGGGGCTGCCCCTGACAAGCTGTCTTTGTGGGAGTACAAAGACGATGCTTGCTGGTATATTGCAGATTCGTTCTCCCTCTGGGGCGAACGGGGGACTGCCTGAAAATAAATGGTCAGCGCTCATGGTGCCGCTCGCACTTAAACAGGTGTGCGACACGATTAAGATCGTCAGACATGACATAACAGCGTTCGATTTTCCAGCCGTTCTTACCGCCATCCTCAGCAGCCATATACCGCTCTAAACGAACGCAAGGATCTGTGCCGTCCAGGCAGTATCCATAGATGGAATACCCGCCCATGTTGGGTTGAAATGCTTTGCTGTTACTGGACAAACCGTAGGTTCTGCTCCGTTCATCATAGGGTAAACCAAAACTGTCAGCAGTGAAAACAATGTATCCGGGCAGGTGCTCGCCCATTCGTTCCACCGCACGGAATTTGCTTGTCATCTCGCTATAGCTCATATTGATCTGCCTGGGTTCTTTGATTGCGTTGTCATTCATCGTTCCGGTGTCCTTCCTTTCCTGTGTGTAATGGGAAGCCCCAGCCGCATACACAAAAAGTCGTTGTAATCCTTACCGTAGGGCGGCGGCTGGACAGATACCTCATATCTGTCAGACAGCATAGACAGCAACGCCTTTGCCGCCCGTCCTCCGGTGGCATCGTTATCCAGGCGGAGTGTGATAAAGCGGATGTTGGGCTGCTCGGACAGATAGCGTTTCAGCGCCAGCGGCATAGAGCTTTCTTGCAGTTCCTCCTTTGGTTTGTAGACACCCGCCAGAGAAACCAGATGCTCCCGGTTCCAATTGCCCCCATTCATCTTCACGAGGGTTGCGTAGGACAGAAGATCGATGGCACTCTCAAAGAGGTGGACGGTATCGCTGCCCGGTGCGGGGATGCTGAAAGAGAACCGCTTGTCACTTCCGGTGGCATCACCCACAAAGTCCGTCCCCAGCCCTCTCAGGTTGGCGTACCGGGGCTTGTTATACTTGTCCAGCCCAACGAAAACGGCATTATGGTGGGGTGTGCTTTCATACAACCGCCCCGTCTGGATGCAGAAATCAATAAGATCGGGATCAATACCACGGCTGCGAAGATAACCATGGACACGGCTTGTGTTAGGGCTTGCTTGAGGCAGCAACAACACCTTGGGCTTCTCTGGCTTGGGCCGGGACTGCTTGGGCTGGTATGCCACCTGTCCGGTGATCCGCTCTACGGCTTCCAGGAAAGGGACTTCTTGCACTTTAATGAGATAGTCCAGCGCATTGTAGCCGCCAAAGCCACGGGAGAACCAGTACCATTTGCCGTTGGAGATTTTCAGGGAATCATGCTCACGGGTGCAGTAGTGGTTGCCGCTGATATGCACCAGCTCATTGGGTTCGCAGGCTTGCAGATAAGTCAGCAAGTCCACCTGCCTTGCTTTTTCAATGGTTTCCGGTGGAATAAACGGCACAATACATCACCTCGCATCTTTTTGGGCAATAAAATCAGCCCGCACCACTTCATTGGCACGAGCTTCCACGGCATTCCAGATATTTTCCATGTGGCGATTGTCATCCCAGCTATCCCACTTTTTGAACACATCCGCCAGCGGTGTGGAAGATTTCAGAAGGGCTTTTGCCTGCCGGGGTGAGAGGTCGTTGTATTCCAGCGATAACAAAATATCCTCACGGCAGACATATTCGTATGCCTGCTTCAAAATCTCCCCGGGCGGCAGCTGCATCAGTTCTGCTTTGAACTGCTCCTGCTCGGCAAACATCTTCTGGTATAGCTGGGTGTTCAGCACTGCTTGGGTCATGGTATCAACTCCTCGAAAATGAAATTAGCCGATTGGTTCTCGCAAGGAAAACCAATCGGCTATGTAATGGACATTATTTACTTTTTCCTGCTTCCTTACCGATACCTGAGGATGATCCGACAATAAAGATGGTACGCATCGTTTTTCGCCCGTCTCTCCATTAAACTTGCTTGCCCATTTGATAGGCCCTTTTCATGGCGGAGGTGTTTTTCACCTTGCCCGGCTCGTATACACCGCTGCCAATAATAACTCCCTTTTCTACCGCACCTTCCACGCAGTCTGCGTAGCCACGGAAACAGGCAAGGGTGGTATCAGCGGAAGCGTGCGCTTCGTCAGCCATGGTGACGATATAGTAGAATTCCTTGTTTCTCACCTCAAGCCAACGGGCAACGGTGCGGTCAATGACCGCCTTGAGCTGGGCGTTGATGGAATAGAAGTAGACTGGACTTGCCAGCACCAGCACATCCGCATCGACCATCTTTTGCAGAATGTCCGCCATGTCATCTTTATGGACGCACACGCCGCCATGGTCGCGGCAGTAGTAGCAGGCGGAGCAAGGGGAAACATTCTTCTGCGTTATGCGAATCTTTTCAACTTCATTTCCCGATTCCAACGCACCACGCATAAACTCATCGCACAGAAGGTCTGAATTACCGCCCTTTCTCGGACTGCCGGATAAAATCAATACTTTTTTGTTCATGTTCCTCACCTCGTCAATTCTTTTTGCGTTCTTCTACCATATTCACAAACCATTCGACCATGGCAGGGTCATAGTGGGAGAAGAATGCGCTTGTTTTGGTGTCCAGTGCTGCGATATTCGCCATATCCTCTTCGGAGAGGGTAAAGTCAAACACATTTAGGTTTTCCTGCATCCGCTCGATATGGGCGGATTTCGGAATCACCACCACGCCCCGCTGTAAATGCCAGCGGAGAATGACCTGCGCCGCACTCTTGCCGTACTTGGCACCGATCTCGTTCAGCACGGGATTCTGGAACATATCGCCCCGCCCCTCTCCGAAGGGTGCCCATGCCTCGATCTGTACGCCGTATTTGTCCATCCACATCTTTGCCTCGGCCTGCTGATGGAAGGGGTGTACCTCAACCTGATCGACCATTGGTTTGATGCGGGCAAAGGAGCAGATGTCCACCAGACGGTCCGGGTAGAAGTTGGATACTCCGATAGCGCGAATCTTGCCCTCCTCGTACAACTCTTCCAATGCCCGCCATGCGCCGTAGTAATCCGCATACGGCTGATGCAGCAGGCAGAGGTCAAGGTAGTCGGTGCGCAGTTTTTTCATAGAGTCCAGAATGGATGCCTTAGCTGCATCGTAACCGTAATGCTCGATCCAGACCTTGGTGGTCAGAAAAAGGTCCTTGCGCTCAATGCCGGACTTTTCGATGGCCGCACCAACCTGCTCCTCGTTGAAATAGCTCTGGGCCGTGTCAATGGAACGATAGCCAACCTTCAGTGCGTCCAGTACGCAGCGTTCGCATTCCTCCTGCGTTACCTGAAACACGCCGTAGCCCAACTGCGGCATTTTCACGCCGTTGCTCAAAGTGATATATTTCATGATGAAAACCTCCCTGTTGATTTGAATTTTATCTTGTGCTATCATCGTATCAGTCGGTAGTTACTACCGGTCAAGAACTTTTTTCAAAAAGCAGGAGGTTTTTTTAATGTACTCCATGAAAGAGGCTTGCTCTCTCACTGATATGACCTACGAAAATCTGAAATTCTACTGCAACGAAGGACTTGTTCCCAATGTCAAGCGCGATAGCCGGAATTATCGTGTTTTTGACGAGATTGACATCAAATGGATTCAGAGCCTGAACTGCCTGAAAAGCTGTGGCATGAGCCTTGCGGAAATGAAAACATATCTGGCACTCTGCATGGAGGGCGAAGGCACAATCCCGGAACGCAAGGTGATCCTTGCAAAGAAAAAAGAAGCCCTGCTCCAATCCATTGCGGAACAGCAAAAGGCAGTGGCATTCATTGACTGGAAGCAAGGGTTCTATGATGATGTGCTGTCCGGTAAAACGGAGTATTACAGCAATCTGGTGCCGGAGCTGATGAAATAATATGCGAAGCTGTCACTTCTGATTTATCAGTTTGTTTTTACTTTTTTCGCATTTTGATTATGACAATACATGCCACGATAACAACAGCAGCAACGATACCAGCAACC
>CAMEWH010000100.1:0-6805 GCA_945940335.1 uncultured Clostridia bacterium | reverse complement strand
ACAGTTTTCTTCCATTATATCACGGCTGTCTATAACCGTGGAAATATCAAATTTTTTGGGCCTTTTCCATCCTCTTGGATATCCGGGAAACGGCCTTTTTATGTTGTAGAATACGGACAGATTTGCTTGCCCAAATGCAATAAAAACGGCATTTGGGGTTACGGGTGAACCTTGACAACTGAATGACCGTCCGAAAGGGATATGTCCTCCGGGGAAGCATCGCGATGACCATGAGCGTGCCAAGGGGGAGAAAACGCCGGGTGAAACGCCGGGCAGGAACTGGTTCGGGGAGAACGGCATACATACGATTTTGAAAAGGAGATCAAGCATGAACAACTATCACGAAGTTCCACCCGAGATTCTGGCGCAAGGCAGATTCTGCTGCTGGCGTATGGAAGAGCGTGGTGGGAGAAAAACGAAAGTCCCCTACAATCCCAACACCGGGCAGATGGCGAAAAGCAACGACCCGGGAACTTTTGCCCCTTTTGAAACCGCCCTCCTGGCACAGGGGTATGACGGCATCGGTCTTGGAATCTTTGGCGGACTGTGCGCCATTGATCTGGACAACTGCGTCACCGACAGCGGCTATTTCACGGAACCGGCGGCAACCATTGTGGAGATCATGCACACCTACACAGAGTTTAGCCCCAGCAAAAAGGGGCTGCACCTGTATTTCTTCGCAAAGGATTTCCAGTATGACAGCCAGCGCTACTACACAATAAATCACAAAGCCGGGGTGGAGGTGTATGTTGCCGGAGCCACCAGCAAATATGTGACCCTCACAGGAGATATCTGCCAGTGGTATGAGTTTGGTGACCGCACGGAGGAGCTGAAAGAGGTTCTGGAACGGTTTATGGTGCGGCCTGCAACAAATGCAATAAATGCAATAAAGTCGGCAACACCAACGCTGGACGATGCGGCTCTTCTTGAAAAGGCCCGGAGCAGCAAAAACGGCGAACGGTTCTGGAAGCTGTATTCCGGGGACACCGGGTCTTTTCAGTCGGCGTCCGAAGCGGACATGGCGCTTTGCAGCCATCTGGCATTCTGGACAGGCAGGGATGCTAACCAGATGGACCGCCTGTTCCGCGCCTCCGGCCTCATGCGGGAAAAGTGGGACAGGCCCCAGTCCGGCAGCACCTACGGCGCGATCACCATCCGGAACGCGATTCAAAAATGCACGCAGATTTATGAGCCGAAAGCAGAAGTGGAGCCTGTATTTCTGCCTGTCATTCCGCTGACACCAGCCATCGGAGAACTGCCCAATTTTCCCGTGGCGGCTCTGCCGCCAATCGTCGCAGATTATGTAAACGCCGTTTCCGAAAACAGCCAGACGGCTCCCGGAATGGCGGCGGTGATCGGGCTAGGGGTGCTGGCGACGGCTTTACAGGGGAAGTTTCGGGTGCAGGGAATGCCGGGATACTATGAGCCGCTGAATCTGTATACGCTGGTCATCGCCGCCCCTGGCGAGCGGAAATCCGGCGTTATCCGGGATATGACCCGGGTGCTTTACGACTACGAAATGCAGTACAACGCCGACCATGCAGGAGAAATCCGCACCAGTGCGCGCAAGCGGGAAACCCTTCAGCGGCAGATCAGCGGTCTAAAAAAGAAGCTGGAAGCCAAAGAGAACCGGGAAATGGAACTGGAATTGCAGCAGTTGGAGGACGAATTGGAAGCCATGCCGGTGGAACAGTCCCGCAGATTTTTTGCCGATGACTGTTCCAGTGAGGCGCTGACGAACCTGCTGGCCAACAACGGCGGCACCCTTTCCGTCATTTCCTCCGAGGGCGGCATCTTCGACATTCTGGCCGGACGCTACAATAGCTCTGCCAATTTGGACACCTGGCTGAAAGCCCACTGCGGCGATCCTATCTCGGTTGACCGAATGAGCCGGGATGCCGAGTACATTCCCCATCCCTGCCTGACGGCAATTCTGACGGTTCAGCCAAATGTGCTGGACTGCATCATGGCAAACACCACCATGGTAGGCAGGGGCCTGCTGGCAAGATTCCTGTATTCCTTTCCCACCTCCCGAATCGGCAGCCGCACCTTCCGCACACCCGGAATCCCCAGCGAAGTTCGGGAAAAGTACCGCAATTTGATTTTTCGGCTGATGGCTCTGCCTACAGGAGAAGAACCGGAAACGCTGGTACTGTCAGAAAAGGCGGAGGAAATCATCGCCGGGTATTTCGAGGAACATGAACGATTCATGGTCGAGGATGGGCAGATATTCCCGGACTGGGCGGCAAAGTATATTGGCGCTGTCCTGAGAATTGCGGGCCTGCTCCATGCCGCGGATATGGCACCGGGAGAAAAGGAAATCTCTGCGGAAACGGTGGGTCGGGCAATCGAAATCGGAACCTATTTTCTGGCCCACGCTATGCACGCCTACTCCACCATGGGTGCGGATGTGAATATCGCAAAGGCAAAATTCGTCTGGGCGAAGATCCGCAAAATGCAGAGCATGGACATCAAGCGCTCCCAGCTGTTCCAGAACTGCCGGGGCAAGTATTTCTCCAAAACGGAGGAGTTGTTTTCAATTCTGGAACTGTTGGAGGAGTACGGCTACCTCAAAATCGTCCGGCCCGAATACCAGGGCACCGGCAGGCCGGCGGATGTACACATCCTCGTGAATCCAGCGGCAGTCTCGTGAGTTTATTGCGCGGCCAGTGGCCGCTGACAATGCGTTACGGGGCTGGTCTATCATCGCTGCGCCATTGGGCACCGCTCGGTATCGTTACCGTGGGGGACTTTATTGCATTTATTGCATTTCCTGCACAGCCGCGGACAGGGCGTTTTCATCAACAGATATAGAGGGAGAAAAATGAAAAAGTACACAGGGCATGAGTGGGAACTGTTCCGCAATCGCGCGGGGCACATCCAGTTCAACTCCATTTGCCGCAGCTGTCGGCATCACTGCAAACAGACTTTCCGGGCGGAGATCGTCAGTTGTCGGCGTTATGAAGGACAAAATAGCCCGCAGAAACAGTCCGAAAGGTAAGGATATTCCCAAGGCTTGTTCAAATGGGAAAGAGATATGCGAAACCGCAGGAGAATTACACCCAATCGCGCTGGTACGCAGAGTGTATCCCTTCTGCGGTTTCGTGCGGTTCTTTTTCGTTCCGAAAGGTTCTTTTTAAAACCGTATAACCGATATCGGCATCTGCGATGGAGATATTGCCGATGCCATTTCAAACAGAAATATGAGGTATGACTATGAATGTGAAAAATGAAATCAAGAGTATCATCGTCCGTTCCGGTATGACCATGCAGCAGGTGGTAGATCTGCTCTCTCAAATGGGGACCCCGAAAAGTCGCAGACTTTTTGGGGAGAGGAGGAGCAACGAAATGAGTGAGCCCTGCTGCTTGCGTAGCGGGGCGAGGGATATGGAGTTTGTGACGACGAACGGCTGGAGCGACAGCATTTCCAATTTCTCCAACAAGCTGGCCAGAGGTTCCCTGCGTTATCGCGAAGCAGTCCAGCTGGCAGACGTGATGGGGTACGACCTCGTCTGGCAGAAACGGAGGGAGAGGTAATCAAACGATTACAAAACTTCTTCCCTATTTTCCATTACCATAAGTATATTCAGAAGCCGTCCCCTGCTCTGAGCCAGATGTTCTGGCGGCTTCATATCAGCAGCAGTTTCGGAATAGAATTTTGCAGTAAAAGGAGGTGGCCGCTATCCGAAAAATGGCTCCGGTCAATGTGATTGTTTACTATCCCAAAACCGAAGAAGGCAAAGAAGAACTGGCCCGGCGGGTAGCCGATGTCCACGCGGCAGCGGTCAATCAGCGCTTGAAGTCCCTGAACTGCCCCACCAGTCAGAAGCTGGCGCTGCTGGATGCGGTCATCGAAACCAGGAAAAAGGAAAGCGGGGAACGGGGGTGAACCCGTTCCTTGCTTCCTGCATAGGTGCCATCAGACTATGTTATCATCATGGGAGATTACAAAAATTTCCGCACAGACAGTGGATGTGCGGAATATTTTGTTGGCGGATTGAAGCCGAAAAGCAAAAGGGTGTCGCGAAACGCGACACCCTTGCTTTTTTCTTATACGAAGATCAGCTCAGAGAAGATAATTTCCTCCGCCTGTGCTTTCAGGCTATTCATGTGCTGTACCCAGCCCAGCGGGTCTGTGGCCTTGTCCGGTGCGGGATTTGTGCGCAGCAATCCGTCCATGATCTGTTCTGCTCTCCGCTGCGCTGTTTCCTGAGTCTCCCAGAGATGGGGGAACAGCTTTTGCTCCATGGCAAGAATGGAATATTCGATGGGTCTGTGCTCCCGGAGGAAGGTGCGGCGCATCCGGCCATACTTGTTCAGCGGGCGTTCCTCGGTGGTTTCCAGCTTGAGGTTGGGGATAAAATAGTCTCCGCAGCGGATGTAGGTCAATTCTGTATTCATCGTCTGTCCTCCTCTGATTCTTACAGGGGTGTCGCGTTTCGCGACATCCTTTCCTATACTAAAAATGGTCACACATCTGCCAGAAGTTTGCGATTCTTCTGTTTACATATTGGCTACGCTGTGTTATAATAGCATAAAAACAATCACATATCAAGCAGGAGGAGAAAGATATGCGGAAAAACGCGGAATCCATCGCCATTTATTCCCGGAAGTCCAAGTTTACGGGCAAGGGCGAGAGCATTGGCAATCAGGTGGAGCTGTGCAGGGAGTATGTGCGCAATTTCTTTGGAGAGGAATACGTTGACCGCTGTGTGGTGTTTGAGGACGAGGGCTTTTCCGGCGGCAATCTGAACCGGCCCGCCTTTCGGGATATGATGGAGGGCGTGCGGAAGCACCGGTTCAAGGCGATCGTCGTGTACCGTCTGGACAGAATCAGCCGCAACATCAGCGACTTTACCAGCCTGATCGATGAACTGACCAAGTTGGAGGTGTCCTTCGTGTCCATCCGGGAGCAGTTCGACACCAGCACCCCCATGGGCCGGGCCATGATGTTCATTATCTCCGTGTTCTCTCAGTTGGAGCGGGAAACCATCGCCGAGCGAATTCGGGACAATATGCACGAGCTGGCCAAAACCGGCCGCTGGCTGGGGGGCAACGCTCCCACGGGCTTTAAGTCCGAGGCGGTCAGCAAGGTCACGGTGGACGGGAAAACCCGCAAGTCCTTTAAGCTGGTGCCCATCCCCGAGGAAGCGGAAATCCCGAAACTGATTTTCGACCTGTATACGGAAACGGATTCTCTGACCGCCGTGGAAGCGGAGCTGCTTCGCCGGAGGATCAAGACCAAGCAGGGGAAGGATTTCACCCGGTTTGCCATCAAGGCCATTTTGCAGAACCCGGTGTATATGACGGCGGATGAGGCGGCCTACGACTATTTCACCCAAAGGCAGGCGGACGTGTGCTTCCCGAAAGAAGCCTTTGACGGCAAGCGCGGCATCATGGCCTACAACCGCACCGATCAGGAGAAGGGGAAAACCACCATTCTGCTGCCGGTCAGCCAGTGGATCATCGCCCTGGGCCAGCATCCCGGACTGGTGCCATCCTCTCAGTGGATCAAGGTGCAGGAATCTCTGGAACGCAACAAATCCAAGGGCTACCGGAAGCCCCGGAACAACGAGGCGCTGCTGACCGGCCTGCTGTTCTGCTCCTGCGGCGAGCGGATGTACCCCAAGCTGTCCAAGCGGGTGACGGCGGATGGAAAGCCGATCTACACCTATGTCTGCAAGATGAAAGAGCGCAGCAAGCGCCAGCGGTGCAACAAGCGCAACGCCAACGGCAATCTTCTGGACGCGGCGATTATCGAGCAGATCAAGGCTCTGACCGAGCACGACAGCAGCTTCCTGACCCAACTGGAAAAGAGCCGCCAGTTCTACACCGGGAATCGGGAGCAGTATGAAACCCAGCTGGCGAACCTGCGGACAGAGTATGCCGAAAATGAAAAGAAGGTCGCGGGACTGGTGGATGCTCTGTCCTCCATGGGTGAGTCCGTTGCCAGAGTCCATGTGACGAAACGAATCGAAGAGCTGACGGAGATCAACCGGGAAATCGAGAATCGCATTCATGAGCTGGAAGGGCTGACCTCTGCCAACGCCCTCAGTGACACGGAGTTTGATTTGCTGCGGCAGATGCTGTCCATGTTCCGGCAGAATATCGACGAAATGTCCGTGGAGGAGAAACGCGCCGCCATCCGAACCGTGGTTCGCAAGGTGATTTGGGACGGTGTCAACGCCCATGTGGTGCTGTTTGGCGCAGAGGAGGGGGAGATCGAATACCCCGATATGGTGAGTCGATACACTGACATGGATGACGAAAGTATGGAAGAAGAGCCCCTTGAAGCGTATTCTGATGTCGATTACGGCGAATTTGACGACGAATACGCCGATGACGCCAGCAAAACCTCTTGGCGTGAGGATAGCAAATGAAATTCTCATGTATTTCCGGGCTGGTCGGAAGAGCGCTCAGGATGTGTCCTTGTCGGACTATATCGATACAGGGACGGACGGTGCGCCCCTGGCACTGATGGACGTGGTCAGCGAGGACGTGGACCTGATGGAGCAGGTGGCAGGGAAGGAGACAGTGAAGCAGCTCCGTAGGGCGGTGGATACCTGCCTGACGGAGCAGGAGCGCCAGGTCATTCAGCTGAGATACGGTCTGGGCACGGAAACACCCCTGCGCCAGCGGGAGGTGGCGGAACGTACCGGCATCAGCAGAAGCTATGTCTCCCGGATTGAAAAGCGAGCGCTGAAGAAACTCCGCACTGCGTTGGAATGAAAATGGCTGCCCCAAGGGGCAGCCGCAGACCGTCGAGAAACCCCGGTTTTGTGTCAAGCAAAACTGGGGTTTTGAA
>CAMEWH010000099.1:0-6814 GCA_945940335.1 uncultured Clostridia bacterium | reverse complement strand
AGCCGAACAGGCTGACTGAGAGGGTACCGCAGTAAGATAATAGCACTCGAAAAAACCATGCAGCCCTCTCAGTCTGCCCCTATGGGGCAGCCAGCTCCCCCATAGGGGGAGCCAAGGGGTGCGTCGGTCCCGGCCCGCCAAATTACAATTTATCTACTTACCCCATCAGGGCGGTATGGCTTTTCGATATGGGCCAGCTCCCGGAAGGTGAGCAGCTTCTGCCCGTCAAAGGTCAGCTCCACAATATAGGGCATCCAGTCCACAATTCGCAGAAAATCCTCACAGCAGAATTGGGGACGGTAGTAATTCAGAATGGAGCTGAGGGCAGTGCCGTGGGTACCGATGGCAATGTTCTTCCCGGGGTTTTCCAGCAGAATCTCCTGAAGGGCGGCAAGGTTGCGCTGCTGTACCTGGCCGATGGACTCCCCGCCGGGCTCGTGCCAGGAAAAATCCAGCCAGCGGCGGCGCAGGGGGGAATCGGCATCCCGGAGATTTGCATTGCCCTGCTTCCCTGCCTGACGCTCCCGCAGGCGTTCATCCTGAAGGATGGGCAGGTCATATTGGGCTGCAGCGGGGCGGATGGTGTCCAGGCTGCGCAGGTAGGGGCTGCAATAGAAACAATCAATCTGTTTGTCCGCCAGCACCTGTGTTACCAGGGCAGTGTCCTGCTTTCCTTCCTCCGTCAATGGCCAGGTTCTGTCGTCTTCGTGACTGTGGACCGGCTGGGCATGGCGGACAAAATACACATGGGTCAACGGCGGAATCCGATCCAGGTCGATCCAGTAGCGCTGCTCCTGCTTCCCTTCCTCGTTGGTAATTTCATTTTCCAGGATACCGCCGTTTCGGAGGATGGATTTTGCGGAGCCGATGTTGTCCTTGTCGCAGGTCATCAGCACCCGGTGGAGTCCCAACTCCCGGCATTTTTCCAGAGCCAGGCGAATCATGGCGGTGGCATAGCCCTTCCGCCGTCGGCTGGGCCGGATGCCGTCGCCAATGTGACCACCGGTAAAGAGCAGGGATTCATTGAGATAATGGCGGATGTTCACCGCGCCCACGAAAACATTCTCATCCAGATCCAGGCAGAAATAGGTGGAATCAGGCACCCGGCCGTCCTGCTCCTGCCTGATTTCCAGATTTTCCAGATAATATTCAAAATCACGGTAGTCATTCCGGCGGATCATGTAGGGTGAAAAATCCTGCTCCACCGCCAGCCATTCTTCCATCATGTCATTGAGCTGAGGCCTGTATTCCGGAGTCAGCTTCACCAGGGTAATATTCATATTCTTTCCTCCCATTCCAGGCTGCGGCGCATCCAATCCTCCACAATCGGAAAATCCGTCGGCTGCATAAAGGGATGCTCGCTGAATTCCGAAATGGTCAGCCGGCATCCGAATCGCTCCGCAAAATGCTTCATCACCTGTCGGGACTGCAAATTGTCCTTGCCTCCATAGAGAATGGCGGTGGGAATATCCCAGCGGGTGACGGGGTGCGCCAGCACATACTGATAGTAGTCCCAGCTCAGGATGTCGATGGGGGTTTTCACCTCGCCCTCCCGTTCCAATCGCTCCGGCGGCACCTGGAACCATCCCATCATCTGATGAATCAGATATTCCATGTCCACAATGGGGGACTGAAACAGACAATTTTGGAAAGGATAATCCCCACAGGCATTCAGGCTGAAATAGGCTCCCAGACTGCACCCGAAGAGACTGACCTCCCGCCAACGGGCAAAAGCGGCCTCACACATCCCCTTCAAATCCCGCATTCCGTTCCAGATGTCGCAGCGCTCCGGCTTACCCGCCCGGTCACCGTGCTCCGGCAGATCAAAGCTCAAAGTCTGGCAGCCCTTTTCCTGGGCGATTCCGGCGAACGCCCCCGCCGCATCCTTGGAAGACATTTTCCCATGGACAAACAGATACGCCTTTTCGGAGGGTTCGCCCCAAATGACAGTGGGGATTCCCTGAATCAAACATTTCTCGATTCTCATTTTTCCTCCCGCCCTGTTTCGTCAAATCTCTCTTTTATTTCCGCAACATTGTTTTACAACAATGTTATAATAGTGAATATTCCTCTGTTTGTCAAGACATTTTCTCCTTTCCCGCTCATCTGTCCCTATAGAAAAGCCCCGCACGTCGCCGTGCGGGGCTTTTCCTGCGATATTTAGGATAAAGAGGAACCGGTGAAGTCTTATCCCATGTAAGCTTCCAGCTGAGCCTGGGCGGCAGCCACAAACTCATTGATGCCGGCTGCTTCCATCTTGCTCAGGAACTCGGGCAGAACGGCCTCGGGATCCACGGCGCCGGACATCAGGTTGAAGGCGTACTCGGCGTAGACATTGGCCAGAGCGGCGCTCTCGGTATCCAGCTCGGAGCTGTCGAAGATGAAGCCGCCGTAGGGCAGCGCCTCAGCTGCGTCGTAGTAAGCAGCGAAACGGTTCCAGTAATCCAGTCCCTGTGCCTGGGTGGGAGGAAGGATACGGACATTGCCCATGCCGTTGGTCCAGGGAGAGTAGGTGGCCCGGGCATCGGTGAAAGTAATGGTACCGTCCTCGTTGGCGGTGTAGGTGAAGCCCTCGGTGCCGTAGTTCAGCATGGTCATCAGCTTGGAGTCGGTGTTCAGCAGGTTCAGGAACATCAGCGCCCGCTCGGGATTCTTGGAGGTAGCGGAGATGGCCACCATGGCGCCCTGACCGGAGGTGCAGTCCATGTAAGCGGCAGTCTCAGGAACCATGCGCACGTCGATACCGCGGGCATCGGAAGCGTCCAGCTCATAGCCGAAGGCGTAGGACTGGGTACCGAACAGGTACTCACCGGTGTTCTGGCAGGCGACACGGTAGTCATTGGCGGTGGCGGTGGACTGGCAGCTGGGAGAGATGAAGCCCTTCTGGGCATACTCATAGGTCTTTGCTGCGAACTTGGCGAACTCCTCGGTGGCGTACTTGTTCACGATGGTGCTGCCAATGTCGTTGGAGGGATGCTCGGCGTCGTAGTAGTAGGACAGGACGTTGCCGGCAGCCACATCACCGGTGATGATGGAGGAATGGTTAACCATTCTTTCCAGGACCACGGGCTCGATGAGCAGAGGATAGAAATCCTTGCCCTTAGCGTCCTTGGCCTTCTGCAGCATTTCAGCGAACTCGTCGGAGAAGTAATCCAGGCCGGCGGCGCAGACAGCGTCCACATCATAGCCCAGCTCGGCAAGCAATGTGCCGTTCACGTCCCAGCAGTTCTGGGTGGCGGTGTCCTTCAGGCCGGGGACGGCATAGATGCCCATGCCGTCGTAGCCATTCGTCACAGCGCAGTCCCAAATGCCCTGGGGAATGGTCTCCAGCAGGTCGGCGCCATAGGTGGGGAGCAGCTCATCCAGCCGTACCCAATAGCCGTCCCGGGCAAACTTGTTATACTCGTTGGCGGACCAGTTGCAGGTGAAATACATGTCCACATCGTCGCCGCCGGTGAGCGCGGTAACGGTAGCGGTGTCGAAGTCACCCCAGGTGCCCCAGATGACTTCCAGGGTCACATTGAGCTTCTCAGCCAGGTAGGCATTGACTTCCTTCAGCACGGTCTCGGATGCATCCGGGGTAACGTTGCTGCCATGGAACCAGATCTTCAGGGTGACAGGCTCCAGCGCCTCCTCAGCGGAAGCGACCTGGGACAGACCGACCAGACTGCCGATCATTGCCAGCGCCAGGAGCATTGCGAAAAACTTTCTCATGATTCATCCTCCATTTATAAATAGTGATTTTACCAATCAGCGCTGACGCGCTGTATTAGCCTGAGTGGATCAGCCCTTCACCGAGCCGATGGCAAGACCGGACACGATGTAGCGCTGGAAGAAGGGATAGGCGCAGGCAATGGGCACCACGATGAGCACCACCAGCACCATTCGCAGGGATTGGGTGGGGAGCTTGGCCGCCTCGTTGATGGCCGCCGTGCCCAGCTGACCGGACATCCGGTTTAAGTAGTCCACGTTGTTCTGCAGCTCCATCAGCAGGGCCTGCAGGGGCTGCAAAATCTTTTTCTGACGGATGTACAAAAGGGAATTAAACCAGTCGTTCCAGTAGGCAAGGGCATTGAGCAGGGCGATGGTGGCGATGCCCGGTTTGGCAATGGGCACCACAATGCGAAACAGGGTGGAATACTCGCCGCTTCCGTCAATGGTGGCCGCCTCAATCAACTCCATGGGCACGGAGCTTTTGAAGAAGGTGCGCATGACGATGATGTTGAAGGGACTGACCAGCAGCGGGACGATCAGCGACGCGTAGTTCTCGCTGAGCCCAAGCAGCTGCTTACAGACGATATAGGTGGGAACCAGGCCGCCGCCGAAGATCATGGTGAAGAAGCTGAGGAAATTGAAGAAGCCCCGGAATTTGAAATCCGGACGGTACAGGGCATAGGAATACATGGCGCACATGGCCGTGCTCAGGACCGTACCCACCATGGTGATGAAAACGCTGTTGAAATAGGACCGCCAGATCTGGGGCAGCTTCTCAAAGGCGTAGCTGTAGGCCTGGGTGCTCCACGCCTGGGGGAAGAAGGAATAGCCGATCTCCCGGATGGATGCTTCCGACGAGAAGGAAATGATGACAACAAAAACAAAGGGGATGATGCAGCAAACGGAGAACAGACCGATGATCACATGGAAAATGGCTTCCGTTCCCACGCTGACGGAGTTTAAGCGAAGGTTCTTCTTTTTGTCAGCCATGACCGCACCTCCTTAGAACATGGCACTGTCGGCGTCGACCTTTTTCACAATGGCGTTGGCCGACAGAATGCAGATGAAGCCCAGCACATTTTGCAGAAGGCCCGCCGCCGAGGACTGCCCCGGATTGCCGGTGGCAATGTAGGCCCGATAGACATAGGTATCGATGGTCTGAGTCACGGAGAACAGGGCACCGTTCTGCATGGGCACATTGTAGAACAGGCCAAAATCCGAGGCAAATATCCTGCCCACATTCATAATGAAGAGAATGCAGATCATGGTGCGCAAATGAGGAATGGTCACGTAAAGCACCTGCTGCCACTTGGAAGCACCGTCAATCGCTGCCGCCTCATACTGGTTGGCATCGATGCCGGTGATGGCCGCCAGGTACAGCACCGTGGAATAGCCCACGTTTTTCCAAAGGTTGGCGAACACCAGCAGATAGGGCCAGGGGCCGGGGGTGGTGTACCAGGAGGTGACCTCCTTTCCTGCCGCTGCCTGCATGGCGGGAATCATGCCGTACTGGGCATCCAGAAATGCGTTCAGGAAGTAGCTTACCACCACCCAGGACAGAAAATAAGGAAAAAACATCATGGTCTGGTATGTTTTTCTCACGAACTTCCGGGTAAGCTCGTTCATCATGATGGCGAAGGCCACGGGAATGATGACGCCCAGGATGATAAAGACGATGTTATAGCCCAGGGTGTTGCGGAACATGATCCAGGCGGAATCCGTCTTGAACAGGTACTCGAAATTCTTTAGCCCAACCCACTTGCTGCTTAACAGATTGCTGATGAACGAAGGATTTCTGGGGTTGATTTTATAGTCCTTGAATGCCAGCACAATCCCCCCCATGGGCAGGTAGCGCAGCAACAGCAGCCAGATGGCGGCAGGAGCCACCATTGTCAGCAATACCAGGGTTTTTTTGTACTTAGCAAACCGCCCGGAGGCAAGCCGGTTGGGCGCTTCCTTCAGCGCATTGCGAGCCATAGTCTCCCTTCCTTTCCGTGTATCATATGACGAAAACCGCACATCATTTCCGTTCCTGATTGATGATATTTTACCATTGCTTTGGTGATAAGTCACGAGCCGGCATTGTTGTTTCTTGCTTTTCCTTGTTCGATTTGCCAAATGTAATCCCCGCCGCGTTTTTCCGCGGCGGGGATTGGATCATTTCAGGGTATTGCGGTATTCGTTGGCGCTCATGCCTTCCAGCTTTTTGAAGGTCCGGGCGAAATGGGCGGTGTCGGCATAGCCAACCATTTCCCCGATTTCTCCGATCTTCAATTTTGGGTCGGACAGCAGCTCCTTGGCCTTCTGGATGCGGATGGCATTGAGGATGTCATAGAAGCTCTTTTCGGCGTACCGGTTCAGCAGCTTGGAAAGGTGCCACTGGGACACATAGCAGCAGTCCGCCACCGCCTGAAGGGTCAGCTTCTGGGCGTAGTTTTTCTCCATGAAATCCAACGCCCGGTTGACGATGAAGCTGCCGGCATTCTGGTTCTGTTCTTCCTCTTCCTGGGCAGGCAGCTGCTTGTTCAGCCGCTCCGTCATCACGGTGAGCGCCTCCTTGATTTCCTCCATCTTGGAGGGCTTCAGAAGGAACCGGGTCACCCCCAGGCGGATGGCTTCCTGGGCATAGGCAAAGTCCCGGTAGCCCGTGAGAATGGCAATCTGCATTTCCGGGTGCTCACTGCGCAGTGCCGCCACCATGGACAGCCCATCCCGGCCGGGCATGCGGATATCCGTGAACAAAATGTCCGGGTCCAGTTCCCGGATCAACCGGGCGCCTTCCTCCCCGTCGCAGGCGGTTCCCACCACCTGGCAGTTGTAATCGGCCCACCGGACCACCCGGCGCAGGCCCTCTACAATGATGCTTTCATCATCCACCAGCAGTACCCGGTACATTGTTTTCTCTCCTCTCCTACGTTCCGTTCAGCCGGACGGCGGACTCCACCGCCTGGGCAGCGGTCATCTGTCCGGTGACCACCTTCTGCAGGTTCACAAACAGGTCGCTTTTTGCTTCGCCGGAAATGGCATCCTGCACCGCGCCCACCACACCGGTGAGCTCCACAATGGCATCCGCCGCGGACTGCTGAATGGTGTTCAGTCC
>CAMEWH010000098.1:0-6957 GCA_945940335.1 uncultured Clostridia bacterium | reverse complement strand
AATTATTTGCTCTCGATGGTAACCTGCTCAGGCTTTTTGTAGGACTTGATCATGGCGAATTCCCACACCGCCAGCAGCGCGATGACCACAGCGTCGATCACATACATGACGATCTGCCAACCGGGCAGGCCGGGATTCAGCGTTTCGGCAGTATAGGCACGGCTGTTGCAGGTGGTGTACAGGATGTTCTTGCAGGCCTGACGGGCAGCGATGAGGGAGGTGGCGCTGGTCTGATCCGTCAGGACGGAGGTTTCGCTGCCCATGGGGTTCAGGCAGAAGTCGCCGCCGTTACGAATCTGGATATCGGCATCCTGATAGCCGTAGCCGCCGAAGTAGTCGGTCAGCACCATACCGCGGAAGCCCCACTCGCTGCGCAGGACATTCTGCAGCAGCTCGTTGCAGGCGCCGGCATACTCATTACCGATATAGTTGAAAGCGGACATAACCGCCTGGGCGCCGCCTTCCTTAACGGCCAGCTCGAAGGGCTTCAGATAGATTTCACGAATGGCCTGCTCATTGGACCAGGTGGACAACAGTTCTGTCCGGCTGGTCTCCTGGTCATTCAGAGCAAAGTGCTTGATGAAGGAGTAAACACCGTGCTCCTTGGCACCGGCAACCGCATTGGCCGCCATCTTGCCGGACAGGAAGCCATCCTCGGAATAGTACTCGAAGTTCCGGCCTGCGAAGGCGGAGCGATGGGTGTTCATGGCGGGGGCGTACCAGCCGGAGACGTTCATTTCGTCGGCCATCTGTCCGATGGAAGAACCAAATTCCTTTGCCAGATCCTCGTTCCAGGTGGAGGCGATCATCACAGCGGCGGGGAAGCCGATGGAGCCCTTGCCGGTGAAGTTATTGTTGATGGAAGCGGGGCCGTCGCAGTCGATCTGCTGGGTCTTGCCGATGGAGCTGATGGCCACGCTCTGGTAGCCGCCAACGGAGATCAGGTTTACCATCTCGCTAACGGTGAGCTGATCCAGGAGGGTATCCCACTTGGGATCATCGTAGTCGAGGCCGCGCATATCTACCAGCTGGATTCCGTTTTTGGCGCCGGTGGTGGGCATCACGTCGTCGGCATTGTTAAACGCGGTGGGATCATAGTTGGCATGGGTATAGTAGCCGGCCTTCTGCTCGGCAGTCATCTCAGTGAACGTGCAGGCAGCGGTAGCTTCTTCGTAGTTGGCAAAGCCGTCCTGCCGGGACAGATAGGTGATCTGCTCGGTGTTCTCCGCAAAGCCGAACTGGTTGGTTGCGGAAGTCTGATCGGTGGAGCGGCCTTCGCTGTAGACCACATCCTTCTTCACGGTGTAGGTCTGGGAATCGATGACATTGTGGGAATCGGAGTTGATGGAGATGATGTAATCGCCCTTCTCCAGCACATAGCAGCCCTTGCCGTAGGTGTCGTAGGAGGCCATATCCTCCACCTTCCAGCTGAGGGTCAGCGTCTCGCTCTTGCCGGGCTCCAGCATTCCGGTCTTGTCATAGGCAACCAGGTTGGCCGTGGCTTTCTCAATGCCGCCGTTGGTGTAAGGAGGATTGAAATAGACCTCCACCACATCCTTGCCGGCCACAGAGCCGGTGTTGGTCACGGTGACATCTACGGAAAGAACGCCATCCTTTTCGGTGATGTCGCCCATTTCCTGGGTAAAGCTGGTGTAGCTCAGACCATAGCCGAAGGGATAGACAACGGTCTTGTCGTAGTCGATCAGGCCTTCCGCGGCGGCAGTCTCATAGAACTTGTAGCCGACGTAGATGCCTTCCACATAGCTGACGTATTTGGGGATGACCGGCTGACCCCAGGACAGGGGAGCCACATCATCCATATTGGTGTAGTAAGTAGCGCCAAAGTTATTGTAGCTGGGAGTAGCGGTCAGATCGGCCACGAAGGTGTCCACGGTCTTGCCGGAGGGATTGACCTTGCCTGCCAGGATCTCGCCCAGGGCATTGAAGCCGGACTGGCCGGTGCCGGGGCAATAGACAACGCCCTTGATGGAAGGGTACTCGTTGACCCAGCCCAGCTCCATGGCGTTGGCAGAGTTGATGATGACAACCACGTTGTCAAACTTGCTGGTAACAGCCTCAATCGTAGCGATTTCCCGGTTGGTCAGCTCCAGATAGTGCTTGTTCGCATCCAGGTCATCAGCGTATTCGCTGTAGCGCACGCCGGAAGAACCGAACATACCGCCCTCCTGGAAGGTGTCCTCGCCATAGTAGGAGGTGGGCAGGTCAGCACCCTCGCCGCCGGAACGGGCAATGACAATCACCGCAGTGTCGGAGAATGCCAGGGCATTGTCATAGATGTTCGCAGCTTCGTAGTCGGCCTGGGTGGGCTCGGGGAGCGTCCAGTCCTGACCCCACATGCCAACCATGGGACGGGAGGCACGGAAGTTGGTATAGAACTCGGTGAGCGCGGTGTTGTACTCAATTCCGGCGTTGGTCAGGCCCTCCAGCAGCGTCACAGTGGGGTAAGCACCGGACAGGGAGCCGGAACCGGTACCGCCGTAGACGGGGTTCGTAGCGGACCAGCCAAAGGTGTTGACCTTGGTGTTCTTCAGGGGCAGGATGTTGTCTTCATTTTTCAGAAGGACAATACCCTCCTCGGCAATCGTGGTGCAAAGATCCGTGGCAGAGCTGATGCTCTCCTCACTGATGCTGCCGCCGCCCATCGCCAGGTTGACGATGGAATAGACAGGGCCGGTCAAAATCAGGTTAACGATGATGACCAGGGCCAGCACGAAGGCCAGCCAGGCGTTGCCGCGGATCAGCTTCTTGCTTTTCTTGGGAAGCTTTACCACAGCGATGGTGACGACGATGGCCAGCACCAGGCAGACGGCAAGGGCAATCAGGTGCCCCCGCATCAGACCGATGACTGTTTTCACGTCATCAATGTTGATACTCAGCATTTAAGTTCTCCTCCTTGTTTTTTGACTCTCGTTCTCTCGGGCGTTTCCCCGGGTAACTGCAATATATCACGGAGTGACGGAAAAGTATGGGATTCTTCGCAAACGGTTCTTTTTTCTTCGCAAACTGCAAAAACGCCGAGTTTGGATGAAAAACACTTAAAAATAGTGCACAAAAATTAGGAATAATTTTTGTTGACTATGCTAAAAAAGAAAAGGGCGGTTTCCCGCCCTTTGTTACTCCGCTGCCGGAAGTGGAATCAGCACCTTTAATACAAACCAGTTGTCATTCACCTGAACGACGGCGCTTCCACCGTATTTCTTTGCCGTGAGCTGAATGCTTTTGAGCCCGAAGCCATGGTTTCCCGCATCGCCTTTGGTGGTGACGGGCAGTCCGTCCCTGAAATTTAACGGCTCTGTACAGTAGTTTTCCACCTGAAAGAGCAGAAACTGCTTCTGGGTGGTCAGGGTCAGGTGAATCATCCGTTTGCTTTTGTCCGTGAGCTTTCGCTCGCACTCGATGGCGTTGTCCAGGGCATTGCCAAACAGGGAGCAAATATCCATGGTGTCCATAAAGCCCAGGGGTTTGCCGTCCGCTACCACGGTCAGATCAATGCTGTGCTTCTGGCAGTTCAGACTTTTTCCGGTGAGCAGGGTGTCCAAAATGGAATTGCCGGTTTTGTTCTGGGCTTCGTAGGCTTTGATGTCCTCTTCCATTTCGTCCAGCCACCGGCTGCGAACAGCCGGGTCGGTTTCCGCCCGCAGCGCGGAAATCTGGTGCTTCAGATCGTGATACTTCCGATTGATCATGTCTATCGAGTCCCGGCCCAGACGGTACTGGGCATACTGGCTCTCCAGAATGGACTGCATGGCGCTCAGTTCCTGCCGGGCCCGGTTCTGCATTCGCTGCAGATGGTAGGCATACAGGATCATCACGCCGCACAGATCGGAAAAGGTACGGATGTTGTTGATCTCGCTGGCATACCGCCCGCTGAATGGGGTGCTCTTGACATAGAAGCTGAGGTTGCTGATGGCGAACACGCAGATTCCCATGATGACGGTGGTTACCAGCTCCTGGGGCGTAATCATCAGGCGTTCTTCTCTGGGGCTGCACCGCCGCTCCAGCAGGGTCATGACCAGAAAAACACTGCCATACACCAGCAGCAACAGGCCATAGCGCTGCCACCAGATTGCCCGGTTTGACGGCCATAAATAACAGTGAATCTGCCATTCCAGGGATGCGGCGAACTCCGCCAGGATAAACGCCCGGACGCAGGTATAGGCACAGGCCGGAAAATCCAGGTCACACAGCGCCATCAGCAGCCCCAGCATCATCCCCGCCGCCGCGGCCATGCAGGGAATCCAGAAAAAGATGGGAAGATCGTCGGTCAGCTCCAAAAACGCGCACTGACAGACAAGTGCCCCGGCGCAGATCAGGCAGGTCCATCTTTTTGGGACACGGGGCTTGAATTGAAGCGCGAAAATCATGCAGGCCATCCATTCGGCAATGCCGGTATAAATCCGGGGGATGTCCAAAACAGCAGCGTTCACAGCACACCACCTCCCACATAGTTGATCAGCGCTTCCATAAATTCATTCTTTCGGGTTCTGCTGATCAGCAGCTTCTGCCCATGGACAAGGGCGCATCCATCCTGAATACTGTCCACATGCCGCAGGGACACCAGATAACCCTTGTTGCAGCGAAAAAAGGAGTAAGCCTGGAGCCGCTCCTCAACGTCCTTCATGGTGCCGCCCAATGTGAAAATGCCGGATTCCGTGTGAAAGATCAGATCGTGGTTCCGGCTTTCCACATAGTAGATGGCATTCACATCCAGCTTCTGCATCCCTTCCCGGGCGTTCAGTACCAGGTAATTCTTCGCCTTGCTTTTGACCCTGCCCACCGCCCGGCTGAGACGCTGGGAAAAGGCAAAGTAATGGATGGGTTTCAGAATATAGTCAAAAGCCCCCACCTCATAGCCCCGGATGGCGTACTGGGCCAGGTTGGTGACAAACAGCAGCACCACCTCCGAATCAATGGCGCGAAGCCGTTTGGCAACCTCCATTCCATCCAGCACCGGCATGGAGATATCCAGCAGGATCACATCGAACTGCCCTTTGAAGCTGTTCAGAAATGAAATGCCGTCTGTGAAAAAGGAAACATCCCATTCCTGCCCGTAGTCCTGGGTGTACCTTTGCAAATATTCACGCAATTTTTCTGCATAGATTGCCTCGTCCTCAACGATCGCAATTCGCATGGTTTTCCTTCTCTCATTCTGTTATGAAGGATTCCGCACCCAGGGCGCGGGATCCTGCTGTAAGGCCTGGAGCTGCACGGGGAAGGAGTCAACAGAAGCCGGACATGTATATTGATTTCCTCTTCCGTCCGGGAGGCGAAGGCCCTGCTTTCCGCCTCATAAATCCGGGCAACCGTCTCAATTGCAAAACGCTTCCCGTTCTCGGCTGGAAACACCTGGTTGCTTTTTCCTTTGAAATGGGTCAGATCGAAAATGTCTTCGCCTTCCAGCCTGCGGATGGCGGAATTGACGGCTTGCTTGCTGCTGCCGGATTCCTGATAAATGCCGCCGGTCAAAAAGATTTTCCAAAGGCTGTGGATTCTATTTTTCAGTTCACCGGAAATCCTGTTTTCTGGTAGCTTCATTCCATTTTATCACTCATTCTGTCATACGACAAGCAAAAAATTGTGTTGTTTTCCGAAATGCAGTCGGCTTTGTTTTGTTTGCGGACTGCTTTTTCAACGGCAACCTGACCTTAAGCCGGGGCCGTTTGCCCCGGCTTTTTCAGCCTCGTTTTCACCCTTCCTGTTTTTGACATAGCCGATTATTTGATTGACAGACAAAGCCCGGGTTAGTATACTATTGGTGGATGATACGATTCTTTCATTAGGGCAATACCGCACAATGGGACAAGGAGATTCGGCGAGGGATTTTGGACCAGCCGAAAGTTCTGAAAATGCGGGAATACTTTGTGTATTTCCCATTTTCAGAACTGTGCGGATGGGGCAAAAGACCCGCCGAAGCCCGCAGTTCCCATTGTGCGGTGTTGCCTTAGGTTATCGGCTGTTAAGAAGCAGACCGTGAAATTGTAAGATAAAGCGCCCTGCACTTCAAATTACAATTGCTCCAACGGCTGAGTAAAACCGATAAGCACATAAACATTTCTTTATTGTATAATTAGGAGATGAACCTACCATGTCACTGAAAGAAAAAGCGGGTTATTACTACTTTACCCTGGATAAGGGCTGCGCCGAGGCCATTCTGCTGGCGGCCAACGAGGTTTATGAGTTGGGCCTGACGGAGGCGGAGACCGGCCTCTTTGCCGGGTTCCGCACCGGCATGGGCTGCGGAAGCACCTGCGGCAGCCTGACCGGCGCCATCGGCGTGCTCAGCCGGAAGTATGCCGGACGGGCCGACCTGAAGGAGCTGTGCGCCCGGTTTGTGGAAGTCTTTGAGCGCAAGCTGGCCTGCGGCGCCACGGACTGCGCGACCCTGGCCGCCCGGTATAAGACCGAGACCAGCCGCTGCCGGGCCGCGGTGGAGCTCACCGCCGAGGCGCTGGAGGAATTCATTGCCAAGCTGGAGGCCCCTGCTGCCGCGCCCGCCGGGGAAGGGTGCACCCTGCGCCCCGAGGACATCAAGCGGGTGAAGGCCATGGGCTTTTTGAACCACAAGGGCACCAACAAATTCAACGGCCGCATCATCACCCGCAACGGCCGCATCACGAACGAAGAGTGCCAGGCCATTGCCGAGGCCGCCAGACTCTATGGCGACGGACACATGATGTTCACCACCCGGCTGACGGTGGAGGTTTCCGGCATCGACTACAATGACATCGATGCCTTCCGGGCCTGCGTGGGAAAGGCGGGGCTGGAAACCGGCGGCACCGGCAGCAAGGTGCGCCCGGTGGTCTCCTGCAAGGGCACCACCTGCCAGTACGGCCTGTATGATACTTACGCCCTGAGCGAGGAGATTCACAACCGCTTCTACAAGGGCTACGCCGATGTCTCCCTGCCCCACAAGTTCAAGATCGCCGTGGGCGGCTG
>CAMEWH010000097.1:0-6965 GCA_945940335.1 uncultured Clostridia bacterium | reverse complement strand
GTACAATGGGTTTTTCCATTATTATAACCTCCAAAACGAAAATATCGCGGAATTGACGCAAAGATACTTCTAACATTTTACATCATTTTCTTCCAACTTACAACCATTATTTTGTATGGGCAATATTTTTTCTGTTCCACACAAAAATATTGCCGGGAAACCGGAAAAACGGGTAAATATTCCGGTAGCTGCAAGGAGTGTGGTGTGTGTATCGGTCCGGCTTGGTACGTCGATAAATTGTAATTTGGCGAACCGGAATTGCCGCACCCCTTGGCTCCCCCTATGGGGGAGCTGGCTGCCCCGTTAGGGGCAGACTGAGAGGGCAATGCATTTGCCATTACCTTACTGCGGCACCCTCTCAGTCAGCCTGACGGCTGCCAGCTCTCCCAAAGGGAGAGCCAAGGGGGCGCTGCCGTATTTGCCCGCCAAATTACAATTTACCGGGTTCAATCAGGAACGAAAACTGCCGGTTCTCCCCGGGGGTAGGGGAAAACCGGCAGGGATTTCATATGATTATCTGCGGTATCTGTTTTTCTTTTTCTTCTTGGTCTGGCCAGCGGCACGGAACAGCAGGGCGCCGGTGGCCAGCATGGCAAGCACGATCAGGATGATGAGCACCCCGAAGATGCTGCCGCCGCCGGTGGCGGAGCCGTACTGGTAGGGTTCCGCCGTTTGCTCAAACTGATTGCCGAAGACGATGGTCTCCTGGGTGGGCTGAGTGGTGGGCAGAGTCTGTACCGGCAGGGTGGGTGTGGTGGTGGGCTGGGTGTAGACGGGGACGGTGGCTTCCGTGTAAACGGGGATGGTGGCCTGGGTGTACACGGGCAGGGTGGTGGGCTCCGTGACCCAGAAGGTTTCCTGGGGTGCGGTGGTCTCCGGCACTGCCGGCTGGGTGGCCTGGGTGGGCACATAGGGGTCGGTGCCGTCGGAGGAGCGGAACTCAATCCGGTTCTGGAAGGCGCTCTCCAGCTCCTGGATCAGGGAGACCGACCAGGGGTTGGAGGCGGAATAGTAGATGGTGGCGTAGGTGTCCCACAGGCAGTTCAGGTCAAACCGGGGGAAGCCGCCGCTGCAATGGATTTCCTTCAGATTGGAGCAGGAGCGGAAGCTGTTCTCACCAAATTTTTTGAAGGTGGCGGGCAGGGTGATGGAGGTCAGGCCGTCACAGCCGGAGAAGGCATCCTTGCCAATAGAGACGATGCTGTTTCCAAATTCCACACTGGTGAGTGTGTCGTAGTCCTGGAAGGCGTAGGCGCCCACGCTGGTCACGCCGTCGGAGATCACCACCCGGGAGATGCTGTACCTGTACGACGCCCAGGGCGCACCGGTGGAAAAGTCGTACATGTCCCCGGTACCGGTGATGTAGAGGGTGGAGCCCTCCACCGCCCAGGAAAGCTGGGCGCCGCAGGTCACGCCGGCCCCCTCGGAGGCGATATCGGCTGCCTGGACGCTGACGCTGCCCAGAAGCACCAGGGCGCATAGGAAACATAAAACGGTTTTTTTCATTGCCGCAAATCCTTTCTGTGGTTTGTTCCGAGATTATATCATATCCCAACGTTTTTTGGGAGACACCTAAGAAAAATTTAAGATTTATTCATCATGAATGAATAGTACATCCCGCACCGTTTTGGGTGCGGGATGCTTGGAAAAATTATTTCATCAGTTTGCAGACCAGTTCAGAATAGGCGAAGGGGTCGTCCAGGGGCAGCTGGGCCATGAGCTGGGCCTGGCAGCACAGGAGCTGGGCATAGTCCTTGGCCAGCACGGGATCTTCGGTCATCACCCGCTGCAGCGTCTTCACGGCCTCGTGCTCGGGGTTCAGCTCCAGCACCCGGCCCACGGGGTAGGCGAACTCCGGGTTCACCCGCTTCATGTATTTCTCCATCTCAAAGCTCATGCCGGCCTCGGGCACCATGGCGGCGGGGTAACTGCCCAGGTTCTGGGACAGGCGCACCTCCTTCACCTGGTCGCCCAGGCTCTCCTTGACGAAGGTGGTGAAGCCCTTCAGCTCCTCGGCCTTCTCCTCGGCCTGCTTCTTTTCCTCGTCGCTCTGCAGTCCCAGGTCCTCGGTGGTGATGTTGCAGAACTTCTTCTCCATGTAGGTCATCAGGGTCTGAGGAACGAACTCGTCCACCTCCTCGGTGAACAGCAGCACGTCGTAGCCCTTGTTTGCCAGCAGCTCCACCTGAGGCAGCTTACTCAGGTGCTCCCGGTTCTCGCCGGGGGCGAAGTAAATCTTCTCCTGACCTTCCGGCATGGCTTCCACATATTCCTTGAGGCTAATGAGCTTGCCCTGCTTGTGGCTGTAGTACAGCAGCAGGTCCTGGCAGCTCTCCTTGTGGGCGCCGTATTCGGACACGGTGCCGTATTTCAGCTGAAGGCCGAAGGCATTGTAGAATTCCTCGTACTTCTCCCGGTCGTTTTCCAGCATGGACTTCAGCTCGGACTTGATCTTCTTCTCGATGTTCCGGGCGATGACGGTGAGCTGGCGGTTGTGCTGGAGCATTTCACGGCTGATGTTCAGGCTCAGGTCCTGGCTGTCCACAATGCCCCGGACGAAGCGGAAGTGCTCAGGCAGCAGATCCTCGCAGTTTTCCATGATCATCACGCCGGAGGAATACAGCTGCAATCCACGCTTGAAGTCCTTGGTGTAGAAATCGTAGGGCGCCTTGCCGGGGATATAGAGCAGGGCCTTGAAGGAGACGCTGCCCTCGGCGCTGGTGTGGATGATGCGCAGGGGCTTGTTGTAGTCGAAGAACTTCTCCCGGTAGAAGGTCTCGTATTCTTCGTCGGTGACGTCCTTCTTGGAGCGCTGCCAGATGGGCACCATGGAGTTCAGAGTCTCCATTTCGGTGTAGCTCTCATACTCGGGCTTGTCCTCGGGGGAGTCTTCCTTCTTCCGGGTCTTCTCCACTTCCATGACGATGGGGTAGCGGATGTAGTCAGAGTATTTCTTCACCAGGCTGCGGATTTCGTACTCGTCCAGGTACTCGCTGTACTTCTCGTCGTCGGTGTCGGCCTTCAGGGTCATGATCACGTCGGTGCCGGGCAGCTCCCGCTCGCAGGGTTCAATGGTGTAGCCGTCGGCGCCGTCGGAAACCCATTTGAAGGCTTCGTCCTGGCCGGCCTTTTTGGAGATGACAGTGACGGAGGAGGCCACCATGAAGGCGGAGTAGAAGCCTACGCCGAACTGGCCGATGATGTCCACATCATCGCTCTTTTCCATGGCCTGCTTGAAGCTGAGAGAGCCGGACTTGCAGATGGTGCCCAGATTCTCTTCCATTTCCTCCCGGGTCATGCCGATGCCGTTGTCGGAAACGGTGAGGATTCTGGCATCCTTGGCCCGGGTGATGGTGATTTTCAGGTCGTCCTTGTTCACATTCAGGCTGCTGTCCGTCAGGGACAGGTAGGCCAGCTTATCGATGGCGTCGGAGGCGTTGGAGATGATCTCCCGGAGGAAAATCTCCCGGTGGGTATAAATGGAGTTGATCATCAAATCCAGCAGACGCTGGGACTCGGCCTTAAACTGCATTTTTTCCATAATCAATTGGCTTCCTTTCAAATGTGTCTTTAGCACTCTACGTTGCTGAGTGCTAATAATATACCACAGTTTTCAGAAAATGCAAGTGCTCCGAAAAAAGTTCTTGTTTTATTCACAATTGTCCCGGTTCGGCGCGGGGGGAAAACGGGATACAGCAGGTTTGTGGTTTTATTGCATATTCTCCCGGGTTTTCCCTGGAAATTCATGGTTTCTGCCCCTTGATTATTTCCAGGAAGGATGGTAGAATTCAAGCTGAAATATTATGGACTTCCAAAGGAGAACATCATGATTACTGTCAGCAATTTGGGAATGCAGTTCGGCGGCCAGTGGCTGTTCCAGCACGTGGACCTGCAGTTCCTGCCCGGCAACTGCTACGGCATCATCGGTGCCAACGGTGCGGGCAAATCCACCTTCCTGCGTATCCTCACCGGTGACCTGGATTCCACCACCGGCAGCATCACCATCGACCCCACCAAGCGGGTCTCCGTTCTGAAGCAGAACCAGAACGCCTACGACGAATACACCGTTATGGACACCGTCATCATGGGAAACCAGCATCTTTATGATGTGATGAAGGAAAAGGACGCCATCTACGAAAAACCGGATTTCTCCGACGAGGACGGCATTCGCGCCGCTGATCTGGAAGCTGAATTCGCCGAGCTGGGCGGCTGGGAAGCCGAGTCCGATGCTTCCCGCCTTTTGCAGGGTCTGGGCATCGGCACGGAGCTGCACTACGATGTGATGGCAAATGTGGACCCCCGGCTGAAGGTGAAAATCCTGCTGGCCCAGGCGCTGTTCGGCAATCCCGACATCGTCATGCTGGACGAGCCCACCAACAACCTGGACATCGAGGCCATCAACTGGCTGGAGGATTTCCTGCTGGACTTCCCCGGCATGGTCATCGCCGTCTCCCACGACCGCCACTTCCTGAACACCGTGTGTACCCACACCGTGGACATTGACTACGGCAAGATCAAGATGTACGTGGGCAACTACGATTTCTGGTACGAATCCTCCCAGATGGTTCAGGCCATGATCCGCAACAAGAACAAGAAGAACCAGGAGAAAATCGAGGAACTGCAGCTGTTCATCCAGCGTTTCTCCGCCAACAAGAGTAAGGCCAAGCAGGCAACCGCCAGAAGAAAGCTGCTGGACAAGCTGACCGTGGAAGAAATGCCCTGCTCCACCCGGCGCTATCCCTTTGTGGGCTTCCAGCAGGAGCGGGAGCTGGGCAAGGATGTGCTGACGGTGAAGGATGTTTCCGTCACCGTGGATGGTGTGAAGCTGCTGGACAAGGTATACTTCTCCGTGAACCGCACGGACAAGATTGCCTTCGTGGGTGAAAACGAGCTGGCACAGACTGCCCTGTTCAAAGTGCTCATGGGGGAGCTGGAGCCGGACGAGGGGTCCATCAAGTGGGGCGTGTCCACCATCCGCAGCTACCTGCCCAAGGATAACTCCGAATATTTCGAGGGCAATGAAATGGAGCTGGTGGACTGGCTGCGCCAGTATTCCGCCAAGAAGGACGATGTGTACCTCCGGGGCTTCCTGGGTCGGATGCTGTTTTCCAACGAGGATGTGTTCAAGCCCGTGAACGTGCTCTCCGGCGGCGAGAAGGTGCGCTGTATGCTCTCTAAGATGATGCTCTCCGGGGCCAACGTGGTGCTGCTGGATCAGCCCACCAACCACCTGGATATGGAATCCATCCAGGCGGTGAACAAGGGTCTGGAAGCCTTCCCCGGGGTGGTGCTGCTTGCCTCCCACGACCACGAGCTGCTGACCTCCACCTGTAACCGGGTGATTGCCTTCCAGCCCGACGGCACCATCATCGACAAGTACGGCACCTACGACGACTATCTGGAATGGATGGCCCAGCGGAAAGCGGCAGAGCAGTAATTCCCCGCATACTCCACTGTAGTAGTCTGTAACACATAAAATTGTAATTTGGCGTACCGGAACTGACGCACCCCTTGGCTCCCCCTCTGGGGGAGCTGGCTGCCCCGCGAGGGGCGCCCCTGAGAGGGCCAGTATGGCGGATTTCTGCTGTCATTATCTTACTGCGGTACCCTCTCAGTCAGCCTGTTCGGCTGACAGCTCTCCCAAAGGGAGAGCCAAGGGGTGCTGCCGCGCCAGCGTGCCAAATTACAATTTTTAAGAGTTACAAACTACTACAATGGCGCACAGCAGTGATCCGATTTCTCTTTATGGGAGTATAATGATATGGAAAAAATATTGGATATTATTACAGAAAAAATGCAGCAGGCCTTCACGGCGGCGGGGTATGCCCCGTCCTTTGGCCGGGTGACGGTTTCCAACCGGCCGGACCTGTGCGAATACCAGTGCAACGGCGCGATGGCCGCTGCCAAGCAGTACAAGTGCGCGCCCATCCAGATTGCCAAGGCCGTGGCGGAGCAGCTGGACAAGAGCGACTACGATTTGTGCGAGGCGGTGATGCCGGGCTTCATCAATCTGAAGCTCTCCGGCACCTTCCTGGCAAATTATCTGGAAGCCATGCGCACCGAAAAGGACTTCGGCGTGGAGAAAATCGGGGCGGGCAAGACCATTGTGGTGGACTACGGCGGCGCCAATGTGGCAAAGCCCCTGCACATCGGGCACCTGCGTCCCGCCATCATCGGTGAAGCCCTGAAGCGGCTGTATTCCTTCCTGGGCTACAACGCCATCGGCGATGTGCACCTGGGGGACTGGGGCCTGCAGATGGGTCTGATCATCGCCGAGCTCCAGGAGCGGGAGCCGGAGCTTCCTTACTTTGACGAAGGCTTCACCGGGGAGTACCCCAAGGAAGCGCCCTTCACCGTCACCGATCTGGAAGAAATCTATCCCACCGCCTCTGCCAAAAAGGCAGACCCGGAATTTTCCCACAAAGCCCATCAGGCCACTTTGGAGCTGCAGCAGGGCCGCCGGGGCTACCGGGCGCTGTGGCAGCACATTATGAATGTGTCCGTGGCGGATCTGAAAAAGAACTACGACAACCTGGATGTCCACTTTGAAAAGTGGCTGGGGGAATCCGACGCCGATCCCTACATCCCCGCCATGGTGGAGGATATGAAGAACCGAGGCATCGCCGTTCCCTCCGAGGGCGCCTGGGTCATCCCCGTGGCGGAAGAGGGGGACAAGAAGGAAATGCCTCCCTGTATTCTGGTCAAATCCGACGGCTCTGCCATCTATGCCACCACCGACCTTGCCACCCTGGTGCAGCGGATGCAGGACTGGCATCCCGACAAGGTACTCTACGTCACCGACAAGCGGCAGAACCTCCACTTTGAGCAGGTGTTCCGCGCCGCCCGGAAGGCGGGCATTGTAGGGCCCGAAACCGAGCTGGAGCACGTGGGCTTCGGCACCATGAACGGTAAGGACGGCAAGCCCTTCAAGACCCGGGACGGCGGCGTCCTCCGGCTGGAGCAGC
>CAMEWH010000096.1:0-7012 GCA_945940335.1 uncultured Clostridia bacterium | reverse complement strand
CGCGGACGAAGTCCATCTGCAGCAGGCAGTTCTCCTTGTAGAAGTTGGCCAGCTTGCCGGCGGCGATCTTTTCCTTCACGGCGGCGGGCTTGGAAGCCATCTTGGGGTCATTCTCCATCAGAGCGACCTGCACGGCCATCTCGTGATCAACGTCAGCCTGAGGCACGCCAGCCTTGTCCCAGTACTTGGGGTTCATGGCAGCGATCTGCATGGCCACGTTCTTGCCGATCTCGGTCACGTCGGCATCGCCTTCCACAGCCAGGTTGACCAGCACACCATGGGTGCCGCCGGCGTGAACGTAAGCCACGGAGGTGTTGTCGGCGAAGCGGGCAAAGCGGCGGATCTGCATGTTCTCGCCGATGGACATGACCTTCTCCTGCATGATTTCGGTGACGGTCAGGTTGGTGCCGGGGAAGGTGCAGGCCTTCAGGGCATCCACATCAGCAGGGTTCTCCTTGGCAACGACCTGAGCCAGGCCCTTCACCAGATCCAGGAAAGCATCGGTCTTGGCGGCGAAGTCGGTCTCGGAGTTGACTTCGATGACAACGCCCACACCGTCGATGACGGTAGCCAGGGCAACGCCCTCGGCAGCGATGCGGTCAGCCTTCTTGGCAGCCTTGGCCAGGCCCTTTTCCCGGAGCCAGTCCACAGCCTTATCCATATCACCGTCGGTGGCCTGCAGGGCCTTCTTGCAGTCCATCATGCCGACGTTGGTCATTTCACGCAGTTTCTTAACGTCCTGAGCAGTAAAAGCCATTTTGGTATCCTCCTCAAACTATCTCTTATTCAGCGGCAGGAGCTTCGGCAGCGGGGGCTTCCTCAGCGGCCACGTCCTCACCCTGGCGGCCTTCGATGGCAGCGTTGGCCATGGCGGAGGCAATCAGACGGATGGCGCGGATGGCGTCATCGTTGCCGGGGATCACGTAATCGATCTCATCGGGATCGCAGTTGGTATCCACAATGGCCACGATGGGGATGTTCAGCTTGCGGGCCTCGGCAATGGCGTTGCGCTCCTTGCGGGGGTCAACAATGAACAGAGCGGCAGGCAGCTTCTTCATTTCCTTCACGCCGCCCAGGTACTTCTCCAGCTTCTCGATCTCGCCCTGGTGCTTGATGACTTCCTTCTTGGGCAGCATGGCGAAGGTGCCGTCCTCTTCCATCTTGCGCAGCTGAGCCAGACGGTCGATACGGGTACGCATGGTGCGGAAGTTGGTCAGCATGCCGCCCAGCCAACGGGCGTTGACATAGTAACCGCCGCAGCGGGCAGCCTCTTCCTTGATGGCGTCCTGGGCCTGCTTCTTGGTGCCCACGAACAGGACATAGCCACCGTTGGCGGAGATGTCACGGACGAAGTTGTAAGCCTCTTCCAGCTTCTTCACGGTCTTCTGCAGGTCGATGATGTAGATACCGTTGCGCTCGGTGTAGATGTAGGGAGCCATTTTGGGGTTCCAGCGGCGGGTCTGGTGACCGAAGTGAACACCGGCCTCCAGCAGTTGCTTCATAGATACGACAGCCATTTTTTCATTTCTCCTTTTGTTTTTTCCTCCACCCCGATCATCCCGCGCTGCCCGCCCCGAAACGGAGCACTCGGGAACGCGATCCCCGGGTGTGTGGTTTTTGAATTTACGCGGGCTCAGACCCACTCCGAGATATTATACCCGATTTTATCGGGAATTGCAACAGGAATTTGAAATTTTTTCCTTCTGTTTTTCGTAAAAAGCCGGGCCGCCGGGGAAATGCTTTTTTGATGTTTTTCACAACAGACTCTAAAACGACAGTCCCGGCTTCGTCCGGCGCACCCGGCAGTCCTCCGGCTTCACATCCACCAGTACCGTATCCGGTCCGATGCGGCAGATACAGTTCCAGGGGATTACAAAATCGTCACTGCGGCCGATCACTCCGAAAAAGCGGCAGGGTCCGGGGACCACAATGGCGCACACGTTCCCGTTCGGCACCTCCACCATTACGTCCTCCACATAGCCAAGCCGCCGTCCGTCCTTGACGCAGATCACTTCCTTGCATTGCAGCTGGGTAAACTTCATGGACATTTCAATCCCCTCCTCCGGTCCTTTGACAAAAGCATATGCCCGTGAAAGGGGAGAGATGCCACATTCGCCTTGGCTCAGCAACCCGACAAATTGTAATTTAGCGGGCGGGGATTGACGCACCCCTTGGCTCCCCCTATGGGGGAGCTGGCTGCCCCATAGGGGCAGACTGAGAGGGCAACACATGGATTTTGGTTGCCATTGTCTTACTGCGGTACCCTCTCAGTCAGCCTGTTCGGCTGACAGCTCTCCCAAAGGGAGAGCCAAGGGGTGCTACCGTATCTGCCCGCCAGATTCCAATTTGTGGGGATACTGCGTTAAACCTACATTACACTCTTTCGCATGGCCCCGATGGCCCCTTTCTCCAGCCGGGAGACCTGGGCCTGGGAGATGCCCAGGACATTTGCCACCTCGATCTGGGTTTTCCCGTCGTAAAACCGCAGGGACAGGATCTGCTTTTCCCGGTCGTTCAGCTCCCGGAAGGCGCTGCGCAGGGCGATGTGCTCCATCCAGTTCAGCTCGGTGTTCCGGTTGTCCATCACCTGATCCATCACCGTCAGCGGATCGCCCCCGTCGGAATACACCGGGTCAAACAGACTCACCGGTGCGCTCACCGCATCCAGCGCCTGGCTCACCTCCTCCACCGGCAGGGCCAGCTCCTTTGCAATCTCCTCCAAAGTGGGCTCCCGACCCAGGGAGGCCATCAGCGCTTCCTTGCACTGCAGCACCCGGTAGGCCACATCCCGAATGGACCGGGACACCCGGATGGCCGAGTTGTCCCGCAGATACCGCCGCACCTCCCCGGCGATCATGGGCACGCCGTAGGTGGAAAAGCGCACATTTTTGGTAGGGTCGAAATTTGAGATGGCCTTCATTAGCCCGATGCACCCCACCTGGAACAGATCGTCCGGACATTCCCCCCGCTTGTCAAAGCGCTGGATCACCGCCAGCACCAGCCGCAGATTCCCTTCAATCAGCTTTTGCCTTGCCGTCTCGTCCCCCTCTTTGACCCGGCGCAAAAGCATTTCCGTCTCCGCCTGGGTCAGAACCGTCAACCGGGATGTGTTCACGCCGCAGATGTCTACTTTTCCCTGCATGGTGCTCCTCCTGTTGTTTTCTTCACAGGGGAAGTATTTCCAAAGTTGCCCCAAACATACGCCCCGGGCCCTTTCGCCAGGGATTGTGAATTATCCACAAATTTTTGGGAGCCCCCAACCCCCCCGGCTCCCCTTTGTCAGTTGTTTTACCATAAGAACCAACTTTTTCACCGAAGAAAAAACCGTTTTCGAGCCGTCTCCTTCCCGGCGTCCGGGGAAATCATCTTCTTCTCCGGGGAGAAATCTTCCATTTTCCCGACCCCCGGAGGCTTCTGTGTAAACAGCCGGAATACCTGTTGATAACTGGGAGTTTTCCACATTTTCCACAGACTTATCCACAACCTTTCTCCACAGGGGAAATCCAACTTTTTCACAGCCCTGGATTGACATAAAATCGTTACAATCTCTTTCACTTTGATACCGGTTTTAACATTTTGTAATTTTTGCCCACTGGTTTTTCTTTGTGCGAAATTTCCCTCTTGACACAGCCCATCCCACCGTGTCCCACGCGCCACCGCAGGGGGGACTTCCTTTCCGGACGCTGCGCCGCCCGGGTCGGGGCGGATTCCTCAAATCCGGGAGAATTGAAACATAAAATCTGTCCAGGGGAACTTTTTTCAAAAAAGGGGTTGATTTTAGATAGCAAAGACGTTATAATAGGCAGGCGTATGAAAATGTACCGACAGGAGGTGGAAAATCAATGCCCAACATTAAGTCCTCTAAGAAGGATGTCATTTCTTCCAAGATTGCTTACGAGAAGAACAAGGCCGAAAAGTCTGCGCTGAAGACCTGCCTGAAGAAGTTTGACGCCGCCCTGACCGCCGGTGACAAGACCGTTGCCGAGGGTGCCTACAAGGCCGCCGTCAAGGCTGTGGATCAGGCTGTCAACAAGGGTCTTCTGCACAAGAACAACGCTGCCCGGAAGAAGAGCAGCATGACCCTGAAGCTGAACAAGCTGGCCTGATTTCTCTGAAAATATCTCCTTCCGAGCGTTGCTTGGAGGGAGTTTTTTCATTTTACCGCGAGTCGCGGCAGACAATGGCGCACCGGGCTGGTACCATCCTCCGGGACTCCTGGGTGATGCCCGGTAACGATTTTGCACAGCCACCGCAGGGGCGGCTATTAGCCGCCCGCGCAGTACAAACCCTGTAGCCATAACCCAGGTCGGGCGAATCCGTACGATACTTCAATATGACCGTAAGGGAGGCATTTTGCCTCCCGATCAAGCAGCAGAATCGGGACGGGAAACCCGTCCTCTACGCATCTGGACGAATTGCATACCATTCCACCAAGCGCACAGTTCCGTTCCGTTGCGGGCCTCTGTAGCCGCCCCTACAGTGGCGTGTCCGTTATTTGTACCCGACAAACTACAATTTCCCGTTTTATCCATCCCAGGAGGTATACCCATGGCCCGTCTGTCCGATCCCATTTCCATGCTCAGGGGCATTGGCCCGGCGAAGCAGAAGCTGTTTGCTGCGCTGAACATTTTCACATTGGAGGACCTGATCTGCCACTTTCCCCGGGGGTATGAGGACCGGACCCAGCTGGTCACCATTTCCCAGCTGGAGGCGGACAGGCCTGCCTGCTTCCGGGCCACGGTGATGAACACCCCCCGGACCAATCACATCCGCAAGGGGCTGGATCTGACCAAGGTTCAGGTGGCCGACCACTCCGGGCGGCTGAATCTGACCTTCTTCAACGCCAAATATGCCGTTGAGCACCTGGAATACGGCCGGGAATATTTCTTCTACGGCACCCTCACCGGGGATTTCACCGGCTACGGCATGACCAATCCCATTTTTGAGGCTGTGGATTCCCAGGCCGTGATCACCCGCCGGGTGATGCCCATCTACCCTCTGACGGCAGGGCTGACCAACGCTGCCGTTCTGAAGGCGGTGCAGCAGGCCCTGGCCGTGTGTGATCCGCCGGAGGAGGTGCTCCCCGCCGCCCTGCGGCAGCGCTACGGCATTCTGGGGGCGGATGAGGCTTACCACATCATCCACCAGCCGGCCAGCATGGCCCAGGCCAGGGAAGCCCGGAAGCGAATGATTTTTGAAGAATTCTTCGTCTTTTCCGCCGGACTCGCCCTGATGCGGGCCGCCCGGGCGGAGAAAAGGACCGCACCCTACGAAAATACCGACCTGGCATCCTTCTATTCCGGGCTTCCCTTCACCCTCACCGGAGCCCAGCAGCGTGCCATCGAAGAAATTCTGGCGGACTTAAAAAAAGGCACCCCCATGAACCGGCTGGTCCAGGGGGACGTGGGCAGCGGCAAGACCATGGTGGCCGCGGCAGCCGCCTGCTGTGCCGCCAGGAACGGCAAGCAGACCGCCCTGATGGCACCCACGGAGATTTTGGCGGAGCAGCACTACGCTTCCCTGTCCGCCCTATTCGCCCCCATGGGCATCACCGTGGCCCTGCTGACCGGCTCCATGACCGTCAAGGAAAAGAGATCCGTCCGCCAGGCCCTGGAGGAGGGCACCGTGCAGATTGCCGTAGGCACCCACGCCCTGATCTCCGAGAGCACCGTGTTCCATGACCTGGGGCTGGTGATCACCGACGAGCAGCACCGCTTCGGCGTGGGCCAGCGCAGCCGCCTTTCCGCCAAAGGCGATGCCCCCCATCTGCTGGTCATGTCTGCCACCCCCATCCCCCGGACCCTGGCGCTGCTGATGTACGGGGACCTGGACGTGTCCATTCTGGACGAGCTGCCCCCGGGGCGGGAGGCGGTGGACACCTTCCTGGTGGGAGAGAGCTACCGGGCGAGAATCAACGCCTTCATCCGCAAACAGGTGGCCGAGGGGCACCAGTGCTTTGTGGTGTGCCCGGCAGTGGAGGAAAACGACGCCCTGGATGTGAAATCTGCCACGGTCTGGGCACAGACCCTGCAGCAGACCGTTTTCCCGGACCTGCGGGTGGCCCTGCTCCACGGCCAGATGAAGGGCGCGGAGAAGGAAGCCGCCATGGCCGCCTTTGCCCGGCAGGAGGCGGACGTGCTGGTGGCCACCACGGTGATCGAGGTGGGTGTGGATGTCCCCAACGCCACGCTGATGGTCATCGAAGATGCGGACCGGTTCGGCCTGAGCCAGCTCCACCAGCTCCGGGGCCGGGTGGGCCGGGGCAAGAGCAAAAGCTACTGCATCCTCACCACCCACAACCGCAACGCCGAAACCCTGCAGCGGCTGAAGGCCCTGTGCAAAACCACAGACGGCTTCAAAATTGCAGAGGAGGACCTGAAGCTCCGGGGCCCCGGGGATTTCTTCGGCTCCCGGCAGTCCGGTCTGCCCGCCTTCCACATGGCGGACCTGGACTTCGATCTGGAGCTTCTGAAGCAGGCCCAGCAGGCCTCCGTCCAATGGATTGAAGAAGGCCAGGACACCCCGGAGTCCGCCGCCCTGCGCAAGCGGGTGGGTACCCTGTTCTCCCGCGCCGAGGGGACCATGAATTGATTCCCGATTCGCCGGCAGATAAATTGCAGGGGAGGTAACCTCCGCCAGGGGTCGGTTTTTGCGTGTTTGGTTGAACAGTATGCAATTCGTCCCCTGCGGAGGGAACGGCCTGTGTGCCGTTCCCTCCGCGCAGCGGCCACAACTCACGGACCGAAACGCCCGGATGAATGGAATGCAGTTTGGACGAACGTGATGCCATTCAACGTACCATGAAATAAACAGGGGCGGTCGGAACGGCACATAGGCCGTTCCCTACGGGTTCGACCAATACATACCCACACATCCCGCCAATAATTTGAAAATATCTCCAAATTGTTGAGTCAACCCGACAAGCACAAAAAACCGCATCCTTTCGGATGCGGTTTGGTATGTTGGCATTACCTATCTTCCCGGCAAGTCGCCCTGCAAGTATTGTCGGCGC
>CAMEWH010000095.1:0-7241 GCA_945940335.1 uncultured Clostridia bacterium | reverse complement strand
TCCCAAAGGGAGAGCCAAGGGGTGCTGCCGTATCTGCCCGCTAAATTACAATTTGTCCGATTGTTGAGTGAGGCCGATATGCACATAAAACAAAAGGAGTGCCGAGGCACTCCTTTTTGGCATTTTATTTCACTTTTTTGGTTTCCAGGTAATGCAGCAGCGGGACGGTGATGGCGGTGGCGATGACACAGCAGATCACGGCCTCACCCAGGCCCTGGACGCCCACCATGGCGAAAATCAGGGTGATGGGATTTCCGGCACCCAGGGCAGCGGCTTTGCTCTGGATGAACTCCGTATTGTAAAACAGCAGCATCATGAAGCCCATGTAGAAGAAGGTGTTGAGCAGCGGGGCCGCCAGGGCGCCGATGCCGCAACACAGCTTCCTGCGGCCTGGGAGCAGCTTCTTCACACCCATGTAGATCAATGCGCAGCACAGGCCGCAGAGAATCCGGCCGATGACAGCCTGGACAAAATACCCCACGGGGCTGACGTTCATCAGGGCGATGCCCAGGGCGCTTTTCCCCTGGACGGCGTTGAGGAAGCTGGTGGCTCCGAAAATCGCGCCCAGCAGCGCGCCGGCGGCGGGGCCTAAGAGCATGGCGCCAATGGCCACGGGGATGGTGAGCAGACTGGCATTGATGGGCCCGATGGGGATCATACCAAGGGGGGTGTTAGCCATGACCAGCTCCAGCGCCATCAAAAGGGCCAGCTGGGTCAGCGTGTGGACGTTCATGCCTTGTTTTTTCATATTCAATTCCTCCTGCTGTCGTTCCCGATGGGGATACAACGCATGTTTATTTTGCCTCCCCGGGCGGCCTTTGCGCCGCTGCCGTTTCCCGAAGGAATACCGCGCGGCTCCGTCACCCGGACACAGCGCCCCCATTATACCACGATTTTTCCGTTTTGCAAGAGGATGCTTGACATCCACCACCGGAGGGATTAGTATAAAATTGTTATTTGGCGGGCAGTGCCCGCGGACAATGGCGCACCGGGCTGGTGTATTCTCTGGGACTCCTGGGTAAAGCCCGGTAACGTTTTTGCACGCCAAATTGTAATTTGGCGTTCCGAAACCGACGCACCCCTTGGCTCCCCCTCTGGGGGAGCTGGCTGCCCCGTTAGGGGCAGCCTGAGAGGGTAGCATGGTTTGTGATTCCAGTTGCATTTATCTTACTGCGGTACCCTCTCAGTCAGCCTGTTCGGCTGACAGCTCTCCCAAAGGGAGAGCCAAGGGGTGCCGCCGTATCTGCCCACGAAACAACAATTTATCGTTTATAAACACCCACCATTTTAAATCATAAAAGGAGACTTCTTATGAAAAACGCGAAAATCATTCTGGACAAGGATTTCACCATCGGTCAGGTGGACAAGCGGCTGTATGGCTCTTTCATTGAGCATCTGGGCCGGGCGGTATACGGCGGCATTTACGAGCCGGATCACCCCACGGCGGATGAGCTGGGCTTCCGCAAGGACGTGATCGCTCTGGTGAAGGAGCTGGGGGTGCCCCTGGTGCGCTACCCGGGCGGCAATTTCGTCTCCGGCTTCAACTGGGAGGACAGCGTGGGGCCCCGGGACCGGCGGCCCAAGCGCCTGGACCTGGCCTGGTTCACCACCGAGACCAACGAGGTGGGAATGCACGAATTCGCCGACTGGTGCCAGGCTGCCGGCAGCGAAATGATGTACGCCATCAACCTGGGCACCCGGGGGCCGGAGAATGCCCGGGATGTGGTGGAATACGCCAACCACCCCGGCGGCAGCAAGTTCTCCGATCTGCGCATCGCCAACGGCAAACCTGAGCCCCTGGGCATCAAGCTGTGGTGCCTGGGCAACGAGATGGACGGCCCCTGGCAGATCTGCCACAAAACCGCAAAGGAATACGGCCGGGCAGCCAACGAGGCCGCCAAGCTGATGAAATGGGTGGACCCCAGTATTGAAACCGTGGCCTGCGGCTCCTCCTCCTTTGAAATGGACACCTTCGGGGACTGGGAGCTGGAAATGCTGGAGGAATGCTACGAGAACATCGACTACGTCTCCCTCCACCGCTACTACGCCAACCCCACCGGGGACACCCCGGGCTTCCTGGCCAGAAGTCTGGACATGGATGCTTTCATCAAAACCGTGGCCTCCATCTGCGACAGCGTGAAGGGCAAGAAGCACAGCAAGCACACCGTGAACCTGTCCTTTGACGAATGGAACGTGTGGTACCACTCCAGAGAGCAGGATGAGGAAATCTGGAAGCAGGAAAAATGGGGCCGGGCCCTGCCCCTGCTGGAGGACATCTATAATTTTGAGGATGCCCTGCTGGTGGGCTCCATGCTGATCACATTGCTCCGCAACGCCGACCGGGTGAAAATCGCCTGCCTTGCCCAGCTGGTGAACGTCATTGCCCCCATCATGACGAAAAACGGGGGCGGCTGCTGGGCCCAAACCATTTTCTATCCCTTCATGCACGCCTCCCGCTATGGCCGGGGCACCGCTCTGAACGCTCTGGTCACCAGCCCCACCTACGCCTGCCAGGATTACGACAAGGTGCCCTACATCGACGCCATGGCCACCTTGGAGGCCGACGGCAGCGTCAGCGTGTTCTGCGTGAACCGAGACATGGAGGAGGATTTCCGGCTGGAAATTGATCTGCGGTCCTTCGGCGATCTGCAAATCAAAGAGCACATTCTCCTCCATCACGACGATGTGAAGGCCGTCAACACCGAGGAAAATCCCAAAAACGTATTTCCCACCCAGGGTCCCGGCGGTACCATGGAACAGGGCAAGGCCAGTGTGAACATCCCCGCGCTGAGCTGGAATGTGATTCGGTTTCAATAAGGCGCAGCATTTTGATTTGAAAATTCGCCCACGGTTCTCCGGTTGAATGGCAACAGGTGGTAAGCCGGTACGGATTCGCCCTACCTTGCTAACCATTGTGAGGCTGTACCGCGCGGGCGGCTGAGAGCCGCCCCTACAGTGGCTGGGTATTTATCGGTACCAGGTTACGAAAATTTTCGGTTGTCCGGCGCGTTTTTCGTGGAAACAGGAATAATCCGGAAAATCATGTTGAAACTTGCCATATCTCCCTGGGGTGGATGCTGAAAATTTTATGCACTTTGCAAAAAAATTCGTTCATATTTTAGGTAATTTGTCACTTTTTTATTTGAAAAAAATGTGGTATGTTATTTGTGGGCGTGCTATGCCCTCGCAACGAGCGCAAATTTCACTTACATAAGGAGCTGTGACCATGTATTTTCAGAAAAAACGCTGCATCGCCATGCTTCTGGCCGGTGGCCAGGGCAGCCGACTCTATGTTCTGACGGAAAAAACCGCCAAACCTGCCGTGCCCTTTGGCGGCAAGTACCGTATTATTGATTTCCCCCTGTCCAACTGTGTCAACTCCGGCATCGACACCGTGGGTATTCTCACCCAGTATCAGCCCCTGGAGCTGAATGAATACATCGGCAACGGCCAGCCCTGGAATCTGAACAAAACCCACAGCTGCGCCCAGGTCCTGCCTCCCTACGAGCGCCACGACAAGAAGCAGGGCTGGTACAAGGGTACCGCCAACGCCATCTATCAGAACATCGACTTCATCGACCGCTTCGATCCCGAGTATGTGGTGGTCCTCTCCGGTGACCATATCTACAAGATGGACTACTCCCAGATGGTTGCCTACCACGAGAAAAACGGTGCCGCCTGCACCATCGCCGTGCGTAACGTCCCCCTGGAGGAGGCCTCCCGCTTCGGCATCCTGAACACCAACCCCGACAACACCATTTATGAGTTCGAGGAGAAGCCCAAGAAGCCCAAGTCCACCAACGCCTCCATGGGTATCTACTGCTTCACCTGGAAGGTGCTGCGGGAAGCCCTGATCGCCGACGAGGAGAACCCCGAGTCCTCCAACGACTTCGGCAAGAACATCATCCCCATGCTCCTGGGGAACGGCCACAAGCTCATGGCCTACAATTTCGACGGCTACTGGAAGGACGTGGGCACCATCAACTCCCTGTGGGAAGCCAACATGGAGCTGCTGGGCAAGAACCCCGAGTTCAACATCCGGGGCGACGAGCGCACCAAAATCTACGCCCGGAACTCCGCTATGCCCTCCAGCTACATTGATGCCTCCGCCAAGATCGTCAATGCCTTCGTGGCCGAGGGCTGCCAGGTCTACGGCACCGTGCGCCACAGCGTGGTCAGCGTGGGCTGCACCATCGGCGAGGGCGCTCTGATTGAAGACAGCGTGGTCATGCCCGGCGTGGTTGTGGAGCCCGGCGCCATCGTTCGTCACGCCATTCTGGGCGAGGACTCCAAGGTCTGCCGCAACGCCGTGGTGGGCGGCGCCTTTGAACCCAACGAAACGAAGAAGATCAGCGTTGCCGGCAAGGGCGTTGTGATTGAAGAGAACGCCGTGCTTGCTCCCGGCGCCATGCTGTAAGGAGGTAAGTAGAAATGAATGTGATGGGTATTATCTTCACCAATGACGGAAACATCGGTGAACTGACCAATAAACGGACCATGGCCTCCCTGCCCTTCGGCGGCCGCTACCGTCAGGTGGACTTCGGCCTTTCCAACCTGGCCTTCGCCGGGGTGCGCCATGTGGGCATCATCGCCCGCTACAGCTACCAGTCCTTGATGCACCACATCGGTGACGGCGAGGAATGGGGCCTGGAGCTGGGTGAGGGCGGCCTGGAATTCCTCACCCCCTACGCCTCCTCCATCAACCACTCCTACCGGGGCAAGCTGGAGAGCCTGTCCTCCAACATGGATTTCCTGGAGTACGGCGATGACGACTATGTGATCATGATTGACTCCGCCGTCCTGGCCAACATCGACCTGAACAAGGTGGTGGCAGATCACATCGCCTCCGGCAAGGACATCACCGTGGTCACCACCAAGGGCATCTGCGACGGCAAGAAGGTCATGGACTTCGCCCTGAAGCTGGACAAAGACGGCCAGGTGGAGGACATGGTCTGCGACTACGCCGCTCCCGCCAACTACCAGGCTTCCATGGACATTTACGTCATGAGCCGTCAGGTGCTCATCCGGGAAGTCAAGACCCTGGTTGCCAAGAACTGGTTCCATATGGACCGGGATCTGGTCATGGGCGGCTGGAGAGCCGGCAAGGTCACCGTCAACGCCTACCAGTTCGAGGGTGTTGTCATGTACAATGAGTCCACCCAGGAATACTTCCAGAACAGCCTGTCCCTGGTGGACAAGGATGTCCGGGACGGCCTGTTCAACGGCGCCCATCCCATCTACACCAAGGTCCGCGACCGTGTTCCCACCTACTACGGCGAGAACTGTGACATTGAGAACGTGGTGGCGGCCGACGGCTGTATGCTGGACGGCAAGGTGAAGAACTCCGTCCTGTTCCGCCAGGTGACCATCGCCGAGGGCGCCAGCGTGGAGAACTGCGTGATCATGAACGACGGCGTGGTGGGCCCGGGCTGCGAGCTGAAGAACGTGATTCTGGATAAGAACGTCACCGTCACCCCCGGCACCAAGCTCTTTGGTACCAAGGCCAATCCCATTGTGATTAAGAGAGGGGAAATCGTATGAGAATTGCCGTCTGCGCCTCCGAAGGCGCTCCCTATGCCAAGTCCGGCGGCCTTGGCGACGTGATGGAGGCACTGCCCGCCGCGCTGCAGCGGATCGAGGGCAATGAGGTGGCTCTGTTCCTGCCCTATTACTATAAGATCAAAAACAACGCCGCTTACGTCACCGAAAAGGTGGCCGAGTTCCGGGTGCGCCTTGGCTGGCGGCAGCAGTACTGCGCCGTATTCAAGCTCACCGGCCGGGCCGACGGGGTGCAGGTGTACTTCCTGGACAACGAGTATTATTTCGGCGGCCGTCCCGGGCAGATTTACGGTGATCTGGACGACGGCGAGCGCTTCGCCTTCTTCTCCCGTGGCTGCATGGACGCCATGGTGGCTCTGGACTTCATCCCGGACATCATCCAGTGCAACGACTGGCAGACCGGCCTGATTCCCGTGTACCTGAAGGCGGTGTATCACGAGCAGTTCCCCGGCACCCGGGTGATGTACACCATCCACAACATCGAATACCAGGGCTGGGCCCGGGCGGACTTCTTCGATGATATGCTGGGTCTGCCCTGGGAGTACCGGGGCAAGCTGGATATGAACAACTCCGTGAACATGATGAAGGGCGGCATTGAGTGCTGCGACATGGTGACCACCGTGTCCGAGACCTACGCCCGGGAGCTGATGTATCCCTACTACGCCCACGGTCTGGACAACATCATTGCCGGCGCTGCCTGGAAGCTCACCGGCATCACCAACGGCATCGACGTTGGCACCTTCAATCCCGAAACCGACCCGGCGCTGCCCGCCCACTACAACAGCGAAACCTTCGTGGAAGGCAAGGCCGCTGTGAAGGCCAAGCTGCAGGAGGAAGTGGGTCTGCCCGTGAAGCCCAACGTGCCCCTGATGGTGATGGTCACCAGACTGGCCGGCCACAAGGGTCTGGATCTGCTGTGCTACATCGCCCGGCGGCTGATGTGGGAGCAGGATGCTCAGCTGCTGATCCTGGGCACCGGCGAGCCCCAGTACGAGACCTTCTTCAAGGAGCTGGCGGGTCAGTTCCCGGACCAGGTGGCGGCGAAGATCACCTTCAACTTGGGCCTGGCGGCAAGAATGTACGCCGGCGCGGACATCTATCTGATGCCCTCCAAGTCCGAGCCCTGCGGCCTGAGCCAGATGAACGCCATGCGCTACGGCACGGTGCCCGTGGTCCACGCCACCGGCGGCCTGAAGGACACGGTGCCCCCCTGCGACGAAAACGGCGAGGGCGGCCTGGGCTTCACCTTCCAGAGCTACAATGCCGACGATTTCCTGGCGGCCATTGAGCGGGCTCTGAACCTGTACCGCAACAACCCCGACGGCTTCCACGCTCTGCAGCACAGGGAAATGTGCCAGGACTTCAGCTGGAACGTCCCTGCCGGGCGCTACATGGAGCTCTTCCGCAAAATGCTCTCCTGGTAGCGGGCAATAATGCGCACCGGGCCTGTGTGTTATCCGGGACTCCTGGACGGCGCCCGGTAACGCTTTTGCGGAGGAATGGGTATCTCTTCCCGGCAGGGCCGGGAGCCAATGCGCACCAACCCTGTGTATCATCCGGGACTCCTGGGCGGCGCCCGGTAACGCTTTTGCGGAAGAAAGATTATTAAAAACGCACCCCCTGGTATTTGATATGCTCCCTTTATGAGAGACAGTGAAATAAGAACACTGTCAATCACGAAG
>CAMEWH010000094.1:0-7336 GCA_945940335.1 uncultured Clostridia bacterium | reverse complement strand
ATTAAGCTCAAACACCTATATCCGGTAATAAAGTTTTAGTGTTAACTCTCTACTAGGAGTGTATCGATGACACACCAGCCGAGCACACATTGGGGTAGCGAGCCGCGCTTCAAATTCCAAAGAAATTTGCTTCCATCAGCCGTTCCAGGGCCTCGTTGGCTTCCTCATCGGAAAACAGGCCTGTGAAGCGCTTGTCCACCGCCAGGGCCTCCAGGCTCCATTCCAGGCGGCCAAGCCGGGCCAGCTCCCCGAAGCCGTCACTGGTCCGTCTGCCGGTGAGGCAGCGGTGGGCGGTTTGCATGGCCTCCGCCGCCGGCACCGGCCGCATCCGCACCCCCGCCGCCGCGGCAAGGCTGCGGCATTTTTCCCACTGCAAAATAAACTGCTGTTCCATGGGTCTTTTTCCTTTCTCTTTCCCAAGTCAGATCACGGCGTACCAATACCGATACAAGAGCCTCCGCCACCAGGCTGCCTTCCGCAGCGCCCGGCGGCAGGAAGCCTGACAGGAGAGGAACACATTCAGTTCTCCCCGGGTCAGGGTGTGCTGGCTGAACAGGGCTTTTTCCGTCAGCTGGAGCACCTCCTCCGGCACAGGCTGTTTTAACAATTTGGACAGTACCCCGATTTCCCGGCAGCAGGCCGCTGCCCGGGCATTGTTGCCGCCCTTTGCCTGGTGCCGCCTGCGAAGCCGGATGCGAACCAGCCGCTGCAGCTCTGCCACTGCCCAGGCAGCGCCCATTGCCGCCACCGTCAAGGGAATCCACAGGGGCAGCGTCCAGTGTTCCTCCGATACCGTCTGGGGCTGGGTTGTGGTCACCGGCTGGGTCGTGGCCGTCACAGAGTCCGTGGCCGGCTGGGTCTGAGGCTCCGGCCGGGTGACCTGGGTGGTTTCCGTCCCAGGCTCCGTGGGCACCGGGGTATCTTCCCCGGGCGTCGCCTCCAGAATGTTCCAGGTCCAGGTGCGGTAATTATAGTACTCCACCCAGGCGTGGGCATCGTCGGAGGTTACCTTCACCGTCTCACCGGCCACGGCCTCCGCCCGGTAGCCGGTGACATACCGGGCCGGAATTCCCGCGCTGCGCAGAAGCACCGCCGCCGCCGTGGCAAAGTGGACGCAGTAGCCCCGGTCCGCTTCCTCCAGGAACCACAGGGCAAAGTCCGTCTCATCCCCGGCCATGACAGAGCTGCCCCGGTCATAGGCGGCGCTGCCCCGGACGTATTCCGTCACCGCTGCCACCGTCACCTCCACGCTGCTCAGGTCGGAGGAGATGGTTTGCAGCAGCTCCTTGGCCCGGCGGTTGGTCTGCTCCGGCAGCTTCATCCACTGTTCCTGGGGGAGTGCACCCATGGAAGCATTCCGCAAGGCCACGGTGTACTCCCGCTGATTCTCCCCGTTTTCCACCGTTCCGTTGGTCAAAAAGGTCTGGCCATCGGGGAAGGAGGGCAGCAAAAGGCTGTTTTGCAGATTCAGGGTTTTCACCGTCACCATGCCCCGTTCTTCCCCGGTACCCACCAGGGTGTCCTCCCGTCCGGAGGAGGATTCCCAGGCGGTGCCGGTATACATATCATAGTCCTGCACCCGCAGATACACCGGCCCGGACTGCTCCGCCGTCACCTCCGCCACCGGGATCCCCAGCAGCAGCTGGGATGGCAGGTCGGCAAGCTCCACCGTCTCCTTCTGCCGGAGGCCGGAAAACCAGTTAAGTCCCTGGCTCTGGAATTTTTGGGGCAGCTCCATCATGGAAACCAGGATCCTTTCCCGCAGCTCCCCGGTGGTATTCACAAAGCTCTCCCGGGGGCAGAAGTGCAGCAGCAGCCCCAGAGCCAGGGCAACGGGGACCATCGCCATCACCGTCAATCGTCCTGCCTGACTGCCGCTCTCCCGGCGGACGCTCTCCGTCAGCAGCAGCAGACAAAGGCACAGCAGCAGAACAAACAGATACCCTTCCGCCGGCACCGTATCCGTCACCACCAGGCAGGCGGCCAGGGGCAGCAGAAGCAGCCCGATTGCCAGCCCGCTGTCCCGGCGGCGGCAGACGGTGCGGCTGACGGCAAAAATCAGGATCATGCCCAGCACCGTCACCGGCAGGTCCGTTTCCCGAACCTCTGCCCGAAGGGCCTGGGGAATGCCCCAGCCATAGCCTCCGTCGTAGGCCTTGGCCAAAACCCCCAGTGCACTGAGCAGCTGAGGGCCGAAGCTGCCCTCCCGCCACAGCCAGAAGGAACCCGCTGCCGCCAGGGTCAGCACCGCCGCCTCTCCCCACCGGCGAAGCAGCAGCGCGGCGCAAAGCAGCGCCCAGCAAGCCCACACCAGAATCACCCGGTTGGGTTCCGCCAAGGGCAGGGCAAAGGCGGAGATCAGGCAGCCTACCGCGCCCCAGGCGCAAAACACGGAAAGCACCGCCGCTTCCAGAAAGGTTGGCAATTTACGTTTCATCGGCGTCACCTCCGATGTGGTATTGCCAGCAGGCATCGATCCCGTCTCCCCAGCTTGCGCCTTCCTCCGCCACAGGGGCGCAGAGCAGTCGGTCCACCGCCTTTTGCAGATCCGGCTGGTCAGCCACATGGGACGAGAGTACACCGGAACCGGTGAGGGCCCGGATTTCAAAGTCCAGCTCCCGCTCCAATAAGTACCGGCCCACCCAGAGCAGGCGGCCGAGCTTCCGGTCCAGGGTGTCCGGGTCTCCCCGCAGGCTCACCGTCAGCAGCACCGCTCCCCGCACCGGTTCCATGGGCTCCCGAAGGATCAGGTCCCCCACCTTGGCGCTGAGCTTCCAGTGCAGCTGGTTCAGGTTGTCCCCGGGGCGGTAGAGCCGATGCTCGTGATTTTCCGAGAAGCCGCCCCCGGGCTTGGGTACCCAGCTGCCCAGTTCAATCCGCTGAGGGTCCAGCAGATCGGACACCGGCATTTCCCTGGGCCGGACCAGAATGGTCTGCTCTTTGGTCTTTCTGGCCCGGAAGGCAAACAGGCCCAGATAATCACAGATCTTCGCCTTTTCCACCCGGACCCGGTAGCCGCCGCAGTGCTCCGTGGACAGTCCCCGGTCCGGCTCGTAGCGCCACTGTTTGCCGGTGAAGCAGCTTTGCACCCGGATATGCCCCTTGAAGGGAGGCATGGGACTTGCACAGCTGCCCAGCAGCCAGATTTCTGCCTCCTCCCCCTGCTCCAGTACGTCCACCCCGGCAGGGGCTGCCTGGAAACCCAGGATGGCGGGCAGGCTCAGCAGCAGGGACAGCCAGGGTAGTCCCGCCGCTGTCAGCAACAGGATCCAGGCAATCCACTCACCGCTGGCCAAATAATATACCATCGTCCCCAGCAGCAGCATGAAATACTGCATTCTCCTCGTAAACATATCAACGCAGTCTGGGCGCGGGAACGGTCTCCAGAATTCTCTGCAGCACCTGTTCGGCGGTGATGCCCTGGGTCTGGGCCCGGGGCGTAAGGATCAGCCGGTGGGCCACACATTGGGTAAACACCTCCCGCACGTCGGCAGGCACCACATAGTCCCGGCCCCGGAGCTGGGCAATGGCCTTGGCCATTGCCGCCACTGCCAGCGTCGCCCGGGGACTGGCACCCCGCTGAATTTCCGAATCAGTGCGGGTGGCTCCCACCAATCGGACGATATAGCCCACCACACTGTCGCTGATGAAGGTTTTTTCCACCGTATCCTGGAGGGCGCAAAGCTGCTCCCGGGGCAGCACGCCCCGTACCGCTTGCAGAGGATTCCCCTCCTGCCGGTTCATGACCATGGTCACCTCATCCTGAGGATCGGGGTAGCCCAGGCTCAGCCGAATGATGAAGCGGTCCATCTGGCTGTCCGGCAGCAGCTGGGTACCCGCCGCCCCCACCGGGTTCTGGGTGGCAATGACAATAAAGGGCTGGGGCAGCACATGGCTCACACCGTCCACGGTGACCTGCCCCTCCTCCATGGCCTCCAGCAGCGCGGACTGGGTCCGGGAGGTAGCCCGGTTCAGCTCGTCCGCCAGAAACAGATTGGTGATCACCGCGCCGCTCTGGTAGCGCAGGCCGCCGGACTGACCGTCGGGGACGGAATAGCCCGTGATATCCGAGGGCAGAACGTCCGGGGTAAACTGCACCCGGCTGTATTGCAGATCCATCGCCTTGGAGAATGCCAGCGCCATGGTGGTTTTACCCACCCCGGGGATATCCTCCAGCAGAATGTGGCCTCTGGCCAGAATGGCGGCCAGAACCCAGAGCAGGGTGGTATCCTTTCCCACCACCACCCGGCGTACCTGGTCCAGAATCTGCTGCACCATGATCGTTACTTCATTTTCCCTGGTTTGCATCGAAATGCTCCTTCCGATTGATTCGTTGGACACATTATACCCGCTCCCGGTAAAAAAAACAAGTCGAGGGGATGAACATGGAGTCCACAGAGTATAAGAATCCATTAAGGAGGGATTCTGTCGTTCGTTTCCCGGCAGTGACCGCACAGGATTCGTGGTGTTTTCCGCCGGGGAGGATTTATACTGACAGGCGAAACATCACACCTGCAAATTGTTGTTTGACGTATAGGAACCGGTGCTTCCCTTGGCTCCCCCTCTGGGGGAGCTGGCTGCCCCCAAGGGGGAAGACTGAGAGGGCAGCATGGCTTGATTTCGGCTGTCATTATCTTACTGCGGCACCCTCTCAGTCAGCCTGTTCGGCTGACAGCTCTCCCAAAGGGAGAGCCAAGGGGGTACTGTCGTATCAGCACGCCATATTACAATTTACACAAGAATCTAAGGAGGCCAGGTAAATGCAGTGTCAGAAGCTGAAAACCTATATGGAGTCCGGGCGGGTGGTTTTTCTGCCCCCCAAGGGAATTCGGGCCAACCCGGGGCAGCCCAGGCAGGTGTTCGACGAAGCCGGATTGGCGGAGCTGGCCGATTCCATCCGTCAGCACGGCATCCTGCAGCCCCTTTCCGTTCGTCGGGTGGGTACAGGCTATGAGCTGGTGGCCGGAGAGCGGCGGCTCCGGGCCGCGCTGTTGGCAGGACTGGCGGAGGTGCCCTGCATCGTCATGCAGATGGACGACCGGGAATCCGGCCTTGCCGCCCTGGTGGAGAATCTGCAGCGGCAGGACCTGGATTTCATCGAGGAGGCGGCGGGCATCAGTCGTCTGATGGAACTGGGCGGTCTGAACCAGGAGCAGGCCGCCCAGCTGCTGGGCAAAAGCCAGAGTGCCATTGCCAACAAACTGCGGCTGCTGCGCCACTCCCAGCCGGTGCTGGAAGCCCTGCGCCGGGAAAAGCTGACGGAGCGCCATGGCCGGGCCCTGCTGAAGCTGCCGGACGAGAAAACCAAGCTGGAGGCCATCGCCCGGATCAGCCGGTGCTCCTTAAGCGTCGCCCAGACGGAGAATTTCGTCCAGTCCCTGCTGCGCCACAAACCGGAAACGCCTGCCCGCACCAACGTGGGAGCATTCCTCAACAGCCTGACCCAGTCACTGTCCCGGATGCAGTCCTGTGGGATTCCCGCTGTGTCGGAACGCCGGGAGACGGACAGTCAAATCGTGCTCACCATCACGATTCCCAAGGAAAAATTCGGCCAATAACCGGGTTTCCCCCTGGAAGGTCTTGACTTATTGTGCAGAAAAGTGCATAATATGCTTCATTGAGAGACCAGAAAAGGAGAACCATCCATGAATAGAAAAGGTTTGGCCGGCACCATCGCAGCCGCCGTTCTGGCAATTGCCCTGGCTGTGATCCTGGTTGCCTGTTACTTCATAACAAAATACTATGTGGTGGAGGACTGGCAGCTGTTCCCCCGAAACCGGGAGCAGCTGGACCTGCGCAGCCAGGCCATCACCCCGGAGAGCTACGATACCCTGGTCTGGAAAATGCCGGGCACCCAGATTCTCTGGAGCGTTCCCTTCCAAAACGGCTACTACGACTGCACCATCCAGGAACTCACCATCACCAGCCTGAAGGAAAGCGATCTGGACATACTGGTGTATTTTCCACAGCTGAAAACCATCAATGCCCAGAGCTGCACCGACTACGCCGCTCTGAAAACGCTGTATGAGCGCTACCCCGACATTGAAGTGTGCTACTCCATCCCCATTGCCGGAGTGGATTACGCCCCGGATACCGAAACGGTCACCCTGCAGACTCTGAGCCGGGAGGATATGGAGCTTCTGAACTACCTGCCCAACCTGACCCGGGTAGACGGCACCGCCTGCCGGGAGTTCGTGCTGCTGCGGGAGCTGGAGCGGGAGCATCCCGAATGGGAGGTGGACTACCTCACCTCCATCGCCGGCACCGAAATCACCTCCACCGCCAAAACCCTGGAGCTGAAGGATGCCGCCTATGAAGAGCTTTCCGTGGGTCTTGCCGCCATGCCGGACCTGAAAACCCTTACCCTCCACAATCCCCAGGCCACCGGCGCGGAGCTGCTGGCACTGCGGGAGGAATACCCCGATGTGGAAATTCACTGGGACGTGGAAATTTTCGGAAACACTTTCTCGGACGATGCCATCGAGCTGGATATCTCCAACGGGCCCGTTGGCAGCATTGAAAACGCCAAGCAGATTGCCGCCAAGTTCCCGGAGCTAGAAAAGTTCATCGTGGACAGCACCGGCATCAGCAACGATGACATGGCCGCCTACCGGGAGGAAATGCGCAGCGAATACAAAGTGGTCTGGACGGTGATCTTCACCGAAAAGTGTAAATCCCGCACCGATGCCACCTTCTTCTTTCCTTCTTCCCAGCAGGAAGGACGATTCAACGAGAATCACGTCTATGGTCTCCGCTTCCTGGAGGACCTGGAGTGCATTGATGTGGGTCACATGCAGATTAAAACCATAGACTTCGTCTCCTACATGCCCAATCTTAAGTATCTGATCCTGGCCGACACCGCCGTGGAGGACATCACCCCCCTGAGCACCTGCAAGAACCTGATCTACCTGGAGCTGGACCACGACGTGGTCCACGACTACACGCCCCTTCTGGGCTGCACCGCTCTGGAGGACATTAACCTGAATGACTATCAGTGGCCGGTGAGCATCGAGCCCATCAAGCAGATGACCTGGCTGAAGAACCTCTGGGTCCCCACCCGGAGCTACAGCGAAAAGATGGAACTCATCGAAGCGCTGCCCAACACCCGGGTGGTGATCACCGATCCGTCTACTACCTTCCGTGGTCCCACCGAGCGCTGCACCGACGGTCTGGGTTGGCGCAACCTGAAGAATTACTACGACATGCGGGACATTCTGAACGAAGGTACCGGCGGCTGGCTGGACAGCATGGACAAGCGGTATATGAAATAATCCTACATGCAAAAGGGGCTGTCTCACTAACGGAGTAAGGCAGCCCCAAAAATACAGCGCCCGGC
>CAMEWH010000093.1:0-7631 GCA_945940335.1 uncultured Clostridia bacterium | reverse complement strand
TTTGATTATGACAATACATGCCACGATAACAACAGCAGCAACGATACCAGCAACCAATGCAGGTGATACCGTAGATGTGGCAAAGATTGCAGTGGGACCATCTGCACCACCAATGATACCAATGGAATGAGTCTTCATGTAATACCTCCCAAAATTCCGATATGTCAGTTATTAACTATAATACCGTAAAGTGAACCCTTTCTCAATGGGTTTCAAAAATCACTATCTGCATATTTTTTTGAAAAATATATGCAGATAAATGGCGTCTATATGGAGTAATAGAAACAGCCCACTGCGTTTTACAGTGGGCTGCTCCAAAATAGAAGAGAGGTAGAAAAGAGGATCTACGGAGTTTGAAAGGAAGCGGCTCACGGCTTCCGCTGCCTTTCTTGGTTATAGGATAATCTTGGATTATGACGGGAGTATAAACAACAATCAAACAAATTGCAACGGAATACTTAAGAGATTCTTAGCGTTCCACGCTCCGGGATTTCTCCTTGTCGGGGGAATCCTCCTCCGGCGCATCATCCAGCAGGGCCTTATCCTTCTGATCCATATTCAGCAGGATATTCAGTTCCTTCAAACGAGCAGACTTTTCCGCCAGTTCTTCTTCTTTAGCAAAAGGCGTTTCCATTTCTGCTTTTGCATTGGCTAGCTGGGTGCGGGTGTCCTGCAATGCTGCCTGATATTCTGCCAGCTCCTTTGCCAGACCGTCCACCAGATTGTCCATACGGGTGATGTTGCCGAAGACATCGGCACCCAGGCTGATGGTGTGGGACATGGCCCCCTTCATGGTGAGTCTATAGTCCGTGTGGGCGGCATCGTACTGGAGGGACATGGAAAAGCCCCGGTACTGTCCCAGCGAGATCGCGTCGGAGCCTTGAAGTTCGGTGCAGGCATTGATAACCGCCTTGCCAGCAGCTTCCTTTTCGGAATAGTGGGTTCCCTTAATCTCCATACCGATGAAGCCTTCTGTCGGCTTAGGGTGTGCTTGGGCAGTTGCCACATCCTTTTCATAGCCCGCAATGGCTTCAGTGAGCTTGGCAATGTCAGCCGGGTACTTCCGCAGCACCAGATTTTCCAGAGCGAACCGCTGATTTAGGTGGTTCGCTTTCAGCATATTCAGCTTACTGACCTCCACATCCAGATTACATTTTTCGATGATCAGAGGATTGCCGGTAGCCAGCGCCTTGATTTCGGAGTAGCTCAGGGCGGTTTCGTCCACATCATCCGCAATTCTGGCAGGGGCTTTGCTGGTCATGATTTGAGCGATAAATTTCTGCTTATTCTCCACAAGCTGGTAGAGGTACGAATCAAATGTACTTTCCGTGACATAACGGAAAATTTCAACCTCCGGATTCTGATTACCCTGACGGACGATTCTGCCCAGCCGCTGGGCAAGGTCAGAAGGACGCCACGGACAATCAATATCATGCAAAGCAATCAGTTTATCCTGACAATTCGTGCCTGCGCCCATCTTGGCGGTGCTGCCAATCAGCACCCGCACCTGACCGGAACGGACTTTGGAGAACAATTCTTTCTTTCGCACCTCCGTATTGGCTTCATGGATGTAGGCGATTTCCTCCGGTGGAATACCTTTTTCGGTTAGTTTTTGTTTCAGATCATCGTAGACATTGAAAGAACCGTCACCCTTGGGCGTGGACAGGTCGCAGAACACAAGCTGGGCACTACGCTGCTCCTGCGTCCGCTCCCAAATTGAGAAGACATTCCGTGCGCAGATGGAGGTTTTGCTGGTATCGCTGTCCGGTGCCAGAGGATTGACCAGCCGCATATCCAGTGCCAGCTTTCTGCCGTCATTTGTTATCTTCAGCATATTATCAATACTGGGATCGACATGACCGGCACGGATTTCCTCTGCCCGGTCAGCAAGGGACTTAATCATATCCCGCTGCATGGGAGAGGGCTTGATAACCTCCGTGTGGAAGTTAGCCTTTGGAACCGGCAGCATGAGCATATCTGCCGTCTGGATATCCGCAACCATCTTGAAGGTGGACATCAGCTCCGGCAGATTGTAGAACTTGGCAAACCGGGTCTTGCTGCGGTAGCCGCTGCCCTCTGGGGACAACTCAATGGCGGTAACGGTTTCTCCGTAGTTTGCCGCCCAGTCATCGAAGTTCAGCAGTCCCATTTCTTCCAGGGTGCTGTACTGCAAATACCGCTGGATGGTATACAACTCTACCATACTGTTCGAGATAGGGGTGCCGGTGGCGAAGATGACACCACGGTTGCCGGTGATCTCGTCCAGATACTGGCACTTCATAAACAAATCCGAGGACTTTTGTGCTTCCGTCTGGGCGATACCGCCCACATTCCGCATTTTTGTCGCGAGGAACAAATTCTTAAAAAAATGGCTCTCATCCACGAAAATGCGGTCAACGCCCAACTGCTCAAAGGTTACCACATCGTCCTTGCGGCTCTGGTCGTTCAGCTTGGCAAGCCTGTTTTCCAGCGATTTCCGGGTGCGTTCCATCTGCTTGATAGAATAATTCTCCGCATGGTTCCGCTTGGCTTCCCGGATGCCGTCCAGGATGCTGTCGATCTGCCGCCGAAGAATGATCTCCTGCCGCTCTTTTGACATGGGGATTTTCTCAAACTGACTATGACCGATGATAATGGCATCATAATCGCCGGTGGCAATCCGGGCGCAGAACTTCTTCCGGTTTGTGGTTTCAAAGTCCTTTTTGGTGGCAACCAGAATATTGGCAGAGGGGTAGAGCTGGAGCCATTCTGCCGACCACTGCTCTGTGATATGGTTGGGCACCACGATCAGGGACTTGGTACACAGACCCAGCCGCTTGCTCTCCATCGCTGCCGCAACAATTTCGAAGGTCTTCCCAGCCCCAACTTCGTGGGCAAGCAATGTATTTCCGCCGTACATGATGTGGGCAATGGCGTTGATCTGGTGCTTTCGCAGAGTAATTTCCGGGTTCATGCCGGAGAATCGGATGTGTTGACCGTCGTATTCCCGTGGGCGGATTGCGTTGAAGGTCTCGTTGTAGATGCCGCACAGCCGCTCCCGGCGGTCAATATCCTTCCAAACCCATTCCGCGAACTTGGCCTTAATCAGCTCCTGCCGATCCTGGGCAATGGCAGTCTCCTTCTTGTTCAGCACCCGGACTTCGTTGCCGTCGGCATCGATCTTGGTGTCATAAATGCGGACATCCTTCTGATTTAGGGTCTGCTCAAAGATGTGGTAGGCATTGATCCGCTTGGTGCCGTAGGTGGTGACCGCCTTGATGTTGCTGCCGTCAAAGGATTTGTTGGTTACATTCCACTCGCCGGAATGGGGTGAATACAGCACATGGATTTTGTCCCGTGCATAAGCGCTTGTGCCAATGACCTCATACAAAAACTGCTCGTAGACCTCCTTGGGTACCCAGTTGACGCCAATGCGGACGCCGATCTCACCGGCAGTCAAATCCACCGGCTGCACAGCGGTTAGGGCTTCGATATTACTGGAAAGCAGTTCTTTCTTTTCGGGTGGTAAAACCTCCTGCAAGGCTTTCGCCATACGCAGCTTCCGGCGAACATTTCCGGACAGGTATTCGTCTGCGGTGACAAAATTATACCGCTCCAAATCGACGAAAGCAACCGGGATTTCCTCTTTGCGCTCGGCGCAGTTCACATCCCGGAAGATCACCCCGGAAAGCTCTACCTCTAGTTCTGCCTCAGTCTTGCCGGACAGTTCTGCCATAAAGGGCATATCCACCCGCGCCTCTTCCGCTATGGACACGGCAAGGGCTTCGCTGGCGGTGTCCACAGAGGTGACAGCCACATGAGGGCGGATGGTGCGTTTGGTGAACATATCCGCCTTACGCTTGAAGTTACCTTCCTCGTCCAGTACCTCCAAGGAACACAGCAGGAAATAGCTGGAATCCTCTCCAAAGGCAAGGCTGTTGCCCCGGCTGGAAAGCAGACCATACTTTTTCGTATAATCATCGTAGAGGGTATTAAGCTGTGCCTGCTCTTTTTGAATGTCCTCGTCGGGATACCCTTCGGTCTGGTAGTCAATGAGTTTTCGCACACAATCCCGGAGAGCAATCATGCCACGGATGCGGTTCTCCGCCGTAACAGAAACCTCCACGGGATTCATACGGCTGTTTTCCCGGAAGTACACCTTGCCATCTACAATGGTGTAGCTGAAGTTACGCACACTGGGGTCTGCCGGGATGGAATTATCTTCTTCCTCCAATTCCTCCTGCTGGTACTCGGTGATCTGGGCATGGATATTGTGGATAGCACCCTGCAGCAGTTCGGACAAGTCAGCATTCTCGTCAGCCCTACAAACGCTGTCCACGCCGAACCGGGTAGATTCCATGACCATTTCGCCCAGAATCATCTCCGGGTGCTGGACAAAGTAGCTGTTCATGCGGATGCCGTTGGCATCGGTGTCCAGATGCACCCAGTCGGGTTCAATGACCGTCATCCGGTCACGCTTTTGCAGGAACAGAATATCGCTGGTTACTTCCGTTCCGGCATTGCGCTTAAAAGCGGTGTTTGGCAGACGGATGGCACCAATGAGGTCCGCCCGCTGTGCAAGGTACTTCCGCAGGTTGGAGTTTTCCTTGTCCATCGTTCCCTTGGAGGTAATGAACGCCACAATGCCGCCGGGTCTGACCTTGTCCAGTGTTTTACCGAAAAAGTAATCGTGAATCAGCCAATGGTGCTTGTCATACCGTTTGTCCAGCACTTTGAAGTCACCAAAGGGCACATTGCCGATGGCTACATCAAAGAAGCTGTCGGGCATCTGCACTTTTTCAAAGCCGGTGACGGCGATGGAGCTGTTTTGATAGAGCTGCTGGGCGATGCGCCCGGAGATGGAATCCAGTTCCACACCATAAGCGTGACTGCCTGCCATGGAGCCTGGAATCATGCCGATGAAGTTGCCCACTCCGCAGGAGGGTTCCAGAATATTGCCCTCTCGGAAGCCCATCTGCTCCAATGCCTGATACATAGCCTGGATGATAACCGGTGAGGTGTAGAAAGCGGTCAGGGAGCTGGCTCTGGCGGCAGCGTATTCTTCTTCGGAAAGTAGGGCTTTCAGCTCCTGGTATTTGCTGTGCTTTTCGTCAAAGCAATCAGCAAGTCCGCCCCAGCCCACATACCGGGAGAGTATTTCCTGCTCCACTGGGGTTGCCAGCCTGCCCACGTCCTCAATGCGTTTCAGGATTCGGATAGCGGCGACATTGGCGGCATACTTTTCGCTGGCGGTGCCGTAGCCCAGTTCCGGGTCGGTGATGCGGAAATTGGTACGCTGCTCTCTGGGAATCTCCGGGTACAGCGGCTCAAAGGTGATACGCTCCCGCTTGGGCTTCGGCTGGGGTGGGATTGGAGCGGCAGGCTCCTGCGCTGCTTCGGCATCTGCCACCACCTGTTGGATGAAAGGGTCGCTCTCCAGAGCGTCCGGGTCAACCACTTCGCCGTTGACGATGCCCCGTTGTGCCAGGTTCTGCCGAATCTGTTCCGGGTCGATATCGCCAAAGGTATCTTCTGCATCACGAGTATCAGATACTTCTACCGCCAAAGGGCGGTGGACGAGAACTGCTGCCTTTGCATCCTCCAGAGTATCGAAGGGACCTGCAACAGAGCTTGCCACCCCATCCACAATGCCGTAGTGATTATAGAACCAGCCATTGGAATGCCGCCATGTCTGGATTTGCTCACCATCTGAATCCCATTGCAGCAGTATTTCGGCTTCGTAAATCGCTACCTTTGCGAGCTGCTCTTTGGAAAAGGAAACCAGCTCGTCAAAATCCAAGTTAACCAGTTCCTGTTCCGTCAGTTCCTTCAAAGAGCGATATTGTCTGGAATCAACGATGATGCCTTCGATATAACGATCCAGCCTGAACTTGATCAGATTCACATAGACTTCAACGGGGATTTCGTCGTCCGTAATGGTGGTGTAGGCTACACTTACTTTGTGAAGATCTGAGAAATCAGCTTCACTGCCGTATTCCTGCGAACAGAATTGATCGATCAACTCTTTGGCAGCATCCAAATCAACATTGGATGCCATCTTTGGCTGTTCTTCCGGCTGCGATAGTCCCGACAACTGGCGTAAGGTATGGTCCCTGCCGAAAACGGAGAAGGTGCCAGCCTGATACGCCTGCATTGCCTCCATGCCACGCTCCCGCTCCTGATAGAAGCGGTCACCCGGCAGGGTTGCGTTCCACAGGGGCAGCATCATGGTTTCGTAGATTTCCCTGATACGCTCTGGGTCAGAAAACTGCCCTTGAATATCTGCCACCCCATCCCAGTAGTCAAAGATACTCTTTTCGGTGGGTCTGGTATATTCATCAGGGGCATCCCGGAAGAAGTTCATAACCAGCTTCGCAAGCTGCTTGACTTCGTAATCAGCCATCTTCTCGGCATCGCTGGGGTACAAGAATCTGCCAAGGGAAATCATGTCAGAAATCCGCTTTGTAATGGCAGGCCATTTCAGTTCCACCTGCGCATAAGGGGCACCCAGACTGCCGTGGCTGAAGGACAGGCCGGCAGAGGTATAGGTCTGGTTGTCGTTCCCACCATGATAGCCGCTGTACTCGCCATGCTGCTGTTTCAGAAACCGCTCCCGCTCTTTGGTATCCGTGTTCCGACTGAAAAAGGAGAAAGTATCCAGTCGGGATTCATAGCTTCGCTCGGAGCCACGCAGAATACGGTCTATTTCATCGTCTGAAATGAAAAACCGCCGCTGTGGGGCATACCCTTCGGCGGCGGTGAAAATATGCGGTTCCCGTTGCAAATCTTCCAGCCTGCGCAGAAGTGCTATGGGGTCATACCATCGACTTCTGAGCAAACTGCGGTCTTTTTCATAGACGGCGGCAAACAATGTCCATTCGTCTACAAGCTGGCTGAGTGTGTCACGATCTTCCAGAAGGCGCTGCATCTGGACTTCAATTTCCGGGAAACCACCCTTGGCAGAATAGGTCAGCGTGGTCAGGGGGAGATACCCGGAATCCTTGGCTTCGTCGCTGAATTCCCGTCTGGCATAAATCAGGGACTTTGCCAGCTCGATTCGCTCAAAGTCCTGCACCCGGTCAAGCTCGCTCTGGGGCATGTACCGCCCCAAATCCAGCAGCTCCCGGATGCGCTTTGCCGCCTGCTCCCATGTGACAAGGGTGGTATACCGCTTTTGGACGGTGCGCCCGGTGGCAATGCGGATGCCATCCGCATCATACCAGATGGCGTATTCCCAATCCTGAATAAAAAGCCCCGCGCCGTTGGTGCCGTAACTCTTTTGTAGAAAAGCGGCATTTTCTTCCAGCGGCTTGTCCTTCATGAAATAGGCGCAGATGATCAGGCGGCTGTTTCTGTCATTGAAACCGATGCAAAGGACTTCATCAATGACCTGCTGGGGGAGCTGTGGCTGGGAGAAGAAGGTCTGCTGTTCGCCCTCCTGCTCGGGTGCAAGATAACTGCCGTCCATGAAGGAAATCTGTTGGTCATCATAACTGGGCGGCAGCTCGACCCGTGTATTAAGGAAATAAGTGCCCTGCTCAATGAGATTGCCGGTCAGCTCCGCAACAATGCCCCATGAAAAAACGGACTCCTTTGCGCGGGAGAGGTATGCGCCCTCCCACATAAGAAGTCCGTCATCTGTGGCCTTATAT
>CAMEWH010000092.1:0-8158 GCA_945940335.1 uncultured Clostridia bacterium | reverse complement strand
AGGTCTTCACCTTGTCGGTGGGCTGCATTCTGGAAACACGGTAGTCCCGGCTGGAAACGATACCCAGGAGCTTGCCGTTGGGGGTGCCGTCCTCGGTGATGGCCACGGTGGAGAAACCGTTGCTGGCCTTCAGCGCCAGCACATCGGCCAGGGTGTTCTCGGGGGTCAGGTTGGAGGCGGAGGTGACGAAACCGGCCTTGTGGTTCTTCACCTTTGCAACCATGGCTGCCTGATTTTCAATGGTCTGGGAACCGAAAATGAAGCTGATGCCGCCCTCCTTGGCCAGAGCGATGGCCAGGGTATCGTTGGACACGGACTGCATCACGGCGGAGGTCAGGGGCACATTCAGGGAAATGGCGGGCTCTTCCTGTCCCTTGCGGAATTTCACCAGGGGGGTACGCAGGCTCACATTGTCGGGGATGCACTCCTCGGATGTGTAGCCCGGAATGAGCAGGTATTCACTGAAGGTGTGGCTGGGCTCCTTGTAGTAGTAGGCCATGGATGTTCCTCCTTGTAAGATATAAGATATTAGATATTGTTAATTTGTGCATCGTAGGGCGGGGTCTTGACCCCGCCGACCCAGTTCCGGTTTTTGATCAGTACGTTGATTGGGATTAATTTTTAAATAATCCGCGTAAATCGGCAAAACCGACCTTTTATTCCATTTGTCCAACCCGGCAGGTTTCGTTACCGATTGGCGGGGTCAAGACCCCGCCCTACGAAAAAAATAATTAAACCGTTTGTCCGTCGCCCTGGTCCAGGATTTCGGCCACGGGGGTGCCTTTTTCGGAGAGCTTTTTGAAATTGCCCATGACCCCGATGACCGGGCTCATCATGGCAAAGGTGTTGGGATAGTTCTGGACGATGGCGGACAGCACCGAAACCTGGGTCTTGTTCACCACGCACATGACGATCCAGGTGTCCTTTCCGGTGAAAGCGCCGGTGGCCTTGAATTTCGTGGCAGAGTGATGGAGCTTCTGGATGATGTCCTTGCAGATCTCGTCCGGGTGGTTGGTGACGATCTCGAAGCGTACGGCGCTGCGGCCGTTGCGCTGGAACCGCTCCCCCACGGTGGTGGAGGCAAAGCTATAGAGAATGCACAAAATCACCGGCTCCATTTTATAATCATACACGAAAAAGCTGGCGATTGCAACCACCGCGTTGATGCCAAAGCTGAGAGAAAACACGCTCTTGCCCGGGTGATGTTTGTGAATAATGGCGGAAATGAAGTCCGTTCCGCCGGTGTAGGCGCTGGCCTTGATGAGCACGCTGTAGCAGAAGCCCATGATGATGCCGGCAACCAGGGGTCCCATGATCTTGCTGGTGCCGTTTTCCGTGGCGTAGGCGAAGGCGGACAGGTCCACATGGTCCATAATCAGCAGCCCCAGGGAGAAGGTGATGACATACAGCATACTCCGGATGGCCACTGGCTTGCTCACCTCGATGTAGCACCAGATGGCCAGAGGCAGGTTGATCAGCAGGCTCAAATAGCCCACACTGATGCCGGTGACGTACTGGATCATGGTACAGATACCGTTGAGCCCCGAGGGTGCAAACTGGTTGGGGAAGACGAAAACCTCATAGTTCAGCGCTGCCACCAGGGCAACAACCGCAATCACAAGATAAGTCCAGACCTTTTTTAACGCAGCCATGACACATTTCCTTTGTATGTAATTTTTTTATTTTCCGCAGAGACCCATTATTCAAACTGTGGCACAAACCCGCAATGATGAACCGGGATGGGTTCATTCGTACAATCCAAAAAATACCGTAGGGAACGGCCTGTGTGCCGTTCCATCCGCGCAGCGGCCACAACCCAACGTGCCGAAATGCTCGGTTGAATCGGACACAATTTGGACAGACGGGATACCATTCAACGTACCGTGCAAATACCGGGGGCCAGGTGGAACGGCACATAGGCCGTTCCCTACGATAGGAATGAACCGTGTGCCATTGACCCACTCAGTGGGAACACAATTGGCTTTTTGAATACAAATGTCCTTGCGAAAAGGACAAAATTTGACATCCTTGTCAAATCCATGTTTAATTCAATAATATAGCACAGCATCCATTTTCGGTCAAGAGAAAATCTTCATCTTTCACAAATTCAGCTTGTAATTTTCGGAAAAATGTGCTAGAATTTAGGGTGAAGTATTATGCTCAAAAATGCGAAAAATTACCATTTTGGGCTTCTGTAAACAGAGGAAAGGAGCACAATATGTATTCATCCGCCTATGTCTGGGCGAAGGTCCTCAGCCACATGGAGGAGCGTCTGGGATCTGTCACGGTTTCCGCCTGGTTCGACGATGCGGAGGTGGTGGAGCTGAACGAAAACAACCTGATTCTCTACTCCCCCTCCGATTTCCGACGGGACATTATCCGCCGCCGGTGTACGGGCTTCGTGGAGGATGCCCTGAAGGAAGTCTTTAATTCCGACGCCAAGCTCCTGGTCTTTGGGGACAAGGAACGGGACTCCTTCCGCAACAAGGGAAAGACCATCTCCTCCATGGACTTTAACCCCCAGTTCACCTTTGATAATTTTGTGGTGGGCCCCTCCAACCGGTTCGCCCACAGCGCCTCCATCGCCGTGTCCAAAAACCCCGGACAGGTGTATAACCCCCTGTTCATCTACGGCCCCTCCGGCGTGGGCAAGACCCATCTGCTCTACGCCATCGCCAACGGCATCCGGCGGCAGAACCCGGAAGCCAACATCGTCTACATCAAGGGCGATGAATTTACCAACGAGCTGATCTCCGCCATCGCCAGCGGCAAAAACGTGGAATTCCGCAGCAAGTACCGGGAAAGCGATCTGTTCCTCATCGACGATATCCAGTTCATCGCCGGCAAGGAGTCCACCCAGGAGGAATTCTTCCATACCTTCAACAAGCTCTATGAGGAGCACAAGCAGATCGTCATGACCTCCGACCGGAAGCCCAGCGATATGCTCACCCTGGAGGACCGGCTGCGCACCCGGTTTGAATGGGGCCTGCTGGCGGACGTCCAGCCCCCGGACTACGAGACCCGAATGGCCATTCTGAAAAACAAAGCCAGAAGCCTTGGCATTGAACTGGGGGACGACGTGTGCAACTACATTGCGGTGAACGTCACCAACAACGTGCGCCAGATTGAAGGCATCGTGAAAAAGCTGCTGGCCTACCGGGACCTGGACAACATGACGCTGGACCTGGCCAATGTGTCCCGGGTGATCGAGGATTCCTTCAAGACGGAAGGCAACGCCCTGCCCACCCCCAGCCTGGTCATCAGTCAGGTGTGCAAATTCTATTCCATCGACGAATCCGTGCTCCGGGGCACCCTGAAGAAAAAGAACATCGCCGAGGCCCGGCAGATCGCCATGTATCTCATCCGGAACCTGACCAACCTGAGCCTGCCCGACATCGGCAAGGAATTCGACCGGGACCACACCACCGTCCTCTACGCCATCCGCCGGGTGGAAGCCGCCCTGAAAGCCAAGGACGAAACCATCCAGAATAACGTCCGGGACATCACCGCCAATATCAATTCCAGCCTATAGAATCGCCAGTAGGGCGGGGTCTCGACCCCGCCGACCAGGTAACAAAACCTGTCAGGTTGGATAAACGGAATTCAGTGTCGTTTTTTGGCATTTCCCCGTGGTTATTTTGGGAATGATACCATTCAACGTACCATTCAAAAAATCCAAACGGGTCGGCTGGGTCAAGACCCCGCCCTACGAAAAAAATTCTCCACAGGGGCTGTTAATTGTGAAGAATTTTTCTGTGGAAAACCGTCGCACAAAAATGCTCTCCCCAGGGCCTGTGGATAAGTTGTTATTTTTCACAACTCCCCTGTGGAAAAAAAGTCAGCGCCACACACCGGCCTTCCCCACTTTTCCACATAACTTTCCACTACTACCGCTATTACTACCAAAACTTATTTATAGATATAGATATCTATTATTATCAGACAGGAAGGAATTTCTCTATGCGTTTTACCTGTGAAAAAAATACCCTGCTTCAGGGGCTGAATATTGCGGGAAGAACCGTTGCTCAGAAGAGCAGCCTTTCCGCCATCGAGGGCATTTTATGCCGGGCGGGCTCCACGGGTCTGTCCCTCACCGGCTATAATATGGAAACCGCCATCACCTACCAGATCACCGCCGACGTGGCTGACGACGGGGAGTGCGTCCTCCCGGCCAAGCTCTTCAGCGACATCATCCGCCGCCTGCCCGAGGGCAGCGTCACCGTGGTGGTGGACGACAATTTCCGGGTGTCCATCCGTTCCGGCTACTCCTCCTTTACCATCAGCGCCGAGTCCGCCGATGAATACCCGGACCTGCCGGACGTAAGCACCGGCCACGCCATCCGCATCCCCCAGAACAAGCTGAAGGAGCTGATTTCCGGCACCATCTTCGCCGTGGCGGACAACCAGGCCCGGCCCATCCACAACGGTGTGAAATTCGAGGTCACTCCCGATGCCATCACCGCCGTGGCGGTGGACGGCTTCCGTCTGGCAAGGCGGACCTTCCATCCCGAAGAGCCCACCGGCCGGGAGCTGAGCTTTGTGGTGCCCGCCTCGGGACTGAAGGAAGTGGAAAAAATCCTCACGGATACCGACGCCCCCGCCCTCTTCACCCTGGGCCCCAAGCACATTCTCTACCAGCTGGGGGACGCCGTCCTGGTGTGCCGCCTGCTGGAGGGTGATTTCCTGGACTGGCGCCGGGTGGTACCCACGAACTGCCCCATCAAGCTGATTGCCAGCGTCCATGACCTGGCCTCCAGCGTGGAGCGGGTGGGTCTGATCGTCTCCGAAAAATACAAGAGCCCCATCCGCTGCGTCTTTGGCAACCAAGAGCTGCAGATGCGCACCGCCACCACCATCGGCTCTGCCGAGGACCGCTGCTCCTACGCCGGTGACGGTAAGGAGCTGGAAATCGGCTTCAACGTCCGCTACATGGCCGACGCCCTCCGGGCCGTCCCCGCAGAGGAGGTCACCCTGGAGCTGACCAACGGCCTGAGCCCCATCGTCCTCACCCCCGTGGACGATCAGGAAGATTTCGCCTATATGATTTTGCCCGTGCGGATTAAGAACGGTTAATTCGAAACGCCCCTTGGCTCTCCCTCTGGGAGAGCTGGCAGCCCGAACGGGCTGACTGAGAGGGTGTCACACCATAATGTAAAATATGATAGAAAAGAATAATGAATTACTGTCAATTGCTCGTTCGCTCCGTAGAGAAATGACTCCGCAGGAACGAAGATTATGGTTTTGTTTTTTAAAAAATTATCCAGTGAAATTCTTTAAACAGCGAATTATCGAAAATTATATTGTTGATTTCTATTGTTCACCCGCAAAGCTGGTCATTGAAGTGGATGGTTCCCAGCACTACGATCCGGAAAAAATGGAATCCGATAGAAAGCGGTCAGAAGTGTTTCAGAAATACGGTCTGGAAGTGATACGCTTTTCAAACCGTGAAGTAAATCAGTATTTCGATTCCGTCTGCGAGAGCATCCACAGAACTGTGACAAAGAGAATGGGAGAAAATTCCTGTGAAGTGAAACAGAAATAGAAGGATCGTGCGCTACCCTCTCAGTCTGCCCCCTTGGGGCAGACAGCTCTCCCATAGGGAGAGCCAAGGGAGCTGCCGCAGGAAAGAAAAGGAATGTGATTATGAAAGTAGTCGTCAAGAAAAAATCCGAGCCTCTGCCTCTGGTGATTTCCACGGAATTCATCAAGCTGGAGGCGGCCATGAAATTCGCGGCCCTCACCGAAACCGGCGGCGAGGCCAAGAAAGTCATTCAGGAGGGCCTGGTCACCGTCAACGGGGAAGTGTGCACCATGCGGGGCAGGAAGCTGCGCCCCGGGGACAGCTTCGCCTTCCAGGGCCAAAGCTTTACCATCCATGCAGCTGAATGAGCTGTACCTGCGCTCCTTCCGCAATTACAGTGAGGAGCGGCTGGAATTTGACCCCGGGGTGAACCTGATCGTGGGTCAGAACGCCCAGGGGAAAACGAACCTCTTGGAAGCCATTTCCTATCTTGGCAGCGGGAAAAGCTTTCGCGCCACCAAAAATTCGGAAATGGTGAAATTTTCCGCCTCTTTTGGGGAAATAGAAGGGAAAATCTTCTCCCAGGAGCGGGAGCAGAGCCTGCGCTGGGTGCTGTTTTCCGGCAGCCGCCCAAGGCAGCTGTGGCGCAATGGGGTAAAGAAAAAAACCGCCGCGGACATCGCCGGGGTGCTGCCCACGGTACTGTTCTGCCCGGAGGATCTGATGATCCTGAAAACCGGCGCCGCCCAGCGCAGGCGGTTTGCCGATAATGCGTTATGTCAACTTCGCCCCAATTACGACGCGGCCCTGGCGGAATACAACCGGATTCTGGACCAGAAAAACCGGATTCTCAAGGACCATTTCGACAACCCCGCAGTACTGGAAATCCTGCCGGAATATAATGCCCGGCTTTGCCAGGTGGGGGCGCTGCTGATTTCCTACCGGTCCAGATTCTTCCGGGCTCTGGGGGAAGAAGCGGCCAAATTCCACGGCAGCTTCACGGGAGGCAGCGAGGTTTTTCATCTGGAATACAAGACGGTTTCCAATATTCCGGACCCCTTTGCCCCGGTTTCCAAGCTGAATGAGCAGTTAAACGAACATTTGGAAGGCCACTACCGGGCGGAGCTGGAAACCGCCCAGTGCCTTACCGGCCCCCACAGGGATGATTTTGAAATCACCCTTTCCGACATCGACCTGAAAGCCTACGGCTCCCAGGGCCAGACCCGTACCGCGGCCATCAGCCTGAAGCTGGCCCAGCGGGAGCTGATGAGACGGGAATGGGGAGAGGAGCCGGTGCTGCTATTAGACGACGTCCTCAGCGAGCTGGATGCCGGCCGGCAGGATTTCGTCCTGAACCAGATCGTCTCCGGCCAGGTGTTCATCACCTGCTGCGAACCGGGCAGATTCACCAAATTGGGAAAGACCATGGAGATTCAGGCAGGAAAGCGGAAATAGGCAGATTGCCCATTCACCAATCCACTGTAGTGGCTTGTAACTCTTAAAAGTTGTAATCGGGCACGCTGGCGCGGCAGTGCCCCTTGGCTCTCCCTTTGGGAGAGCTGTCAGCCGAACAGGCTGACTGAGAGGGTACCGCAGTAATGGAAACGCATCTGTAAACCAAACGTGTCACCCTCTCAGGTAAGCCCCATAAGGGGCAGCCAGCTCCCCCAGAGGGGGAGCCAAGGGGTGCGTCGGTTCCGGTACGCCAAATTACAATTTTTATGTGTTACACACGGTTACATTGTGGTTCCAATTGAAATGTATACACCCATAACCTTTATGGAGGAAAAATATGTCTGAAGAAAAAGTCACACAAGAATATGGCGCGGAACAGATTCAGGTTCTGGAAGGTCTGGAGGCGGTGCGCAAGCGGCCGGGTATGTATATCGGCTCCACCTCCTCCTCGGGTCTGCACCACCTGGTGTATGAAATCGTGGACAATGCCATCGACGAGGCCCTGGCGGGGTACTGCAAGCACATCACCGTCACCATCAACCCCGGGGACTCCATCACCGTCACCGATGACGGCCGGGGTATCCCCGTGGACATCCAGCCCCAGACCGGCCGGCCCGCCCTGGAAGTGGTCTACACCGTGCTCCATGCCGGCGGCAAATTCGGCGGCGGCGGCTACAAGGTCTCCGGCGGCCTCCACGGCGTGGGTGCCTCCGTGGTCAACGCCCTGTCGGAGTGGCTCCGGGTCCGGGTGCACAAGAACGGGAACATCTATGAGATGAAATTCGCCCGGGGCGCCATCACCCAGGAAATGAAAATCGTGGGGAAAACCGACCACACCGGCACCGAGGTCACCTTCCAGCCCGACCCGGAGATGTTCGACAGCCTGGTTTACGACTATGAGATCCTCCACGAGCGGATGCGGGAGGAGGCCTTCCTGAACGCTGGGCTGACCATCACCATCACCGACGACCGCACCGAGGACAAAAAGACCGACACCATGTGCTTCGTGGGCGGCATCCGGGAGTTCGTCTCCTGGGCCAACCGGAACAAGACCCCGGTGCACGAAGAGGTCATTTATATGTCCGGCAGCAAGGGGGACGCCTCCGCCGAGGTGGCCTTCCAGTACAACGACGGCTACAACGAGTTCATGATGTCCTTCGCCAACGATGTCCGCACCCCGGA
>CAMEWH010000091.1:0-8162 GCA_945940335.1 uncultured Clostridia bacterium | reverse complement strand
GTCCAAGGTGTTCTAGTTTGTCTTTACGTTATTCAATTTACAAGGTACAGAGTCGCTTGAGCTCTCGCTCAAAGCTTTGACATCTTATCACGAGAAACGCTTTTTGTCAAGAACTTTTTTAAAAATTCTTTAAATTTCTGTGTCCGAGTCCTTGCTGCAACCCGCTCTCGCGGACAGCTTTGACATATTACCATCTCACTCCCCGTTTGTCAAGCACTTTTTTCCTTTTTTTCACAAAAAATCTCCCCCTGCGTTAGGTGCAGGGGGAGACGGGTTATATCCTTATTCAGCGTCATCAATCAAGCCATAGCCGCCGTCATTTCTCTTATAGACCACGGCGAAGGAACCGCCGTTATCCTCATCCCGGAAAGCAAAGAAATTGTGATCCAGCAGGTTCATCTGGAGCACCGCCTCTTCTCTGGTCATGGGGCGGAAATAGAACTGCTTGGTGCGGGTGATGCTCAGATCATCCTCGGCCGCTTCGGGAGCAAAGGAGGTTTCCTCCTGTACGCTGCGAACGAAGGCATCCTGACGCAGGCGGCGGGCCAAACGGGTCTTGTTCTTGCGGATCTGGCCTTCGATGGTGGCCACTGCAGCGTCGATGGAGGCGAACATATCGGAAGTGCTTTCCGATGCCCGGAACCAGGTGCCGGCACCATGGACGGTGAGCTCGGCTTTGTTCCGGTTTTTCTCTACAGAAAATACAATCAGTGCTTCCGCATCCTCCTCAAAGTAGCGCGCCAGTTTGGTTACCTTTTTCTCTGCGTAGGCGTGAACCTTTTCAGGCAGCTTGACTTTCTTTTCACTATACTGGAATTTCATATGCGGCAGCTCCTTTCTATGTACCGGTTTTCCGGTGTAGTTAAACTATACCACGAACCGGCACATCCGACAAGGGGTCAGGAGTCAATTTCCTCCTCATCGTCCAGAAGTTCTGCCATGGTCATATTATAGATGATCTCCGCTTTCTTTTCAAACAGCTTTCCCAGCCGCACCGCCTGGCGCTGATTGGGGGCCACCAGCTCCAACGTCATCAGGTTTCCGGTTTCATCATCCAAAGCCATGATGACGGAACAGTCGCCGCCCTCTCTGGGAATCACCTGGGTTTTCACAAAACTGCTTCTGCGCAGCTGGCGGTTAAACCGGTTCACCGCGTTCTCTGCCCGGCAGCGAACGGTATAGGCGATGGAATCCTGGGTCAGGGAACCGTCCGCCCTGCCCTTTTCGGTAATCTCATATAAATCCGGCTCTTTCTCCACCAGGTGGCCGGAACTCACCATCTGAGGAATGGCGGTACAAACATCAAAATAGCTCACGCAGTCATCCTGGTAGCACAGCTCATAAATCTGCTGGCTGGTGGCAGGATAGCTGGCTCTGGACATGACAAAGAGAATCAGGACCTTGACATCCAGCATATCGTGAATAAAACCAAGTCTTTGCAAGAATATCCCTCCTTTCTGATTATTATACAGGATGCTGACAAAAAATCAAGAAAAACAAATCCCCCCTTTCCCGGCACAACCGCCGGTTTTCCCTCATATTCTGGAACACAGGAGTGATGATCATGCAACCTATTCTGATTTATCCAGCGGGGTGTACCCCTGCCTGTCTTGCAGCGGCCAGAGAACTGAATGACAGAGGGATTGCCGTAACGGACCACATTACGCCGGAAGCCACCCATCTGCTGATGGATGTCCCCAGCTTTTCCGCCGAGGGTGTGCTCAGAAGCGGAGCAAATTTCTCCCAGCTGATGGCCCGGTTTCCGGAGGACATTACGCTGATCGGAGGAAGGATTCCGGAAGCTGTTTCCGCGAACTATCCCGCCATCGATTTACTGAAGGACGATACATATCAATTTGAAAATGCCGCCATCACGGCAGAGTGCGCCCTGCGGACAGCGGCAGAGCAGATCTCCTTCACGTTCCGAAAATGCGCCGTGCTGATCGTGGGATGGGGACGAATCGGAAAGCACCTGGCCTTTCTGCTGAAAGCCCACGGAGCCAGGGTAACCATTCTGTCCCGAAGCCCCCACCACCGGGCGGAAGCCATCTCCTTCGGAATGCAGGCCGTTTCACCGGCAGTGCTGGCGAATCGAATCCAGGGGTTTCGGATCATTTTCAACACCGCGCCCAGTGTGATGATTCCCAGGGAACTGGCCTGTCAAAACGAAAGCTGCCTGAAAATTGATCTGGCCTCCCTGCCCGGCATTGAGGGGGAGGATGTCATCCGGGCAGGTGGGCTGCCGGGAATCCACACGCCGGAAAGTGCCGGACAATTGATGGCGGATACCATTCTACGCCTGATCGGGGAGGATACATGATGAATATCGGATTTGCAATGTGCGGGTCATTTTGCACTTTTGCAAAGGTGTTCCCAATGATGGAGCAGCTGGCAAAGGAGCATACGGTCTATCCCATCTTTTCCGCCGTTTCCGCTTCCACGGACAGCCGCTTTGGCAAGGCATCGGACTTTATTGCCCGGGCCCGGGAAATCTGCGGAAGGGATGTGATTCAGACCATTGCCGCCGCCGAACCCATCGGGCCGAAAAAGCTGCTGGACGTTCTGGTGATTGCCCCCTGCACCGGCAACACCCTGGCAAAGCTCAGCCACAGCATTGCGGACACCCCGGTGACCATGGCGGCCAAAAGCCACCTGCGAAACGGGCGGCCGGTGGTGGTGGCCATCTCCACCAACGATGGGCTTGCGGGAGCCGCAGAGAACATCGGGCATCTGTTGGCCCGGAAGAACTACTATTTCGTCCCCTACGGGCAGGATGATTCCGAAAAGAAGCCTACCTCGCTGGTTGCACATTTTGAAATGATTCCCGCCACCGTCGATGCCGCTGTTTTGGGCAAACAAATTCAACCGCTGATTCAATAATACAATGTGCGTATTGTCGTTCGGCAAACGGCAAATTGAAATTATGTGCACCGTTCGTAGGGCGGGGTCTTGACCCCGCCGACCAGGTAGCGAAACATACCAGGGCAAATAAATGGAAATATATACCGTTATAGGGGCATATTTCCCATGGAAATTCCGAGAAATGTACCATTCAACGCACCGTTCTAAAAATCCAACCGGATCGGCGGGGTCAAGACCCCGCCCTACGAAATGGTGCGGCAAAAAACGATTTTCCGTCCATCTGAAAGAGGAAACCAAGCGCAAAAAACGGGAGGTACCGCTTTGTTCGGTATCTCCCGTTATCTATTATATATGTTGTAATCAGATTCCGGCCAGCTTTTTCAGCTGCTCTGCCAGGTCGGTCCGCTCCCAGGGGCGGTCCGCCACGCCGAAATGGCCGTTGGCAGCGGTGTCAGAGTAGATGGGGCGGCGCAGGTCGAAGCGGCGGATGATGCCGGCGGGGGTCATGTCCACCGTCTTGCGCAGCAGCTCGGTCATCTTCTCCTCGGGAATGCGGCCGGTGCCGAAGGTCTCCACCCGGACGGACACAGGCTCCGCCACGCCGATGGCGTAGGCCAGCTGCACCTGCACCTGGGTAGCCAGGCCGGCAGAGACCAGGTTCTTTGCCATGTAGCGGGCCAGGTAAGCGCCGCTGCGGTCCACCTTGGTGGGGTCCTTCCCGGAGAAGGCGCCGCCGCCATGGGAGAAATAGCCGCCGTAGGTATCCACGATGATCTTTCTGCCGGTGAGGCCGGTGTCGCCGTTGGGGCCGCCGATGACGAAATTGCCGGTGGGGTTGATGAAGATGTGCTTCACATCCTCCAACCGGAAACCATACCGCGCCAGCACGGGAGCAATCACGCCCTGGGTGATGTACTTGCGCAGCTCCTCCATGGCAAATTCTTCGGTGTGCATCACGGACACCACAACGGTGTCCACGCCGATCACATTGCCCTGCCCGTCAAATTCCACGGTGACCTGGGTCTTGCCGTCGGGGCGAAGCAGGTCGTTGGAGTGAATGCACTCCGTCAGCCGGTTGCTCAGTGCCCGGGACAGGGCAATGGGCATGGGCATCAGCTCGGGGGTCTGGGTGCAGGCGCCGCCGAACATCATGCCCTGATCCCCCGCGCCGCCCACCTGGTCGTTGGTGCCCATGGCGATGTCGGCGGACTGGGTGTGGATGCGGCACTGAATCTCCACGGTTTCGGCATTGAAGCCGTCGCCGTCATAGATGTAGCCGATTTTACGGATGGCCTCCCGGGCCACGCCAGGGTAGTCCACCACGGCCTTGGTGGTGATTTCGCCGCAGATCAGGCAGAAGTCGGTGGTGACCATGGTCTCACAGGCCACCCGGGAATCGGGGTCCTGGGCCAGGCAGGCATCCAGAATGGCATCGGAAATGGAGTCCGCCACCTTGTCGGGGTGGCCGTTGGTGACACATTCGGAGGTGAAAAATCTTTTTTCCATTTTTGTTCCTTTCTTTTTACACATCAAGCATTCTCACTTCAGAAAAAACAAAAAGCGCACACCGAAGATTCGATGTGCGTATCTATCGAATCCTCATCTTTCGTTGCCGCCGGATTTAGCACCTTGAAAAACAGGTTGCTGGGTTTCATCGGGCCGTTCCCTCCACCGCTCTTGATAAGGCTTGTATGCAGTTTTTTGGTTTTTGCAGGGCTATTATAGCGCTTCCTCTATAAATGTCAAGTATCCCCGAAACTTTCCTCCATTGTTCACAAATCCGATATGGACTTTTCCTCCAACTGTGGTAAAATGAATACAAGTCATTATTTTAGGAGTTGAGTCCATTGAAGAATTTCCGCAGATCCTTTGAACGCTTCTGCCTTCGCAACCAGAACAAAGGCATTAAAAATCTGATGCTTTATATCTGCGGCGGCAACGCCGTGGTATACCTGCTGAGCATCATTGCCCAGAACTATTCCCTCTACTATATGCTGTGTTTCGATCGGACCCTGATCCTCCGGGGTCAGATATGGCGGCTGTTCACTTACCCGCTGACCATGCAGGCAGGCATGGGCGGCGGACTGAACATCCTCCTCGCGGCCCTCGTTCTCTTCTGCTATTACTCCCTGGGTACCGTGATCGAGCGGCGGTGGGGCACCCTGAAATTCAATCTGTTCTATCTGTCCGGCGTGGTCATGATGGATATATTCTGCATGTTCTTCCCCAACTGCCGGGCGAGTGTGTCCTACCTGAATATGAGTCTGTTCCTCAGCTACGCCACCATGTTCCCTGATGCCACCTTCCTGCTTTATATGATCATTCCCATCAAAGCATGGCTCTTTGCCCTGATTGATCTGGTGCTGGTGGCCATTGGCATCTTCCAGAATCCCTTCCCCACCAATTTCTTTCCGATCATCGCTCTGGCCAACTATTTTCTCTTCTTCGGTTCGGACGTACTGAACCTGCTCCCCATGAAATGGCGGCTGAAGCTGCGCAAGCTCTTCCACACGAAATCCTCCACCAGTGGGCCGAAGGTGATTCACTTCAAGGTTTCCAGCCAGCCGAAGCAGGAAAAGAAGGAATACAACCACCGCTGCACCGTCTGCGGGCGCACGGATGTGACCAATCCCGAGCTGGAGTTCCGCTACTGCTCCCGCTGCAAGGGATACTACTGCTACTGCCAGGATCACATCAACAATCACGCACACATCGAATAAGAATCACAGACAGAGAGGTTTTCTGCGATGAAAAAATATATCATGGCTTTGGATTCCGGCACCACCTCCAACCGCTGCATTCTGTTCAATAAAAAGGGAGAAATCTGCTCTGTTGCACAGAAGGAATTCACCCAGATTTTCCCCCGGCCCGGTTGGGTGGAGCATGACGCAGAGGAGATTTTCGACACCGTGCTCTATGTTGCCCGCCAGGCGCTGGCGAACATCGGAGCCACAGCAGAAGACATTGCCGCCATCGGCATCACCAACCAGCGGGAGACCACCATCGTATGGAACCGACACACCGGTCAGCCCATCTGCAACGCCATTGTGTGGCAGTGCCGCCGCACCGCCGGGTTCTGCCAGGAGCTGCAGGCGGAAGGCTTGACGGAAACCATCCGGCAGAAAACCGGTCTGGTGATCGATCCCTATTTCTCCGGCACCAAAATCCGTTGGATTCTGAAAAATGTCCCGGGTGCCATGGAGCAGGCGCAGCGAGGAGATTTGCTGTTCGGAACCGTAGAGACCTGGCTCATCTGGAAGCTCACCGGCGGGCGGGTGCATGTGACGGACTATTCCAATGCTTCCCGCACCATGCTGTTCAACATCCGCACCCTGTGCTGGGATGCGGAAATTCTGGCCCGGCTGGAGATTCCCGCTTCCATGCTGCCCACCCCCATGCCCTCCAGCTGCTGCTACGGTCAAACGGAACCGACATTCTTCGGCGGTCCCATCCCCATCTCCGGCGCGGCAGGTGACCAGCAGGCAGCTCTGTTCGGACAGGCCTGCTTCCAGCCCGGGGATTCCAAATGCACCTACGGTACCGGCGCTTTTCTGCTGATGAACACCGGCAGCGAACCCATTTTCTCAAACAACGGCCTGGTGACCACCATCGCCTGGGGGCTGGACGGCCAGGTGAGTTACGCCCTGGAGGGCTCCATCTTCGTGGCAGGAGCCGCCATCCAGTGGCTGCGGGACGAGCTGCGGATTATTGAATCCGCGGCAGATTCCGAGTACATGGCAAACAAGGTGCCGGATACCAACGGCTGCTACGTGGTTCCCGCCTTTACGGGACTGGGGGCACCCTATTGGGACGCCTACGCCCGGGGGGCCATTGTGGGCCTGACCCGGGGCGTGAACAAGTATCACATCGTCCGGGCCACCCTGGACTCCATCGCCTATCAGGTGGCCGATGTGCTGTCGGCCATGGAATCCGATGCGCTTATCCGTCTTTCCAACCTGAAGGTGGACGGCGGTGCCAGCGCCAACAATCTTCTGATGCAGACCCAGGCCAACATTACGGGGGCCCCTGTTTACCGTCCCGTGTGCGTGGAAACCACCGCCGCCGGCGCCGCCTATCTGGCAGGACTGGCTGTGGGCTACTGGAAGGATCAGAGCGAAATACAGCGCAACTGGTCGGTGGACCGTTCCTTCTCCCCGGAAATCACCCAGCAGGAGCGGGAAAAGAAAATCGCCGGCTGGCGGAAGGCCGTATCCTGCTGCGCCGGGTGGGAAAAAGAATAAAACGGCATGAATGCAAAGGTAAATTGGAATTTGGCGTACGTGAACTGACGCACCCCTTGGCTCCCCCTATGGGGGAGCTGGCTGCCCCATAGGGGCAGACTGAGAGGGCAATACATGGATTTCAGTTGCCATTGCCTTACTGCGGTACCCTCTCAGTCAGCCTGACGGCTGCCAGCTCTCCCAAAGGGAGAATCAAGGGCGCTGCCGTATCTGCCCGCCAAATTACAACTTGCCGCTGGGCGGGCGAAAAATGTTTTGACTTCTCCGCCGTCTTTTGCGGCGGTCGGCGCATAGGATGTTCCATACATCTGAAATTTGAGGTGGTTGTATGGAACCTGTTGCAAGCCGAAATCAAATCACCCTCCGTGGGAGCCTGCGGGCGCTTCCGGAATTCTCCCATGAAAATCATGGAAAACGGTTTTACCGGTTTTTTCTGGAGGTGCCTCGGCTTTCCGGTGCCGTTGATACCCTGCCCGTGATTGCCGAGGAAACCATTCTGAACACCGTGGACCCCTCCGGCGGCGAAATGCTCACCGTCACCGGCCAGGTGCGCTCCCACAACCTCCGGGACAACGGGAAACGGCACCTGTCGGTTTTCGTCTTTGCCGCTTCCATAGCGGCGGAGGATGGGGATCCCATCAATACCGTACTGCTGGATGCCGTCGTCTGTCGGGAGCCCACCTACCGCCGAACCCCCCTGGGGCGGGAAATCTGCGATGTGATGCTGGCGGTACCCAGGGCTTTTCACCGGGCGGATTATCTGCCCTGTATCCTTTGGGGCAGAGTTGCCGCAGAAGCGGCCCAATGCACCGTGGGGGACCGGTTGATCATCAACGGACGTCTCCAAAGCCGCATCTATACCAAGCTGACAGACGAGGGTGCCCAGGAACGGACAACCTATGAGGTTTCCGCCCTGACCGCGGAGTTTCCCGGCCCGGAAGCGGAATAGCTGTCATTCAGGAAATATTCAAATTGTAATTTGGCGGGCTGATACGGTAGCACCTCCTTGGCTCTCCCTTTGGGAGAGCTGTCAGCCGAACAGGCTGACTGAGAGGGTGC
>CAMEWH010000090.1:0-8261 GCA_945940335.1 uncultured Clostridia bacterium | reverse complement strand
AAGAGCCGGGCGCTGTATTTTTGGGGCTGCCTTACTCCGTTAGTGAGACAGCCCCCTTTTTACTGGCGCTTTTCCGTATGACCGGATTGGATTACCGGGGGTTTGGGGTCCACTGCCTCCCAGGCGGGGGCCTTTTTTTCGTCCTCTTTCATCCTTTTCACCTCGCCTACAGTATGTCCGGGGCGGGGGAGATTATGCGCTTCAGGCAGCGGAAAAGAATTGACGGAAGGTTTCCGCCACCCGGTCCAGGCGGCCGGGAGCGAAGGGACTTTCCAGTCCCGCTTCTTTCAGGAAGGCCATAAAATAGGGCTGCTGGGTGTCCAGATTTGCCTCATACAGGGCTAGACCTTCTCCGGGGCGGTCGCACTCCAGCTGGTAGAGCTGCAGCGCGGCGTCGTTGGAGACGATGTAGCTGTAGATGTACATGGGATTGGTGTAAAAATGGGGGACGGTGATAAAATCCCAGGGGGAGAAATACTCGTCCGACAGGCCGTATTCCTCCGAGATTGTTCCGAAGAGATTGCAGAGGGCCTCCGGGGTGGGTTCTTCCAGCAGGTACATCTCCTGCTCGAACCGGGCGTAGCAGGCCTGCTCCACATAGGTGCTGAGGGAGTCGGCCATTTTGTACCGGGTCAGCGCCTGGACCTCCGGGTGATAGGCCAGGGACAGGTACTCAAAGCCCTGGGAGAAAACCTCGGTGACGTCCACCCCCGCCATGGTGCCGCAGCTGGCATAGTCGTTGCAGAAGTGGCCGAATTCGTGGGCCAGGGCCAGACAATCGTAAGTGGTGCCGGTGGGATTGAGGAACAGGAAGGGCTCCTGGTAGCTGGGCAGATAGATCTCGAAGGAGGTGTCGTACCTGTGCGCCCCGGCTTCGATGTCATAAAGCCCCGCCTGGTCCATCAGCACGAAAGCCTCTCCAATGGTGCCGCCCATGGCGTTTGCGGCCTGGCGCACATAGTCCAGGGCCTGGCTGGGCTCGCACTCTTCCGCCTCGTCAACGTCCTCCCAGACGGTGAGATACAAAGGAACCAGGGTGTCCCGGATGCGGTCCAGATAGTCGGCCAGCGCCTGGGGGTCATAGTCCCGGTAGTAGTAACAGTCGTTGGCGAAGGCTTCGTAGGAGTCGTAGCCCGCCCAGGCGGCCATTTGATTCCGAACCTGAATCAGGTCCGCCAGGGTCTGGGCCACCTGGTCGGTGCGGAAGAAAAGCCGGCCCATCAGGGTGGTCATGCTGCGGTACTGGGTGTAGTACTGATTGATGAGCCGGCTCTCCTGCTCCATCAGGTCTACCATTTCGTCGCTCCAGAAGCCTTCCCCATCGCAGCCGTCGTAGCCGTCGAAGAAGCCGCTGCCGAAGTAGCGCCATTCCAGGCTGCGGCGGCAAGGGGACTGGGCCAGGGCGGTATAGAGGGTATCCAGCATCTGCTCCACCCTGAGGCCGGAGGAGGTGCAGAAATCATTTTCCGCCTCCCAGTAGGTGTCCGTCAGGTCGGCGCTGTAGCGGATGTCTGCCAGGGCGCTGGCGGTGTAGAACCAGTCGTAGGCATCGTAGAATGCAAATACCCCATCCAGAATGGCGGAAGTATCCTTCCCCTCCGCCAGACGGCAGGCTTCCTCCAAAATCAGCTGCATCTGCCCCAGGTCCGGGCGGATGTACTCCATATCGGCGTAGGCGGTGACCGGAACATCGTCGGATTCCTTTTCCGAAAACAGATCGGAAAACAGGGAGAATCGTCCCTGGGCCCGGGCGGGAACCGGGCAGGCCAGGGAAAATACCAGCAGCAGGGAAATGATTCGGATCAATAATTTCTTCATAAGCTCAGAACAGGGGCTTGATCTTGTTCAGATACAGCCGTCGGAACAGGGTGAAGGTGACAGCGGCGCTGACCACCTCGGCAATGGGGAAGCTCCACCATACGTTGTTGACATTACCGGTGAGACTGAGCAGGTACGCCACCGGCAGCAGCACGAACAGCTGGCGGCACAATGAGACAATGGTGGAATAGATGCCGTTGCCCAGGGCCTGGAAGCTGGCCCCCAGCATGATGCAGAAGGCGGCCACGGGGAAGTGGATGCTGATGATCCGCAGGGCCATGACGCCCATGGACATAAATTCTTCGGAAGGATTGAACAGGTTCAGAAGCATATCCGGCAGCAGCTGGAAGACGGCCAGACCTGCCAGCATGAAGCAGAAGGCGGTGGCGCAGGCGATTTTCAAAGTCTTTGTCATCCGCTCCGGCCGGCGGGCGCCGTAGTTATAGGCGATGATGGAGATGGTGGCGTTGTTGATGCCGAACAGGGGCATGAAGAAGAAGCTCTGGAGCTTGTAGTAGATGCCGAACACGCCGGTGGCGGTCTCCTGGAAGCCCTGGAAGATCTGGTTCATGCCGAAATTCATCACGGAGCCGATGCTGTTCATAATCAGGGCGGGAATCCCCACGGCCAGGATGGGCCTCAGGGTTTCCTTTCTGGGCTTCAGATATTTCAGCTTCAGCATCACGTCGGGGTTATGCTTCACATTCATGTAGATGCACAACGCCGCGCCGATCCACTGGCCGATGACGGTGGCCACGGCGGCACCGGCCACGCCCATGGCGGGAACGCCGAATTTGCCGTGGATGAAGATGGGGTCCAGGATGATGTTGATCACCGCGCCGGTGGTCTGGGAGATCATGCTGTAGAAGGTTCTGCCGGAGGCCTGGAGCAGCCGCTCCCCCAGAATCTGGGTGAAGCAGCCGATGGTAAAGATGCAGCAGATGCTGGTGTAGGCGGTGCCGCCTTCCACCGTCTCCGCCACGGTGGACTGCATGGCGAAGTAGGGCCGGGCTCCGAAGATGCCAAAGAGCATGAATAGTGCCACGGAGATGAGCATCAGGAAGATGCCGTTGCCGGCGGCGTAGTTGGCGCCCTCCTGATTCTTTTCCCCCAGGCTCTTGGACAGCAGGGAGTTGACGCCCACCGCAATGCCCACGCTGAAGCCGATCTGCATATTCTGCACCGGGAAGGCCAGAGACAGGGCGGTCACCGCGCTCTCGGACACCTGGGAGACATAGATGCTGTCCACCACATTGTACAGGGCCTGCACCATCATGGAGATGATCATGGGCAGAGCCATGTTGAACAGCAGCTTTCCGATGGGCATCACGCCCATTTTGTTTTCCTGAAGAGGGGAATTGGGTTTTGAAGCTTGTGTTGCCATAGATTTTCCTTTCTCTCTTTAAAACATATCACATCCATTCTATTATAGGAAATAAACCCTGGGTTTGCAACCGTTTTTTGCACCGGCAAAATGGTCTGACGTCTGGCGATATTGGAACGGGAAATTGTAACTTGGCGGGCAGATACGGTAGCACCCCTTGGCTCTCCCTTTGGGAGAGCTGTCAGCCGAACAGGCTGACTGAGAGGGTACCGCAGTAAGATAATAGCACTCGAAAAAAACCATGCAGCCCTCTCAGGCTGCCCCTTATGGGGCAGCCAGCTCCCCCATAGGGGGAGCCAAGGGGCGCGTCGGTCCCGGCAGGCCAAATTACCATTTTCCGCTCTGGTGGGGCGGTTCAAACCCCACAAAAAATCCCCCGCATGGTGTTCCATGCGGGGGAAATGGACATGTAAGGGGAAAATTACAGGTACTGCTTCATGGATTCGGGGGCGTTGGCGGGATCCTCGGACAGGGCTACGGTAATCTCCATGCTGTTGTCGGCGGCGAACTTGGCGGCCCAGGTGATGAAATCCTCGGCGGAAGCCAGGTCGGCACCGATGGTCTTGTACAGGTTGTCGATAAATACATGGGTAATATCAAAGTTGCCGGCGTGCATGCCGCTCAGGAAGCCCTTGAGCATTTCCACGGACTTAATGCCGTATTCCTGGGAGTCCACCAGGCGAACCTTGTAGGTAACATCATAGGTCAGCTTTTTGCCGTACTCAATGCAGACAACGTCGCCGCTGGCCTGTGCCACAGCGGTGTTGATGCCGTCGATCAGCTTCTTGGTCTTGCCGGAGCCCTTCAGGCCCATAATAACATGAATCATCGGAATTATCCTCCTTTGCTATGCCAGAATAAATTGGCTTAGTGACATTCTATCAGGAAACGGGAAAATTTGCAACTACTATTTGTGCGAATTTTTCATGAACTAGATTTTTTCATAGCCGGGCTTTCCCAGGAGCCGGAACATGTTGCGCTTGTACTGCTCCACCCCGGGCTGGTTGAAGGGGTTGACCCCCAGAATGTAGGCGGAAATGCCGCAGGCAAGCTCCAGGAAGTAAAACAGCTCGCCCACCGTCCGTTCCTCCAGCGGGCCGCAGTCCATGGTGATCACCGGGACCCCGCCGTCCACATGGGCGGCTACGGTTCCCTGGAAGGCGCTTTCGTCCACAAAGTCCAGCTGCTTTCCCGCCAGGTAGTTCAGGCCGTCCAGATTGTTGACGTCGCTGCCGATGGTGAAAACCTGCTCCGGGGGATCGAAGCGGAGCATGGTCTCGAAAAGGTTGCGCCTGCCCTGCTGGATCATCTGGCCCAGGGAGTGGAGGTCGGCGGTGAATTCCGCCGTCACGGGGAACAACCCCTTGCCGTCTTTGCCCTCGGACTCACCGAACAGCTGCTGCCACCAGCGGCCGAACATGGCGAAGCCCGGCTCGAAGCTCTCAAACAGCTCCAGCTGCTTGCCGTGGCGGTACATGAGATTCCGGATGGCGGCGTAGAGCCAGACGGGATTTTCGTAGGAACGCAGATCATATAGCTCTCTCACGTCTGCAGCGCCCGCCAGAAGATCGAAAATGTTAATGCCGGCTACCGACATAGGGAGAAGACCGACGGCGCTGAGGACGGAGTAGCGGCCTCCTACGCTGGGCGGGATGGAAAAGGTCTCCCACCCTTCCTCGTTTGCCATCTGGCGCAGCGCACCCTTGACGGGGTCGGTGATGGCATAGATGCGCTCCCGGGCACCGTCGGTGCCGTATTTGCGCTCCAGCATCCAGCGCAGGGCCCGGGTGGCCACGGCAGGCTCGGTGGTGGTGCCGGATTTGGAGATGATGGCGATGGAAAAGTCCTTCTCGTCCAGCAGGCGGCACAGCTCATTCCAGTGCCGGGTGCTCAGGCTGTTGCCGGCGTAGAAGATCTGGGGATCGCCCTTGCCCCGGCCGATGTTGCGGTTGGGTCCCTGGAGCAGCTCAATGGCGGCCCGGGAGCCTAAGTAGGAGCCGCCGATGCCGATGACCACAAACACATCGCTGGTGGCGCGGATCTTTTCTGCGGCGGCCTGAATTCGGGTGAGCTCGGCAGTGGCTTCCCGGGTGGGCAGCTTCATCCAGCCTAAGTACTCCTTGCCGGCACCGCTGCCGTCGGACAGGGCGGCATGGGCGGCGGCCACTTCCTTCTCAATGGACATCAAATCTCCAAATTCAACACATCCCCACACGTTGGAGATGTCGACTTTCATCATAAACGGAACACGTCCTTTCCCTGCGGATCATTTGCAAGCCTATTCTACAGCAAAAGACCCGCAAGCGCAAGCCCCGATTCCTGAGGAATTGATTAAGGCAGCACCCATTGTGCGGTGTTGCCTAAGAAGCGGGTGCGGCCCGGCGAGAGCCGGGCAAGGATTCCCTCTCCCTCTCTTTCTTTATCTCCTTCTGCTTCTGCTTCTGCTTCTGCTTCTGCTTCTGCATCTGCTTCTGCTTCTGCTTGGGGTCCCGGGGGATGGGGTGGGGGCCCCCCTCCTAACCGGGGGTTTAAACTGTTCGGTACCGTATAAACGAAGTACGGGATCAGCGGGACGGCGGGACAAAACGTCAGACTATTTGCTCCGCCAATTCCGAAGCCCGGGGAAGGAATCGGAAAATTGTAATTTGGCGTACCGGAACCGACGCACCCCTTGGCTCCCCCTATGGGGGAACTGGCTGCCCCGAAAGGGGCAGACTGAGAGGGCGACACGCAGCATATTAAGATGGTATTTCCTTCTCTGCGGTACCCTCTCAGTCAGCCTGACGGCTGACAGCTCTCCCAAAGGGAGAGCCAAGGGGCGTTGCCGTATCTGCCCGCCAAATTTCAATTTGCCCTCCAAACAAACGAATTCCCCCGCCGGGGGGCGGGGGATTCGTTATGAGGAGGTTCCCAAGGGGGAAAACGGAATGTTTATTCCACGTCCTGCAATGCGTCGTAGCCTTCCTCGCCGGTGCGGACCTTGACCACGTTCTCCACATCGTAGACAAAGATCTTGCCGTCGCCGATGTGACCGGTGTAGAGGACCTTCTTGGCGGTTTCGATGACGCTTCTCACAGGCACCTTGCTGACCACGATGTCCACCTGGATCTTGGGCAGCAGGCTGGCTTCCACGGCAACGCCGCGGTAATACTCGGGCTTTCCCTTCTGTGCGCCGCAGCCCATGACGTGGGAGACGGTCATGCCGGTGATGCCGATGCCTATCATGGCATCCTTCAGGGCCTCCAGGCGGGCTTCCTTGCAGATGATTTCGATCTTAGTCAGCTTGGGACCGGTGCCCTCGTCGAAGGCGGGAACCTTCTTCACGGGGACGGCCTCGGCCACGGGAACATCGCCGGAGACAATGACGGGGGCATCCTCGGCCACCATGTCAGGCAGCATGGCGAAGCCGGCGTAGGCGGAGGGCAGGCCGTGCTCGGTGGCATCCAGGCCGACGAGCTCTTCCTCCCGGGTGACCCGCAGGCCAACCAGCGCCTTGATGACCAGAAAGGTGATGGTGATGGTAACGGCGGTCCAGGCAGCCACGGAAACGAAGCCCAGCAGCTGCAGGCCCATCAGCTCGAAGCCGCCGCCGTAGAACAAGCCGGTGAGGGTTTCGCCGGAGGCATTGGCAATCGCGTAACCGGGGGCGGTGTCAGTGGCGAACAGGCCAACTGCCAGGGTGCCCCAGATGCCGTTCATGCAGTGGACGGCCACGGCGCCCACGGGATCGTCAATGTGGAGCTTGTTATCCAGCAGCCACACGCCGAAGACCACCAGCACACCGGCAACCGCGCCGATGATGCAGGCGCCCAGGCAATCGGTGACATCGCAGGGAGCGGTGATGGCCACGAGACCGGCCAGGGAAGCGTTCAGACACATGGAAACGTCGGGCTTGCCGTACTTCACCCAGGTGAAGATCATGCACACCACGGTGGCAACGGCGGGAGCGACGGTGGTGGTCAGGAAGATGGAGCCCAGCTGCTCCATGGAGGTGGCGGCAGCGCCGTTGAAGCCGTACCAGCCCAGCCACAGGATGAATACACCAAGAGCGCCCAGGGCGATGCTGTGGCCGGGGAAGGCGTTGACCTTGGTGACCTTGCCGGAGGCATCACGGTTGAACTTGCCGATCCGGGGTCCCAGGATCTTGGCGCCGATGAGGGCGGAGATGCCGCCCACCATGTGGATGGCGCAGGAACCGGCGAAATCATGGAAGCCCAGCTGAGCCAGCCAGCCGCCGCCCCAGATCCAGTGTGCCTCGATGGGGTAGATCAGCGCGGAGATCACAGCGGAGTAGATGCAGTAACTCAGGAACTTGGTGCGCTCCGCCATGGCACCGGAGACGATGGTGGCGGTGGTGGCGCAGAACACCAGGTTGAATACGAAGCTGGAGAAGTCGAAGCTCTCGTACGCGGTGAACAGGTCAAATCCGGGCTTGCCGATGAAGCCCATCAGGTCCTCGCCCATCAGCAGGCTGAAGCCGATGAGGATAAAGACCACGGTGCCGATGCAGAAGTCCATCAGGTTCTTCATGATGATGTTGCCGGTGTTCTTGGCCCGGGTGAAGCCGGCCTCCACCATGGCGAAGCCCGCCTGCATCCAGAATACCAATGCGGCGCCGATGAGGAACCATACGCCAAACACCTCACCTGTGACGGCACCCATTACTTCTTCCATACTGATGATGGTGCCAATAACCTCTTCTGTCATTTTTCATTTCTCCTTTCACCTGCCCCTTTGGGAGACAGGAATAAAAAAATCGGACAAGGGGGTTCTTGCGTACCGTGCGCAGAACGTCCTTGTCCTGAAAAAGATAATGGCGTCTGAACCGGGGAACCGATTCAGACGCCATTGTCTTATGGGGGTATTATAGTCAGAATGGATAAATTTGTCAAGGCTTTTTTATGCGAAGTGCTGTTGCCTCTCTGCACAAATAACCCGTTGACCTGCCCAAATGATTTGGCATCCCTGACAAATTGTAATTTGGCGTACCGGAACTGACGCGCTCCTTGGCTCCCCCTATGGGGGAGCTGGCTGCCCCGTAAGGGGCAGACTGAGAGGG
>CAMEWH010000089.1:0-8564 GCA_945940335.1 uncultured Clostridia bacterium | reverse complement strand
TCTCAGTCTGCCCCTAACGGGGCAGCCAGCTCCCCCATAGGGGGAGCCAAGGGGTTCAGCAATTCCGGTTCGCCAAATTACAATTTATCGGGAATCTTCGTCAAACTAATCGGTGCAAAAATGGACAAAAGGGGCTTGACAAATCTGTCTACTTGTTGTAGAATATAGCTGTCTACAGATAGTAGAATATAAGGAGGAAAAACCAATGGCAGAATATAAGCTGGGGGAAGTGGAATCCATTTTCGCCGACATCATCTGGAACAACGAGCCCCTGTCCTCCCGCCGTCTGGCGGAGCTGGCGGAGGAGCGCCTGAACTGGAAGCGCACCACGACCTATACCGTTTTGAAGCGGCTTTGCGACCGGGGGTTATTTCAGAACGCCGGGGGAGAGGTGACCTCTCTTGTCAGCCGGCAGGAATTCTATGCCCGGCAAAGCGAGCAGTTTGTGGACAGTACCTTTCAGGGCTCTCTGCCGGCTTTCCTGGCGGCCTTCAGCAGCCGGAAAAAGCTGTCCGATTCGGAAATTGACGAGCTGCAGAAGCTGATCGATTCCATGCGGGGGTGAGGGGATGAAAGACATCTTTTTGGAGATCCTGAATATGAGCCTGACCGGCAGCGCGGTGATATTGCTGGTGCTGGCGGCACGACTGCTTCTGAAGCGGACGCCTAAAATCTTTTCCTATGCCCTTTGGAGCGTGGTGCTGTTCCGGCTGCTGTGCCCGGTATCTTTGTCGGCATCGGTCTCCCTGCTGGGATGGCTGAAGCCGGAGGTGCAGCCCGCCACGCCGGTGGCCAGCACCGTATCCTATCTTCCGGACGCGTACACACGGGATCGGGCGGAAGCGGCAATCCTCCCTCAGGCGACGCCTGCCCAGGCGCAGGAGCAGCCCGCAGATAGCAAGAGCGCTCCCGATCTTTTGGACCTTGCTTCCTGTGTCTGGCTTGCTGGTGTGTCTATGATGGCGCTTTGCAGCGTCCTTCAGTTTCTCCGCCTGCGGGGAAAACTGGTGGGGGCGGTTGCCCTCCGGGATGGGGTCTATCTGGCGGATTCCGTCGATACCCCCTTTGTGATGGGGATTTTCCGGCCCCGGGTGTATCTGCCCTCCGGGATTTCCGGGGAGGAACAGAGCTTCATTTTGGCACACGAGAAGCAGCACATCCGCCGGGGGGACCCCATCTGGAAGCTGCTGGGCTACGCTGCTCTGTGCCTCCACTGGTTTAATCCCCTGGTGTGGGCGGCGTTTATCCTTGCCGCGAAGGATATGGAAATGAGCTGTGACGAAGCGGTGATCAAACAGCTGGGCTCCCGAATTCGGGCGGACTACTCGGCGGCCCTGCTGCGGCTGACCACCCGGCAGACGACGCTGGCCGGCGTGCCTCTGGCTTTCGGCGAGGGGGATACCAAGGGAAGAATCCGCAATATGGCCCGGTGGAAAAAGCCCAAAACCTGGGTGCGCATTGCCTGCCTGGTGCTGTGCCTGGGCATCCTGATGGCCTGCGGGCTCAATCCCAGACAGGCGGAGGGAGCGGAAAACACCCAGGTATCCGGCCCTGCCACCATTCGGGTGGGGGAGCTGTCTTATCAGCTTCCGGAAGGACTGACCTATGAACACCGGGAAGATGGCGGCGTTATTACCGACGGCACCCATGTGTTGGGCGGTGACAAAACCTTCCCCATGCCGGCGGATGTGTCCGGCTGGGATTGGCTCCAGGCGCTGGATCTGTGGGAGTGGGAGGATGAAACCCTGGGCTATTATGCCGACAGTTTTGGCGCAGACCGGGTGAGCCTGGAATTCTTCAGCGACGTGCCCGAGGGCGTGGAGCGGACGGTGCTGCGGCAGCATCAGCTTTTCTTCGGCAGCGACTGCATCTATGACCTCTGGTTCGATGAACTGCTGCTGGAGACTTCCCTCCGGGAAGAGATTCTCTCCACCGTGAAAATCGGACCGGAATCTGAATCAGTGGCTTCTTCGCTTCCCTATGAAATCGGCACGCTGCCGGAGAGCTTTTCCACCATGGCGGGACAGAACGGGGACATCCTGCTGACCAATGGGACGAGCATTGTGGGCGGAATCACCGGCTATCCCATTCCAGAGGGGGTGTATGATCCCTATGACAAGCATTTTGATTGGCTGGAAAAGGTGGGGATTCCCGATTATGCGGACGAAACCTTGCAGTTTATGGGTGGAATCACGAGCTCTGACGGAGGCTGGAAGGTGACCTTCGCCAGTAATGTGCCCGCGGGAGCGGAAATCACCGTGATGCGCACCCATCGGTTTACGCCCTCCGGGAATGTGGTCTATGATTTCTGGCTGGATGAAATTCTGGTGCCGGATGAACCTACCCGGTTTGCCATTGCGGAAGCGGTGCACTGCCTGGCTCCCGTCATGGAGCAGCCGGAGCCCCGGACGAAGGAGGAACTGGCCTTCGCCAAATGCCGGGCTGTGATGGACGCGGTAAGAGCCGACAGCTACCACATTTTCAGCGACTATCAGTTTGAAACGGACACCACCAAAAGCTACACCCTGGACTCCTACTGGAACATGGATTTGGGTTATCTCTCCGTTCCCCATCCCGCGTCCACGGAAAATGAAGCCATGCTGTATGCCCACGACCGGGTCTTTACCGGTACGGAAAGTGGCGGGGAAATCCAATGGATGGAACAGAACGGCTTTGAATATACCGGCCCCTGGCTGGAGAGCTTCGATTTTATCCGGAAATATGTGACCTATCTTGACACGCTGGAATCCGGGGAGGGAGAGGTGTGTACCTTCCTGGTGAACGCGCCCTTTGCGGATGAGGCAGGAGAGGACTATCTGGCGGAATTCGAATTTGATGCTGAGGGCAATTTTGTCAAGGTTCAACTCCGGGTGAACTCCTTCCAGGACAATGCCTTCACCCTGACGGAATCCATTGTTACCCTGGACGCAGATGCCGTCACTGCGGAAATGGAACGGGAGTACCAGCGCGCCATATTGTAATTTATCGCACCAGCGCTCTTGGCTCTCCCTTTGGGAGAGCTGGCAGCCGTCAGGCTGACTGAGAGGGTGCCACAGGGAAGACAACAGCATTCCGAAACCTATACAAACCGTGTTGCCCTCTCAGTCTGCCCCTGACGGTGCAGCCAGCTCCCCCATAGGGGGAGCCAAGGGGGTGCCCGCCAAATTACAATTAATCACGCTGCTGTGCCCTCCTCGAAAAATACAGTTGACTGTTACGGCTGAGAGGGCTATAATGAGCATGACAAATGAATAGCCAGTGTATCTGTGCGGAAACGCACGGCGGTGGAAGCGGGCGCTTTTGCCGCCATAGGAATCGGATGAAATTTCCGGGCTGCCCCAGTAACCGTGAAGCTGACGAAGGCATCATAAACCACTGCGAAAGCGGGAAGGTGTGCCGGTAGGATGAAGCAAAGCCGGGAGACTTGTTTACACTGTGAATGATCATTTTCCCCTGGGGTGGGAATTGCTATGAAATCGGGGGCTTGCTGGCTCCGGATTCCGTTAGTGTTCCTCAGGGAGGAGCACTTTTTTTGTTCCTCTGGCGAAGTCATTTGATCATTTTGAAGGAGGGACACCATGATGTCCAAAAAATTGTTTGCGTTAACCCTTGCTCTGCTGATGCTCTTCAGCATCCCCGCCGCTCTGGCGGAGGACACCTCCGTCACCGTTACCGATATGCTCGACCGGGAGATCACCCTGGCAGAGCCCGCCACCCGTGTGGTTGCTCTGTCCGCCGCCGACTGCGAGATCATCTGCGCCCTTGGCTGTGAAGAGGCCCTGGTGGGCCGGGGCAAATACTGCAACTACCCCGAATCCATTTTGGAGCTGCCTGCCCTGCAGTCCGGCAAGGACACCAACATTGAGGAGATTCTGGCCCTGGAGCCTCAAATCGTGATCATGAGCGACATGGCCCAGACCGAGGAGCAGGTGAAGCTGCTGGAGGACAACGGCGTTCAGGTGGTCATGACCCAGAATACCGATATCGAAGGCGCTTACTATGCCATTACCATGATCGGCGCTCTGATGGGCAAGGATGCGGAAGCCGAGGCCATTGTGGAGGACATGAAAGCCACTTTTGAAGAGATTGTTCAGAAGTCTGCCGAAAACGAACTGACCGGAAAGACGGTGTATTTTGAAGTCTCTCCCCTGGAATGGGGCCTGTACACCGCCGGTGACAATACCTTCATGAACGAGATTGCGGCCATGTGCGGCCTGACCAATGCCTTTGCCGACATCGACGGCTGGGCCTCCATTTCCGAGGAGCAGGTTCTGGAGCGCAACCCGGACTTCATCGTCAGCGTTGCGGGTATGCCGGAGGGTGATGTGGAGATTATGGGCCGCGAAGGCTGGGCAGAGGTTGCGGCTGTGAAATCCGGCATGGTGCTGAATGCGGATGCGGACGCCTTCTCCCGGCCCGGTCCCCGACTGAAGGATGCTGCCGTCAGCCTTTACAATTTTATCAATGGCATTGAGGAAGTACCCGACGCCGCCTGATGATTGAGGAAAGGGGAGCCGTTTTGGCTCCCCTTTTTTGGAGAGATTTGATGAAAGACCGTTTTACGTTTCGTTCCTATGTGCTTTTTACTCTGGCACTGATTGCGGTGATGCTGCTGTGCATCTGCGTGGGCAGTGTGTCCGTCCCTCTGGAAAAGACAGTTACCGTTCTCTGGAATACCCTGTGGGGACTGCCCATGCCGGAGGGGGTATCCGCCAATATCATCGTCAATGTCCGCCTGCCCCGGGTGTTGAATGTGGCATTGATGGGGGCGGCCTTGTCCCTGTGCGGCGCTGCCATGCAGGGGCTGCTGCGCAATCCTCTGGCGGACGGCTCTACCCTGGGTGTTTCCTCGGGTGCCTCCCTGGGTGCTGTGATTGCACTGGTATTCGGCATCACCATCCCCGGCACGAACTACAGCGGCGTCATGCTCATGGCCATGCTGTTTGCCTTTGGCTCGCTGGTGCTGATTCTGTCCCTGGCCTATGTGCTGGACCGGTCCCTGTCCACCAATTCCATCATCCTCATTGGCGTGATTTTTTCCATGTTCGTGTCCAGCGCCATGTCATTGCTGATTTCCTTTGCGGATGACCATGTGCGCTCCATCACCTTCTGGACCATGGGCTCTCTGTCCGGCACCAATTACAGCCAGGCGAAAATCCTCACCCTGGCGCTTGCTGTGTGCGGCGGCGTGATCCTGCATTATTCCCGGGAGCTGAATGCCTTCGCCATCGGCGAGGACAACGCCCGGCACATCGGCGTGAATGTGAAGCGGGTCAAGCTGGTGATTCTGGTGGCGATATCCGTGCTCATTGGCGTGTGCGTATCCATCGGCGGCACCATTGGCTTTGTGGGTCTGGTGATTCCCCATATGGCCCGGATGGTGGCGGGGCCAAACCACCGGCGGCTGCTGCCGGCAACTTTGTTCTCCGGGGCCATTTTCCTGCTGCTGGCGGACCTGGCAGCGCGGACCCTGCTGCGGCCGGTGGAGCTGTCCATCGGCGTGGTGACCTCCATGATCGGTGCGGTGGCTTTTGTGGTCCTCTTCTATCGGTCCAGAAAGGTGCGGTGAGCGGAATGCTGAAAGCGGAACATGTCTGCGTGAAATACGGAGATCTGACCATTGTGGACGATCTGTCCTTCCATTTGGAGGAAGGGCAGTGGCTCATGCTGGTGGGCCCCAACGGGGCGGGAAAATCCACCATGGTGGAGGCAATTTCCCAGGGAGCGCCCTACAGCGGGAATATCCTTTTACAGGGCAAAAACATCCGCTCCTATAAGCCCGGCCAGCTTGCCCGGATGGTGGGTGTGCTGGCCCAGAAGAACGCGGTGGGTTATGACTACAGTGTGGAAGAGGTGGTGGGCCTGGGGCGTTATGCCTATACCTCCAGCTTTCTGTCCAATCGGGATGATGACGGAAAGGCCCGGGTGGAGCAGGCTTTGGAGCTCACCGGTCTGACCCGGCTGCGCCATGCCAGCGTGCTCACATTGTCCGGCGGGGAACTCCAGCGTACCTTCCTCGCCCAGGTGTTTGCCCAGAATCCTCAGGTGCTGATTCTGGATGAGCCTGCCAACCACCTGGATCTGATTTATCAAAAGCACATTTTTTCCCTGGTGAAGGAATGGCTCCGGGAGCCGGGGCGGGCGGTGCTGTCCGTGGTGCATGATCTGAGCCTTGCCCGCCGCTACGGCACCCACGCGGTGCTGCTCAATGGCGGAAAATGCGTTGCCCAGGGGCAGATGCAGCAGGTACTGACACCGGAAAACCTGGCTCAGGTTTACGGCATGGACGTGTACGCCTGGATGCGGGAGCTGCTGGGACAGTGGGACGGTTGAGAAAGAAGTGGGGAATATTCCGGCGAATCGTAAGGAAATGAGCCAAAAGAACCAGATTGGTGATTGATTTTTCTCCGATAATCGGATATAATAAATCGGATTATGAGTGGAGCTCTGCCTTTTCCCGGGGCGGCGCTTCCTGTGAGGATGAGCGTTTTGGAGAGACATACAAACATCAAGTGGCCCCTCTTTCTTTATGATGTGGTGATATTGCTTCTGGTGGATATGCTTTTGCTGGTTTTCTCCGGCGAGAGCCTTCCGGGAATGGGGACATTTTACCAGATTCTGGTCACCTTCTGCTCCGTGTTCGCGGCACGGTTTGTGGGAAAGATCTACAGCCAGATCTGGCGCTACGGCGGCATCCAGTGCTACATGCGTCTGCTGGTCACGGATGCCTGCGGCTTTGTGATCGGCTATTTTGCGGAACGGTTCTTTCTGCCGGTGCACATTCCCTTTGCGCGACTGCTGGCCATTGCCTGCACCAATCTGCTGGGAGCGCTGGCCATTCGGATGGTTTACCGCTACGCCTATAAATGCGGCAGCAATGCCACCCGGTTCGGCCGGTTCCTGCTGTTCCTGCTTTGGGTTTTTGCGGGCCGTGAGGTGGCAGGGGAGCGGACGGTGCATTCCCACCGCACCCGCATTGCCATCATTGGTGCAGGCCGGGTGGGTGTGAGTCTGGCGGAGGATCTGCTGAACAACGCTGCGTCTGTCTATATTCCTATGTGCTTTGTGGATGTGGACCGGGAGAAGGTTGGTCGGGATATCCACGATATTCCTGTACTGCCGGAAACCGGCGCCACGCTGGCCTATATGAAGGATATGGAGATTCAGGAAGTGGTGTTTGCCGTTCCTGATCTGGATGATGACGATAAGAAAGCTTTGTTCCAGACCTATCACGCCGCTGGCTTCCGGGTGAAAACCTACGACTATCCCACCATGCAGTCTGCGGATTCCAAGCGCCATCTGCGGGAATTCGATATTGAGGACCTGCTGTTCCGCAGGCCGGTGTATGTGTTGGACAGCAAGACCAGCACCTACTATCAGGATAAAGTGGTGCTGATCACCGGCGGCGGCGGTTCTATCGGCGCCGAGCTCTGCCGGCAGATTTCCAAAATGAAGCCCCGGCAGCTGATTATTCTGGATATCTACGAAAACTGCGCCTACGACATCCAGCAGGAGCTGAAGATTGTCCATCCGGACCTGGACCTGAAGGTGGAGATCGTCAGCATCACCAATAAGGTGGGGGTTTCCCGGGTGTTCCACAGGTATCATCCGGACATTGTCATCCATGCTGCTGCCCACAAGCATGTGCCCCTGATGGAGAACAACTGCATCGAGGCGGTGGAGAATAATGTGTTCGGCACGCTGAATGTGGTTCAGTGCTGCGAGGAATTCGGCGTGGGCCGGTTCATGATGGTCAGCACCGACAAGGCGGTGAATCCCACCAATGTGATGGGTGCCACCAAGCGGCTGTGCGAAATGATTGTCCAGGCCTACAGCATCCAGGGAAAGGTCAAGTACAGTGCCACCCGGTTCGGCAATGTACTGGGCTCCGCCGGTTCCGTGATTCCTCTGTTCAAGCGGCAGATCGCGGCAGGCGGCCCCATTACGCTGACGGATCGGCGAATTACCCGCTATTTTATGACCATCCCGGAGGCGACCCAGCTGGTGCTGACCAGCGGTGCCATGGCGAACAACGGCGAGCTGTTCGTGCTGGATATGGGCAGACCGGTGCGCATTCTGGACCTGGCGGAGAATATGATCCGCCTGTCCGGGGTACAGGGAATCAAAATCGTGGAAACAGGTCTGCGGCCGGGAGAAAAGCTCTACGAGGAACTGCTGGTGAAAACCGAGGAGCTGGACAAAACCGACAATGAGTTGATTTTCATTGAGCGGGATGCGCCGGTGACCATGGAGGAGCTGGAAGAAAAGCTGGCGCTGCTGCGTCGGGCCATCGCCACAGATGATGATGAGGCGGTTCGCGCTGCCATGAAGCAGGCGGTTCCCACCTACAGATCGGCGGAGGAGCTGGAGGAGCGTCCTGCGGTTTCCGCCTCGGTTGGATAAAGACGATAACGTCCTGAGAAGCTGCCAAAAGCGGCGCTTTTCAGGACGGTTTTTCATGCATATCGGCATGGCGCATCCTACCGACAAATTGTAATTTGGCGAACCAGAATTGCCGCACCCCTTGGCTCCCCCTATGGGGGAGCTGGCTGCCCCGTAAGGGG
>CAMEWH010000088.1:0-8698 GCA_945940335.1 uncultured Clostridia bacterium | reverse complement strand
CCCTCTCAGTCAGCCTGTTCGGCTGACAGCTCTCCCAAAGGGAGAGCCAAGGGGGAGCTGCCGTATCAGCCCGCCATACAACAATTTGTCAATGTGCTTCAAAAAACCGACAGCGTAAATGGAGAAAAGGAAAGGGGGGCGCGGCCCAATGAGCGATTTTTCCCACTTGAAGAACAAACTGCTGGCCGAACAGGTGGAGGACCGGATTTACCACTATATTCTGGACAAGCCCCTGAACCCCGGGGACAAGCTGCCCAATGAATTTGAGCTGGGGGAGCTTTTCGGCGTGGGGCGCAGCACCATCCGGGAAGCGGTGAAGCTTTTGTCCAGCAAGGGCATCGTGGAGGTCCGGCGGGGCTCCGGCACCTATGTGGTGACCATCGTGCCCGTCACCGATCCCTTGGGCCTGCGGGCCGTGCAGGACAAAAACGCTCTGGCTTTGGATTTGGTGAATGTGCGGCTGCTGCTGGAGCCCGGTATTGCCGAGATGGCGGCCAATCAGGCCACTGCGGAGGATATTGTTCGGATGAACAACCTCTGTGACCGGGTGGAGTACAAAATCAAAGCCGGGGAGCACTACATCGAGGACGACATTGCCTTCCACACCTGCATTGCCCAGTGCAGCAAGAATATGGTGGTGGAGCAGCTGATCCCCATCATCGACACCGCCGTGATGATGTTCGTCAACGTGACCCACAAGCAGCTCACCCAGGAGACCATCACCACCCACCGGATGATCGCCGAGGCCATCACCGCCCACGACCCCATCGGCGCCCGCAGCGCCATGACCATGCACCTGACCATCAACCGGGCTGCCATCAAAAAGCTCTGTGAAGAGAGCAGCCGCGGCAACGGATAGACTGGCCCCCGCCCTTCCGGGCGGGGACTTTTCATGCCCAAAATCATCAGACGTCTTTCTTTTTCAAACTCGTTCCAGATTTGCATTTTTCAATTTGAAATGGGCATTTTTTACCTGTTTCTCCTGGCCTTTTGTGTAAAACCTCTAATATAACCACATTCTTTTTGCCATAAAGTAGAAAGCAACCGGAACAACTTGCAAATGAAATCAGATATATTATAATAAAGTCATAAGATGTCAGGCAGAAAAGCGCTGACAAAATGAAGCAGGAGGTAATGTTATGCAGCTACGTTCTCAGCAGGTCCGGACCCTGGCTCCGGAAAACGATCCGCTGAAAATCGGCATGGGCTGGACCGTTCCCGATCTGAGCAAGCCCCAGATTTTGGTGGAAAGCACCTACGGCGACAGCCATCCCGGCAGCGCCCATCTGGACCGTTTCGTGGAGCAGGCGGTTCAGGCGGTCAACGAACACGGGGGCAAGGCCGCCCGGTATTACGCCACGGACATGTGCGACGGAATCGCCCAGGGCCACGACGGAATCAATTACTCCCTGGCCCACCGGGATGCCATCGTCAACCTGGTGGAGGCCCAGGCCAACGCCAGCGTGTACGACGGCGGCGTGTTCATCGCCAGCTGTGACAAGTCCATGCCCGCCATGCTCATGAGCATCGGCCGGCTGAAGGACATGAGCGCCATCGTGGTGTCCGGCGGCGTGATGGAAGCGTACACCCTGCCGGAAAAATATGTGGTGCAGGACCCCGCCTGTAAGATTAACGAATTGCTGACCCTGGAGCAGATCGGCAAATTTGACGCCTGGGAGAAAACCGGCGTCATCCCCAACGACCAGCTGGATTACTACAAGCAGCACGCCTGCCCCAGCTGCGGCGCCTGCTCCTTCATGGGCACCGCCTCCACCATGCAGATCATGGCGGAAGCCCTGGGCCTGATGCTCCCCGGCACCGCCCTGATGCCCGCCACCGCCCCGGAGCTGAAGCAGGCGGCCTACGATGCCGGCGCCCAGCTGATGGAGCTGGTGGAGCAGGGCATCACCGCAGGAGACATTGTGACGAAGAAGAGCTTTGAGAACGCCATCATGGTCCACGCGGCCATCTCCGGCTCCACCAACGCCACCATGCACCTGCCTGCCATTGCCCATGAGTTCGGCATTGAGATCGACGCCGACACCTTCGACCGGATGCACCGGGGTGCCCATTACCTGCTGAACATCCGCCCCTCCGGGGATTGGCCCGCCCAGTATTTCTACTACGCCGGCGGCGTGCCCCGGGTGATGGAGGAGATCAAGTCCATGCTCCATCTGGACGTGATGACCGTCACCGGCAAAACCCTGGGGGAGAACCTGGAGGAGCTGAAGAAAAGCGGCTTCTATGACCACTGCGACGAAATCCTGAAGCAGAAAACCGCGAACCTGAGCATTCCGGTTTCCCGCACCGACATCATCCACACCTTTGCCGATGCCAAGGGCACCGACGGCAGCATTGCCATTCTGAAGGGCAATCTGGCCCCCGAGGGCAGCGTCATCAAGCATACCGCCTGTCCCAAAAACATGTTCCGGGCCACCCTGCGGGCCAAGCCCTATGACAGCGAGGAGGAATGTATCGCTGCCGTGCTCCACGGAGCGGTTCAGCCCGGCGACGCCATCTTCATCCGCTACGAAGGCCCCCGGGGCAGCGGCATGCCGGAGATGTTCTACACCGGCGAAGCCATCTGCGCCGACCCGAAGCTGGCCTCCAGCGTGGCCCTGATCACCGACGGACGGTTCTCCGGCGCCAGCCGTGGCCCGGTCATCGGCCATGTCAGCCCCGAAGCTGCCGTGGGCGGCCCCATCGCCCTGGTGGAAGAAGGGGACCTGATTCAGATCGACATCCCCAACCGGACCCTGGCCATCGTGGGCGTCCAGGGCGAAGCCAAGACGCCCGGGGAAATGGAAGAAATTCTGGCCCGCCGCCGGGCCGAGTGGCAGCCCAAGGAGCCCAAGTACAAAAAGGGACTGCTCAAGCTTTATTCCCAGCACGCCGTCAGCCCCATGAAGGGCGCCTACATGGAGTAATCACATACAGATCGTGAAATTGTAATTTGAAGCGCAGGGCGCTTCACCCCAATGCGCACCGGGCTGGTGTGTCATCCGTGGCTCCTGGGTAGCGCCCGGTAACGTTCCTGCGCAGCTCCCGTAGGGGTGCTGTGCGGATTCACCGAACTTGGTCTATGATCGCGGGCCTGCATTTTCGCTGGCAGGCCGGCGGTTTTCCATGGGCACTTGCCTCTTTACTTTTTTCACCTTTTTGCTACAATGGCACTATATATTGGGAAAAAGGAAGGATCCAAACATGGGAGAACACACCCCGCTTTGGCTGGAAAGCGTCCACAGTGACGGCACCGCTGCCTTTGTCAGCAATCCCAGCCCGAAGCTCTTTGAAACCGTCACCGTCAAGCTGCGCTTCTACCGGGATGCGCCGGTGAAGCATGTTTTTCTGCGCACCATCCCCAACGGCGTGGAGCGGCTGATCCCCATGACCCGGGGGAAGGAAGAGAAGGGCCTTGTGTACTACGAAGCCCCCCTGAAGATGACGGAAAACCGGATGCAGTACCAGTTTTATCTGGTATGCGAGGATGTGGTGTATTTCTGCACCCAGAAGGAGATTACCACCTACCTGCCGGATCACACCTATGACTTTGTGCTGCTTGCCGACTACGTCCAGCCGGAATGGGTGAAGGATGCGGTTTTCTATCAGATTTTCCCGGAGCGGTTCTGCAACGGCGACCCCGCCAACGATGTGCGCACCGGGGAATACGCCCAGGACGGCCATCCCACCATTGCCATGGAGCACTGGGAGGATACCCCCCTGCCCTATCACCAGGGCTACTGCATGGACTTTTTTGGCGGTGACCTGCAGGGCATCCGTCAGAAGATTCCCTATTTGAAGGAGCTGGGAATCACGGCGGTTTACCTGAACCCCATTTTCATCGCCCCCTCCGTCCACAAGTACGACTGCCTGGACTATTTTCATGTGGATCCCCACTTCGGCGGGGACCAGGCCCTGTCGGAGCTGAGCCAGGCCCTCCACGAAAACGGCATGAAGCTGATTCTGGACATATCCATCAACCACACCGGCATTGCCCACAAGTGGTTCAACCGGGATGGCGCCTTCTTTGACAAGTCCGTGGGCGCCTACAATAACCCGGACTGCCAGGAGCGGGACTACTATTTCTTCGGCCCGGACAATACCTACCACAAATGGCTGGGGGTGGACACCCTGCCCACCCTGAACTATACCTCCGATGCCCTGCGGGATATTGTCTACCGCAGTGAGGACTCCGTGCTGAAAAAGTGGCTGAAGCCCCCCTACAGCATCGACGGCTGGCGCTTCGACGTGGCGGATGTGTTCGCCCGGAAGGACGAGCTCCAGCTGGCCCACACCCTCTGGCCGGAGATTCGCAAGAGCATCCGCGATGTCAACCCCCAGGCCTACATTCTGGCGGAGGATTGGGGGGACTGTGCCCAGTACCTCCAGGGAAATGAATGGGATTCCCCCATGAATTACTATGGCTGCGGCCGGGTCATTCGTCAGTTCCTGGGAGAGCCGGATCTGTTCATGGCCCGAGAGCCCATCCTGCGCCAGGTGCCCTACCGGATGACGGCGCAGGATGTGAAAAACCGTGTTCTGGAGCATCTGGCCAAGCTCCCCTACGTCATGTGGGAGAACCAGTTCAACCTTTTCGACAGCCACGATGCCAGCCGCCTGCACAACAACCCGAATATCTCCAGGGAGGGCTACAAGGGTGCGGTGATTTTCCAGTTCCTGCTCACCGGCGCGGCCTCCGTCTACTACGGGGACGAAGCGGAAATCGGCGGCACCACGGATTCCACCGAGGGCTGCCGCTATCCCATGCCCTGGAGCCGGGATATTCCGAGCTGTGATGCCTACCGCCTGATTCACACCATGGCCCACCTGAAAGGGGAGCACGAAGCCCTGCGCCGGGGCGGTATGAAGTTTTTGTATGCCGAGGGCCGTGTGGTCGCTCTGGCCCGGTTCTGGGAGGATGAGGTGTTCGTGGGGGTGATCTCCATGGAAGACCGGGATGTGAACATCCGCCTGCCCCTGGGCGCCCTGGGTGCCGGCGGGCCGAAAACCGACACAGACATCTTCGGCACACCTCTGGAATGCTGCCGGATGGAGGACGGAAGCATCGAGCTGACCGTAAAAGCCGGGCATTCCTACCTGCTGGAATGCTGAATCACGTTGGGCGAATTCCCACACCCCCGACTACACTGTAGGGGAGGCTCGTAGCCTCCCGCGCAGCACAAACCCACGAACATGAACCAGGTCGGGCGAATTCGTACCACGTCGAAAATAATACCATTCAACCGAACACTCAGGTATCCAACCTGGCGGGAGGCTACGAGCCTCCCCTACAGTTAGGACGGAACATGGTTCCATTCGACCCACCGCCAAATTACAATTTATCGTTCAGCTTAACAATCGATAACCACAAGGAGGAATCACCATGAAAATCGGAATTCTCGGTACCGGCTATATTGCGGAAACGGTTGCGCCCGCCTTGGCCGCCCTGCCGGAAATCACCTGTTACGCAGCCGCCTCCCGCACGCCGGGAAAGGCGGAGGCTTTTGCCAGGGAGCACGGCTTTGAGAAGGCCTACACCAGCTATGAAGAAATGCTTTCCGACCCGGAGGTGGAGCTGGTGTACGTGGCCACTCCCCATTCCCATCACTTTGAACACATGATGCTCTGCCTGGAAAACGGAAAGCACGTGATCTGCGAAAAGTCCTTCACTCTCAACGCCCGGCAGGCGGAGGCCGTCTTTGCCGCCGCAAAGCAGAAGGGGCTGTATGTGGCGGAGGCCATCTGGACCCGGTATATGCCCTCCCGGAAGATGCTCAATGAGATTCTATGCAGCGGCATCATCGGCACCCCCAATACCCTCACCGCCAATTTGTCCTATCCCATTTCCGGCGTACCCCGGATTTACGATCCGGCCCTGGCCGGGGGCGCGCTGCTGGACATCGGCGTCTACGGGCTGAACTTTGCACTGATGCACTTTGGCAGCGACATTGTCCGGATGGAATCCAGCGTTTCCAAAATGGAAACCGGTGTGGACGGCATGGAAACCATCACCCTGTTCTACCGGGACGGGCGCATGGCTGTGCTGACCCACAGCGTCTACTGCCGGTCCGACCGCCAGGGCTGTATCCATGGAGATAAGGGTTATGTGGTGGTTGAAAACATCAACAATCCCCAGTCCATCAGCGTGTACGATTGCGCCGACTGTCTGCTGGCCCGTTATGACGTGCCGGAGCAGATCAACGGCTATGAGTATGAATTCCGGGAAGCGGTGCGCTGCATTGGGGAAGGGAAGACCGAGCCGGATTCCATGCCCCATGGGGATACGCTGGAAGTGATGGAGCTGATGGACGCTCTGCGCAGGCAGTGGGGCGTCGTCTATCCTCAGGAACTGTGCTGACACAGAGCAGCCATATACGGAAAGCACCCTGTTTTCCACCGGAAAACGGGGGCTTTTTTCGGCCATTCGCCTGCGAAAAAGATTGCAACACGGCGAATGCTATTGTATAATGTAGGAAACCTGTTTGTTTTCCACCCAAAATGTCAGCATCAGAAAGGATCGAGTCAGGATATGATTGAATTCAAAAACGTTTACAAGACCTATCCCAACGGCTTCACCGCACTGAAAAATGTGAACCTTCAAATTGAGCAGGGGGAATTCGTGGCCATCATCGGCCTGTCCGGCGCCGGCAAATCCACCATCCTGCGCTGCATCAACCGGATGCACGATGCCACCGAAGGCCAGGTGCTGGTGGACGATGTGGATGTCTCCACCCTGAAGGGCGCGGCCCTGCGGAAATTCCGCCGGAAGGTGGGCATGATTTTCCAGAGCTTCAACCTGGTCTCCCGGAGCACCGCCATCAAAAACGTGCTCACCGCGGATGTGCCCGACATGAATTTCTTCCGGGTGCTCTTCGGCATCTTCACCAAGGACCAGAAGATGCGGGCCCTGGAAAGTCTGGACAAGGTGGGCATTCTGGACAAGGCCTACACCCGCTGTGACCAGCTCTCCGGCGGCCAGCAGCAGCGTGTGGCCCTGGCCCGGACCCTGAACCAGAACCCTGGCATCATCCTGGCGGACGAGCCCGTTGCGTCTCTGGACCCCATCACCGCCAAGCAGGTGATGGAGGACTTTGTGCGCATCAACAAGGACTACAAGATCTCCATTCTGCTGAACATCCACCATGTGGACCTGGCGCTGAAGTACTGCGACCGGGTCATCGGCATTCGGGCCGGTGAGATCGTGTTCGACGGCCCTGCCAGCACCATCACCCAGGAGCAGATCGATTCCGTGTACAACGGCACCAAGGTCCCCACCATGGGAGGCGGAGAATGATATGGACAACGAAAAGGATGTCGTTCTCTACAAAGAGACGTTCTATGACAAGATCTTCAAGCCCCAGGTGATCACCCTGGATAACGGCCACACCGTTCGCCGCCGCCGCAGCCGCACCCCGGTGATCCTCCTGGGTCTGGCGCTGGTCATTGCCTGGGCGCTGCACATGACGGGCTTCAGCCTCGCCACCATTGTGAACCGCTTTCCTAAGCTGATGGATTTGATGAAGAAGCTGTTCCAGCCGGACTGGAGCTTTTTCCCCAAGGTCATCGGTCCCCTGGTGGACACCATTAAAATGTCCATTTTGGGCACGGTCATCGGCTGCGCCTGCGCTCTGCCCGTGGCGGTGCTGGCCTCCAGCAACATTGACCACAACAAGATCGTGGTCAGCCTGCTTCGGGTGGTGCTGGGCCTGATCCGCACCCTGCCCACCCTGGTCATTGCCCTGGTGTGCGCCCTGATCTTCTCCCTGGGCACCTTCTCCGGCACCGTGGCCATTGCCATTTTTACCTTCGGCGTGGTGTCCAAAATGCTCTACGAGAGCATCGAGACCATCGACATGGGACCCTTCGAGGCCATGGAAGCCCTGGGCGCCGACAAGTTCCAGGCCTTCTGGTCCGCCTGCGTGCCCCAGATCCTGCCGGTGTACCTGAGCCACTGCCTGTACTGCTTTGAAATGAACGTCCGCGCCTCCGCCATTCTGGGCTACGTGGGCGCCGGCGGTCTGGGCATCACCATCAACGAACGCATCGGCTGGCGGGACTACAACGGCCTGGGCATGGTGCTGCTGTCCCTGTTTGTGGTGGTAACCTTCATTGAATTCTTCAGCGCCTACCTGCGCAAAAAGCTGAGCTGAGGAGGGATGGACGATGTCTAAAAAAATCAAGCTGGAAAATTTTGAGCAGGTCTTTGACCGCAAGCTCACCGCTGCGGAGGCCTACGCCGCCCGTCCCCGGAAATGGGTGCTGTACACCCTGATCGTGCTGATCATCGTGCTGCTGGTCAGCTGGTCCTCTTCCGACATTCGCTTCACCGGCCTGACCAAAACCGGCTCCGAGGTGGCCAAGGGCGTGGTCCACGGCGTGTTTCACCCGGATACCAAGCTGCTGTTCGGCACCGGGGAAACGGATGTGCCCTATCTTCTGATGCAGACCATCGCCATTGCGGTGCTGGGCACCCTGTTCGGTGCCATTCTGGCCATTCCCTTTGCCTTCCTCGCCTCCACCAACATCATGCCCAAGCCCATTGCCTACCTGGCCCGGGTGCTGATTCTCATGATCCGCACCATCCCCAGTCTGGTGTGGGCCCTGATGTGGATTCGGGTCACCGGTCCCGGCGCAGCCTGCGGTGTCATCACCCAGAGCGTGTGCTCCATCGGCATGATCTCCAAAATGTACATCACCG
>CAMEWH010000087.1:0-8828 GCA_945940335.1 uncultured Clostridia bacterium | reverse complement strand
CCCATCTGGGCCATCGGCACCGGCCGTACCGCTACCCCCGAGCAGGCTGAGGAAGTCTGTGAGAACATCCGTACCGTGGTGCGCAAGCTGTATTCCTCCAAGAATGCCCGGGCCATCTCCATCCTGTACGGTGGCTCCATGAACGAGAAGAACGCTTTCGAGCTGCTGGCTCAGCCCGACATCGATGGTGGTCTGATCGGCGGTGCCTCCCTGGTGCCCGAGAAGTTCGTGAAGATCATCGAGGCTGCCAACCAGCCCACCGTGTAATTTCGGAACTGAACGTAATTCAGCGCAGCTGTTCTTTTGGCAGCTGCGCTGATTGCCATTTTGCAAAGAAGGTGCGAACCTATGAAAACACTTCTTCTCCCCGCTTCCGACCCTGCCGCCCCCGAAATCGCCGCAGGGATCATCCGCCGGGGTGGACTGGTGGCCATCCCCACGGAAACCGTGTACGGTCTGGGGGCCAATGGCCTGGATGAAGCAGCGGTGGCCAGCATTTTTGCGGCCAAGGGCCGGCCTCAGGACAATCCCCTGATTCTCCATGTAGCCGAGCCAAAGGAAATGGAGAAATTCTGCCATTCCATCCCGGAATGTGCCTATGCCCTGGCGGACAAATTCTGGCCAGGTCCTTTGACCATGGTGCTCCCTGCCCGGGATGTGGTTCCCAAGCGCACCACTGCTGGCCTTCCCACCGTGGCCGTCCGCTGCCCGGACAACGATGCCACCCGGGCCATCATCCGCCTGTCCGGGGTACCCATCGCCGCTCCCTCCGCCAACCTCTCCGGCAAACCCTCCACCACCACGGCGGAGCATGTGCTCCATGACCACGACGGAAAAATCGATGCCATTGTGGACGGAGGCCCCTGCCGGGTGGGTGTGGAATCCACCATTGTGGACCTGACGGAGGAACGTCCCCGGCTGCTGCGCCCCGGCGGAATCACCCCGGAGCAGCTGCTGGAGGTGCTGGGCGACCTGGTAATCGACAAAGCCGTCACCGCTCAGATCGACAAGGATGCGGTGGTGAAGGCCCCAGGCATGAAATACCGCCACTATGCCCCCGCCGAGCCGGTGGTAATCGTGGCCGGAAGCCGGGAAAAAGCCGCCGCCTACATCCACCGTCACTTCACCCCCGGGGACCGGGTTCTGTGCTTTACGGAGGAGCTCCCCCTCTATGCCGACTGCTCCCCCCTGGCCTACGGCAGCGAGGCGGATGTGAACACCCTGAGTGCCGGCCTGTTCGCCGCCCTGCGGGAGCTGGACGATCCCTCCATCCACCAGGTCTATGCCCGCTGTCCCGAAGGCGGCGGTGTGGCCTACGCCGTGCAGAACCGACTGAAAAAGGCCGCTGCCTTCCATATCGTCAACGCGGAGGAAGCCGAATGATTCTGGGAATTACCGGCGGCACCGGCTGCGGCAAGACCACCCTGCTCCGCCTGATTCAGCAGCGGGGCGGTCTGGTGCTGGACTGCGACGAAATCTACCACAGGCTGCTGACATCGGACGCCGCCATGCTTTCCGCCATTCAAGCCCGGTTCCCCCAGGCCTTTTCCCAGGGAACCCTGGAGCGGAAAAAGCTGGGGCAGATCGTCTTTGCCGCCCCCACCGCCCTGGAGGACCTGAATGAGATCACCCACCGGGCTGTCCGGAAGGAAGTGGTGCGCCGGCTGGAACAGAAGCCTCCCCTGGCAGCCATTGATGCCATTGGCCTGTTTGAGAGTGGCTTGAATGAGCTTTGTGACATCACCGTAGCCGTCACCGCTCCCTTGGAGGACCGGGTGGCCCGGCTGATGCTCCGGGACGGCATTGGGGAGGCCTACGCCCGCAGCCGTATCGCCGCCCAGCACGAGGAAGGCTGGTTCCGCAGCCGCTGCGACATTATTCTGGAAAACGACTCCACTCAAGAGGCCTTCCATAAAAAATGCGTTGCATTTTTGGATACACAAGGTATAATGTAATGTGGCTGCCACCCTTTGTCAGCAACCGGATAAATTGTAATTCAGCGATACGTTGACCGCCGCACGCGGCCCTTGGCTCCCCCTATGGGGGCAGACTGAGAGGGTAGCATGGTTTGATTTCGCTGCCATTTTATCTTACTGCGGCACTCTCTCAGTCAGACTGACGGCTGCCAGCTCTCCCAAAGGGAGAGCCAAGGACGCAGCCGCTCCAACCCGCAAAAATGCAATTTTCTTTGAAAATCAGAAACAGAATACAACATAAAGGAGAAAGAAAATGACCACAGAAGAACTGCGTGAATCCATCCTCAGCGCTCCCAAGAACGGCTACACCAAGCTGTCCGCCGAGCAGCGGAACGAGATGGAAGCCTATGCCCTGCGCTATCGGGCATTTATGGATGCCTGCAAGACCGAGCGGGAAGCCACTGCCTGGGCCACCGATATGGCCGAGAAGCACGGTTTCGTCCCCGCCGTCCCCGGCATGGAAGTGAAGCCCGGCGACAAGATTTATTTCAATAACCGTGGCAAGAGCTTCATGATCGCCGTCATCGGCAAAGAACCCCTGTCCCAGGGCGCCAACATCTGCGCCGCCCACGTGGACTCTCCCCGGATGGACGTGAAGCCCCAGCCCCTGTATGAGGATTCCGAAATCAGCTACTTCAAGACCCATTACTACGGCGGCATCAAGAAGTACCAGTGGACCTGCGTGCCTCTGGCTATCCACGGCGTCATCTGCCGGAAGGACGGCACCACAATTACCGTGACCATCGGCGAGGACGAGAACGATCCCATCCTGATGGTGTCTGACCTGCTGCCCCACCTGGCTGCCGATCAGATGAAGAAGGGCGCCAGTGAGGTCATCACCGGCGAACAGCTGAACGTGATTCTGGGCACCGAACCCATTGAGGGCGAGGGCGCCGACCTTGTGAAGCTGAACGTGATGAAGCTGCTGAACGAAAAGTACGGCATTGTGGAAGACGATTTCCGCAGCGCCGAGCTGACCATCGTCCCCGCCGGCAAGTGCCGGGAGGTGGGCCTGGACCGGAGTCTGCTGGCTGCCTACGGCCATGATGACCGGGTGTGCGCCTACGCCGAGCTGGAGCCCATCTTCGATCTGGAGACGCCCACCCACACTGCCGTGTGCATCCTGGCCGACAAGGAAGAAATCGGCTCCGTGGGCATCAGCGGTATGCAGAGCCATGCCTTTGAGTACTTCATGGAGATTCTCTGCGACGGCCAGGGCGTGAAGCTGAGCCACTGCTTCGCCAACTCCTTCTGCCTGTCCGCCGACGTTTCCAACGCCTTCGACCCCAACTTCCCCGAAACCTGCGACCGGCGGAACAACTCCTTCCTGAACTACGGCATCAGCATCTGCAAGTACACCGGTTCCCGGGGTAAGGGCGGCGCTTCCGACGCCTCCGCCGAGGCCATGCTCCATGTGCGCAAGACCTTTGAGGACAACGGCGTTCTGTGGCAGATCGCAACCCTGGGCAAGGTGGACCAGGGCGGCGGCGGCACCGTAGCCGCGTACATGGCAAACCGGAACATCGTCACTGTGGACGCCGGCGTGCCCGTACTGAACATGCACGCTCCCCTGGAGCTGGTGAGCAAGCTGGACTGCTACATGACCATGCTGGGCTGCAAGGCCATCTACCTGGCATAAAAATCCAAACAGAGCCGCCCCGATCCTTCCGGGACGGCTCTGCTTTATAAAATGTGCTTATCGGTTTAACTCAGCAAATTGTAATTTGGCGTACCGGAACCGATGCCCCCTTGGCTCCCCCTCTGGGGGAGCTGGCTGCCCCGCAAGGGGCAGCCTGAGAGGGCCAGCATGGCGTGATTTCGGCTGCCATTATCTTACTGCGGTACCCTCTCAGTCAGCCTGTTCGGCTGACAGCTCTCCCAGAGGGAGAGCCAAGGGGTGTTGCCGTATCAGCCCGCTAAACAACAATTTGTCGCGTTGCTGAGCAAAGCCGATATGCACATTATAAAATATGAGGACAGGTGGTGAACCTGTCCTCATCCATGTTATCGATTTTTTGATTTCAGGAATCAGAACTTGCCCAGAGAGCTGGCATTCTCTTCGTTGGGCATGTACTCATCCCGCTTGCCGGGGAGAATGGCATTGAGCACGATGCCAACAATGGAAGCAACTGCCAGACCGGACAGAGCCACCTTCATGCTGCCAATGGTGAAGGTAATGGCGCCGGTTGCATTGTTTCCTGCGGTGGTGATGTTTGCACCCAGCAGGCCGGAGAAGTTGATGCCCAGCGCCAGGCCCACGATCACAGCGGCAACAATGATGTTTCTGCTCTTCTGGAAATCGGTGTGGTTCTCAACCATGTTGCGAACACCAACGGAAGAAATCATACCATACAGAATGATGGAGACGCCTCCCACCGTGGCGGCAGGCATTGCCGAAATCAAAGCGGCAAACTTGGGGCAGAAGCTGAGAACGATTGCAAAAACGGCAGCCAGTCTGACAACGGCGGGATCATACACCTTGGTCAGGATCAGCACACCGGTGTTCTCGCCGTAAGTGGTGTTGGCAGGCGCACCGAACAGGGAAGCGATGGTAGTGCCCAGGCCGTCACCAATCAGGGTTCTGTGCAGTCCGGGATCTTCAATCAGGTTCTTTTCAATGGTGCCGCTGATGGCGGAAATATCACCCACATGCTCCATCATGGTGGCAAATGCGATGGGCACAATCATGATGATGGAAGAGACCAGGAAACCGGCATCAAAGTTCTCCGCGCCGAAGAGGCTGAAAACGGTATCCTGCATCTGGACAGGCAGGCCAATCCATTTGGCGGAGACAACACCGCTGAAATCCACGTTTCCGGTGACCGCAGCAAACAGGTAAGAAGCAATCACGCCCATCAGGATGGGGATGATCTTAATCATACCCTTGCCCCAGATGTTGCAGACAATGATCACAACGATTGCCACCAGCGCAACCAGCCAGTTGCTGGAGCAGCTGTTGATGGCGGAAGGAGCCAGAATCAAGCCAATGGCGATGATAATGGGGCCCGTGACAACGGGGGGGAAGAACCGCATCACATTCTTGCTGCCAAACAGCTTGCAAACCAGTGCCAGGACAAGATACAGCAGGCCGGCACAGGCCACACCTGCGCAAGCATAGGGCAATGCCTCACGCTGGGACAGGCCAATCTCCGCACCGTTCGCAACCACAGCGAAGTAGCCGGCCAGGAAGGCGAAGGAGGAGCCCAGGAAAACGGGAACTTTCTTGCCGGTCAGCAGATGCATGAGCAGCGTTGCAACACCTGCAAAGAGCAGCGTTGCGGAAACGCTCAACCCCGTAAGAATCGGGACCAGAACGGTAGAGCCAAACATAGCGAACAGGTGCTGCACGCCCAGAACCAGTCGTTTGGGAGTACCCAGGGTACTGGCATCATAGACGGCATCGGTGTTTTGATTTGCCATTTTGTAGATCTTCCTTTCTTTTTTTGAAAGAGGAGGAATCACCGCCGAAAAAGCGTTGATTCCTCCTCTCCTGTTTTTGTTCTTTGACAGTATACTCTTTTTTGCCCGGAAAAGCAAGGAAAAACGCCATGTTTTGTTGCCAAAATATGAACAGGTGATGATAGGGGTTTTTGTTGAAATAGTATATCGGTAAATTGTAATTTGGCGGGCTGGGATTGACGCACCCCTTGGCTCCCCCTATGGGGGAGCTGGCTGCCCCATAGGGGCAGACTGAGAGGGCAACACATGGATTTTGGTTGCCATTGTCTTACTGCGGTACCCTCTCAGTCAGCCTGACGGCTGCCAGCTCTCCCAAAGGGAGAGCCAAGAGGGGCTTTGCCGTATCTGCCCGCCAAATTACAATTTACATGTCTGCGGGATTTGGAGAATATGTGCATCATTTGTCCGTGTTTTGGAAACAGATGTTCTTTTTGCAAGTTCGAGGTGTATTCAAAACCATTTTGTGTTCTTCCTTCAAAAACATCCGTCCCAGGGAGAAGTTTTCCAGATTATTCCTAGGCTATGATGTATAATTTCTTACCTTTCCCATCATTTTCCTTGTGCAGTTTGCACATCTTCTTTTCATAAATTTGCAACAAAACTTTCATTTTCGTTTCCATTCCTCTCGATTTTCCCATTTAATTTCCAAAAAATGAATTTTTGCAAGTTGGCAAAGGAGGTTGGCAATTGGCATTCTGCATTTTTCGCCTTGAAAAAATTCATGCTTTATTATATAATGTGCCCTGTAAGTTTTTTCTAATTACAAGGAGGAAAACACAATGAAACTGAAAAGAATCCTGGCTCTGATGCTGGGTGCCGTGATGGTTCTGTCCCTGGCTGCCTGCGCATCCACTCCCAAGACCGAAGAAACCACCGCTCCCGCAACCGAAGCTACCGCAGAAGCGACCACGGAAGCTACCACCGAGGCTACCATGGAAGCGCCCAAGAGCAGCACCAAGATGACCATGGGCACCGGCGGTTCCGCCGGCACCTACTATGCCTACGGCAACATCCTGAGCCGCTACATGAAGGATAAGGCCGGCGTGGATGTGACCGTCGTCTCCACCGACGGCTCCAAGGCCAACATCCAGGGTATCCAGGCCGGTGACTACCAGCTTGCCACCGTCCAGTCCGACGTCATGGCCTACGGCTGGGAAGGCACCCGCGCCTTTGAATCCGCCGGTAAGGTGGACTCCTTCCGGGTTGTTGCCGGTCTGTATGCCGAAGCTGTGCAGCTGATCACCATGGACCCCGAAATCAAGTCCGTTGCCGACCTGAAGGGCAAGACTGTTTCCATCGGCGCCCCCAACTCCGGCGTGTACTTCAATGCTGTGGACGTGCTGGCCGCTGCCGGTATGACCGAGGATGACATCAAGCCCCAGTATCAGAGCTTCGCTGACAGCACCGACGCTCTGAAGGACGGCAAGATCGACGCTGCCTTTATCGTGGCCGGCGCTCCCACCCCCGCCATCACTGAGCTGTGCACCACCAACTCCGCATACCTGGTGCCCATCGACGGCGACGTGGCCGCTGCCATGATGGAAGCATCCCCCTTCTACACTGTCTACACCATTCCCGCCGGCACCTACAACGGCCAGACTGAGGATGTGAACACCGTCACCGTGAAGGCAACCCTGATTGTGGACGCCAATGCCAGCGAGGATGATGTGTATAACATCACCAAGGCCATCTTCGACAACGCCGCCGACATCGCCAAGGAGCACGGCAAGGGCGCTGAGCTGAGCATTGAGAACGCAACCAGCGGCATGACCGCTCCCTTCCACAAGGGCGCTGCCAAGTACTTTGCCGAGCAGGGCGTGACCGTGGAAGCACAGTAATCATTCGCCATTCCAAACGGCTTCGGTGATCTCACCGAGGCCGTTTTTGGATACACAACCGCAGCAGCCAAGGAGGAAAGAATGAATCTGTTCAAGAAAAAGACTTCGGATTCCGCCCCCGTCCATGACGATCTGGAATCCGTCATGAAAAAATATGACAAAGAATCCAACACCCGCGTCTGGGAAGGAACTCCCAAAATCGTGGTCACCTGCATTCTGGCAGCTTTTTCCCTGTTCTGCCTGTATGTGACCCTGTTCGCCAGCTGGCTGGAGGAGATCCGCCTGACCTCCTTTGTTGCGTTCATTGTTTTTCTGGGATACCTGATTTTCCCCGCCCGGAAGGGGCATCAGCGGACGAATTACATCCCCTGGTATGACATCATTCTGATGCTGGTGGGTACGGGCTCCTTCCTGTACTTCACCTTCAACGCCGTGAGCATCATCCACCAGGGTGCCCTGTTCAAAACCTATCAGATCGTCATCGGCATCATCGGCATTCTGTCCCTGGCAGAGGTCTGCCGCAGAAGCGTGGGTTTGCCCATTTTGCTGGTGGCCTCCGCGTTCCTGATCTACGCCCTGACGGTGGGCCTGTCCAACCCTGATTTCTTCCGCCGGGTCAGCTATGCCGTGCGCCAGCTGTTCTACAGCAAGGAGGGCATTTTCTCCACCCCCGTGAACGTCTGCTCCAAATTCATTGTGGTGTTCATCATCTTCGGTGCCTTTTTGGAGCGCACCGGCATTGCGGAATACTTCATTCAGATTGCCAACACCGTGGTGGGCGGCTTTTCCGGCGGCCCGGCCAAGGTAGCGGTGGTGGCAAGCGCTTTGATGGGCATTGTGTCCGGCTCCTCCGTGGCCAACACCGTGGGCTCCGGCTCCGTGACCATCCCCCTGATGAAGAAAACCGGCTACAAGTCCGAATTTGCCGCCGCGACGGAAGCCGCCGCCTCCACGGGCGGACAGATCATGCCCCCCATCATGGGTGCCGCCGCCTTCCTGATGGCAGAATATGTCCAGGAGCCCTACAGCCGCATCGTGCTGCGGGCCATCCTTCCTGCGGTGCTGTACTTCACCGGCATTTTCATCTCCGTCCATCTGGAAGCCAAAAAGCTGGGACTGAAGGGTCTGAAAAAGGAAGACCTGCCCAAGGTGCTGCCCCTGCTGAAAAAGAGCTACCTGCTCTTCCCCCTGTTCCTGCTGATTTATCTGGTGGTCACCAGCTCCCGCTCCATCCAGTATGCCGCCGCCATTTCCATCGTGGCCTGCCTGGTGGTGTCCCTGTTCAATAAGGACAGCCGCATCACCCCCAAGCGTCTGCTGGAGGCGCTGGCTGCCGGCGGTCAGGGAACCATCACTGTGGCTGCCGCCTGCGGCATTGCGGGCATCATCGCGGGCACCATCACCATGACGGGTCTTGCAAGCAACATCATCAGCGGTGTTGTGGCCCTGGCCGGTGGCTCCGTATTCCTGGCGCTGCTGCTGACCATGGTGTGCTGCATCGTGCTGGGCATGGGCGTTCCCACCACCGCTACCTACTGCATCATGGCCGCCACCT
>CAMEWH010000086.1:0-8853 GCA_945940335.1 uncultured Clostridia bacterium | reverse complement strand
CGTTGCGGGCGGCTGGTAGCCGCCCCTACGATGGCATCCCTACAAATTACAATTTCCCGCTTTGCCGGCGAAAGCCGGCAGGGGCAAAAAACAGGAGCCTGGGGTGGCTCCTGTTTTGCGCTTCTGATCAAACGGCGTGGCCCTTGCGGCGGATGACGTCCACCACCTGGTCCACATATTTTTCGCAGGTTTCGCGGCTTTCCGCCTCCACCATCACCCGGATCACGGGTTCGGTACCGGATTCCCGCACCAGGATTCTGCCGGTGTCGCCCAGGGCTGCGGCCACCTGGGAAACGGCGGCCTGGACATCCTCGTCATTCTGGGCGTTGGCCTTGTTGGCCACCCGCACGTTCTTCAGCACCTGGGGGTAGAAGGTGAAGCCCTGGCACAGCTCACTCAGGGTTTTCTTTTTGCTCATCATCACTTCCATCACCATCAGGCTGGTGAGAATGCCGTCGCCGGTGGAGGCGTGCTTGGAGAAGATGATGTGGCCGCTCTGCTCGCCGCCCAGGCGGTTGTTGTTCAGCATCATGTGCTCGTAGACGTATTTGTCTCCCACCTTGGTCTTGGCATAGTCGATGCCCAGCTCGTCGAAGGCCTTGTACAGGCCGAAATTACTCATGATGGTGGTGACCACGGTGTTGCCGGGGAGCATTCCCTTTTCCTTCATGTACTTGCCGCAGATGTAGAGGATGTGGTCGCCGGTGACCACGTTGCCCAGCTCATCCACGCACAGGCACCGGTCGGCGTCCCCGTCGTAGGCGAAGCCCACGTCCAGGTTGTGCTCCAGCACGAACTTCTGCAGCACCTCGATGTGGGTGGAGCCGGCATTGCGGTTGATGTTGTAGCCGTCGGGCTCGGCGTTGATCACGTAGGTCTTGGCCCCCAGGGCGTCGAACACGGATTTGGCAATGTTCCAGGAGCTGCCGTTGGCGCAGTCCAGGCCGATGCGCTTGCCCTTGAAGGAGTACATCCCCAGGCTGATGAGATACCCCACATAACGGTTCCGTCCGGCCACATAGTCCACCGTCCGGCCGATCTGCTCCCGCTTGGCCAGGGGCAGCTCGTCCCAGTGGCGGTCGAAGGCGAACAGGTCCCCATCCAGGTAGGCTTCCACCAGACGGATGACACTCTCGTCCATCTTCTCGCCGGAGCCGTTGATCAGCTTGATGCCATTGTCATAGTAGGGGTTGTGGCTGGCGGAGATCATGATGCCGCAGTCGAAATCCTCGGTGCGCACCACAAAGGCCACCGAGGGGGTGGTGGTGACGTGGAGCAGATAGGCATCCGCCCCGGAGGCCACCAGTCCGCCCACCAGGCTGTACTCGAACATATAGCTGGAGCGGCGGGTGTCCTTGCCGATGACGATTTTCGCCGGTTCATCCGAGCCGGCGCGGTGCTTCATCTGGCCATAGTACCAGCCCAGAAACCGGCCCACCTTGAAGGCGTGGTCGGCGGTTAACGTGCAGTTGGCTTCCCCTCGGAAGCCGTCGGTTCCAAAATATTTGCCCATGAGATAAATCCTTTCCAAATCGATATTTCAATGTTCTGTAGGGCGGGGTCTTGACCCCGCCGACCAGGTTCGTTTTCTGCCTGCCTATCCGCAAAAGAAGCAGTCATCATTCCACTTTGCTGGGTTGGCTTCAATGTAAAGCCATATTCGTTCATATTCTTTTCGGTTACGAATCACGTGATCGTGGAAAGAGCTTTGCCAAAGTCTGCATTCTGGAGCAATACCATGAATTTGTTTCGTAACACCGGATTTATATAACCCGATGATCGTTGACAAATTTGTTTCACAGCCATCCAGTATCAGAATTGCATGCACATGATTTGGCATGACAACATACTGATCAACCCTCACATTGGGAAAATGGGATGGAATATTTACAAGCTCTTGCCTGGCAATTTTTCCAAAGGAATTCAAGCCCTCTGAATCCCAAAACAAGTACCGTTTCTCCCATGTGCAAATTGTTACAAAGTAATAATTGGGCGTTGTGTAATCAAAATGTTTCAGACGAGGATTCTTTCTGGATGGAAATCTGTCCATTTCGCCACCGTTTTTCATACTCAATTCCGTTTCAATGGGGCGGCGGGGTCAAGACCCCGCCCTACAACAGGTCTGTGTTTTCAGACCTTCTCCACGATCTTCCCGCCGGTCTTCCAAATGCTGTTTGCGGGAACCACGCCCCGGACACAGGAGGTGGGGTAGATGTTGGTGTGGGGGCCGATGACGGTGCCGGGATTCAGGACGCTGTTGCAGCCCACCTCCACGAAGTCACCCAGCATGGCGCCGAATTTCTTCAGCCCGGTGGGAATCTGCTCATCAGGGGATTTCACCACCACCAAGGTCTTGTCGGACTTGACGTTGGAGGTCAGGCTCCCGGCGCCCATGTGGGATTTGTAGCCCAGGATGCTGTCGCCCACATAGTTGTAGTGGGGCACCTGGACGTTATCAAAGAGAATCACGTTTTTCAGCTCCACGGAGTTGCCCACCACGCAGTTTGCCCCCACCAGGGCGCTGCCCCGGACGAAGGCGCAGTGGCGCACCTCGGTGCCTGGGCCGATGATGCAGGGGCTGCCCAGGAAAGCCGTGGGGGCCACGGTGGCGGTGGTGTGGACCCAGACCTGGGGACTGACTTCCTGATAATCCTCCCCCAGCCGGCTGCCCAGCTCCAGAATCAGATCCTTGATGCCCTTCAGCGCCTCCCAGGGGTAGGTGAATTGAGAAAGATACGCCTTGGCGGCGGTGTGCTCAAGATCGTAAAGCTCATGGATGGTATACATAACATTGCTCCTTCCGGAATAACCATCATTTTTTTCCAGGCTAACTATACACTGCCGGAGCGGTTCTGTCAATGAAAAATCCGGAAATTTATCAAATCCATTTTTATCTGTATCAATTTCGACACAAACAATCTACAATGCAGCACAATTGGGTGTTTGGATGAATGGCACCAGGTTCCGGTTATTGAGCGCATGCCCCCCTTGTGTAAAGGGTGGTGCTCCGCGCAGCGAATCGATAATACTAATGATTGCCGGTGGCAATCATACCTTGATTCGTGGGTAGGGGGGATTGGGCAGTAGGCACCGAAACGATGGTACAATCCGATGCGGAAAGGTACAATGCCACAGTACGAATTCGCATTGGATTTCATGGGAACGAACCACCTACCGCCCAATCCCTCCGCCCCAGTGCGCTACTTAAGCACCTCCCTTTACACAAGGGAGGCATGAGGCGCTCCCGCGCCAGTACGAAAAACAATCATTTTTAACAGTAACAGACTCCTACAGTGGGCGGTACATTTATTTGGGGTAGTACGAATTTGCTCGGGCCGGTTCATTCGCGTAGGTTCAAACTGCACCGGGTTCTAAGTTTCTCTCCCGGGTCATATCCTGAACCAAACCATGGCAGGAGCCCTCTCCTGCCGGATGAGGAGGCTGGCTATGGAGGAAATTTATTCGGAAATTGCCGCGCGAACCGGCGGCAATATCTATATCGGCGTGGTGGGGCCGGTGCGCACCGGGAAGTCCACCCTGGTCAAGCGGGTGATGGAGGAGCTGGTGATCCCCGCCATGGAGGACCCCTACCGCCGGGAGCGGGCCAGGGATGAGCTGCCCCAGAGCGGCTCCGGGAAAACCATCATGACCTCGGAGCCCAAATTCGTGCCGGAGGAGGCGGTGGAAATCTCCCCCGACGGCACCTCCCGGCTGCGGGTGCGGCTCATCGATTCCGTGGGCTACATGGTCCCCGGGGCCGTGGGGGCGGAGGAGGACGGCAACCCCAGAATGGTCACCACCCCCTGGTTTGACAAGGAGATTCCCATGACCCAGGCGGCGGAGCTGGGCACCAAAAAGGTGATGGAGGGCCACTGCTCCATCGGCCTGGTGGTCACCACCGACGGCACCATCACGGAGATTCCCCGCCAGGACTACCTGGAGGCGGAGCGACGGGCAATCCAGGACATGAAGGCCACGGGAAAGCCCTTCCTGGTGGTGGTGAACAGCCGGGAGCCCGGAGGCGAAGCGGCAGCGGCGGTGGGGGATTACCTTGCCCGGGAGTTTGGCGTCCGGCCCTTCCTTGCCGACTGCCAGAGCCTGGACCGGCAGGGCATCGGACGGCTGCTGAGCGCAATTCTGGCAGCCTTCCCCATGACGGAGCTGCGGGTGTACCTGCCCCGGTGGCTGGATGCCCTGGAGCCGGAGCACCCGGTGAAAGCCGAACTGTACCAGGCCCTGCTCCTGCGGGCAGGGGAGATTCAGGATTTGGGTCAGGCGGAGGCGGCGCTGGCCCCTCTGGCGGAGCTGGAACAGGTGCAGGATTACACTTTGCGCAGCGTGGACCTGGGCAGCGGCGTGGTGTCCTGCGCCATGGTATTCCCGGAGGCGCTGTTCTATGAGATTCTCAGCAGCCGGGCAGGCATCCCCATCAAAACCGACGGGGAGCTACTCAAGCTGCTGTCCGAGCTGTCGGATATCCGCCGGGAGTATGACAAGATTTCCTCGGCGCTGGCCTCCGTCAAAGCTACGGGCTATGGCGTGGTGATGCCCACGGCGGAGGAGATGAAGCTGGAAACCCCGGAAATTCTCAAGCGGGGCGGCTCCTACGGCGTGCGGCTGAAGGCCGGTGCCCCTTCCATCCACATGATGCGGGTGGATATCGACACGGAGATCAGTCCCATGGTGGGGGACGAAAAGCAGTCCCGGGAGCTGATCGACTACCTGCGGGACGAGGACCCGGAGAAGCTCTGGCAGAGCAATATTTTCGGCAAATCCGTGTACGACCTGATCCAGGAGGGCCTGAATGCCAAGCTGATCCGGATGCCCGAAGAAGTCCGGGGCAAATTCCGGGGCACCCTGCAAAGAATCGTCAACGAAGGCGCCTCCGGCCTGATCTGCCTGATTCTGTAACCAAGGCCCATATTTGCCCGCAGAGATGGGTAAATTGTAATTTGGCGGGCAGTGCCCGCAGACAATGGCGCACCGGGGTGGTGTGATATCCGGGACTCCTGGGCAGTGCCCGGTAACGTTTTTGCGTGCCAGGCTGCAACAATCGCCCAGCCAGTGTAGGGGAGGCTCGTAGCCTCCCGCGCAGTATAATCCACAAAAATAAACCGGGTTGGGCGAATTCGTACGATGTCAGACACGATACCATTCAACGGAACACTCAATTTCGTTACGTTGCGGGCGGCTGCGAGCCGCCCCTACAGTTGGTGCGGTGCAAACCATCAAATTACAATTTGCCCGCTGTGTGAACGCACCATCAATTTGTCCACAGGCTTCTGCACAGCTGTGAGCTTCTTTTCACAGCTTCTATACAGCAATTCACATTCTTTCACAGGAAATTCACAGCTCTTTGCACAGGCTGCTTCCTTTCCGGGGAAGCCCGTGTATTGCCAAAATGTTCGGTATTCAGCAGCAATTCCATCGCTTTTTGCTTCTTTTTCTCAAATTCTGTCTGAATATCCTCCAAAGTGGGTGTGGGGGCTTCTGCCTCGCGCGCCTGCGCGCCGTTCGCTTCTTCGTTTTCTTCTTCTTTTTCCTGATTTAAATTTTCCTTTAATAAACTGTCCTGATCTACCCTGTCCTTACCTATCCTATCCTTACCTAACCTATCCTGGGTTAACCATTGGTCAACCAAATGGCAACCATCCGGGGCTTCGTTGGTTTCCGAATGGTTGTCCATGGATTCTTCCTGTACAATTGCCTCAGCGGGCGCTTCTGCCTGCTGGGGTTCTGTTTTTTCAACGGGTGCTTCCCCCACGCACTGGGGATAAACGCTGCGGTACACGCTGGGGGTATAGCGGTCCTTGCGGATCTGGTTGTTTACTTCCCAGTCCGTGATGTGGACCACCAGATTCTCCCGATCCGGGATGGTGATGAAGCCCCGCTGTTCCAGTTCGAATAAGTGTTCTTCCTCGGCCCGCGTGGCTGCCAGCCGTGCAAAGCCTTCCGCAAAGCCGTCGTCATCCGCCTCCATGCCCAGATCGTAGTACAGCAGCCGGGCCTGGGGACTCATCCGCAAAAACCGCCCGCTGCTTGTCACCGACCGGGCAAACATTCTCCGATTCGCCATGAAATTCCTCCCTTGTTTTTCTAATATGATTATAACACAAATGTTTGATATCGTCAAGGCGAATTTACTTTCGTCTGAAAATATTTACCACAGATGTTACGGTCTCCTTCGCACCACTGTAGGGGAGGCTAATGAACCTGAATGTTCCGTTGAATGGTACCATGTTCCGGTTCCTGAGCACATGCCCCCCTTGTGTAAAGGCAACGCCCGCAGGCGTGTTTCGGAGGCCAACCGCCGCCAGGCGGCTCTTGGGCCGGAGATGTGGTGCTCCGCGCAGCGAATCAAAAATCTCCATGATTGCCGGGGGCAATCATACCACAATTCGTGGGTAGGGGGGATTGGGCAGTATGCACCAAAGTGAGGTACAATCCGATGCGAAAAGGGACATCATTATGGTGCGAATTCGCATCGGATTGCGGTATCACGAACTGCCTGCTGCCCAATCCCTCAGTCAGCTTCGCTGACAGCTCCCTTTACACAAGGGAGCCTTTGGCGCATTCTTTTGGATTGTACGAATTCGCCGGAATCGATTCCGTCCGGTGAGGTGGTACCGCGCGGGAGGCTGCGAGCCTCCCCTACAGTGGGGACGGGAAACTGTGCGGGTTCGCCTAACCGGTTTTTTCATCCCAGGTTGTATCCTGCGGGAATTTTGAGACAGATTGCACCATAGTGCCCGGGAAAAAGGCCAAACATTTTCCAAAGAAAAACTTGCTTTTTCCCCGGTCTGCGGATATAATAAACTGATACTTTTCGATTCACTAGAGGTTTTGCTGTGTATTTAAAATCCTTGGAATTGCAGGGCTTTAAGTCCTTCCCGGACAAGACCCTGATCCGGTTCGGCGACGACATCACCGCCATCGTCGGGCCCAACGGCTCCGGCAAATCGAATATCTCCGACGCCATCCTCTGGGTCATGGGCGAGCAGAGCTCCAAAACCCTCCGGGGCGCCAAAATGGAGGACGTGATCTTCGGCGGCACCCAGAAGCGGGGCGCCGTGGGCTTTGCCGAGGCCACCTTGACCCTGGACAACTCCGACCGGGCCCTGGCCTACGATGCCGACGAGGTCATGGTCACCCGCCGCTATTACCGCAGCGGCGACGGCGAATACTACATCAACCGCCAGTCCGCCCGCCTGAAGGACATCAACGAACTGTTTATGGACACGGGCCTGGGCCGGGAGGGCTACTCCAACATCGGCCAGGGCCGCATCGACGAAATTCTCTCCCTCAAGAGCAACGACCGCCGGGAGATTTTTGAAGAGGCCGCCGGCATCTCCAAATACCGCCACCGCAAGGAGGAGACCGAGCGGAAGCTAGCCCAGACGGAGGACAATCTGCTGCGCATCGGCGACAAGGTTTCCGAGCTGGAGCTTCAATTGGAGCCCCTGAAAATCCAGTCCGAAAAGGCCCGGAAATATCTGGAATTAAAGGATGAGCTCAAGGGCGTGGAAGTGGCCGTGTGGCTGGATACCCTGGACAAGCTTTCCGCCGCCGCCAAAAAGGCGGAGGAGGACTATGCCTCCGCAGCCTTCGTCCTCCAGCAGGCCCACGACGACCTGGACAAGCTCTATGCCCAGGCGGAGGAGCTGGGCCAGACCCTGCGGGAAAAGGACGGGGAGCTGGACACCGTCCGGGTCAAGGCCAATATGCTCCAGTCCACCCACCAGCAGCTGGAGGGCCAGATGGCCGTGCTCCGGGGCAATGTGGAAAACAACAACCAGAACATCGCCCGGATTGAGGAAGAACTAAAGGGCCAGGAGGACCGCTCCGGGGGCATCAACAGCCAGATCGAACAGGCCGAAGCGAAGATTCGGGAGGCCGACAGCCTGATCGCCGCAAAGGCACAGGAGCTCGGCGACCTGCAGCAGCAGCTGGCCGCCATGACCGCCAGCGCCCAGGGCATGACCAAGCGCTTTTTGGAGCTGCGGAGCCAGGAATCCACCCTGGCCGCCGACATTGCCGGCCGGGAGGCGGACATCCGGGGCCTGGAGGAGAGCATCTCCCAGAGCGCCCAGCGGCTGGAGCAATTAAACAGCGACCTTGCCTCCGGCGCATCCCGCCGCACCGGGGCCCAGACGGAGCTCCAGAAGGCTCAGAAGCAGTTAAAGGAAGCCCAGGACCAGGTTACCGCCGCGGGCAACACCATCTCCGGCTATACCCTGCGCCAGTCCTCCCGGGCCAAACGGGTGGAGGCAGCTCAGGAGAAGCTGCGCCAGCTCACCGCCAGCCTGGATTCCGTCACCGCCAAAGCCCGGGTGTTCCGGGCCATGGAGCGGGACTTTGAAAATTACCAGAAATCCGTCCGCATGGTGATGCAGGAGGCGGAGCGGGGCAGACTTCGGAACATCCACGGTCCCGTCTCCCGGCTCATCCGCACCCAGGACGGCTATACCGTTGCCATCGAAATCGCTTTGGGCGCCGCCATGCAGCAGATCGTGGTGGGCAGCGAATCCGACGGCAAGGCCGCCATTTCCTTCCTGAAACGTACCGGCGGCGGCCGGGCCACCTTCCTGCCCCTGACGGGCATTCAGGGGAGGCTCCTGCAGGAAACCGGCCTGGAAAGCTGCCGGGGCTATGTGGGCATCGCCTCCCAGCTGGTCAGCTGTGAAAAGACCTACCAGGCAATCATTGACAATCTGCTGGGCAGGACGGTGATCGTCCAGGATATGGACGCTGCCATCTCCATGGCCCAGAAATACCGCAGCCGCTTCAAGATCGTCACTCTGGACGGCCAGGTGATGAACCCCGGCGGCTCCATGACCGGCGGCTCCGTGAACA
>CAMEWH010000085.1:0-9328 GCA_945940335.1 uncultured Clostridia bacterium | reverse complement strand
CCCCCAGAGGGGGAGCCAAGTGGCGCGTCGGTTCCGGTACGCCAAATTACAATTTATCGAACGGCTGAGCAAATATCGACGAAACGGAACCGAAAAGGAGCAATCGGAAAAATGAAACAACCGCGAAACAATGAGGACATGGGCAGCGGCAGTGTCAAACGCTGGATGGTCAAAATGGCCGTTCCCGCTGTGATCGGGCAGGTGGTGAATCTGCTGTACAATATTGTGGATCGAATTTACATCGGTCATATTTCGGGCATTGGCGGTTCTGCGCTCACAGGCGTGGGCCTGTTTACGCCCATCCTCATGCTGATTACCGCCTTTGCCATGCTGGCAGGAGCCGGCGGCGCCCCCAGAGCGGCCATTGCCATGGGGAAAGGAAGCAGGGAAGAGGCCGAGAAAATCATGGCCAACTGCTTCACCGTTCTTCTGATTCTGGCGGTGATTCTGACAGCGGTATTTTCTGTGTTCCTTCCTTCGCTGCTGCGGCTGTTCGGTGCCTCCGATGTCACATTGCCCTACGGCACCACCTACGGGCGAATCTACATTCTGGGCAGCATTTTTGTTCTGACGGTGATGGGCATGAACCCCTTCCTCACCACCCAGGGCTTTTCCAGGATGAGCATGATGACCACGGTGATCGGCGCAGGAATCAACATCGTTCTGGACCCGATTTTTATCTTTGTCCTGGATCTGGGTGTGGCGGGGGCCGCATTGGCGACGGTGCTGAGCCAGGCGGTCAGCGCTGTCTGGATTCTGAAATTCCTCACCGGTAAGAAAACCCTGCTGAAGCTGAAGCCCGGGAATATGATCCTGGAGAGGAAGATCATTGCCCCCTGTCTGGGGTTGGGTGTTTCCAGCTTTGTAATGGTGTCTACCGAGAGCCTGCTGTCCATCAGCTTTACCAGCTCCCTGTCCCGCTACGGTGGGGATGTGGCGGTTGGCGCAATGACGGTTCTGACCTCCATCAACCAGCTGATCATGATGCCGATGCAGGGCGTCTGCCAGGGCGGACAGCCGCTGATGAGTTTCAATTACGGCGCCAGAAAGCTGAATCGGGTGAAGGAGGCATTCCTTTGCCAGTTTCTCACCTGCGTAACCTATACCGCCGTGTTCTGGAGCCTTCTAATGCTTTTCCCCAATGCTTTCGCAGGAATCTTTACCAGCGACACCGCCCTGGTGGAATACACCGCATGGGCGATTCGGGTGTTTCTGGCGGGATGCTTCTCCGTGGGTTTCCAGCTCAGCTGTCAACAGGCCTTCATGGCGTTGGGCCAGGCAAAGACCAGCCTGATCATGGCATGCCTGCGCAAGCTCATTCTGCTGATTCCTTTGATTTTTATCCTTCCCCTGTTCTTTGAAAATCAGGCCTTTGCCGTGTTCCTGGCGGAGCCGGTGTCGGATATCCTGTCGGCAGTGGTAACCACCGCGGTATTTGCCCGGTTCTTCCGCAAGCTGATGAAAGAGGGAAAAAGCGTACAGAGTTGATTCAATGTGGTGATTCCCCTGTGTTCAGCAAAGGCAGGATGTATGCCGAAAATGAAAGAGGGAGCATTTATTTGGTTGCTCCCTCTTTTTGAACCCCATTCCGGGAAAATAAAGCCTTGACAACCGGCACGGCCTATGCTAAAATCTACCCTGTTAGAGGTCCATTCCTTTAGCGAATACAAGTTGGTATTGATTGCGATGAGGGTCCACCTGTTCCCATCCCGAACACAGAAGTTAAGCTCATCCGCGCCGACAATACTTGCAGGGCGACTTGCCGGGAAGATAGGTAATGCCAACATAATGCCCCCTTAGCTCAGTCGGTAGAGCGACGGACTGTTAATCCGCAGGTCGTTGGTTCGAGTCCAACAGGGGGCGCCAGAAATCGGCAAGCTTCGCAAGAAGGTTGCCGATTTTCCATATTCCGGAATATGACTGATCGTACAAAAAGGAGCGTATTCATGAATTACGAAGCGAGAAGAAAGAGCATCCTGGAACAGATGGAGGAGGAATCCCTGCTGATTCTCTATTCCGGTTCTCCGGCCCACATCAGCGCGGATGCCTACCATGAATTTGAAGCCAACCGGCACTTCTTCTACCTGACAGGCCTGCGCCGGGAGAATATGATTTTGCTGATGCGAAAATCCGGGGAAAACAGCCGGACGACCCTTTATATCGAGAAGGCGGACCCTGCGGCGGAGCGGTGGACGGGTAAGATGGTCACCGTGGATGAGGCAAAGCAGCAGAGCCAGATTGAGGATGTTCGCTTTGTGGATCGATTTGAGCCGGAGCTCAACTACCTGCTGAATTTTTCTGCGACTTCTGTCTGCTATTTTGACTGCTATCGCCATCAGACCACTGATCTGCCGGACTACAATCTGGCCAAATCCCAGCAGTTTGCCGCCGACCATCCCGGCATAACCCTTCGTAATCTCTGGCCCATGGTTTCCAAACTGCGGATGCGGAAGGATGAGGAGGAAGTTCAGCTGATGGAGCGGGCCATTGACATCACCAATCATTCCCTTCAGCATGTGATGAAGACTCTGAAGCCCGGCATGAAGGAATACCAGGCCCAGGCGAACTATGAATACATGGTGCATTACCTGGGGGCGGAGGGCGTTTCCTTCCCCACGATTGCCGGCAGCGGAAAGAACGGCTGCATGCTCCATTATGAAACCAACCGGGATACCTGCCAGAATGGCAGCCTGCTGCTGATGGACCTGGGCGTCCGGTACGAGGGCTATTGCTCCGACATCACCAGAACCTACCCCGTGAACGGCAAATTCTCCCACCGGCAGAGAAAGGTGTATGAGATCGTTCTGAAGGCCAATCAGGAAGTGGCGGCCCAGGCAAAGCCCGGCATGACCACCCGGGACCTGAACGACATCTGCAAGAAGATTCTGGCAGAAGGCTGCATGGAGCTGGGCCTGATCGAGAAGGAAGAGGACATCGGAAAGTACTATATGCACGGCGTTTCCCACCATCTGGGCATTGACGTGCACGATGTGACGGTGGAGGGCGCGAAGCTGATGCCGGGCAGTGTAATCACCGACGAGCCCGGTCTGTACATCGACGAGTGGGAAATCGGCATCCGCATCGAAGACGACCTGCTCATCACCGAGGATGGCTGCAAGGTCCTGTCCGCAGACATCATCAGGAACCCTGATGAAATCGAAGCCTTTATGGCAAAATATAATCCCTGAAAAAAACGGCGTGACCAAAGGGTCGCGCCGTTTTTGCAGCTTATTCCGATTTCAGCTTGTATTCGATTTCCTTATCCGGCCAGTAGCCCCAGGATTCGGTGATCTTTCCCTGCTCCACTTTGAAGTTTTCCAGGGCTTCAAATGAGATGTGCTTTCCTGTTGCAGGAACATCCATACAGGTGCCGGTATGGGTTCCCTCGTAAAGAACACGGGTTGCAACCATGCCGCCTTCCGCGAAAGCATCCAGCACTTTTACGGTCAGATCGGAAAACTGTCCGGCCACGATTTTCAAAATGCCCACGGCATCTGCGTTGCTCCTGGCCCCTGCGGGGCTATGGTCGATGTAATTATCTGCCACACAGGTCATGATATAGTCGTAGTTTTGATTGGTATAGCCATCCTCAAAGAATTTCACCACGATCTCCTTCGGGGAGAGGTAATACACAAATCTGCAGATTTCCCGCTCCTGTCCCTGATAATTGCCCAAACCCTGGTACAGCTTGGTGAAGCCAACGTGCTGCATCACTTGGATGGAAGCAAGATTCTCTGCAAGACAAATACCTGCAATTTCGGTGATGCCGATCTGCTTCATGATTACAGGAAGAAAGGCGGTGACTGCTTCGGTGGCATATCCCCGGCGGGTATGATCGCTGCCAATGTGGTAGCCGACCTCCCAGGCGCCGTTGCCAAAGGGGACTGCCTGCACATAGCCGATGTAGGTACCGGACTTCAGCAGCACGGGATATACCAGCGGACCATTGCCGGAGGTGTAGCATCCCATCAGAAATTCCAGGGTTTGCGCTGCTTCCTCCACGGTCTCGAACACTTCGTCGGGAACAAAGCGGCGGTTGTCCTCGTCCAGGGAGAGCAGATGGACGGCCTGGGCCATATCCATTGTAAATTCGGTGATGATCAGCCGGCTTGTTTCAATTCTCATGGTATCATTTCCATTTTGATGATTTGAACAGTATTTTCTGCCGATTTCACAAAGGAACCTTCAAAACAATATTTCTGGTCCCAGGCATACACACGAAAGGTCATTTGGCTGATATCAAGCTGGAGATAACCAAAACGGGTTCGCAAAGAATCATACGTCAAATGATCCAGCAGACTGGTTTCAATTTGACCTCCGAATCTGTTTTTCCCATTTTCGTAAAACTCGATGGCGGCGACACCGGCATTGGCGAATCCGAAAACCGCATCGATCAGCTCGTCCTCCTCATCAATATGAAGATGCTGTGTTGCGAATGTAACGATGTATTCCTGCATGTCCGGTTCATAGTATACCTTGATCGGTTCACGAAAATCTTTTTTCACAATGGATATGTATTCTGCACCCTGCTCGTTTCCGCGTTCTATCTCATAGTTTGAAAACTTTTTACATATGGAATCAAACTTCATCACACGCATACCTCCTTCAACAGCATTTTATCATAGAAAGGGAAAAATTCAACTTGTATCAATGGCATGGTAATCCTTTTGGGGACTTGCGGAGATTCGTTTGCATTTTCACCAATGGCGAAAATAAAGGAACCGATGCGGTCGAGCCCCCATCGGGCAGCAGTCCACCGGACTGCTGCATGAAATGGTTTGAATCTCTCAATATCAAAAAAGAAGGACACGCAAAAGCGTGTCCTTCTTTTTGGTGGACTTGAGGAGATTCGAACTCCCGACCCCCACAATGCGAATGTGGTGCGCTCCCAGCTGCGCTACAAGCCCGTATTCATTACCTGCCTATTATAGTTCTTCTCCCGGGTAAAGTCAAGCAAAACCTGTGTTTATTCGGAAAAAATTCCGTTGGGTAAGGCCGGGGATTCTGTTGATACAGGGGGCGAAATCCCGGGGGCATCCTCGCTTTTCCACTTTTGTGCTTGTAAAATTCACCCGATGTGCTATGATAGAAGCACCCACAAAAAATGGAGGATAGAGATATGAATTCCAAACGGATTATGCAGATTTTTGAAGATACCGCCTACATCCGCATGGGCGGCCGGCCGGAGGAGAAGCAGGCGGCGGAGTATCTTTGCGGGAAGGTTTCGGAACTGGGACTGGAAGCGTCTATTGAGCCCTTTGAGGTTCCCATGGGGGATATGGAGGAAGCGGTTTTTCAGGCAGATGGCGTCAGCATCCCCTGTAAAGGCTATATGTGCGCCGGAAGCGGGGAGGTGGAGGCTCCTTTCTATTATCTTCGCTCCACCGATGCCTGCTCCCTGCGTCAGTGCAAGGGAAAGATTGTCATGATCGACGGCTATCTGGGCTATTGGATCTACCAGGATCTGCTGACCAACGGGGCAGTGGGCGTTGTGACCTATGACGGCAATGTGAACTATACCGACCGGGACATTGATGCCCGGGAGCTGCGCAGCTATGTCCACAAGGGCTCCAAGACCCTGGCGGTGAATATCAATGCCAAGGACGCTGTAGACCTGATCGACAAGGGCGTAACAACGGCTAAGATCATCCTGAAGCAGAATGAGTACACCGGTACTTCCCAGAATGTGATTCTGGATATGCCCGGCCAGATAGACGAGTACATCGTCTTCACGGCCCATTATGACTCCACCTCCCTGTCCCAGGGCGCCTATGACAACATGTCCGGCTCCGTGGGCCTGCTGGGGATTGCGGAGCATTTTGCGAAGAATCCCCACCGCTACGGCCTTCGGTTTGTCTGGTGCGGCTGTGAGGAGCGGGGGCTGCTGGGCTCCAAGGCCTACTGCGCCGCCCATGAGGAGACACTGGAGAAGGTGGTTCTGAACATCAACCTGGATATGATCGGCTGCATCATGGGCAAGTTTATCGCCTGTGCCACAGCGGAGGAGAAGCTGGTGCATTATCTGGAGTATTTTGCCCTGGAGCAGGGCTTTGCCACCAAGGCCTACCAGGATGTGTATTCCAGCGACTCCACGCCCTTTGCGGATAAGGGCGTGCCTGCCGTTTCCTTTGCCCGCAGAGCCCCCGGCAATACCGCTACCATTCACAACAGCTACGACACCATGGCACTGATGAAGGGCGAGCAGATGGTGGAGGACATTGACTTTATCGTCCGGTTTGCCGATCGCATGGCCAATGCCCAATTCTGCCCGGTGGCCCGGCAGATGCCCGACAACATGAAGGACAAGCTGGATAATTATCTGGGCAGAAAGCGGCCCAATCCGTAAAAAGGTGGTTCTATGGTAACTTCCGTGATTGCGTTGCTCTTCCTGTCTCTTGCGGTTTTCGGCCTGTCGATACTGACGGAGCGCAGAACGGAGGAGTGCTGGCCGGTGTGTTTCTGCGGCACGGTGGCCTGGCTGTATGGGTTTTATTGCTTCGGCTTCGTCCGGCTTGGCCTGATTTTGCTGTGCGCCGGAATGGTTGTGCTGTTTCTTGCCGGGTGGAGGAAGCTGGGCTCGCTTCGCGGCTGCCTTCTTCGTTTTTTCACCCCGGGGACGGTGATGTATCTTTGCTTCTGCCTGATTTTCCTGGTTTTCTTTTCCGGAAATGTGGTTTCCCGCCATGATGAACTGCGGCTTTGGGGCGCGGTTCCCAAAGCCATTCGCGCAACGGGAAAGCTGCAGCTGGGCCCCGATTCTCCCATTTTTTCCACCATGCAGTCTTACCCGCCGGGGCTGCCGCTGCTGGGGTATTTCTTTACCGCGTTCTCAAAAGAATTTGCGGAAGGTGCCCTCTTTGTGGGTTATGCCTGCATGACCCTATCCTTCTTCACGCCGGCCTTTTCCAAGTGGGAGTGGAAGCATTGGCCTCTCCTTGCTCCTGTGGGGCTGGTGGTGCTGATGACACCTTTTGTGTTTACCTCTCATTTTCAGGACGCGTGCCTGTTCGGCATGACGCTGTATGTGGATGCGATTCTGGGCGTAACGGCGGGCGCTGCCTTCTACCTGGCAGGGCACAAGCCATTGAGAGATTGGTTCTGTCTGGCGGCCTTCAGCCTGACCTTGTTTGTGCTGTGTCTGCTGAAGGATACGGGGGTCCTTTTTGCGGTCACGGCGCTGATCGTGACGGTATTTCTGGAAAAAAGAAATTGGAAACTCCTGGTTCCCGCTTCGGCCGTTCTGGCAGGGGTGGGCAGTTGGAAGCTTCTGCTGCAGGTGTATCATGTCCATGCGCTGGTACCTCTGAAAATGCACCTGCTCAGCGGTGAAGCCATCAGGAACGTTCTAAGGGCCTTGGTTTCCAACAATGTGATTGCGGTTGATGTTCCCCTGGGTTTCTTCCTTTCCTTCCTGTTTGTTTTCCCGGTGCTGTGGGCGGTGTATATACTTGTATTCCGCCTCCAGCGGGAGCAGGGAAGGGGAGAGGCGGCAGCCGTTGCTGTGGGGATTCTGGTTTCCACAGCGGCATTCATCTATGGATATTCCCTGATTTACGGTGAAACCCTGGAATCCTATGCCAGGTACATGGAAACACCCTTGCTGGGGCTGTTTACCTGCATTCTGCTCACCGCGATTCCGGCCCTGCCCCAGTGGAAGATTTCCGGCTGGGTTCTGAGCTGGAAAAGAAAGCGATCTGTTTGCGTCCTTAGCCTCTGTGTGTTTGTGGGTGTTGGAGTGACGGCGGCGTGGCAGTATGTGTTCCCCCTGAGCCCGGCGATTCCGGATGCAGGACGGGATGCTGCCCGGATCCGCGCTGCGGTGGAGCAGGACCTTTCCCAGGGAGAGACGGGGTGGATTTTCCTGGTCATGGCGGGGGACGGATTGGAAAACAGCTTTTACCATCACCGCGTTTTTTTTGACCTGATCTCTTCCAACATTAACATCCGCAACGGCCTTGCGGAAACCCAGGTGGTGATTCCGGGGTTGGAAAACCCGGAGGAAGTCTGGGCGCGGGAACTGGCGGATGGTTACGACTATGTGTATCTGTTAAGCGTGGAGGATGCCCTGCTTCCGGTCTTTGCCGAGCTCTCGGAGGACCCTGCCCAGGAACACGGCCTCTACCGGGTCTGCCGGGAGGAAAATGACTACGGCGTGTCTCTTCGCCGGGTGCCATCCCAGGCGGCGGAATAAGATGTTCTTTCCCATAAACAGACAGATTGTAATTTGGCGGGCAGAATTGCCGCACCCCTTGGCTCCCCCTCTGGGGGAGCTGGCTGCCCCGTTAGGGGCAGACTGAGAGGGTTTTCAGCCGACAGATCCTACTGCGGCACCCTCTCAGTCAGCCTGTTCGGCTGACAGCTCTCCCAAAGGGAGAGCCAAGGGGGGGCTGCCGTATCAGGCTGCTAAATTACAATTTTCCGTACCGCGCTGTGCACCGATAAACACTTCAAAAAAGCCTGCTGACGAATCATCAGCAGGCTTTTGCAGTTGTATTTTACAGGTCGCAGTTGCCCACGGTGCGGGGGAAGGGAATGGCATCCCGGATGTTGCCCACGCCGGTGAGGTACATGACGCAGCGCTCGAAGCCCAGGCCGAAACCGGCATGGCGTGCGGAGCCGTATTTGCGCAGGTCCAGATAGAAGTCGTAATCCTCGGCCCGCATGCCCAGCTCTTCGATTCGTGCCTTCAGCAGGTCGTAGTTGTCTTCACGCTGGCTGCCGCCGATGATCTCGCCGATGCCGGGCACCAGGCAGTCCATGGCGGCCACGGTCTTTCCGTCGGGATTGAGCTTCATATAGAAGGCCTTGATCTCCTTGGGATAGTCGGTGACAAATACAGGGCGCTTGAAAATTTCCTCGGTGAGGAAACGCTCGTGCTCGGTCTGCAGGTCGCTGCCCCAGTGAACGGGATAGTCGAACTGGGCGTTGTGCTCCTCCAGAATCTTCACGGCGTCGGTATAGGTGATGTGGCCGAAATCACTGCTCAGCACATGGTTCAGCCGATCCAGAAGGCCGGTGTCCACCCGCTGGTTGAAGAAAGCCATTTCCTCGGGAGCGTTCTCCAGCACATAGGAGATGATGAACTTGATCATATCCTCAGCCAGGCGCATATCATCGTTCAGGTCGGCAAAAGCGATTTCCGGCTCGATCATCCAGAACTCGGCGGCGTGCCGGGTGGTGTTGGAGTTCTCTGCCCGGAAGGTGGGGCCAAAGGTGTAGATGTTCTTAAAGGCCATGGCGAAGGTCTCGCCGTTGAGCTGGCCGGAAACGGTGAGGTTGGTGGGCTTGCCGAAGAAATCCTGGCTGAAATCCACCTTGCCGTCCTCGG
>CAMEWH010000084.1:0-9508 GCA_945940335.1 uncultured Clostridia bacterium | reverse complement strand
CAATAGTAAGCCTATTTAAATGCTTCCTTAAGTTAATGACATTGCCCCTATGGGGAGCCAAGGGGTGCGTCGGTTCCGCACGCAAAGTAACATTTTTCTGAATTAAACCACTTCTCTTTTCCGGTACAGGGCGATGGCGGCCAGCCAGGAGGCGGCGTAGACGGCGATGCCTGTCAGGGTGAGAATCGCCATCAGCGCGCCCTGGCTCACTGCCAGCCGGGTGCTGCCGGTAAAGAACACGGAGCCCAGGTAGCCCGCCGCGCAGACGAAGCCGATCATGCAGTAGTAGGCGATGCGGCCCTTCTCCACGCCCCAGCGGAACATGAAGGGCAGGGTGATGGAGGAGGTGATGGTGGCCATGGCAAAAATCGTGGCCATGAACAGGGCGAACTCCTCCAACCGGAAGGTGCCCGCCAGGTGCATCCGCACGGCCTGGGACAGCCCTACGGCCAGGAGCATGGCCCCCTGGACGATGATGCCGATGAGATACTTGCCGGAGACAATCTGGGCCTTGGTGTAGGGCAGGGTGCCGCTGTATTCCAGCCACCGGCTGCGCTCGTCATAGGCCAGCAGATTCACGGGAATCATGCCACAGAGCAGGCAGGGGTAGAACACGAAAAACATGTTCTCACTGTTGCTTCCGGCAAAGGATACGGCGATGAACACCACGCCAATCAGAATGTAGGTGCGGCAGTATTTGGCCGCCATGTAAAAATCCTTGAGCAGAAGTCCTTTCATCTCATTTATCCTCCTTCACCATAAATACAAACAGCTCCTCAATGCTGATGGGGCTGAGGGGCAGATCCGCCGGTACCGCCTGGCGGCGGACAATGATCTGCACGCCGTAGGGAGAGCTTTTCCGGTAGATGATTGCCTCCGGGTCGATGGCCTCCAGCTGGGCGGCGGTGCAGTGGAGCATTCCATATTCCGCCAGAAGCTGATCTTTCTCCTCGCACAGCAGGAGCTTTCCTTTGTGGAGGAAGGCAATGTAGTCGCACAGCTTTTCCAGATCGCTGACGATGTGGGAGGAGATGAGGATGGAGTGGCTCTCGTCCCGGGTGAAATCGCTGAACATCTCCACCACCTCGTCCCGCACCACCGGGTCCAGGCCTCCCGTGGGTTCGTCCAGCAGCAGGAGCTTGGCGTTGTGGGACATGGCAATGGCAATGCCCAGCTTCATTTTCATGCCCCGGGAGAAGGTTTTGAAGGGCTTATTCTCCGGCAGATTGAATTGCTTTAGAATCCGGTCGTATTCCCCCTGGTTCCAGCTCCGGAAGGTGCCCGCCATGACCTTGCCCACCTGGCGGGTACTCAGGCACTCCGGCAGACCCACTTCATCCAGCACCACGCCCACCTCCTCTTTGGTCAGGCGGATGTTCTCCCGGTTGTCCCGGCCCAGGATGGTGACGGTGCCGCTGTCGCTGTGGAGCATGTCCAGAATCAGCCGGATGGTGGTACTCTTGCCGGCACCGTTTTCGCCGATCAGGCCCATGACGCAGCCGCTGGGCAGAGTGAGATTCAGATTGTCCAGGGTAAAGCCCGGGAAGGTTTTGGTGAGATTTTTAATTTCCAATGCGTTCATGCCAGGTCCTCCAATTCTATCGTTACCATTTCCAGAATATCCTCCCGGGTCAGGCCGCAGGTGGCAGCCAGCCGGATGATTTGCTCCAGGTGTTCTTCAATTTTTTTCAGATTCTCCTCCCGCAGGAGCTCCGTGTTTTTCTGGGCCACATAGCAGCCCTTGGCGGGGACGGTGTAGATGAAGCCCTCCCGCTCCAGCTCCTCGTAGGCCCGCTTGGTGGTGATGAAGCTGATGCGCAGGTCCTTGGCCAGCCCCCGGATGGAGGGGAGCATTTCGTTCTCCTGCAGCTCGCCGCTGATAATCTGGGCCTTGATCTGGGAGTAGATCTGGTCATAAATGGGGACGCCGCTTTTGTTGTCAATGAGTACGGTCACGTTGTCGCCTCCGTTCATTCTGTATATACACATTATATACAGCTATAACAGCTTGTCAAGAGGGGTTGCCAAAGAAAATTGTAATTAATGTGGCACGCCATTCGTAGGGCGGGGTCTTGACCCCGCCGATCAGGTAACGAAACCTGCCAGGTTGGATAAATGGTATCAAATGTCGGTTTTTTGAAATTATTCGGCGATTATTTCGGAAATAATGCCATTCGACGTACCAGCCAGAAACCGGAACCGGGTCGGCGGGGTCAAGACCCCGCCCTACGGAATGGTGCGCTAAATATCAATTCACCTTTTGATTGTATCTTCCCCGGGGATATGCTATGATGGTACCGATAAGGGGGTGCTTTGATGGCGGAGCGGTCCATTGAGGAAAAACAGCTGTTCTACATGGAGTTTATCCACCGGGAGAACCAGTTCCGGCACATACCTCAGGATAAGGACAGGCTGCAATACGAGCTCCTGCGGGATGCCAATCCCCAGGCGGTGGAGGAAGGGGTACGCGCCTTCCGGGCCAATTTGCAGGGCCACCTGTCCGACGATCCCCTACGCAACTATCAATACCTGTTCGTGGCCAATATCGCCCTGTGCTGCCGCTATTGCATGGAGGGCGGTCTGGATGAGGAGCGGGCCTACAACATCAGCGACCTTTACATCCAGAAGATGGACAAGCTGGAAACGGAGCAGCAGGTGATTGACCTGCACCGGGATATGCTGGAATTCTATCTGGAAGAGATGACAGCAGTAAAAAAACAAAGAATCTGCTCCAGACCGGTGAGCGCATGTATGGACTACATCTACGATCACCTGTATGAGCAGATTCTTGTGTCGGACCTGGCAGAGCACGTAGAATTAAACGAGAGCTACCTGTCCGTTCTATTTAAAAAGGAGACCGGAGAGTCGATCTCCGGTTATATCCGCAAGCGCCGGGTAGAGGCGGCGGAGGGCATGCTCCGATACAGCGATTACAGCTGCTCGGATATTGCCAATTACCTGGCCTTCTGCTCCCAGAGCCACTTCATCAGTGTGTTCCGGAAAGCAACCGGCCTGACACCCAGACAGTACCGCCAGCGGTACGGCTCCGGGGAGCGTCTTACAGAACGGGAATGACGATGCCGTTGACGCAGGCGTAGCAGCGGGTCTTGGGGGCTTCCTGACGGGTTCCCTCCCGGCGGTTCCGGGCAAACAGAATGTTCATAACCTTCTTCATAGCATTTTCCTCCATAGGGTTTGGTTTGGTTGCTTGCTTGATTTACGGCGCGAGTATATCAGATTCCATTGAACAAGTATATCAAATTCATTTGTAAAATATCAAATCCTTTTTGCAATGTCAAAAATGGAACACTAAAATTGTGAACTTTTCACAAACAAAAACAACAAGCCGCTGTAGCGGGCTGTTACTGGCTTTCGCAGGGCGGAGCCTTGACTCCGCCGATCAGGTAACGAAATATGCCTGGTTTGATGAATGGAATCAAATGTGGTTTATGGGCATTTTCTGGTGATTATTTCAGGAATGATATCCTTCATCGTGCCGATCCAAAACCAAAACCGGGTCGGCGGGGTCAAGACCCCGCCCTACAACGGTGCGTTAAATGATCGGTTATGGAGTGCAAAAGCGTTACCGGGCACTGCCCGCCGGTGCGTCGGCGGCGGGTGCATTTGGGCGGGGAAGGGGATTGTTTTTCCCCGGAATTTCTGATATGATAATGAAAACCGAAAAAGGAGTTTTTTGATATGCGCAAGACGAAAATTATCTGCACCATCGGCCCTTCCTCCGAGAATAAGGAGACGCTGATCCGGATGTGCAAGGCGGGCATGAACGTGGCCCGGCTGAACTTCTCCCACGGCACCTACCCGGAGCATCAGGCCAAGATTGATTTGATCAAAGAGGTCCGCCGGGAGCTGGGCATGCCCATCGCCATCATGCTGGATACCAAGGGCCCGGAATACCGCATCCGCACCTTCGCCAACGGCAAGGTCAACGTGAAGGAAGGGGACAGCTTCATCTTCACCACCGACGAGGTGGAGGGCGACGAGACGAAGGTCAGCGTGAACTACAAGGGCCTGGTAAACGACCTGGCCGTGGGGGACCGGATTCTGGTGAACAACGGTCTGGTGGTGTTCGAGGTCACCGCCCTGGAGGGCAGCAATGTGGTGACCAAGGTGCTCACCGGCGGCGTGCTGTCCAACCGGAAGAGCATGAGCTTCCCCAACAAGGTGATGACCGGCCCCTACCTCAGTGAGCAGGACAAGCAGGACCTGCTGTTCGGCATCAAGAACGAGGTGGATTTCGTGGCGGCCTCCTTTGTGTCCACCAGAAAGGATATCGAGGATCTGAAGCACTTCCTGGCGGCCAACGGCGGCGGCAACATCGAGCTGATTGCCAAGATCGAAAACCAGTCCGGCGTGGACAACGCGGAAGCCATCTGCGAGGTGGCCGACGGCATCATGATCGCCCGGGGCGACCTGGGTGTGGAGATTCCCTTTGTGGAGGTGCCCGCCATCCAGAAGCGGCTGACCTCCACCTGCCGGATGCTGGGCAAGCGGGTGATCACTGCCACGGAAATGCTGGAATCCATGATCCAGAATCCCCGGCCCACCCGGGCGGAAATCTCCGACGTGGCCAACGCCGTGTACGACGGCAGCAGCGCGGTGATGCTTTCCGGCGAGTCCGCCGCGGGCAAGTACCCGGCGGAGGCGGTGAAGACCATGGCAGATATCTGCGAGTTCACCGAGAAGCACACCAGCTATTCGAAACGTTTCCGCAATTATGATTTCCGCATCCGCAACACCCTGGATGCCGTGTCCCATGCCACCTGCTCCATGGCCATCGACGTGGAGGCTAAGGCCATTGTGGTGTGCTCCGTCTCCGGCACCACCGCCCGGATGGTCAGCCGATTCCGCTGCCCGGTGGACATCATCGGCATGACCACGGATGAGCGCATCTACCGCCGCCTGAGCCTGAGCTGGGGCGTGACCCCGGTGCTGGCGGAGGAATTCACCTCCCAGGATGTGATGTTCTACCACGCCCTGGCCAGCGCGAAAAAGGTACTGAACCTGGAAAAGGGGGACAAGGTGGTCCTCACCGGCGGACCCATCAACGGCAAAACCGGCAACACCAACACCATCAAAGTGGAAACCCTGTGATCATTCTATGCCCCCGGAACGAAACGGTTCCGGGGGCACTTTTTTGCCTCCCCTACAGTTGGCTGGTCCGACAAACACCAATTTGCCGATTCAAACAGGTAAGCACATAAGCACAAAAATAACCGCCGGCTTTTCTGCTGGCGGTTTATGCTGTGAACGTTACGATGTCGTTTGGTGTGCAGCTTAAAATCCGACACAGTTTTTCCAATGTGATGTTCTTATTCTTTTTCAGCGTGTCCAGCGTCTTGTTATCGATGCCGTTTTTCAGAAGCTGGTACTGTGTTGCTTCCTTTTCCTGCATCGTTTCCCACAATGGACTGAAATCGATCACACCAGTCACCACCCTTCGCCCAAATGCACATTCTTATTATAGGGTTCCCGAAATGAAAAGAGTATTGTGGAAATATTCACAACATCATATTATGGAAAGGATGGGATGAAAAGATTTCACCCAAGACACAACGATGGTGATTGGACCAACCTCCTGTTGAAGTAAAAAACTACCAACCCCATTGCATTGGCGAAAATATGTGCTATAATGTCATTTGTCTACGCTTTTATGGAAGAGGAGGGAGAAGATGATTTTTGGTAAGCACATCAACCGCTACTACCTGAAGTATGCCCCGCTGCTGCTGCTTGGCCTTTTGGCGCTGGCGCTGGTGGACTTTTTGCAGCTGGAGATTCCGGAGCTGTACCAGATGGTTATCAACGGAATGAACCAGGGGTATGTGATGGTGGACGGGGTGCAGCACGCCTTCGACATGGCGTTCCTGCTGGATAAAATCTGTATGCCCATGGTGGTTGTGGTTGTCTCTATCGTGTTTGGCCGGTTCATGTGGCGGGTGTGCATCTTCGGTGCAGCGATCCGGGTGGAGACCAATCTGCGGGACAAGATGTTCGACCATGCCAAGCTCCTGAGCCGGGAGTACTATCAGCAGAACAAGGTGGGCAACCTGATGAGCCTGTTCACCAACGACCTGGATACCGTTCAGGAATGCTACGGCTGGGGCTTCATGCAGTTCTTTGATGCCCTGATCCTGGGAACGTTGTCCATTGTAAAAATGTGGCAGATGGATCATCTGCTCACGGCGCTTTCGCTGATTCCCATGGCACTGCTCTTTGCCAGCGCTTCCATCGTGGGCCGGGTGATGACAAAAAAATGGGACTACCGGCAGGAATGCTTCTCAAACCTTTCCGACTTTTCCCAGGAGAGCTTCTCCGGCATCGCCGTCATCAAAGCCTTTGTGAAAGAGGCCTGGGAACTGATGGCCTTCAAGAAGCTCAATGACGAAAATGAGGTCGCCAACATCGACTATACCAAAATCTCCGTGCTCATGCGCATCATGGTGGGCTCCTTTGTGGAAAGCGTCATGTGCATCATCCTGGGCTACGGCGGCTACCTGGTGTACCACGGCACCTTCAATGCCGGCCAGCTCATGGAGTTCATCGGCTATTTCACCGCCATCGTCTGGCCCATCATGGCGGTGTCCGAGCTCATCGACATGACCTCCCGGGGCAAGGCCTCCCTGAAGCGCATCAGCGAACTGTTGGACGCGGAGGTGACGGTGAAGGATGCCCCCGGCGTGAAGGAACTGGAAAACGTGCAGGGCGGCATCGAGTTCCGGGATCTGACCTTCCGCTACCCGGATGGGGAGTTCGATGAGCTGGAGCATGTATCCTTCAAGATCAACCCCGGGGAGAACATCGGCCTTGTGGGCAAAACCGGCGCAGGCAAGACCACGCTGGTGGACCTGATTCTTCGTACTTACAATGTGCCCGACGGCACCCTGTTCATCGACGGCCAGGATGTGAACACCGTGTCCATCCACTCCGTCCGGGAGAACTGCGCCTATGTGCCCCAGGATAATTTCCTGTTCTCCGACACCATTGCCCGGAACATTGCCTTCGGCAGTCGGGAAGTGGATCAGAAGGCAGTGCGCCGGGCGGCGCTGCTGGCGGATGTGGACGAGAACATCGCCCAGTTCCAGGAGGGGTATGATACCGTCCTGGGTGAGCGGGGCGTTACCGTGTCCGGCGGCCAGAAGCAGCGAATCTCCATTGCCCGGGCGCTGATGAAGGATGCGCCCATCCTGATTCTGGATGACTCCGTCTCCGCGGTGGATACCAAAACCGAGCGGGCCATTCTGGATAATCTGCGCCAGACCCGCCGGGGCAAGACCACCATTCTGATTGCCCACCGGATTTCCACCATCGAGCAGATGGACCGGGTCCTGTTCATCGATCAGGGCAGGCTGTCCGGCTTCGGCACTCACGACGAGCTGTATGAAACCAATTCCGACTACCGGAAGATGGTGGACCTGCAGCGGCTGGAAGAGGAAGGAGGCAATGCGTGATGAAGGAATATCAGCCTCTTTTGATTGCCTGCGGCGTCATTGGCCTGTTCACGCTGGTTTTTGTTGCCGCCTACTTTGTGCTCAAGCACAACGTCAAGCACCCGGAAAACGAGCGGCATATGTCGGACGGCTATCTGATCCGCCGCCTGCTGCACTACGCAAAGCCCTATACCCGGCAGTTCGTTCTGGTGTTTTTCATCATGCTGGTATCCATCGCCTATGATGTGCTGTCGCCGCTGCTGGTCAGCCGGATTCAGGGCTTGATCAAGCTGGGGGATTTCCGTCTGTCCAAGCTGTATGCCATGGTGGCTGTTTACGCCGGAATTCTGGTGGTGAGCATGGTGTGCACCTATTTCCAGGCCATGATCCTGCAGTCCGTGGGTCAGAAGATCCTCACCCAGATCCGCCTGGATACCTTCACAAAAATCGAGAGCCTGTCCCATGAGCAGCTGAACCAGATTCCCGTGGGCAAGCTGGTTACCCGGGTGAGCAACGACCCCAACTCCATCAGCTACCTGTTCACCAATATCCTGGTGACGTTGCTGAAAAACACCATGGTGATCCTGGGCGTGCTGGGGGCCATGCTGATGCTCAACTACGCGCTGACATTGATGGTGTTGTGCTTCGTGCCCTTCCTGGTGCTGTTTACTCTGATTTTCCAACGGTTCAGCCGGGAGGTCCACCGGAAGGTGAACAACACCCGCACCGACGTGAACACCTATCTGTCCGAGAACCTCTCCGGTATGAAGATCACCCAGATTTTCAACCGGGAGCAGGTGAAAATGGACGAATTCCTGGAAAAGAGCCACAGCCTGCAGCGGGCCAAGTTCAACCGGATGCTGGTGTTCGGCATTTTCCGGCCCATGGTGTATATGCTCTTCGTCACCTCCAACCTGTTCCTGTTCTACATCGGATGCCGTGGCTACATCCAGGATACCACCTTCCTGGGCCAGACCATCACCAGCGAAATTGTGGTGGCCTTCTATATGTACATCTCCAAATTCTTCAACCCCATCCAGGCCCTGGCGGAGCAGTTTGATATGCTCCAGCAGTCCTTTGCTTCCGCCGAGAAGATTTTCACCATTCTGGACATGGAGCCTGATGTGGTGGATGATCCCGATGCCATCGAGCTGGAGGAAATCAAGGGGGAGATTGAATTCAAGGATGTGTGGTTTGCCTATAAGCCCGGCGAGTGGGTGCTCAAGGGCGTGTCCTTCCATGTGGCTCCCAAGCAAACCGTTGCCTTTGTAGGCTCCACCGGCTCCGGCAAGACCACCATTCTGTCCCTGATCTGCCGCAACTACGACATTCAGAAGGGGCAGATCCTCATCGACGGCATGGATATCCGCAAGATTAAGATTTCCTCCCTGCGCCGCCATTTCGGCCAGATGCTTCAGGACGTGTTCCTGTTCTCCGGCGATATTCGCAGCAACATCCTGCTTCGCATGGAGGGGGTCAGCGATGAGGAAGTCTGGCAGGCCTGCCGGTATGTGAACGCCGATTCCTTCATCGGACGGCTGGAGCACGGCCTGGACGAAGTGGTCCGGGAGCGGGGCAATAACTTCTCCGCCGGCCAGCGCCAGCTGCTGTCCTTCGCCCGTACCATCATCCACAAGCCCTCGGTGATGATCCTGGACGAGGCCACTGCCAACATCGATACGGAAACCGAGCTTCTCATCCAGGACTCCCTGGAAAAGATGAAGAATATCGGCACCATGCTCATTGTGGCCCACCGTCTCTCCACCATCCAGCATTCGGACAATATCATCCTCCTGTCCCACGGAAAGATCCTGGAGCAGGGCACCCATCAGGAGCTCCTGCACCTGAAGGGCCGGTATTACCAGCTCTATACCCTCCAGTTCCGGAAGCAGCAGCTTCTGAAGGGAGAATAAGCGATTTGCATCCCCTCCGATTTCGGAGGGGATGATTTCGATCGTGAAGGCAAATTGTAATTTGGCGGGCCGTGAACCGGTACCCCTCTTGGCTCCCCCATAGGGGCAATGTCATTAACTTAAGGAAGCATTTAAATAGGCTTACTATTG
>CAMEWH010000083.1:0-9537 GCA_945940335.1 uncultured Clostridia bacterium | reverse complement strand
ATTTCTGGCGGGGCGTGAAGGACGGCGCGGACAAGATGCAGCGCTCCCACGGCGATGCCATGGGGATGCTGGCCACCGTGATGAATTCCATTGCCGTGGCGGACGCTTTGGAAAAGCACGGGGTGGACGCCCGGGTGCTTACCGCAGTGGAAATGAATAAATTTGCTGAGTATTTCACCCGGGATACCGCCGACCGCTACCTGAACGAGGGAAAAGTGGTCATCTTCGCCGCGGGTACCGGCAACCCCTATTTCTCCACCGATACCGGCGCGGTGCTCCGGGGTGTGGAGATCGAGGCCGACGCCATCCTGATGGCCAAGAACGTGGACGGCATCTATTCTGCCGACCCCAACAAGGACCCTGCCGCCGTGAAATTCGACGAGCTGACCTATGACGAGGTTCTGGCCCGTCACCTGCAGGCAACGGATACCACCGCCATGACCCTGGCGATGGATAACCATATGACCCTGGTATGCTTTGCCCTGAAAGACCCCCAGAATATCCTCCGCGTGGTATGCGGAGAAAAAATCGGAACGATTGTGAAGGAGGATTAACAAATGAGTGTCGATTTTAAGGAGTTTTCCAAGAAAATGGACAGAACCCTGGATTACCTGGGAGAGGAATTCGACGCGGTCCGTGCCGGCCGTGCCAACCCCAGAGTTCTCGACCGCATTACCGTGGAATACTATGGCAGTGAGACGGCGCTGAACGGCGTTGCCACGATTTCTTCCCCCGATGCCCGCACCCTGGTGATTCAGCCCTGGGACGGCAAGCTCCTGAAGGACATCCAGAAGGCAATCCAGACCTCTGATCTGGGCATTAACCCCCAGAACGACGGCCGGGTGATCCGCCTGGTGTTCCCCCAGCTCACCGAAGAGCGCCGTAAGGACCTGATCAAGCAGGTCAAGAAGTACGCCGAAGAGGCCAAGGTTGCCCTGCGGAACATCCGCCGGGACGGCATGGACTATGTGAAAAAGCTGAAGAAGAATTCCGAAATCACCGAGGACGACCAGAAGAAGGGTGAGAAGGACCTGCAGGATCTGCTGGACCAGTATATCAAGAAGGTGGACTCCGCCCTGGCTGCCAAGGAAAAGGAACTGATGGCCATTTAATCGCCAAATGATTTCATCCCCGGGGACCTGTCCCCGGGGGTGAAAGGCTGAGAAGAGAAAGTGTGGCAAGACTTCCTGTTTTCAGCCTTTCACAAGAACGTGAGACAGAAAAAATGTAATTTGGCGGGCTGGATCGCTTCCCGACTCACTGTAGGGGCGGCTCGCAGCCGCCCGCCAGGTAGTGCGACTGAGTGTTCGGGTGAACGGTATGCAGTCCTTTGTGGTACGTATTCGCCCGATCTGGTTTATGATCGTTGGCTGATACTGCGCGGGAGGCTAAGAGCCTCCCCTACAGTTAGGACGGAACCTGGTTCCATTCAACCCACCGCCAAATTACAATTTACTGGTTAAAGCGATTCGCCGCAACATCATTCTTTATTCAGAAAGAGGTGCTTCCCTTGGCACTGACGAATTCACAGAAACCCGCTCCTCCCAGGCACATTGCCATCATCATGGACGGTAATGGCCGTTGGGCCAAAAAGCGTGGCCTTCCCCGGACGGCGGGACACGCCGCGGGAGCGGAGACCTTCCGCCGCATCGCCAATTACTGCCGTACGCTGGGCGTGGAATACCTGACGGTTTACGCCTTCTCCACGGAGAACTGGAAGCGCTCTGCCGATGAAATCTCCGGCATCATGCGGCTGCTTCGCCGGTACCTGGAGGAGGCCCTGGCGGACATGGAGAAAAACCGGGTCCGCTTCAAATTCTTCGGCGACCTGTCCAAGCTCAGCCCGGAGCTCCAGACACTGTGCCGTAACGCGGAAAACCGCTCTGCGGACTACGATGTCCAGGTGAATTTCTGCCTGAACTACGGCGGCCGGGACGAGATCGTCCACGCCGTGAGGGGCTTCATGGCCGATGTGGCGGCGGGAAAGGCCGGTGAGGAGGATTTGAGCGAGCAGGTGCTGTCCAATTACCTCTATTCCGCGGGCGTTCCTGACCCGGAGCTGATCATCCGTCCCTCCGGGGAGCAGCGCATCAGCAATTTTCTGCTGTGGCAGTCCGCCTATTCGGAGTTCGTGTTTCTGGATGTGCTGTGGCCGGACTTCGCCCCCGAGGACCTGGACCGGGCAATTGAAGAATATCACCGGCGCAACCGCCGTTTTGGAGGAACATAATAAATGAGAAAACGCATTGTGACAGCATCGATCCTGGTCCCGGTTCTGATCCTGGTGGTTCTGGTGGCTCCCAAAATCGTCGCCGCCATCGTATGGGGCGTTCTGATGATGATTGGTGTGTATGAGCTGCTTTACAGCACCGGTCTGGTCCGGCATCCCAGAATGGTGCTCTATTCCGCAGCGATGGCCTTCGCCGCCTCCCTGTGGAGCTATTACGGTGCCAACCAGGGCATTGCCCTGCTGGGCCTGCTGGTGTTCTGGATTCTGCTGTTTTCCGAACTGATGGCCAATCATGTGAAAATCAGCCTGGAGATGATCATGTACTGCCTGTTTGCCGGCGCTGTTGTACCGTATCTCCTTTCTTCTCTGATCCGGATCCTGGTGATGAACGATGGCAGATATCTGATCCTCATCCCCTTTGTAGCGGCCTGCCTGTCCGATGCCGGTGCCTATTTTGCCGGCACCATGTTCGGCAAGCATAAGCTGGCACCGGTGGTCAGCCCCAACAAAACCGTGGAGGGTGTGGTCGGCGGATTGGTCAGCTCCATGGTGGGCATGCTGATTTATGCACTGATCCTGCAGCTGGTGTTCCGGCTCCAGGTGAACTACGGCGCGGCATTGCTGTATGGCATTCTGGGCAGCGCGGTGGGTGTGTTTGGAGACCTGTGCTTCTCCATCATCAAGCGCCTGTCCGGCCTTAAGGATTTCGGCACCCTGATGCCCGGCCACGGCGGCTTCTATGACCGCTTTGATTCCATGGTTACCGTCGCCCCCCTGATGGAGGCGTTGATTCTGCTGCTGCCGGTGGTGGTGTAAGTTATGGTGAAATGTGTAAGTATCCTGGGCTCTACCGGCTCCATCGGCCGCCAGAGCCTGGACGTGATCAGCCGCCTGGAGGGCATCCGGGTGGCTGCCCTGACGGCCGGAAGCAGTGTGTCCCAGATGGCGGAGCAGTGCCGGATGTTCCATCCCAGCCTTGCCGTCATGGCCACCCAAGAGGCGGCGGAGCAGCTTAAGCGGGAACTGAATGACCCCTTCATTTCTGTTTGCTGGGGAGAGGAGGGCCTGATCCGGGCCGCCACCCTGGAGGAGGCGGACTGTGTCATCACCGCTGTGGTGGGCATGGTTGGCCTGAAACCCACCCTGGCCGCCATCCGGGCTGGCAAGCGCATCGGCCTTGCCAACAAGGAGACGCTGGTCTGTGCCGGCGAGCTGGTGATGGCCGAGGCGGAGCGCTATGGTGCGGAGATCGTCCCCGTGGATTCGGAGCATTCCGCCATTTTCCAGTGCCTGATGGGCTGCGGCGACCGGCGGGAAGTGAAGCGTATCCTGCTCACCTGCTCCGGCGGCCCCTTCTTCGCCATGGACTCCCAGCAGCTGCGCCAGGTGACCAAGGCGGATGCCCTGCGCCACCCCAACTGGAAAATGGGTCCCAAAATAACCGTGGACTGCGCCACCTTAATGAACAAGGGTCTGGAAGTCATCGAGGCCATGCGTCTGTATCGGCTGCCCCTGGAGCAGGTGGATGTGCTGATCCACCGCCAGAGCATCGTCCACAGCATGGTGGAATTCACCGACGGGGCGGTAATGGCCCAGATGGGTACCCCGGATATGCGCCTGCCCATTCAGTTGGCCCTGACCTATCCCCAGCGTACCGTCTGCCCGGTGGAACCGTTGGATCTGACGAAGTGCGGCGCGCTGACCTTCTGTCATCCGGATCTGGAAAAATTCCCCTGCCTGGCTCTGGCAAGGCAGTGCGCCAAGTGGGGCGGCACCGCCTGCCCGGCCATGAACGGCGCCAATGAAGAGGCGGTGGCATTGTTCCTGGCGGACAAGATCGGGTTCTACGACATTTACCGCCTGGTGTCCCAGGCAGTGGAGCAGGTTCCCTTTGTTCCCAATCCTACCCTGGAGCAAATCCTGGAAGCCGACCGCCTGGCCCGCCAGGCCGTGCGGAATTGCCGGTAGTATTGGGCAGACAAATTGTAATTTGGCGGGCAGATACGGCAGCACCCCTTGGCTCTCCCTTTGGGAGAGCTGTCAGCCGAACAGGCTGACTGAGAGGGTACCGCAGTAAGATAATAGCAGCCGAAATCGATGTGTTGCCCTCTCAGTCTGCCCCCTACGGGGCAGCCAGCTCCCCCATAGGGGGAGCCAAGGGGTGCGTCAGTTCCGGCGCGCCAAATTACAATTTACCGGGTTTCCGGATAAAATCACAGGCACATTTTTAACTTTAAGCGAGGCATCATATGACCATTTTCAGCGTTCTTTTTGGCATTTTATTGTTCAGTCTTTTGATTCTCGGCCATGAGCTGGGGCATTTCACCGCGGCCAAGGCCTTTGGCGTCCAGGTGAACGAGTTTTCCCTGTTCATGGGCCCGGTGCTCTGGAAAAAGCAGAAGGGGGAGACGCTGTATTCCCTGCGGCTGATTCCCATCGGCGGCTTCTGTGAAATGGAGGGCGAGGACGGCGACAGCATCAGCCCCCGCTCCTTCACGGCTGCCCCCTGGTGGAAACGGCTGGTGATATTGGTTGCGGGCCCGGCGATGAACCTGGTGATGGGCTTTGTGCTTTTCCTCTGCTTCTTTGCCCCCCAGGAGCGCTACATTGTCCCCGTGGTGGATCATGTGGAGCGCGGCAGTGCCGTGGGCGCCTTCGACGAGGACGAGGTGGGCCTGAAACAGGGCGACCGGATCCTGGAAGTGGACGGCTCCAAGGTCTATATGTACAACGATTTTGAGCTGCTCCTCATCGCCAACACCGATCAGGAAACCAATCCCGAGAACAAGCACGACCTGGTGCTGCTGCGAGATGGCGAGAAGGTGGAGCTGAAGGACTTCCCCATGCAAAAGCGCAGCTTCCAGGAGGAGGACGGCTCGTCCAGCCTTCGCTACGGCTTTAACTTCGGCAGTGTGGAGCGTACCTTCTTCAATCTGCTGGGCCAGACCTGGAACGCGGTGCTCTCCAACGTCCGCATGGTGTATATCAGCCTGCAGATGCTCCTCACCGGCAAGGCGGGCCTGAAGGACATGAGCGGCCCTGTGGGCATCGTGCAGATGATGACCGAGACCAGCGCCCGGTCCTCCAGCTTGTACTATGCCTTCCTGAATATGCTCAGCTTTGGCGGCCTGATTTCCGTGAACCTGGGCATTATGAACCTGCTGCCCATCCCCGCTCTGGACGGCGGCCGGTCCCTGGGCGTGGTGCTCACCGCCCTGGTAGAGGGCATCACCCGGAAGAAAATCAATCCCAAATACGAGGGCTATATCCACGGCGCAGGCATGATCGCACTGCTGGCGCTGATGGGCCTGATCATGTTCAAGGATATTTTTGTGATCGTAAAGGGGTAAGAAAAATGACCAGACAGATTCTTGTGGGGAATGTGCCCATCGGCGGCGGTGCTCCCGTGTCCATTCAGTCCATGCTGAATACCCGCACCACGGATGTGGAGGGCTCCCTGAACCAGATCAAAAAGCTGGCCGCTGCCGGCTGTCAGATCGTCCGGCTGGCAGTGCCCAACCGGGAGGCCGCCCGGGGGTTTGCCGAAATCTGCAAGGAAAGCCCCCTGCCTCTGGTGGCGGACATCCACTTTGACTACCAGCTGGCCATTCTGGCGGCGGAGGGCGGCGCCTCCAAAATCCGCATCAACCCCGGCAACATCGGCGGGGAGGACCGGGTTAAAGCTGTGGTGGATGTATGTAAAGAGAAAAAAATCCCCATCCGCATCGGTGTCAACGGGGGCAGCCTGGACAAGGTTCTGTTGGAAAAATACGGCCATCCCACCCCGGAGGCACTGGTGGAAAGCGCCTTCGGGCACCTGGAGCTGCTGGAAAAGCAGGGGTTCTACGATACCTGCGTGTCCATGAAGTCCTCCACCGTGCCCAATATGGTGGCGGCGGCCCGGCTCTTCCGGAGCAAATGCGACTATCCTCTGCACATCGGTGTGACGGAAACCGGCCCGGTGCGCCAGGGCCTGATCAAATCCGCCATGGGCATCGGCGCCCTGCTGCTGGACGGCATCGGCGACACCCTGCGGGTCAGCCTGACCGACGACCCGGTGGAGGAGGTGTATGCCGCCAAGGACATCCTGAAGGCAGCCGGACTGCGTAAGGAGGGGGTGGACATCATCTCCTGCCCCACCTGCGGCAGAACCCGCATCGATCTCATTGGCCTGGTGAACAAGGTGGACGAGGCCCTGAAGGACTGCCAAAAGCCCATCACCGTGGCGGTCATGGGCTGCATCGTCAACGGTCCTGGAGAAGCCCGGGAAGCGGACATCGGCATCGCCGGGGGCGACGGCTGGGGTACCATCTTTGAAAAAGGTGAACAGGTTGCCAAGCTCCCCTATGATGAATTGCTCCCCGCCCTGCTGGAACGGATCGAAAAACTTTAACCCAGCCACTGTAGGGGAGGCTCTTAGCCTCCCGCGCAGTATCATCCTACGATCATAACTTGGGTTGGGCGAAGAAAGTGCCTTGTTCCGATATGACCGTGGGGAGGCGTTTCGCCTCCCGTTTCTGCCACGAAATCGGGGAGGGGAAACCCGTCCCCTACGCGTCTGGACGAATCGCATACCATTCAACGGAACACTCAGGAATCGTTGCCTGGCGGGCGGCTACGATCCTCCACTACAGTGGGCCGGACGGTGATTGATGCCCGATACCATGCAACATAAAAAAGAAATACTATGAAACAAACCGTTTATTTACTGGATATGTTTTCGGACTATGAGCCGCCTGAGGGGATTCGAGCTGCCCTTTCTCAGGCGGCCATTGTTGCTGCGGATATTCACGCGGAAAACCGCAGTGTCCACGTGGCTGCCCACAGTCCGGAATATCTTTCCCGGCGGATTCTGGACAGGGTGGAGCAGGACATTGCCGGCCTTTACGGCCTGGCCCATGCGGAGATCACTGTGACCCACCCGGAGACGGAGCTGCAGAAAATCGAGCCCGAGGAGCTGATGATGCTGTTCGTCAGCCGCAATTCCATGACCCGGGGGTCTCTGGCCGGGGCTAAGTGGACCTGGGAAGGGGAGAACCTCACCGTCCATCTCCGGGCCAACGGCAAGGCCGCCATTGAGGAACTGATTCCCCAGGTGCAGACCGCCCTGCGGGAGCGTTTTGCCGCCCCGGTGACCATCCGGGTGGAGGCGGGCAGCGACCTGGCGGGCAAGGCTCTGTTCGACGCTGTGGATTCCATGCGCCAGACTGCCATCGAAACCTATCCCACGGTCCAGGCCAGGCAGCAGGCGGCTACCCCCAAGGCGGAGCAGGAGAGCCCCACCTTCTACGGCAAGCCCTTCCGGGGCAACGCCGTGGCCATGAAGGATATGTCCATGGACATGGGTACCATCATCGTGGAGGGCAGGGTCTTTGCCATCGACCACAAGGAGCTGACCAAGCGCAACGCCTATGTGGTGAAATTCGACATGACGGACAACACGAATTCCATTCGGGTCAGCCGATTCCTGGAGGCCAAGGAGGCCAAACCCATCATCGAAAATGTGCAGATCGGCTCCGTGCTCCGGGTTCAGGGCAAGCTCATCGAGGACCGGTTTGAAAACGACATGGTGCTCAAGCCCTACGCCATGATGCCCGGTTCCATGCCGAAACGGAAGGACCTGGCCGTGGGCGAAAAACGGGTGGAGCTGCACCTGCACACCACCATGAGCAATATGGACGCCCTGACAGAGACCGCCGCCGCGGTGAAGCAGGCTGCCGCCTGGGGTCACAAGGCCATCGCCATCACCGATCACGGTGTGGCTCAGTCCTTCCCCGATGCCATGAAGGCCGCTTCCAAGGCCAAGGTAGCTGGCACTGACCAGAATATTAAAATCCTCTATGGCTGCGAAGGGTATTATGTCAACGATGTGGATGACCGCATCGTGGTCCACGGCAGCCAGGAGATGAACTTCGACGAAGAATATGTGGCCTTCGATCTGGAGACCACCGGTCTGAGCTCCCGGACGGACACCATCATCGAAATCGGCGCGGTGATTCTCAAGCGAGGGGTGGAAGTCGACCGGTTCCAGACCTTTGTGGACCCGGAGCGCCCCCTGGATAAGAAAATTGTGGAACTCACCGGCATTTCCCAGGAGATGCTGGTGGGCGCTCCCAAGCTGGAAGAAGTTCTGCCCAAATTCCTGGAATTCATCGGCGGCCGGGTGCTGGTGGCCCACAACTCCGATTTTGACACCGGCTTTATCCGGGCTGCCTGCGCCAGGCTGGGCTATGAATACAGCTTTACGGCGGTTGATACCCTGATTCTGGCCCAGAACATGCTGCCCCAGCTGAACAAATTCAAGCTGGACATTGTGTCCAATGCTCTGAGTTTACCGGACTTCAACCACCACCGGGCCGGGGACGATGCCATGACCTGCGGACTGATCATGGACCGGCTGATGAAGAAGATGGAGGAGGAGCTGGACATCCACACCCTCCAGGCAGTGAACCCGGCCATGGTGTCCCTGCGCTCCAAGGGCCGCATCACCGACCGCCATGCCCGGCACATCATTCTCTTTGCCAAGAACCAGGTGGGATTGCGGAATCTTTACCACCTGATTTCCGATTCCAATCTGAAATACTTCAAGCGGGTACCCCGGATGCCCAAGTCTGAAATCCTGGCCATGCGGGAGGGGCTGATCATCGGCTCCGCCTGCGAGGCGGGGGAGCTCTTCCAGGCCATTCTGGACGGCAAGAGCGAGGACGAGCTGAAGCGCATCGCCTCATTCTACGATTATCTGGAGATTCAGCCCCTGGCCAACAACCGTTTCATGCTGGAAAAGGGGCTTGCCAAGGACGAGGAGGACCTGCGCAACTACAACCGCACCGTGGTCCGCCTGGCAGATGAATTGGGCAAGCTGGTGGTGGCCACCGGCGACGTCCACTTCCTGAACCCGGAGGACGAGATCTTCCGCCATATCCTGCTTGCCACCAAGGGGTTCGAGGACGCAGACAAGCCAAACCCCCTGTATTTCCGCACCACGGACGAAATGCTTCAGGAATTCAGCTATCTGGGGGAGGAGAAGGCCTATGAAATTGTGGTCACCAACCCCAACAAGATCGCCGATATGTGCGAGAGCCTGCGGCCCGTGCCCCACAACCTGTTTGCCCCCAAGATCGAAAACTCCGTGGAGGACCTGAAGCGCCTGGTTTACGGCAAGTTCCGAAGGCTCTATGGGGACAATCCCCCGGAGCTGATGACCAAGCGGGTGGAAACGGAGCTTCACGACATCATCAACTGTCATTACGACGTGATTTACATGTCCGCCCAGAAGCTGGTGCAGAACAGCCTGGAGCATGGCTACC
>CAMEWH010000082.1:0-9620 GCA_945940335.1 uncultured Clostridia bacterium | reverse complement strand
GCATGGCGCGGTGTCCCTTCCATGAGGATCACAATCCCAGCATGAAAGTGGATGATCGTTTCTACTGCTTCGGTTGTCATGCCAGTGGGGATGTCATCGACTTCACCGCAAGGCTATTCGGCATCAGCCTCAAGGATGCCGCCCAAAAGCTGACTGCCGACTTCGGCATCTATTCCAAACCGCCGGTGCAATCGGGTATTCCCAACTGCCATGCAGAGCCATCCCACGATAGGGATCGGCTCTGCGTTTGCGTTCTCCGGGAGTATCTGCGGTATCTTCGCATCTGGCAGCTGCGGTATCGTCCTGAAAAGCCAAGTGACCCTATTCATCCCCGTTTTGACGAGGCAATGAAGGCTCTGCCCACGGTCAACCATCTTCTGGACTGCCTGCTGGGAAATGATCTGCTTCTGGCGAAGCAGACAGGGGAGATGCTCTGCCGGGAGGGGCATATTGAGCGTCTGTCAGAGTATCTTGGGACATTATCTGAGAAAGAGAGGGACTGTGCATGAGTGGTACACCGGAATGGCTGGATGACAAGGGGAAGATCATCGAGCACAAATACTGCCAGTGCTTTCTGGAACAGCACCCCCTGCTCAGCAAGGGAGAGGACTTCTTCACCACGGAGGGCATCGTCACCGACAAAGACCGGCTCCTGCGGGATGTGTTCGATGATATCAAGGAGCACCTTACCGGCGGGCTGGTGACGAAAGCCAAAAATCTGCTGGAAGCCATTCGCATGGAGTGCTATGACCGGGGCGAGTTGGAAAAATATCAGGATCGCATTTTCCTCGCCAACGGCACCCTTTTTGTGGATGGCAGATTTGCGGAGGAGAAGGGTTTCTGTCTGAACCGCCTGCCCATTTGCTACAATCCCGACGCACCGCAGCCGGAGGTCTGGCTGCGGTTTTTGTCTGCGCTTCTGGAGCCGGAGGACATTCTGACCTTGCAGGAGTTCATGGGCTACTGCCTGATTCCCTGCACCCGGGGGCAGGTGATGCTGCTCATCAAGGGCAACGGCGGCGAGGGCAAGTCCCGGATTGGCGTGGTGATGCACACCCTGTTCGGTGCCAATGCCAAGAACGGCAGCATCGACAAGGTGGAAAACAGTGCCTTTGCCCGTGCGGATTTGCAGCATGTGTTGGTGATGGTGGATGACGATACCAAAATGGAGGCTCTGTCCTCCACCCATTATGTGAAGTCCATCATCACAGCGGAAACGCCCATGGATTTGGAGCGGAAGAAGGAGCAGAGCTTTCAGGGAGATATGTATGTTCGCTTCATGGCCTTTTCTAACGGTGATCTGGAAGCGCTATACGACAAGTCGGAGGGTTTCTTCCGGCGGCAGCTGATTTTGCAGACCAGACGGAAACCTCCGGGCAGAGTGGATGACCCCTTTCTTTCCGACAAGCTGAAGCAGGAGGTGGAGAGCATCTTCCTCTGGTGTCTGGAAGGGCTGAGACGGCTGCAAGCCAACAGCTACCGCTTCACGGTCAGTAAAAAAGCAGCGGAAAACAAGGAACATGCCAAGCGGAATGCCAACAATCTGGTGGAGTTCTTGCAATCCGAGGGGTACATCCAGCTGAAAGCCGACAGCACCATTACCTCCCGGGATTTGTACGCCATCTACCAGATGTGGTGCGAGGACAACGGCTACCGCCCCATTGCCCAGCGGTCGGTGAGCAGCTACCTGAAAAGCCATCTGGAGGACTACAATCTGGAAGCCAGCAACAAGATCACCAACAAATCCGGTAAGAAGGTAAACGGCTTCTGGGGCATTCAGGCGCTGACCGCTCCAATTATTCTCTGATGTGGAAAACATCCATCCCGATCCATCCCAAGTATACCGGGGATAGATGGGATGGATCGGGATAGAGAATTTGGGCATTAACAGAAAAATGAAAGCAGAAAAAGGCGGTGGGAAACACCTGAAATCGGAACCAATTTCCCAAGGCTTGTGGAAACAAAAAAAGAATACACGAAATCGCAGCAGAATTTCACCCAATCGCGCTGCTGAGAAGGGTGAAGCCACTGCGCGGTTTCGTGTTTTTCTATGCCGTTTCAAAGAATCCATTCCGAAACAGAAAAAGCAAACAAAGCATCCTCGATGCAGACATCATGGGAGCAATTTCCATTGGCTCCAAATCCAAATTTACAATGAAAGAGGTATTTTTATGAATGTGAAAAATGAAATCAAAAGCATCATTGTCCGTTCCGGCATGACCATGCAGCAGGTTGTTGACCTGCTGTCCGACGAATACGGCTGGAGCGACAGTATTTCCAACTTCTCCAACAAACTGAGCCGGGGTTCCCTTCGCTACCGGGAGGCGATTCAGATTGCGGATGTGATGGGGTATGACCTCATCTGGCAGAAACGGAGGGATCAATAATGGACAAGCCGCAGTATGCCATTCTCCGCTTCGCCAAGTACAAGGGACCGGAGATTGGGCGCATTGAAGCCCATGACGAGCGCACCAAGACAGAATACGCCAGCAACCCGGATATTGACACCAGCCGCAGCAGGCTCAACTTCCATCTGGTGAAGCCCCAGCGCTCCTACCGGGCAGAAGCGGAAAAGCAGATCGCGGAAGCCGGGTGCCGTGCCCGAAAGGACAGCGTCCGGGTGGTGGAAACCCTGATCACCGCCAGCCCGGAGTTTTTTCAAGGGAAAAAGCCCAGAGAGGTCAAAGAGTTCTTTGAATATGCTCTTGGTTTCATCCAGAGCAAGCAGGCTCCCGAAACGATCATCTCCGCCGTGGTGCATGTGGACGAGAAAACGCCCCATATGCACCTTTGCTTTGTCCCGTTGACGGCAGACGGGCGGCTCAGCGCGAAAGACATCATCGGCAACAAAAAGAAGCTGACCCAGTGGCAGGATGAATTTTGGAAACACATGGTGAAAAAGTATCCGGACTTCGAGCGTGGGGAATCCGCCAGCGAAATCGGGCGGACACACATTCCTCCAAGGCTTTTCAAGGAGGCAGTGCGCCTGAACCGTCAAAAGGAGAAAATCACCCGGCTGCTGTCTGAAATCACCCCTCTGAACGCCAAGAAGAAATCCACGGAGATTGAATCGATTCTGGATGACTACATCCCCAGTGTAGAGAAGCTCATGACCCGGATGAAAAAGGCGAACAGTGCTGTAAAGGAACTGAAAAAGGAAATCGCCGCACTGGAACAGGAACTCGATGGCAGCAAAGCCAGTGTCCAGCGGCAGTTGGAGCTTGCCAGGAAGCTACAGGAGTTTGAGGCACTCCAGCAGACTGTGCAGGATTTGGAGGATGAGATTGCCGCCATCCCGCCCGAAATTCGTGAGAAATACAATACCAAAACTGAAAGAAAGGAAACCATTGCCCTTGAATAATACCAAAGAAGTACAGGCCATGCAGCTGCCGATTCAAAAGCTGCGCCCCTTTGAAAACCACCCCTTCCAGGTGAAAGACGATGATGAAATGAATCAGCTGGTTTGGAGCGTCCTGACACAGGGCGTTCTGACCCCGCTGGTTGTTCGTCCTCTGGAAAATGATGAATATGAAGTGATCTCCGGGCATCGGAGACTGCACGCGTGCCAAAAGGCAGGAATCGAAACGGTTCCTGCCTTAATTTATGCCCTCGACCGGGATGCCGCCGCCATTGCGCTGGTGGACAGCAATCTCCACCGTGAGAAGATTCTGCCCAGTGAAAAAGCCTTTGCCTATAAGCTGAAAATGGATGCTCTGAGCCACCAGGGAACTTCGTGCCAACATGGCACGAAGTTGCGGACAGATGAAACTATTGGGGAATCCGTCGGTGAAAGCGCTCGGCAAGTCCAGCGGTATATCCGCCTGACAGAATTGATTCCCCAAATTCTCAGCATGGTGGATGCGGGAAAAATTGCCCTGACTCCAGCGGTAGAACTTTCCTATCTGACTGGGCAAGAGCAGCAGAACTTGCTGGAAACCATGGAGAGTGAGGACTGCACCCCATCCCTGTCCCAAGCCGTCCAGATGAAAAAGCTGAGCCAGTCCAGGGAACTGAATATGGACAGAATTTTTGAAATTCTCCGGGAGCCAAAGGCCAATCAGCAGGAGAAGATCAGCTTCCGGGTGGAGGATTTGCGAAAATTCTTCCCCAAAAGCTACAGTGCCGCCCGGATTCAGGAAACCATTTTGAAGCTGCTCAACGATTACCAGCGTAAGCGGCTTCGCGCGCAGGAAAGGTAAGGTGCAGATAGATTATGGCAGAAACAATTAAGTATATAGATGCACCCGAAATCCTGTCTGCAAATGAGCTGGCAACCTTTTTGCATATTTCCCGTGCCGGAGCCTATAACCTCTTGAATTCCAAGGACTTCCCTACGCTGCATGTTGGGGGAAGAAAATTGGTGACAAAAGAGAATGTTTTACTATGGATGAAGAAAAATACCAATAAAATTGCGTAATTTCCCGCACCTTTGCGGCTGGCCCCGGCTGCCTTTATACTTGAATCAAATGATCCGGTAAAAGACAGCCGGGGTCATCAAAAAACAATTTATAGAAGGAGATTGAAATCATATGCCAAGAAAACGGTCAAATGGAGAAGGCTCCCTCCACAAGCGGTCAAACGGCTTGTGGGAGTGGCAGATTATGGTAGGCTATCAGCCGGACGGCAAACGAAAAATGAAGAGCTTTTATGGGCGTACCCAGAAGGAGGTCAAGGAGAAGGCTGCGAAGTATCTGGAAGATCTCCGTGCCGCACCCGAAATCAGTAAAGAGATGGCATTTACGGATTGGGCGGACATTTGGTACGAAAGCATGAAGGGGCAGGTTGCGGAACAGACCTATGAAAGCTACCAATACACATTGAATATCCTGAAAGAATACTTCCGGGATGATCGTCTGATTGACATACGGGCAATCGATATTGAGAACTTTTTGAAGAAAATGACAGATGAAGGCCGTTCCCATTCCTACATTACGAAATTTCGCGGAATGCTGTTCCAGATTATGAAAAAGGCGGAAGCCAACGATCTGATTCGCAAGAATCCGGTTGCCTATGCGGACAAGCAAAAAAACACTGACGCAAAATCCGAAAAGGATGCCTTTACCATTGCGGAAATTCGGCATTTAATGAAAGTACTGCCCTATGACCGGATGGGTATGAGCATTCGGCTGATGCTGGGAACCGGGATGCGCACCCAGGAGATTATGGCGCTGGAGCCAAAGCACATTGAAGAAGACGGCTCCTGCATTCATATCCGCCAGGCAGTTACAATGGTGAAGGGTTCTCCCAGAATTGGTCCACCAAAGACCAAGACCAGCTACCGGGACATTCCGGTTCCATCCCATCTTCGGGAAATTGCCAAAGAATTCAGAAAGACCACCGAGCAATACATCTGGCACGGGGAGACGGTGCCCATCTGCAACCCAAGCGTATTTCGAAAGCATTTCAAGAAAGCGCTGATCGCCGCAGGAAAGGTCAGACTCCTTTCACCCCATTGCTGCCGGCACACTTATGTGTCACAGCTTCAGGCGCAGGGCGTACCACTGGAAACCATTCAGAGCCTGACAGGGCACGCGGATGTGGACATGACAGAACACTATCTGCACGTTCAGAAAGAGGTCAAGGAAAATGCGGCAAAGAAGCTGGATTCGCTGTTCAAAAAAGGAAAACCGACCCTTCACATCGCGTGAATAGGCCAGTTCAAGTACAATTCAAGTACGGTGGCTTTCTCCCATAATAGCTTGAAGATAGAATGTAAGAAAAAGTCCGTGAAATCATACGATTTCACGGACTTTTTCTGCTTTTTCGTTAGCTTTCTGGTGGAGATAAGCGGGATCGAACCGCTGACCTCTTGAATGCCATTCAAGCGCTCTCCCAGCTGAGCTATACCCCCATAGGACTTTGTTTAATTGGTTGCTGTCGAATCAGCTTCTGTATTATAACACACCATCGGAAAATGTCAAGAACTTTTTTCGAAAATTCAAAAGATAATTTTTGGGGGAGGGGACGGAGGAAATTTGCGAAAAGCTGTTCCCTTTTCCGCAGTTGTGAAGTATAATGGTTTCATTATCAAAGAGGAGGGCGCTTACAATGGCAGCACCGAAATTATTTCTTTCATCCGGACAGCGGCAGGCTCTGGATGCCGGGTTCCGGGAGGCGTTTGGGGGACAGCCGGAGCGGTATTTTTCGGCTCCGGGACGGACGGAGATCGGCGGCAACCACACCGACCATCAGCGGGGCCGGGTACTGGCGGCGGCGGTGAATCTGGATACACTGGCGGCGGTACGCGTAAATGGCACCGGAACCATCCGGATTTTGTCCCAGGGCTATCCTATGTCTCAGGTGGAGCTGTCCTGCCTGGAGCCCCGGGCGGAGGAAGTGAACACCACCCCCGCCCTGATTCGGGGGGTAGCTGCCCGGTTTGCCCAGTTGGGCTGCCAGGTTCAGGGCTTTGATGCTTACTGCACCTCCACCGTGCTGCCCGGCTCCGGGCTCAGTTCCTCGGCGGCCTATGAGGTGCTCATCGGTACCATCATCAACCACCTGTTCTTCCACGGCCGGGTGGGCCAGCCGGAGATTGCGCGGATTGGCCAGTATGCGGAGAATGTGTTCTTCGGCAAGCCCTGCGGTCTGATGGACCAGACCGCCTCCGCTGTGGGCAATCTGGTGAGCATCGATTTCTTTGACAAGGACAACCCGGTGATCACCCCGGTGGACTTCGACTTTTCCGCCTGTGGCCATGCCCTGTGCATCATTGACACCCGGGCCAGCCATGCCGACCTCACCGACGAGTACGCCGCCATCCCCATGGAGATTCAGAAAGTCTGCGCCCACTTCGGCAAGGAAGTGCTGACCCAGATTGATGAGGCGGAATTCTATGCCGCCATTCCCGCCCTGCGCAGTGAGTGCGGCGACCGGGCGGTGATGCGCTGCATCCACTTCTACCAGGACAATGCCCGGGTGCCTCAGCAGGTGGCGGCCCTTCGGTCCGGAGATTTCGGCCGCTTTCTGGAGCTGATTGCCGAGAGCGGCCGCTCCAGCTGGATGTATCTGCAGAATGTGATCCCCGCAGGGTATAAAGCGCATCAGGACGTGGCGGTGAGCCTGGCTCTGTGCGAGCATTATCTGCAGGGCAGAGGCGCTTTCCGGGTCCACGGCGGCGGTTTCGCCGGAACGGTGCAGGCCTTTGTGCCCTTCGATCTGCTGGATTCCTTCCGGGCCGGGATGGACGCGGCTTTGGGTGAAGGGGCCTGCCATGTGCTCTCCATCCGGCCCCAGGGCGGCGTGGAAGCCTTCCCGGCGGAATGAGGAGGACGGAGCATGAATATTGACACCTGCATTGATTCTCTGGTGGACTATGCCCTCCGCACCGGTCTTGCCATGGAGGAAGACCGCCGGGTGCTGACCAACCGGCTGCTGGATCTGCTTCATTTGGAGGATTACACCGGCAGCGGCCAGGGAGATTGCCGGGATCTGGAGCAGATTCTTTCCGGCATTCTGGACTATGCCTGCCAAAACGGGCTGTGCGAGGACAACATCACCGCCCGGGACATTTTCGACACCCGGCTGATGGGCGCCCTCACCCCCATGCCCCGGGAGGTCATCCGCACGTTCCGGGAACGGTACGCCCAGTCCCCGGAGGCGGCCACGGACTGGTACTACCGCTTCAGCTGCGACACGGACTACATCCGCCGCTACCGCATTGCCAAGGACATGCGTTGGAAGTACCCCAGCCAATACGGGGCCATGGACATTACCATCAACCTCAGTAAGCCCGAGAAGGACCCCCGGGCCATTGCCGCGGCGAAGAATGCCCCCCAGTCCGGCTATCCCAAGTGCCAGCTCTGCCCGGAGAACGAGGGCTACGCCGGACGGATGAACCACCCCGCCCGGGCCAACCACCGGATTGTTCCCATCCGAGTGGCAGGGGAGGACTGGTGCCTGCAATATTCCCCCTATGTGTACTACAATGAGCACTGCATTGTGTTCAATTCCCGCCATGTGCCCATGAAGATCGACCGGAGCGCCTTTGGAAAGCTGCTGGACTTCGTGACCGCCTTCCCCCACTATTTTGTGGGCAGCAATGCGGACCTGCCCATTGTGGGCGGAAGCATCCTCAGCCATGAGCATTTCCAGGGCGGCCGGTACCAATTCGCCATGGAGACCGCTCCGGTGGAGAAGCCGGTCACCTTCCGGGGCTTCGAGGATGTAACTGCGGGCATTGTGAAGTGGCCCATGAGTGTCCTGCGCCTGGACGGGGAGGATCCGGACCGGGTGGCGGACCTGGCGGAGAAAATTCTTGCCTGCTGGCGGGGCTATTCCGACGAAAGCGTGGGCGTCATTGCCCAATCGGACGGGGAGCCCCACAACACCATCACACCCATTGCCCGGCGCAGAGGCGGGCCGTATGAGCTGGACCTGGTGCTGCGGTGCAACATTACCACGGCGGAGCACCCCCTGGGTGTGTTCCATCCCCACGCGGACAAGCACCACATCAAGAAGGAGAACATCGGCCTCATCGAGGTGATGGGCCTGGCGGTGCTCCCCAGCCGGCTGAAGCAGGAGCTCACCGACCTGGCCCGGTGCCTGGCAGAGGGAAAGGATATCGCCGGCGATCCCGTGCTGGGCAAGCACGATGCCTGGTGCCGGGAGCTGAAGCGTAAATACACCTTCACCCCGGAAAACGCCATGGATATCCTGATGCAGGAGACCGGCAGGGTGTTCACCGAAGTGCTGGAGGACGCAGGTGTCTACAAGCGGACGGAGGAGGGTCAAAAGGCGTTCCTTGGGTTTGTGGATTATGTGAATCAGGTATAATTTACCCGCCCGCATGGAGGAGAAACGAATCCTCCCTGCGGGCGGGTTTTGTGTTTATCGATGTGATGATACGGTTCCACCGTGGGGGGCGATGCCCACATCGCCCCGCGGGATGATGTACCGATCACCGAATGTTTTCGGCGAATTCGTACCGTGTACAAAGGGCCGATGTGGGAATCGGCCCCTATGGCGGCTGCGCAGAAACGTTACCAGGTACCCCCAGGAGTCCCGGATCACACACCAGCCCGGTGCGCCATTGTCCGCGGGCACTGCCTGCCAAACAACAATTTACCCTCCAGTGGTGGACTGGAGGGGATTTTTGGGCAGCACTCAGATTTTCATTTTGAACAGCCCGTGGCGGTTGCAGCAGGCGTAGATCCAGCCGTGGCCCCGGAGCTGGAACCGGGCTTCCGCCGGGCCTTCGGGGTAGAGCTTGGCAAACTGCACCCGGTCAGAGCTGACGAAGGCCAGGAAGGAAACATAGTGGGCTTTGGTCATGGGGTGGGAAAGGGTGACGAAGGTCTCGTCCTCCACCCGCTCCAGGCGGATTTCGTGTTCCCCCTCCGCCGTCTCCGCTTCCAGGGGCGGCAGGGCCAGACCGCAGCAGTTGATCACCGCGTCCCCCATGGAGGTGAGCACGTTGCCGCAGATGGGGCAGACATAGAATTTGGACCGCAGCACATTGCAGCCGGTGTTCCGATTGACGATCTGCTCGCCGTTCATCAGCTCCATCACGGAGACACCCAGGCTCTTTGCCAGAGGCTCCACCAGGGAAATGTCCGGCAGCCCCTTTCCCGTTTCCCTTAGTTAAAGATATTGTTGGGTATCTCAAGATGTGTCATTCG
>CAMEWH010000081.1:0-9831 GCA_945940335.1 uncultured Clostridia bacterium | reverse complement strand
CAGCCAGCTCCCCCATAGGGGGAGCCAAGGGGTGCGTCGGTTCCGGTACCCTAAATTATTATCGATACCCACCAGTTTTTGAACTGGTGGCAGCAACACCCCACCGGGGTGTTGCATCAAAATGGGTTCGAATCCCTTACAACCGCAAAAAAATATCAGATGCCCGGATGGGTATCTGATATTTCTGGCAGAGGATGAGGGATTCGATAAAATTAAGGAAGCCACCAGTTTTTGAACTGGTGGCAGCAGCACCCCACTGGGGTGCTGCATTGAAATTGGTTCGAATCCCTCGCACAGCAAAAAAATATCAGATACCCGGGTGGGTATCTGATATTTTTGGCAGAGGATGAGGGATTCGAACCCCCGCAAACGGAGTCAGAGTCCGGTGTGCTACCGTTACACAAATCCTCTACATTTGGAACGGTCTTATTATATCCAATTTTCGGGAAATGTCAAGCCCTATTTTTCAAATTCCTTTTATGGCTTCCCGGACTTGGGCGATGGGTACCGTGTTCTCTCTTGCTAATCGGGCCAGGTCGTCGTATTCCGGTTTGCAGCGGGTGACACCGTAGCCCTGGGAAAGCTTGCAGCGGACGGGGCCGTAGGGGGTTTCAGCCTGGGCGGTGCGGCGGGTGAGTGTATAGCGCCGGTGGGGTGTTTCCCGGATGCCCAGGGTAGTGGTGTGGCGGAAAATGAGCGCGGTCATTTCCTCCCGCTGTTCCTCCCGGCAGAGCACGGTCAGCATCACGCCGGGGCGGTTTTTCTTCATGGAAATGGGGGTGGTGAATACCTCCGGCGCTCCGGCGGCAAGCAGCTGCTCCATGGCAAAGCCAATGTCCTCCCCGGTCATGTCGTCCAGATTGCAGCTCAACTCCACAATGCTGTCCGTGCCGCTGCCGGTTTCTCCCAGCACGGCCCGGACGCAGTTTGCCATGGCAAAGTCTTTTTTGCCCATTCCATAGCCCACTGCATGGGGCGTCATCACCGGCATGTTGCCGAATTCCGTGACGAACTGCTTCAGCAGCGCCGCTCCGGTGGGGGTACACAGCTCACCCTGAATCTGGCCGCCATAGATGGGGATGCCCTTCAGGATCTCTGCCGTGGCAGGAGCGGGCACCGGGAGAATGCCATGGGCACAGTACACATGCCCGCTGCCCACATGGACAGGGGAGGCGTAAACCTTGGGATTGCCCAGCTTTTCCATGAGATAGCACACGGCAGTCACGTCGGCGAGCGCATCCAAAGTGCCCACCTCGTGGAAGTGGATGTCCGTGATATCTACGCCATGGACATGGCTTTCCGCCTGGGCAATGCAGTCATATACCGCGCGAATATTCGCCTTCACCCCATCGCTGACATGGATGTGGGAAATCCAGTGCTCAATTTCCTCCATGCCGCTGTGGTGATGGTCATGAGAATGTTCATGGGAGTGGTCATGAGAATGCTCGTGGGAATGGTGGTGATGTTCCTCCCCTTCTTCGGTAGCTCCCACATAAACGTGGATGTGGGTGCCCTGAATGCCGCATTTCTGGGTTCGTTCCCGTTCGTAGCGCACGCCGGGAACGTCCAGACGGTTTAGTTCTGCCACCAGGACATCGGGGTCGGGAAAAAGCTCCAGCAGGGCGGCGGTGAGCATATCACCCGCAGCACCCATGCCGCAGTCCAAATATAATGTTCTCAATGTTTTGCCTCCATATGGTTGATGGTGCTGGCCATATAGCCGGCACCGAAGCCGTTGTCGATGTTCACCACGGCGGTGCCGCTGGCGCAGGAATTCAGCATGGAAAGCAGGGCCGCAACGCCGCCGAAGGAGGCACCGTAACCCACGCTGGTGGGAACCGCAATCACCGGACAGTCCACCAGTCCGCCGATGACGCTGGCCAGGGCCCCTTCCATGCCGGCAATGGCAATGATCACGCTGGCGCTCATCAGCTCCGCGCTGTGGCTGAGCAGCCGGTGGATGCCTGCCACACCCACGTCATAGAGCCGTAGCACCCGGTTGCCCAGAAATTCCGCCGTCAGGGCGGCTTCCTCGGCAACGGGCACGTCGCTGGTGCCGCCGGTGGCCACCACAATGGTGCCCATTCCGTGGGGCGTTTCCATCTGTCCCAGGATACCGATTTTGGCCTCCGGGTAGTAGGTAATGGGGTGGCTTTCCTGTACGGCGGCAGCTTTTTGGGCATCCAGCCGGGTAATCAGCACATTTTGCTGACCGTGGTCAATCATGGCGGTTAAGATACCGATGATCTGCTGGGGGGTTTTTCCCCCGCCGTAAATCACCTCTCCGGCACCCTGACGGATTTTCCGGTGCATATCCACCTTGGCGTAACCGATGTCCTCAAAGGGCTGCTGCTTCAACTGCAAAAGGGCATCGTCCACACTGACGCTGCCGTTTTGAATTCCCTCCAGCAGGCTGCGAATGTCACTGTTCATCCCGAACCTCCAAATCCAGCAGTACGCCGGAATAGTATTTTTTCAGCGCTGAGAGCACCTTTTCCCGCTGCTCCACCAGTTTGGGCAGCTGGGACGCCGGCAGCTGCAGCTTGGCGCAGTCTCCCAGCAGACGGATGCGGAAGCCGGAAAAGCCCATCTGCATGAGAGATGCCTCGCAGATCTCTGTCCGCTCCAAATCCCCGGCGGTGATCGGCTGCCCGGTGGGAATCCGGGTGGCGAGGCACGCGTAGGCGGGCTTGTCGTGGGTGAAGAGCCCCGCTTCCTTTGACAACTGCCGGATCTCCGTCTTGGTCAGCCCGCACAGCCGCAGGGGGGACAGGACGGAAAGCTCCTGCAGCGCCTTCATCCCCGGCCGGTCGGCAACCTGGTCGGAGGCATTGGTGCCGTCCAGCAGCAGGGAAAATCCATCCGCCCGGGCAGCGTTTTGAATGGCGGTGAATATCTTCTGTTTGCAGTAATAGCAGCGGTTCACGGGGTTGGCGGTGATGGCCGGTTCCTCCAGCACATTCAGGTGGATGGTGACCATCTCCACCTCCAGCTCCCGGGTCAGGCGAAGGGCATCCTCGTATTCAAATTGGGGCTGGAAGGCAGTTTTCACATAGTAGGGCCGGACCTGGGCGCCGCTTTTCACCGCTGCGTACAATAGATACGCCGAGTCCACCCCACCGGAAAAGGCCAGGGCCGCTTTTGGGTGCTCCCGAAAAAAATCCTCTAAATTCATGGTGCTTCTTTCGTTCCTTAAATTCGATATAGTGCCTTTCCGTTTTCCAGGGTGATGGCCTGGACTTCTTCCACGGTCATCCCCCGCAGCTGGGCTAATTTTTCTGCCACCCGGTACAATTTCCCCGGATCGTTCCGCCGTCCCCGGAAGGGCTCGGGGGCCATATAGGGGCAGTCGGTTTCCAGAACGATACGCTCCAGGGGGATATTTCCCGACACTTCCAGAGCCTTCCTGGCATTTTTAAAGGTGAGCACGCCGCCGAAGCCGATGTACCAGCCCCGCTCAATCAGCCATTTGGCCATTTCCAGGGAGCCGGAATAGCAGTGGAACACGCCGGTTACGGAGGGGAATTCCTCCACGATTTTCATGCCGTCCTCGTGGGCTTCCCGCTCGTGGACGATGACGGGCAGGCCCAGCTCCCGGGCAAGACCCATCTGGGCCCGGAAGGAGCGCTTCTGAATGTCCCTGGGAATATCCTCATAGTGGTAGTCCAGTCCGATTTCTCCAATGGCTTTGACCTTGGGATTGTCCCGGCAAAGGGCACGGTATTGCTCCAGAACCCCATCGTTCACTTCATCCGCGGCGTCCGGGTGGGAGCCGACGGCTGCGTAAATGTAGCTGTACTGATTGGAAAGACTTACGGCAGCCTGGGAGGAAGTCAGGCTGCATCCGGGGTTCATCAGCAGAGCAATGCCTTCTTCCGGCAGCCGGGACAGAAGCGAATCCCGGTCCTGGTCGAAGGCACGGTCGTCCATATGGGCGTGGGTATCAAAAATCATGGTAAGTTACTCCTTCTTCCCCGTCCTGGCAGATGATTGCCACCAAGCATCCGGCCCACCGGTATACCCGGGGGTCCTCCGGGGAGAAATCCGTTTTGTTGGGGAAGCCGGTGAGCCCCATTCCGCTGCATTTGACGGATGCCTCCTTCAGCACCCACAGGGCCAGGAACGCCTCCCGCTGATCCTGGACCCGCGCAAGCCGGTCCTGCTCCCCGGGGGAGAGAGCTCGCCCCAGCAAGGAAGGACGCACCGGCCGGTCCAGCTCTTCCGCGTCAATACCCACGGGACTGTGGGAAAGAACACAGAAGGCATGGCGGTTGGTGTGGGTGATGGAAAAATGGTAAGGGGAATGTTCAAAATATGGCTTCCCTCTGGGGGTCAATCGAATGGGGGGCAAAGGCTCGCCGGTTACCTCCCGGTACAGCCGCTCCAGAAGCTGCCTGCCCGCCCGGTGGCCGGTGAGGCCGCCCAGCTCACAGGACGCCGCGATCATAGGGCGTCGATGATGTCATCGGTGCCGCCGCCCCGCCGGTTTCCCGCCAGCAGATCAATGACCATGCCGATGCCGATGATCAGCACCACAACGCCGCAGACGACCACCACCAGCCGGGAGAAAAACAGAGGCAGAATCATCAGCAGCACACCCATCACGCAGCACGCAGTGGAGGAAATCTTCTCGTGGGCGGCGAAGGGACTGACGAAGCCCCGGATACCCTGCAGCAGCAGGACGATGCCCACCACCATGCCCACCTGACGCTCCAGATTCACGGGCTTTGCCATAATGGAAAAGCCCAGCACCAGCAGAATCACGGCGGCGCACAGCCGCAGAAAATCCTTCTTTGGATTGGGATCACGGAAAAATGCCACCAGCTTTCCCGCACCCACCAGGGCGATCAGGACGCCCACCGCCCAGGCAATGGAGGTGGTGAGAGAGCCCGGTTTGAAAATCAGACACAGGCCCAGAAGGCAAGTAAGCACCGGCTTCAGCCAGGGGCGGATATCAAAGGATTGCTTCATCATGAAAACCTCCTGTTATAAAAATTGTCTGTTATCGTGTTTTGCGCGATTGGTTTCCTTCAGCGGACAGGTAAATTGCAATTTGGCGTACCGGAACCGACGCACCCCTTGGCTCCCCCTTTGGGGGAGCTGTCAGCCGAACAGGCTGACTGAGAGGGTGCCGCGGTAAGATAATGGCAGTCGAGATAAGCCATGCCGGCCCTCTCAGTCTGCCCTTACGGGGCAGCCAGCTCTCCCAAAGGGAGAGCCAAGGGGTGCCACCGTATCTGCCCGTCAAATTACAATTTGCCGATATGCTGAGATACCAGATCGCCGGATTATTTTCGATATTGTATTCATATTTTACTTTCTTTTCCCGCTGGTGTCAATGGGAGAAAACGCCCTCCGGGCATAACCCGTCCGCCGATAGCATAGGCTTTCCCAAGGTCATACTGCGGCAAGGAGGATTTGCTTATGGCACAGGAACCGCTGCCCCACCGGCTGACCCTGGCGGAGCGAAAAAAACTGACGGTGACCGGCGTGACGGAGGTCATCAGCTTTGAAGATACCCAGGTGATTTTGCAAACCGGAATGGGAACGTTGTCGGTTCAGGGCAGCCAACTCCAGCTGAAAACCCTGTCCCTGGAAGGGGGCCAGGTGGAGGTGGAGGGCACCGTCAGCGCCCTTATCTATGAGGAGGCCCGGCAGGGCGGCTGGCTCAGCCGATTGTTTGGATGATTTCTCCCGCACTGACCATGCAGCGGTTCGGTGCCGGATGCCTTCTGGGGGCAGGACTGGGGGTGCTCTATGGCTTCCTGCGCCCTCTCCGGCCCAGGCACACGGTGCTGAGTGATGTGCTGTTCCTGCTGGGGGTTGGCTGGGCATGGCTGTATCTGGCCTTTGCGGTATGCGGGGGGGATTTGCGTCCGGGGTACTCGGCGGGTTTGGCCATGGGAGGATTGGCCTGGGAAATGACGGCGGGACGGCTGATAAGCCCCATTTTTTCCCTGTTTTGGAAGGCAGTGGCCTGGATAAAGGGGCTGTTTGTGCTGCCGGCAAAAAAATTTTTGCATTTTTTGAAAATTTTATTTGCATCTGGGGAAAAATGGGTTACAATATGGTGGAATGGCTGGCGAATGCGTCGGCAGCCGAATGGAGGTGTCAATCGTGGCAGAACGCAAGCTGGAAATCGGAAAGGTGCAGATTGTCTTCTTCAGAAGCAGCAGCCGGGTTTGGATTTACCTGGCCGTGGTCATCATCCTCACCGCCACCGCTCTGGGGACATTAAACCTGGTAGAGCGCAGGATGGCCCGTCAGACCGAGGATCTTCGCGCCGAGGCCGCTCAGATCCAATACGAAAATGACCTTCTGGAGCGGTATAAGGATGAGCTTGGTTCCGCCAAGAGTGTGGAGCGCATCGCCCGGGAAGAGCTGGGCATGGTGACCTCTGACACCATCCTGATTGAAGCACAAGTCAAATAATGGAGGAAGCAAAGCAAACTATGGAGTTAACCGTTGGAGCCGTATTAGAGGGGAAAGTCAAATCCATCACCAATTTTGGCGCTTTCATTGCCCTGCCGGAGAACAAGACCGGCATGGTACATATTTCCGAAGTCGCCAACGCCTATGTCAGTGATATCCGGCAGCACCTGACAGAGGGCCAGGATGTGAAGGTCATGGTCATTGGCAACGAGAACGGAAAAATCAATCTGTCTATCAAGCGTCTGGAGCCCAAACCCCAGCGGGACACCGGCAGACCTGATTTCCGAAACGGCGGAGCCCGCCATGACGGCCCCCGCCCCAATCCCGGTCAGAGTCAGAGCCGCGCGCCCCGGACCGCCCCTGTACCCAATGCCGCTCCCAAAACCGCAGATCAACTGTTCGAGGAGAAGCTGAAAGCCTTTATGTCGGAATCCGACAGCAAGATTTCCTCCATTAAACAGTATTCTGAGCACCGCACGAAGAGCAGAAGAAGATAACCCTAAGACGGACTGCCTTCCGGCAGTCCGTTTTCCCTGCAAAGGAGGAGAAGCATGACCACAGTCATTACCGGCGGCTCCCGGGGAATCGGCGCCGCGGCGGTGGAGCTGTTTGCCGCCCGGGGGGACCGGGTGTATTTTCTGTATGAAAAGGACCATGCAGCCGCCAAAGCGGTGGCGGAAAAAACCGGCGCCCAGGCCATCTGCTGTGATGTGGCGGACGGCGATGCGGTCAGGGCTGTATTTTCTCAGATTGGGGATGTGGACATCCTTGTAAATAACGCGGGAATCTGCTATTATGGTCTTATGAGCCAGATGAGCGGCGAACAGTGGGATCGGATTTTTGATGTGAACGTCAAAGGCATTTTTCACTGTGTCAACGCCGCCATGCCCGCCTTTTTGAAAAAACAGCGGGGCTGTGTCATCAATGTGTCCAGCATGTGGGGCAGAGTGGGCGCTTCCTGCGAGGCGGCATACTCCGCGACCAAAGGCGCGGTGATTGCCCTGACCAAAGCGCTGGCCAAAGAGCTGGGGCCCAGCGGCATCCGGGTAAACGCAGTGGCTCCCGGCGTGATTCTCACGGATATGTGCGCCAACGTGGACCCTGAAATCCTGGAAGAAATGGCTGAGGATGCCCCCGTGGGCCGGAACGGAAGGCCCATGGATGTGGCAAGGGCCATGGAATATCTGGCAAACGCTGATTTTGTCACCGGTCACATTCTGAATGTGGACGGGGGCTATGTGATATAAAGGAGAATGAATATGAAAATTGCAATTGGCTGTGACCATGGCGCTTTGGCACTGAAAAACAAGGTGGTTGCACATCTTCAGAAGCGTGGCTTTGAAGTGAAGGATTTCGGCACCTACACCTTGGACAGCTGTGACTATCCCGATTTCGCCGGGGCGGCTGCCAAGGCAGTGGCCTGCGGAGAATGCGACCGGGGCATTGTGCTGTGCACCACCGGCATTGGCGTGTCCATTGCCGCCAACAAAGTCAAGGGCATCCGCTGCGCCCTGCTCAGCGACCTGATGTCCGCCCGGATGACCCGGGAGCACAACGATACCAACATGATGGCCATTGGCGCCGCCGTGGTGGGAGAGGGCCTGGCCCTGGAAATCGTGGATACCTGGCTGGACACTGCGTTTTCCCACAATGAGCGCCACCAGAGACGCATCGACAAGGTCATGGCTCTGGAGCAGTAATTCTGGATCAAGGAGTCGCCAATGCTGAACAAACTGGAAGCCGTTGCCAGCCGTTATGAGGAGCTCTGCGCCAAGTCGGAGCAGCCGGATTTTTACGCTGATCCAAAGGCTGCCGCCGCCCTCCTGCGGGAGAAAAACGACCTGGAGCCCATTGTGGAAGCCTACAGGCAGTACCGCCAGGCAGAGGCAGATATGCGCGATGCCCAGGAACTGATGGCGGAGCCGGAGATGAAGGAGCTCTGCCAGGAAGCCTATGCCCAGGCCAAGCAGGCCAGGGAGGCCCTTTATGAAAAGCTGCAGATCCTGCTGCTGCCCAAGGACCCCAACGACGAGAAAAGCGTCATTGTGGAAATTCGCGGCGGCGTGGGCGGCGAGGAAAGCGCCCTGTTTGCCCACAGCCTGTTCCGGATGTACTCCATGTACGCCGCGGCCAAGGGCTGGAGCATTGAACTGCTGAATTACAACGACACGGAGCTGGGCGGCGTGAAGGAAGCGGACTTCGTGATCAACGGCCGGGGGGCCTACTCCCGGATGAAGTACGAGTCCGGCGTCCACCGGGTCCAGCGGGTGCCGGAAACCGAATCCGGCGGCCGGGTGCACACCTCTACCGCCACGGTGGCGGTGCTGCCGGAAATGGAAGAGGTGGACGTGCAGCTGAACCCTGCCGACATCGAGATGCAGGTCTACCGGGCTTCCGGCGCCGGCGGACAGCACGTGAACAAAACCTCCTCCGCCGTCCGGCTGATTCACAAGCCCACGGGGATTGTGGTGGCCTGCCAGGAGGAGCGTAGCCAGGTGCAGAACCGGGAGAAATGTATGCGGATGCTGGCCTCCAAGCTCTACGAAATGGAACAGGAGAAGCTGGAAAGCGAAGTCACCGGCATGCGCCGCAGCCAGGTGGGCACCGGCATGCGCAACGAGCGCATCCGCACTTACAATTTTCCCCAAGGCCGGGTGACGGACCACCGCATCGGTCTGACGCTTTACAAGATCGATTCTGTGATGGACGGCGACCTGGACGAGCTGATCAATGCTCTGGCCGCCGCCGACCAGGCGGAAAAACTGAAACATGCGAAATAATGGGGCGGGGGAACAAAAAATGGAATATATCACCAATTCCCCGGAGGAAACGGAAGCAATCGGCGCGGCCCTGGCGGAAGCACTGGAGCCCGGCGCGGTGATTGCCTACCGGGGGGACCTGGGAGCGGGGAAAACCGCCTTCACCCGGGGCCTTGCCAGAGGACTGGGATACACCGACAGCGTGACCAGTCCCACCTATACCATCGTCAATGAATATCTGGGAGGCAGACTGCCTCTGTTCCATTTCGATATGTACCGCCTGCGTTCTGCTGACGACCTGTGGGACATCGGCTGGGAGGATTACCTGGACCGGGGCGGCGTGTGCGCCGTGGAGTGGAGCGAGAATGTGGCAGATGCGATGGAAGGGGCGATTACCGTTTCCATCGCCAAGCTGGACGATACAACACGGCGCATTACCATAGAAGCGGAGTAAAGCCCCGGCATCCCGGCAATAGAGATACAGGATCGGCGTTTGGCTCCCAAATGTTTCATTGCAGCCTTCCTGAAGCGATGAATCAGTGCGAGCATCATAATGGAGGAAATCGGGATGAAGATGGAAAAGAGCGGAGTCATCAGTATGACGCAGGGAAATCCGCTGCGGCTAATTGTATCCTTCGCG
>CAMEWH010000080.1:0-9839 GCA_945940335.1 uncultured Clostridia bacterium | reverse complement strand
CCCCAGAGGGGGAGCCAAGGGGTGCGTCGGTTCCGGTCGCCAAATTACAATTTACATATTTGCCGTGAAACACAATGTTAACGCACCATTGCAATCAATTGCTTCTTTCCGGTGCGCTCCAACAGATAGCAGGCAAGATACGACGCGGCGAACACCGCCGCGGTGAAGGCCAGATCGTTTGTCGTCACGCCGGCTTTACGCTGGAGAAAATCGAAGATTTTGGCAATGAACAGGTGGCTGCAGTAAATGCCCAGGGTGTATCTGCTCAGCTTTTCAATGAAGGACGTGACCCTGCTGCCCATCTTCTCCAGGGGGAGGCAGTAGCAGAAGGTCACCATTCCCACCGCGCCCAGGGTCATGTGGATGCCGGCATAGCCGAAGCTGTCGAAGATGCCACAGGGCTTTTTCAGAAGAAAGGAGACAGCACCCAGCAGCAGGCCGCCCAGGCAGCCCCATACCCAGTGCTTTTTCAGATTTTCCAGCACCTTCGGGCTGAACAGGCAGACGGCTGCTGCGGCGAAGGGCCATACCTCCACAATTCTGCCCAAGGAGTATTTTATCTCTGTTTGGAGGGGCTCAAACAGGGCGTAATTCATTCCACCGTACTGGAGAATCAGGCAGATGGCAGCCACCAGCAGGATGATTCCATAGCTGAGCTTGGGCTTCAGCCAGGCGAACAGGAGGGAAAAGATTACGGTGAGAAGAATCAAATCCGTCTGAAACCACATGGCCGGATTCAGTCGCTCATTGCTGCCGGTGAGAAGCTGCCAGACCAGGGTGAAGGGGCTCAAAATTTCCCCGCTGTCCAGCAGATTCAGTACAAAGCATAGAAGATAGTAGGCCACTGCCCAGCTGATCTGGGGCCAGAGCAGCCGCCTGACCCGTCTGCCCAGCAATTCCGTATCCCCGCTGACCACTGCTTTTCGGCACAGCAGAAAGGACACCGTCATAAAAACAGGCACGGCGCTGGTTTTCAGCAGGGCCAGGGGAAGCCGCCAGATGGGGGTAGTGGCGGAGCTTAAAAAATGGCAGCACAGAACCTCAAAGCACATGAGCACCTTGAGTAAGCTGAGACCGTAATTCCGCTCTGTTTTCGCCATAATTATCCTCCATGCTGTTTTTGTGTTCTCAGCCCCGGCTGCCGATGCGGACGGAGCGGTACTGGATGGCCTCGGCAATATGCTGGGCCTGGATTGCCTCGCTTCCGTCCAGGTCTGCCACGGTGCGGGCCACCCGGAGGATCCGGTCGTAGCTGCGGGCGGTGAGCCCCAGGGTTTCAAAGGCCGCTTTCATCAGCTCCTCCGCCTCCTGGTCCAGAGCACAGTGGCATCGCAGCTCCTCGGGGCCCATTCGGGCATTGCACATGCCGCTGCCGCCGAAACGTCGGTTCTGAATATCCCGGGCCCCATTGACCCGGGCTTTCACATCTGCGGAGGATTCCGCCTGGGCCCGGGTGCGCAGTGCCTCGTACTGGACGGCGGCCACCTCCACCACAATGTCGATGCGGTCCAGCATGGGGCCGGAAATGCGGCTCTGGTAGGCTTCCACGGAAGCCTCGCTGCACCGGCAGCGTCCGCTGGGGTCCCCGTACCAGCCGCACTTGCAGGGGTTCATGGCGCAGACCATCATGAATTCGGCGGGATAGGTGGTGGCGCCGGAAACCCGGGAGATGGTTACCTTTCCGTCCTCCAGGGGCTGGCGCATGAGATCCAGGCTGTCCTTGCGGAATTCCGGCAGCTCGTCCAGGAACAGCACGCCCTTGTGGGCCATGGAGATTTCCCCCGGCCTGGGGTTGCTGCCGCCGCCCACCAGACCGGCGTTGGACACGGTGTGGTGGGGAGAACGGAAGGGCCGGCGGCTGACAAGAGGATTCCGGGGGGAGAGCAGACCCAGGACGGAATAAATCTGGGTCACTTCCAGGGATTCCTCCCAGGTCATGTCCGGCAGAATGGAGGGAAGACGTTTGCTGAGCATGCTCTTACCGGAGCCGGGGGGACCGATGAGCAGCACGTTGTGGCTGCCTGCGGCGGCAACCTCCAAAGCCCGCTTCACGTTCTCCTGACCCAGCACGTCCTTGAAATCCAGCGGCTGGCTCCCGTCCGGGGTGGGTACCCAGTCGGGCTCTGCCGGGAGGGGCGCAAGCCCGTTCAGCCCGTCGGCCAGCTGGCGTACCGTGTGAACGGGAATGATTTTCGGTCCCCGGGTCAGGGTGGCCTCCGGGGCGTTGGCGGCGGGAACGAAGATGGTGCGGATGCCCTCCTGCTTGGCGGCGAGCACCATGGGCAGCACGCCGGAGACGCTGCGCACCGTGCCGTCCAGGGCAACCTCACCCAGAAAAGCGCAGTCCTCCCCGGGGCGGCGGATCTCCCCGGCAGCGGCCATGATGGCAAGCAAGATGGGCAGGTCGAAATGGCTGCCCGTCTTTTTCAGGCTGGCGGGGGCAAGATTGATGGTGATGTGGCTCACGGGGAAGCGCATGCTGCTGCTTTTCACCGCAGCCCGGACCCGCTCCCGGGCCTCCTTCACGGCGGCGTCGGGAAGCCCTACCACGTCGAAGCCGGGCAGCCCGTTGGAAATAAAGGCCTCCGCGGTGACAAGACTCCCCGTGATGCCGCTGATGCACATGGTGCGGACACTGCAGATCATTTTCCCACCCCTTTTCGGTGTTCTTGTCGTGTTCTGTGATGATACAAATCGGAAAATTGTAATTTGGCGGGCAGGCGCGGCAGCGCCCTTGGCTCTCCCTTTGGGAGAGCTGGCAGCCGAACAGGCTGACTGAGAGGGTACCGCAGTAAGATAATAGCACATAGCATTCGAAATGAAACCATTCTGCCCTCTCAGTCTGCCCCTTACGGGGCAGCCAGCTCCCCCATAGGGGGAGCCAAGTAGTGCGTCGGTTCCGGTACGCTAAATTACAATTTGTCAGTTTGCCGCAAAATACGGTTTGCACGCATGATTTATCAGTTTACCGCATTCCGCTCCAAAATACAATCCCTTTTCTGCATTTTCCCCGGAAGGACTCCGGCGGGGAGAAAACGGGATTCCATCACCTTTTACAATTCTTACGAGAGAATATTGTATAATGCCATAAAATTTTACACACTCCACCGAATTCCGGCTTTACAAATGGGCCGGGAGATGGTAGAATGTATGGGACAAAATCTGAATACTTTAGGAGGTATTTCATTTTGGCAAGAAAATTTAAAACCATGGACGGCAACACTGCTGCCGCTCACGTCAGCTATGCCTTTACCGAGGTTGCTGGCATCTACCCCATCACCCCGTCCAGCCCCATGGCTGACAATGTGGACCAGTGGTCTGCCGCTGGCCGCAAGAACATCTTCGGCGATACCGTCAAGGTTGTTGAGATGCAGTCCGAGGCCGGTGCCGCCGGTACCGTTCACGGCTCCCTGGCCGCCGGTGCTCTGACCACCACCTACACCGCCTCCCAGGGCCTGCTGCTGATGATCCCCAACATGTACAAGATCGCCGGCGAGCTGCTGCCCTGCGTGTTCCATGTGTCCGCCCGTACCGTCGCCACCCAGGCTCTGAACATCTTCGGTGATCACTCCGACGTTTACGCCTGCCGTCAGACCGGCTTCGCCATGCTGTGCGAGACCAATGTGCAGGAAGTCATGGATCTGGGTGCTGTTGCCCACCTGGCCGCCATCGAAGGCCGTGTGCCCTTCATCAACTTCTTCGACGGTTTCCGTACCTCCCACGAGATCCAGAAGATCGCCATCTGGGATTACGACGACCTGAAGGAAATGGTGAACATGGAGGCTGTGGAGGAGTTCCGCAAGCACTCCCTGAACCCCGAGCGTCCCGCCATGCGCGGCTCCCACGAGAACGACGACATCTTCTTCCAGCACCGTGAGGCCTGCAACAAGTACTACCAGGCGCTGCCCGCCATCGTCGAGAAGTACATGAACAAGGTCAATGAGAAGCTGGGCACCAACTATCAGCTGTTCAACTACTACGGCGCTCCCGATGCCGACCGCGTGATTGTTGCCATGGGCTCCATCAACGACGTGGCTGAGGAAGTCATCGACTACCTGAACGCCCACGGCGAGAAGGTGGGTCTGGTGAAGGTCCGCCTGTTCCGGCCCTTCTGCGCCGAGAAGCTGCTGGCTGCCATCCCCGACACCGTTAAGAGCATTGCGGTTCTGGACCGCACCAAGGAGCCCGGCTCCCAGGGCGAGCCTCTGTACCAGGATGTGGTCATGGCTCTGGCCAAGGCCGGCTGCAACAACGTGACCGTTATCGGCGGCCGTTACGGTCTGGGCTCCAAGGACACCCATCCCGCCTCCGTCTTCGCCGTGTACGAAGAGCTGGCCAAGGAGAACCCCAAGCACGAGTTCACCATCGGCATCGTTGACGATGTGACGAACCTGTCCCTGGAGGAGCATGTCTCTCCCAACACCGCCGCAGAAGGCACCATCGAGTGCAAGTTCTGGGGCCTGGGCGGCGACGGCACCGTTGGCGCCAACAAGAACTCCATCAAGATCATCGGCGACCACACCGACAAGTACGTACAGGCTTACTTCCAGTACGACTCCAAGAAGACCGGCGGCGTCACCGTTTCCCACCTGCGCTTCGGCGACAACCCCATCAAGTCCCCCTACTACATCAACAAGGCCGACTTCGTTGCCTGCCACAACCCCTCCTACATCACCAAGGGCTTTAAGATCGTCCAGGACGTGAAGCCCGGCGGCGTGTTCCTGATCAACTGCCAGTGGAACATGGAGGAGCTGGAGCATCACCTGGATGCCGCTTCCAAGCGCTACATCGCCGAGAACAACATCCAGCTGTACACCATCAACGCCATTGACCTGGCCATCAAGGTCGGCATGGGCAAGCGCACCAACACCATCCTGCAGTCCGCTTTCTTCACCCTGGCCAAGGTTATGCCCGCTGAGGACGCCGTCAAGTACATGAAGGACGCCGCCGAGCACTCCTACGCCAAGAAGGGCATGGACGTGGTTGAGAAGAACTGGAACGCCATCGACGCCGGCGCCACCGCCTTCGTCAAGGTGGACGTGCCCGCTTCCTGGGCCACCGCCGAGGCCGCTCCCGCCGACGTGGAGCTGGAAGGCCCCGCCGCCACCGTGGCTGTTGTCAAGAAGATTCTGAACCCCATCGGCAAGATGGACGGCTACAGCCTGCCTGTCTCCGCTTTCGACGGCCTGGCCGACGGCCAGTTCCCCCTGGGCGCTGCCGCTTATGAGAAGCGCGGCGTTGCCGTGACCGTTCCTCACTGGGACGAGACCAAGTGCATCCAGTGCAACAACTGTGCCTATGTCTGCCCCCATGCCACCATCCGTCCCTTCGCTCTGACCGAGGAAGAGGCCGCTGCTGCTCCCGCCGCTACCCGCGCTGTGCCTGTGAAGGCCGGTAAGGGCAAGGGCAAGTACAGCTTCACCATGGCCGTGTCTCCTCTGGACTGCATGGGCTGCGGCGTCTGCGTCGGCGTGTGCCCCACTGCCGCCATTGCCATGGTGCCCCAGGAGCAGGAGCTGGCCGAGCAGGATGTGTTCAACTACATGGTGGCCAAGGTCTCCGAGAAGAAGGATATGCAGGACAACACCGTCAAGGGCAGCCAGTTCAAGCAGCCCATGCTGGAGTTCTCCGGCTCCTGCGCCGGCTGTGCCGAGACTTCCTACGCCCGTCTGGTGACCCAGCTGTTCGGCGACCGGATGTACATCTCCAACGCCACCGGCTGTTCCTCCATCTGGGGCGGTCCCGCCGCTACCTCTCCCTACTGCATGAACAAGGAAGGCCGCGGCCCCGCTTGGGCAAACTCCCTGTTCGAGGACAACGCCGAGCACGGCCTGGGTATGTACACCGCTCAGTCCGTCATCCGTGAGTCCCTGGCCAACAAGGTCAGATCCGTCATGGAGAACACCACCTGCGACGAGCGCAAGGCTGCCTGCCAGGCTTGGCTGGACACCTACAACGACGGCGAGGCCAACAAGGCTGCCACCAAGGCTCTGATTGCCAACCTGGAAGCCAAGGTCTGCTGCGACACCGTTGCTGACATCCTGTCCAAGAAGGAATACCTGTCCAAGAAGTCCGTGTGGATCTTCGGCGGCGACGGCTGGGCTTATGATATCGGCTTCGGCGGCGTTGACCATGTGCTGGCTTCCAACAAGGATGTCAATGTCTTCGTCTTCGATACCGAGGTTTACTCCAACACCGGCGGACAGGCCTCCAAGGCTTCCAACATCGGCCAGGTTGCTCAGTTCGCTGCCTCCGGTAAGGAGACCAAGAAGAAGTCCCTGTCCGAGATCGCTATGAGCTACGGCTACGTGTATGTTGCCCAGGTCGCCATGGGCGCCAACCCCGCTCAGACCATCAAGGCCATCACCGAGGCTGAGGCCTACAACGGTCCTTCCCTGATCATCGGCTACGCTCCCTGTGAGATGCACTCCATCAAGGGCGGCATGACCAACTGCCAGGCTGAGATGAAGAAGGCTGTGGAATGCGGCTACTGGAACCTGTTCCGCTTCGATCCCTCCAAGGAGACCGGCAAGTTCCAGCTGGACAGCAAGGCCCCCAAGGATGGCTACCAGGCCTTCCTGATGAACGAGGCCCGCTACAGCCGTCTGACCCGCGAGTTCCCCGAGCGCGCAACCGATCTGTTCGCCAAGAACGAGGCTGCCGCCAAGGAGCGTTGGGAGCACCTCAACAAGCTGGTTGAGATGTACAAGGACTAATTCCTGACCCGTAACCAATTGTCCCTCCCCCTTCGCGGGGGAGGGATTTTTTAAAAGGAGAAACAATATGATCGATACCTGCACTGTCATTGACATCGCCGGTGACTACGCCATCATTCGTTACGACTCTACCGGCGCCGAGGGCCAGGTGGCTTTGGCTCTGCTGCCGGAGGGATTGAACGTGGGCGACCGGATGAGACGGGAATTTTTTGACTACGAGAAAATCTGACCGCCGGGGGGATTCTTTTGGAACGTCGGGACAACTATGCCATTACCGCCGCCCGGGTGCGGCAGCTTTTCGCGGAGTACGACCAGCAGGCTCTGGCAAGGAAGGTGGGAGCGAAGCTGGACGGGGAATATTTTTATGTGGACTTTCTCTCGGAGCGATACCGGATTCACCGGCTTACCGGGGACATCTCCCGGTTCCATGGGGATGCCTGGGTGGAAGCCAATTCTTTCGGCGAGGTGCTGACCCTGATGGACTTGATCTGCGACAGCCGGGAGGACCGGCATCCCACCGGAAACTGGAGGAACATGCGGGATTTCGGCCACGGTTTTCACCAACAGCTTCTGGAGCAGCGGGACCCCTGGGCGGAGCGGTTCCAGGAACAGCCGGAGATGTTTGCCAAAGCCTGCGAAGCCCTGGGCGGGGAGAAGTACCCCCTGGGAGATGTGGCCTATGCGATTCCGGTGTTCGGGGATCTGCGGATGCTGATCCAGCTCTGGTTTGGCGACGAGGAATTCCCTGCTCAGCTGCGCTACCTCTGGGACGAAAATGCCTTGCAGTACCTGAAATACGAAACCATGTTCTACGCGGTTCCGTTGGTTTTGAAGCGTATTCAGGAGCAGATGGAGTAGCATGATATGCGAAACATCTCTATCAATTACGATTCCGTTTTTATTCTGAAAACAAAAAATTCCCACGGCCTTGGCTGGTCGTGGGAATTGATTTATTAACCCATGATGGTTCCGTCGGAGTGGAACAGGGGAAGCTTTTCCAGGTAGATGATGTCGGGGCGCTCCTGGGCATCGCCTTCTGCCAGGATGGCCATGCGGCCGCAGATCTCGCCGCCGGCCTTGGTGGCCAGGGCTTCCAGGGCGGCCAGGCTCTCGCCGGTGGAGATCACGTCGTCCACCAGGAGAATTCTCTTGCCTTTCATCAGTGCGGCATCCGCGCCGTCTAAGTACAGCCGCTGCTCCTTGGCGGTGGTGATGGAGTTGACGGTGACGGAGAAGATATCCCGCATGTAGAGCTTCGGGCCCTTCCGTGCCAGGATGTACTTGGCGTCTCCTGCCTGGCGGGCCATCTCGTGGGCCAGGGGGATGCCCTTGGCCTCGGCGGTGAGGATGTAGTCATACTCCGGGGCCTTGGCCAGCAGCTCCCGGGCGCAGGCAACGGTGAGCTCCTGGTCACCAAAGATCACGAAGCCGGCAATGGACAGGGAATCATTCACAGGGCAGATGGGCAGATCCCGTTCCAGCCCGGCGACATTCATGTGGTAGTACATTGGAAGGACTCCTTTATTTTTCAGATACAAATATTATACTATCCTGCCGGAAAATGTCAACCCTTCTGCTGATTCGTGGTGGGAATCACACCGCGGCTGGACACGGCGGTGGGCTCGATTTCCCCGGCGGCGGTAAGGGCCATCTTGGTCAGAATGGGTCCAACCAGCTCATAGATCAGCACGGAGAACAGAGTGATGTTGCGGATGATGGCGCCCTCCGCACCGAACTGGGCGGCAACGGTGACGGACATGCCCAGAGCCACACCGGCCTGGGGCAGCAGGGTGATGCCCAGGTACTTGCAGATGTTATGGTCACAGTGGACGGCCTTGGCGCTGAAATGGGCGCCCAGAATCTTGCCGGAGGAGCGGGCCAGGATATACACAAGGCCAATGCCCACCACCGCGGCACTCTGGAACACCCGCAGGTCCAGCTCCGCGCCGCTGAGCACGAAGAACAGCACGAACACAGGAGCGGTCCAACGGTCGGTGCGGTACATGATTTCCTCGGAGAAATCGCACAGGTTGCAGAAGATGGTGCCGCACATCATGCACACCAGCAGGGGAGAGAAGCCGATCTCAACGCCGCCCAAATGGAACTCCAGCTTGCTCAGGGCAGTGCACAGGAATACGAAGCACACCGTCAGACTCAGACGCTTGGAACGGGAGTGGAAGAAGCGTTCCATATAGCTGAACAACCAGCCCATTCCGGCGCCCAGTCCCAGAGAGCACACAATCTCCACCAGGGGATTCACCAGCACGGAAACCATGCTGATGCTTCCGCTGTTCAGGGCCTTGGCGATGCCGGTGGACACGGCGAAGACCATCAGACCCACGGCGTCGTCCAATGCCACGATGGGCAGCAAAATAGAGGTCAGGGGGCCCTTGGCCTTGTACTGGTTGATGACCATGATGGTGGCGGCGGGGGCGGTGGCGGTGGCAATGGCGCCGAGAATCAGGCAGGAGGACACCGGCAGGACCTCACTGCCCACGATCAGATGCAGCAGGAAAAGGCCCACATCCACAGACACCGTGGCGGTGAGGGCCTGGGCAATGGCAATCACGGTGGCCTGGCGGCCGATGTGCTTCAGCTCCTCCAGGCGGAACTCATTGCCGATGGAGAAGGCGATGAAGCCCAGAGCCACGTCGCAGATCAGTCCCATCTCCTCCACGAATGCAAAGGAGCGAAACCCCACTCCGGGAACGCCCAAAGCGCCCAGCACCAGAGGCCCCACCAGCAGGCCCGCGATCAGGTAGCTGGTGACGTCGGGGAGGTTGAAGCGCTTGGTCAGACGGGTGAGCAAAAGTCCTGCCAGCATGGCAAGACCGATGGCAAGCAAATATTCCATAAAAATTACCTCATTTTCTGTCATTTGCACCGAAGAACGGAAAAATCCCCGGTGCAGAACCGGGATTATTATAGCATTTTTCAGATGGGATGCAACCAGAGAATCCCACAAGATTTCAGCCAAAACCGAAAGGGAAATTGTGCCTTTTTATTGCATTCCCTTTTCTCTGAGGATATAATGAAAAACACGTATCGGTTTGACACAATGCAAGGACAAATTGTAATTTGGCGGGCAGATACGGCAAAGCCCCTCTTGGCTCTCCCTTTGGG
>CAMEWH010000079.1:0-10003 GCA_945940335.1 uncultured Clostridia bacterium | reverse complement strand
CTTCCCGGTGGATGATGCGGTAGACAAGGTCCATGTCCAGCCCGCCCCGGACGGCATCGGCCAGCAGGTCATATTGGCGCTCCTTGTATTCCTGCAGGTCGAAGGTGCCTAAGGCGGCAAAGTCCAGACCCTTTTGCGTACAAATGGCCCTCAGAATCTCATCGCTCACGCCGGGCGCATCGAAAATGCCGTGGATGTAGCTGCCGTAGACATTGCCCTTTCCCTGCAGAGGCGGCAGCTGCTCCTGACTGCGGCCCATGTGGATTTCGTAGCCGGTATAGTCCATTCCGTTCAGAATTGACAGCATCCCGGTGACGCCGGTGAAGATCCCGGAAACCTGGGCCTGCACCTTTTCTCCCAGGAAAACCGTGTCCATGTCCAGCAGTCCCAGCCCCTGAATTTCGGTGGTTCCGGCAGATTCCACCTGCTCCGGGTCGCAGACGGTGCGGCCCAGCATCTGGTAGCCGCCGCAAATACCAAAAATCAGGGTGCCTGCCGACGCCGCTTTCAGAACCGCCGCCTCCATGCCGGACTGGCGGAGCCATTTCAGGTCGGCAATGGTGCTTTTTGTGCCGGGGAGCAGGATCATATCCGGACTGTGCAGATCCGAAACCCGCTCCACATAGCGCAGCGATACATTGGCGTACCCCTCAAAGGGGGCAAAATCCGTGAAGTTGGAGATTCTCGGAAGGCGGATCACCGCAATGTCCAGGAGCTTCCGCTCCGTGGTTCTGGCAAACCGCTCGGTGAGACTGTCCTCATCGTCAATGTCCACATGGGTATAGGGGATGACACCCACCACCGGAACGCCGCAGAGCTGTTCCAGAATTTGAATGCCCGGTTCCAAAATCGAGCGGTCTCCCCGGAATTTGTTCACGATGGTTCCCTTGATTCGCGCACGTTCGTCCTCTTCCAGCAGGGCCACGGTTCCATACAGCTGGGCAAAGACACCGCCCCGGTCAATATCACCCACCAGCAGCACCGGGGCATCCACCAGCCTGGCAAGACCCATGTTCACAATGTCTTCCTGCTTCAGGTTGATCTCCGCCGGGCTTCCGGCACCTTCGATGACGATGATGTCATTTTCGGCGGCCAGACTGTTGTAGGCCTCCAGGATGGCAGGGATATACGCCTGCTTTTTGCGGTAATACTCCATGGCCCGCATATTGCCCTGAACCTGCCCGGCAACGATCACCTGGCTGCCCACATCGGTGGTTGGTTTGAGCAATATGGGGTTCATCCGCACATCCGGGTCAATTCCGGCAGCTTCCGCCTGCACCACCTGGGCCCGGCCCATCTCGCCGCCGTCTTTGGTGATGAAGGAATTCAGGGCCATGTTCTGGCTCTTGAAGGGGGCAACCCGGTATCCGTCCTGCTTGAGAATGCGGCAGAGTCCGGCACACAGCAGGCTCTTTCCCGCATTGGACATGGTTCCCTGAATCATAATGTTTTTTGCCATGTGCACACCTCTTTCATTGCCGCAATCAGGCATTCATTTTCTTCATGCAGCCGCACGGCAATGCGATACCACCCGGCCCCCAGGCCGTGATAATTGCCGCAGCTGCGAATCGTGATTCCATGTTCTCTCAACCGTTCGTGGAAATCTTCTCTGCCATGAAACAGGAGGTAATTGGCATGGGAGGGGCACACCCAAAAGCCCAGTGCCTCCAGCTGCTCCCGCAGCCATTGCCGCTCTGGGGGGATCAGCGCCCTGGTTTTCTGTAAAAATGCACACTCCCGGAGTGCCGCCACCCCCGCAGCCTGGGCCAGGGTGGACACGTTCCAGGGCTGCACGGTATGGGACATTTTCTGAAGCAGCTCCAGGTTGGAGCAAAGGCAATACCCCAGCCGCACCCCCGCCAGCCCAAAACTTTTGGTAAAGGCTTTCAGAATGAAAAGCTTCGGATGCTCCCCCAGACGGGCTTTCAGGCTCACACCGTCGTCACTTAAATCCAGGAAACATTCGTCCACAAAGAGGCTGGTGCCCTGTTTTTCGCATACATCCAGGATTTTCTCCAGCAGCGGCAGACCAGTCACCTGACCGGTGGGGTTGTTGGGATTGCAGAGGAACAGCACATCGGGATGGCTGCGTTCCAGCACCGGAAGAAAATCTTCTGTCAGAGAAAACTGATTCTCTTTTTTCAGGGGAAACCGCTCCACGTCGCAGCCAATCCGCTCCAGTGCCAGGGAATACTCCGAAAAGGTGGGGGCCAGCTCCATGGCCCGCCGGGGCCGCAGGGCTTCACAATAAGAATAGATCAGCTCCGCCGCACCGCTGCCGCAGAGGACCCAGTCCCTGGGGAGGGATTCAAATTCCGCAATGGCGTTCACCAGCTCCCGGCAATAGGGATCGGGGTACTGATGTACCCGGGTTAAAACGGCGGACATGGCGTCCAGAACCGCCTGAGGCGTGCCGTAAGGGTTGGTGTTGGCGGAGAAATCCAACTGGATTTTTCTGTCATAAACGTCCCCCCCGTGGGGATTTGTGGTGTGATATAACATAAAAACTCCTTCAGAGAATCAAAAGCAATGTGCATATGGGTTTTGCGTCGCAAGCAGACAAATTGTCATTTGGCGGGCAGTGCCCGCGGACAATGGCGCACCGGGCTGGTGTGATATCCGGGACTCCTGGGGGGTGCCCGGTAACGTTTCTGCGCAGTAAAATCATTGCCCAGCCACTATATGGCGTGCAAAAACGAACCGAGCGGTACCCAGGAGTGTATCGATGACACACCAGCCGAGCACGCATTGGGATGAAGCGCCCTGCGCTTCAAATTACAATTTTTCAACCGATCAGTACAAAAAGCAATTTCCCAAGGACGCACAGAAGGAATGTCAGAAACGCGGTCAGATACATCAGACGGCAGGTGAGGGGAATGTCCCGATGGGTAATCTCTCTGGTGGTATCGCCGATGTATTTCTTCTTGTGCAGCACGCCGTGATACCAGGCATCCCCGGCCAGCCGTACGCCCAGGAGCCCGGCACATACCGATTCCGTCTGGGCGGAGTTGGGGCTGGCGTGGTTGAATCGGTCCCGCCGAAAAATCCGCCAGCCGTTTTTTCCGTCAAGTCCCAGCAGGAAACCCGCCGCGATCATCAGCAGTGCCGACAGGCGGGAGGGAAGCAGATTCACCACATCGTCCATTTTGGCAGGAACCAGACCGATATTCTTGTAGGGCGGCTCCACATAGCCCAGCATGGAGTCCATGGTGTTGACGGCTTTGTAGAAGAAGCCCAGCGGCCCGCCGCCCAGGGCCAGAAAGAGCATGGGGGCCACGACTCCGTCGGAGGTGTTTTCCGCCACGGTTTCCACGGCGGCCCGGGTCACCCCGGCGTCATCCAGCCGGGCGGTGTCTCTTCCTACGATCATGGACACGGCATACCGGGATTTTTCCAGATCCCCGGTTTCCAGAGCATGATAGACCCTCATGGCCTCGTCTTTCAGAGATTTGGTGGCCAGAATCTGCCAGCACATGACGCTTTCTACCGCCACCCGAAGCCAGGGGTCTACCTGATGGCAAAGGTACAGAATTCCGGCGGGAATGGCCGTGCAGATAACCACCACCAGTGTCCAAAGCACTGCACCCGCTGCGATTTCTCCCCGGTCCGTTTTTGGGAACACCCGCCGCAGCGCTTTCTCCAAAATAGAAATCAGTTTCCCGATTCCCACGACAGGGTGGGGGAAACTGTGGGGATCACCGATCAGCAGATCAATGCAGAAACCGATTATAAGGGCGAACAGAGACCATTTCATTCCTTCTCACCTCCCCGCTCCATGGCGAAAATATAGACGGGGTTTTGTCCCGTCATCCGGTGGTATGTTCCGGTTTTTCCGGCGGCTTTGAATTCAGATTCCCTCACCGGAATGAGCACTGCGAATTTTCTCATGGGAGTTCCTCCTGTCCGGCAATCTTTGCGCCATTTTTCCTTTATTCCCCGGTCCCCGAAGGGGGACGGGAACCGGGGCAAAGGTTTCCACGCTTCACGGAAAGATGATCAAAAGCGGTGTGCAAACGGCAATCAGCAAACCGCCGATGAACGCAAAAAAAGCCACGGCAGCATCGTGCTACCATGGCCGTTTTTCCATGACAAACAAACTGTCCATTCCATAATCACGCAGAATGCGCAGAATGAGCATTCAAGCAGGTCTCCTGACTTGCGCATCATCAGCCTTCCGCACTGCCTTCTCAGGAAAAATCCCAATGACTGACTTTCGTCCCGTGCGGCGCCTCCTCGCATACAGTGGCGGTACCGTCCCGGATTCTGACCGGATTCACTATTCTCCGCCGGTTCCAAAAGCAAAGCCGGCGGCACTTGAACGGTATATGAACTTGCCCATATCATACACCCGGAAAACAGGCTTGTCAATAATCAAGTCTGCAAAGGAATTGGATGTGCCGGTCCGTTCGTGTGCTGTGTTTGGTTTCCTGACACAGCCTCCGGCAGCTTCGACCATTCTCCCATTTGACGCCATATACGATCCCTTTTCTCGAAAACTGGCCGTGGGTTTTTCAAACCGGACTGGGGTCAGTGGGAAAGTCCTTTGATGTTTTTGGTGATGGAAGTGTCGTTCTAATCAACACCCCGGGACATACCCACGGCGTGTTCAGCGCCAGGATTTCCTCCGGCGAACAATATCTCCTTCTGCCCGGCGATACCACCTATACCCAGGAATCCATCAGCCAGAAGCGGATTTCCGGCTTTACTGTGGATAATCAGTTGGCAAGCATGTATTCTTTTCTCGGACTAAATCGCGATTTTGAATGTCCAACAAACTTCCCTTTTTGAATTATACCCGTTTTTTAGGACAGCAACGGGTCAGAAACAAGAACGGGAGGTTACGACGATGATTATCAAATTTATGGAAGATTTGCTCCACTGGAACGAGGAGGAAGAAGTGCTGGACGCGGAATACGAACCATTCCGGGATCAACTGAGTCTGGCGGGGCTGAGCGAGGAAGAACTGCGGAAAATGGACCCGGATGACCGGGTGGCTGCATTGGAGCAGGCAAACCTTGACCCCTACGATTTTATTTATCTCGCCTGCTGAAACGAAAGCTATTTACATTCGGCGTGCAGTCGGCTAAAATGGAAACAAAAGGAGGGGGATTCCCATGAAAAAGGTACGCATTACCGCCATCCGAAAGACCTGCTATCCTGACCTGATGGAAGCCTACGAAAACCCCATCCAGCACGCCTGTGAGGTCGAAGAGGGGGAGATCTGGGTTGCCAACGGCTGGTGCAAGCCGGAGGGCTTTTGCGACAGTGCCTGGGACAGCATTTCTCCCTTCGTTATGACCCTTGCCCACGGCGGCGTGGATTTCTATGACGGCTGGATGAAGAACCCCAAATCTGCCATGATCTCCTGCAACGACGGCTTCCGGCCTGTGAGCTTTTATCTGGAAGCGCTGGAGGAGGACGCGGAATGAACCGGGCGGAACTGGAACGCTATATCGCGGAAATCTACAGCACCCAGGGGGAGAACCCCTGGGCGCAGTCGCCGACCAACACCGTGCTCCGGCATCGCCACAACCGGAAGTGGTTTGCCCTTATCATGGACATTCCCAGGGAGAAGCTGGGGCTTCCCGGCGATGGCATTATTTCCGCGGTAAATGTCAAATGCGATCCCCGGCTGATTGGCTCCTTCCGGGAAGAACCGGGAATTTTCCCTGCGTATCACATGAACAAAGCCCATTGGCTGACCATTGCGCTGGACGGCAGTGCGGAGGAGGGGAAGCTGAAATTCCTGCTGGATATGAGCTATGAGCTGACGAAGTGAGAGATGCAAAGGACAAATTACCTCACCCGGAACCCTAAATCCCGGTGAAGTTCCAGCGCATAGATGCTGGTTTGGGCACCGTCGCTGACATACCCCGGCTCTACCCACGGAAGAAACCTGTTGGCAAAGACGTAGCCCCAGAAGTGAGCCAGTTTTTGCCCAGCCACTGCCAGATAGATGTAGTAGCTCTGAATGGCATCGTCATACTCGCTCAGGGCAGATCGTGGAATTTTTGACTTCTATTATGGTCATAAAACATGTAAAACACTTTTTTCAGTTCAAAATGACTTGATGTAAAACACATTTGATTGTGAAAACCATCTCTGCATATTAAGATGTCCGCAGGAGGGATGCCAAATGGAAATAGGAAAGCAAATCAGAAAATACCGAACAGAGTTGAAATTATCCCAGGATGATTTGGCAGATAAGGTCTATGTGACTCGTCAAACGATTTCAAACTGGGAAAATGATCGGAACTATCCAGACGTTCGCAGTCTGGTTTTGCTGAGCAATGTTTTTGGCGTTTCTCTGGACATTCTTATAAAAGGAGATCTGGAGCAAATGAAAGAGCTAATCAACGAAGAAGACATTCGAAAATTCAAAAGGGAAATCCGAGTGTATGCAGTAATGCTTGTTGGTATGATCGTATTACCAATGCCTTTGGTACGGTATCTGAAAGTATGGGGAATCGTTATCTGGCTTGTTTGGGCTGGAATATCGATCTGGTGGTCACTTCGCACTCAAAGATTCCAGAAAGATCACGATATTCACACATATAAAGAGATTGTTGCTTTCATGGATGGAAAACGGCTGGACGAACTAGAGAAAAATCAGGAAATAGGAAAGCGGCCCTATCAATATTTCTTGTTTGTGCTTGCTATCACCGTTATTGCACTGGCCGTTGTGCTGTTACTTAGACGGTTGTTATTTGGATTCTAAAGATATAACCGCAATCTGCATTACCCCATCCGACTTGTTCTCGAAAATCCGGTAGAAGCTGTACGGAAAACAGCTGCAAATGCCGATATTTACCCGTGGGCAGCTGCAGGAAATGCTCCAGCCGCTGCTTCAATACTACCCGGAACGAGATAGGATGCTGATTGCGGATCGGGTGTGCGAAACGGTGCTGATTCGGCAGCGTCAGGGCTGAATGACAATTTTCTCGACAGACAGGAAGCTGCCCTCCACCGTCAGAATCGCCAGTGTGATCTCCTGATCGAACCGGCGCTTGCCGCAGCTGCCGGGATTCAGCCAGAGCCGCCCATCAATTACCTGCTCAAAATACTTGTGGGAGTGCCCGAAGATCACCGCGTCAATGTCGGTCAGGTCTTTGGGGACTTCCTTTTTGTTGTGTACCAGAAAGAACCGGCAGTCCTCAATCCGGAAGGTCAGCGTTGCGGGGATATGCTCCGCCCACTCCTTGTCGTTGTTGCCCCGCACCACATAAACCGGGGCAATTTCCTTCAGCCGCTCAATGATTTCCGGCTTGTTGATGTCGCCGCCGTGGATGATAGCGTCACAGCCGTCAATGGCAGACAGCACCTCCGGACGGAGCAGCCCGTGGGTGTCAGACAATACCGCAATTCGCTTTGCCATTTCCTTCACTCCAATTCTTTTTCAATCAGTGCTACCGCAATTTCTAAGGATTCAGTGTCCAGCCGTTGTCACCATGGTAGATCATCAGCCGGGTCTGACCGCCATCGATGCAGATGTTTTCGCCGGTGATGAAACCGGCTTTGTCGGAAGCCAGAAACAGCACCATGTTGGCGATGTCCAGGGGATTGCCCACACGACCGGCAGGCTGCTGGATGGCGTCGGGGCCTTCGTAGACGGTGTAAGCCGTGTCAATCCAGCCGGGAGAGACGGAGTTGACCCGCACCTTTCCGGCGAAGCTGACAGCCAGCGCATGGGTCAAAGCGGAAATTCCGCCCTTGGCAGCGGTGTAGCTTTCACTCTGGGGCTGGCTCATCCGATCCCGGGAGGAAGAGATGTTGATGATGCTGCTCCCCGGGGCGAAGTATGGCGCGAACAGCTTGCTCAGGTAGAACGGTGCGGTAACGCCGATTGCCAGGGACTGCTGGAACTGCTCATAGGTGCATTGGTCGATTCCCAAGAACAGGGGCGGTGCGTTGTTCACCAGCACATCCACCCGGCCATATTTCTCTATGACCGTCCGGGCAAAGTCCTCCAATGTGGCCTTGTCGGCGAGATCGCCTACATAGTGGTCACCTTCTGCCCGGTCAATGACGCAAACATGGGCGCCGTTTTTCTGAAATTCCTCAGCGATACACTTACCAATGCCGTTGGCACCGCCGGTGATGACGATTACTTTATCCTGGAACATACCCGTGTTTTCCTTTCGAAGGTAAGGAATTACTTTTCTCCAATCTTCAATTTGGTTGGTGAGGTCCGTACTCTTTTTACGGTTTCGGTTCAGCGTACCCATAGCACCGCAATGCGCAAGTGCAAATATATGGGCAGTGTCGCCGTTCTCCAAGGTAACGGGAACCGGATTGTGTGTGCTTTCGATAAACTCATTGTAATCCGTGATGGAGCAGGGAAGCTTTGCGTCAAAGGCAGACAGAACACCTTCAAAGGTTGACTTGCCAAGGCAGAGAATCACGCTTGGTTGAATGATGTCTGTCAGTTCTTTGAAGTAGCCTTTGTCATGCTTCTCCCAAGCCTTTTTGTATCCGCCGCTGGTGCCTTTATTGCGATATCCAAGAACAAAGTTTGTGAAGAAAAGATCGGAGTGAGGTTTTGTAATATCATAGCCAAGTTCACTAAACAGCCGTGTCAGGTTCGCATCGGTGGGACTGGGATTGTTGTGCAGGTAATCGTAGGCACGACCCTCATTTGCTTTACGCACTTCATCCATCGTAGACTGAGAACCGCCATCCCAAGGACAGCCCCAGTCCTGCCCAACCAGCAGGATTTTCGCATCCAGATTCCCTTTGCCCTGCCAATATGTCCACAGATTGATTTCTTTGCAATCATCACACCAGTAAAGGCGCGGTTCCTGCCCTTCGTCCGAAGGATTCCGTGCCGGATAGCTTACCTTGACTCGTTCGATCAAATCGCAGTATTTTCTCTGTTTGGTGTCCATACGGATTCCTCCTGTTGGATTTGCTGCATCTTTATTATAGCGCAATCCGGGCATAAAGGCAAAAGAAATAACCCTCGACTTGTTGCCTACTCACTGCAACCGTCGAGGGTTATTCCTTTTGGGTGGTGGGTTCCATCTGTGGTTAACCTCGCTTTCTTCGGATTTGGAGATTACTTAGTACATTGGACTCACTCCTTTTTTGTATCTTCATAATAGCGCAGCTTCCGCTGTTTTGCAAGATGGGATGATACACAAGAATGAGCGACAAAAGTTGGAGAAACTGAGAATGGACATGGGGCTACAAATATGGTACACTGGATACGTTGGGGTGCAAATGGGAACCGCTTTTGGCGGCTCCCATTTTTTATAGCTTGTGTTCCTGATAGAACGCTTTCAGATCTGCCTTTACCGCATCCGAAAGCCCGGTTTTCTTCACACCCTGAATCGCACCTTCCAGAGCCAGCAGGCGATGGATGCAGGCGGAGGGGTCGATCTCCTGAATTTTCAGCCACGCGGCTTTGGCTCCGGCTTGCCGCAGAGCTTCCGGGGTTTCAATTCCCACCTGAATCAGCTGCGCTTCCACAGCCTTGCCGATGTTCGGCAGCTTCGACAGTTGGCTTTTGTGTAGCCCTCTTCGTTGCACCACGAGAGAAAATATTTCAGCGTGCGTGTGTAACTGTTGATCGAACTGTCGGACAGCCCTTCCTTTCGCATCTGAAGAATCATGTTGTTGAGGGCTGTCGAATTGAGGCGATTGATGGGGAGGGACACATCCAATCTTTTAGAAATTGCGTGAAAATGTTGTTTGTAAGTTGCTAAAGTCTTGTCTTTAACACCTCTGGCTGTGACTGCTGAAATGTAAATTTCAAAAACTTCAGCGAAAGTTGCCTTTTGGGAGTTTCTCATTGTGATACGAGCCGTGAAATACCACCTCTTGAATACTTGATTTTTAGGTGAAATACAAGAGGTCTAAAAGACAGTCTTGAATGGTTCTTGAACATGACCACAACAACTTTTTGTGCAGCAAATAAAGAAAAAGTCGTGAAATCAAGTGGATTTCACGACTTTTGGTGGAGATAAGCGGGATCGAACCGCTGACCTCTTGAATGCCATGGCTC
>CAMEWH010000078.1:0-10053 GCA_945940335.1 uncultured Clostridia bacterium | reverse complement strand
ACACCGATGTTGACAGTCAGCGCACGGACATGATAATCGTCAGGGATTCATTATATCGAGGAAGGCTGTCGTGAAATACGCCACCCTTTTACAACGCTAAACCGTCGAATCTCCATCGTTTTCCCCGATGGTGGTACGGCGGTTTTGTTTTATCCCGGATGGCTTTTTTCCTTGTCCCGGCATTGGAGTGGTTTTCTCGTTTTCTGACATAATGATAACATAGAGAAAAGCAGCACGGATTACTTCCGCCTCTTTCGATTCCCTTTCCCATGCACCTGATACGGCGCAGTTTTCCCGCGCTGATTATTGGGGCTTTTCAGGTGTTTGGACTTCTTCAGAATATTGATCTGTGTAATAAATTCCTCTGGGGTCAGTTTGTCGTAATCAATGCCGAGGGTTGCCAGGAACAGCCGGGCTTTCTTTTCTTCCTCGGCACCCTCATAGTGCATGGCGGTTTCTATCTGCTTTTGAATTTCGGCAACAGGAGAAGCGGTATTGGCAGTTGTTGTGTCTTTCCTATGGGCTTCCCGAATATCCTGCAGGATGCCGTCTATGTCCTTGTGCACCACATGGGCAAAGTAGTTTTCCTCGCTGACCTGAGCCAGCTCCAGGGTGCGCACATACAGATCATTCTCTCCGGGATTGTGCTTTTCCATGATTTGCTTCCGGTTGGCTTCCAGAATGGCATACCAATTCTGTGGAGCTTACTTACAACGATGGCTCCGTTCTCACGATTGACTGTGAGGAAGTGGAGAACCACTACGATGTTACCAATGGGCAGATGGCAGACCTTGACTGGCTGCTATACAACGCCCCGATGGGATACGCCAGTTTGGTGCTGTCCGGGGAAATGGAGAACTACCTGAAAGGCCCTGCGCTCCATGGAATAGGAGATTAAAAAAGGATGCCGGTGTATCGTGATGCGCGATACACCGGCTTGGCTTGGTTAACCAAAGTCAACCCCCGGCTATGCCGGGGGCAAAAAATAGCTTTAGCGGACAGAAAAGAAACAAAAAGAATCCCACAGTAGAGCAGAAATGGTTTGCCGACCACATATCTACAATAGAGAGGGATTCCAATTGACAATTTATCGCAGTTACGATGCTATTCAACCCTAAATAGAAGAAAACACTGCCCCTTTAGGGGCGGCAGGGCATTTAATGCAAACGCCAGTTATTTCAATACATCTTTAGATGTCTGCCAGTAAAATGCCCTTCTAGGGCTTATTCAAGCCCCCGGCTTAGCCGGGGGTTTTGACTATCTTGTTATTCCGTATGAATCGCGGTTAGAATCCATCGGCGGATGGAAAGTTCAGAGCGCAAAGATCGTCCAATGATTGAAATATTACTATGAATGAGGAGCTTTCATAGTAAGAAACACCGCGCCTCCGGTATCTCCCGAAGGCGCGGTTTTCAGTTTTAGAGATGAATGTATTGCACCGCAACACATCCGGGGCCACCTTGGGTGATGAAGGCGGGGCTCAGGGGATAGATCTGGTAATGTGCGTCGGGAATGGCCTCCTTCAGCGCCTGTAATGTTTGCTGTGCCTTGTCTTCTGCGTCGGCGTGGGAGATTTGAATCTGCCAGTCCTTGCCGACACCGGCTTTTTCCAATTCCTTTATCAGATATTTCACTGCATGCGCATAGCCTCTGCGGATACTGGCAACTGTCAGGCGCTCGCCGGTGTTGGTCTGTGTCATAATGGGGGTCAGATTGACCATTTTTCCCACATGGGACACCAAAGGAGACAGCCGCCCGCCCCGGCGCAGGTAATCAAAATCCTCGGGAATCAGGTAACTTTTGGCAGTATCCATCAGTGCATTCAGCTTTTCCACAATGATTGCCCGGGGATGGCCCTCTTTGGCCCACTGAACGGCCTTTTCCACCAGATAGCGGTGGGGACCACAGAGGGTTCGGGTATTGACTACCGTAATCTTCTCCGGCTGCTCACACAGCTCCGCTGCGGCCACGGCGCCGGCGTAGGTGCCGGACAAACCAGCGGCCATGGCGACATTGATGATCTCTTCACCCTCGAAGCGGCGGTATAGTGCCTCCACCTCTCCAATAGCAGGCTGGCTGGAAGTGGGCATGTGGCCCTGCCGGATCAGCGCAACGAGTTCCTGGGCGGTGATTTCGTCGAACTCCCGGTAACTTTTGCCTGCGATGGTGACGGACAGGGGAACTACAGAAAACCCGGCAGCTTCGGCCTGAGCAGAGGAGTAGAGGGTGGAAGTGTCGGACACAATTCGAACCATGGAGATAGGCTCCTTTATCTATCAGTTTTTCAAAAACCGAAATTCGGTTTTTTGATATTCCTATCGCATCAGAGGGATGTTGAAGTGTCAACTACTTTTTCAATAGCAGACAAAAAGGATTTGGTTCTCAAAAGATGGTATATTCATGCCCGGATGAAACCATCGTACATTCGTGTTATGAACGATCGTTTTTGCTTATGTGCATTTTCGTGACTGCCTCTATGGATGCCCCAGAGCCAAGGGATTCCTATAAAAACAGCTTTCGTTCCGCAGTTTCTCTGGCAGGGCGGCACAAAGCCAGAAAAACCAGGGCGCTCCCCAGCAGCACCAGCGCCACCAGCGGATACCATGACCAGCCTACGAATTTTGACAGGCGGAAGGTTTGCTTCATCAGAAGCTCCATCACCGGCAGGAAAGCGCCAAGCGCAATCAGCGCGCCTCCGTAAATGTACAGTGCTCCCCGATGCAGATACCGGGTGAGGATTACCACAGCCGATACCAAAACCCCCGCAAATCCGATCACCGGGAAGGCAAAGCCCAGAAACCAGCCGCCTTTCACGCTCAGGTCGATATACAGCACATACAGACCGATTGCGAAAAAATCGCAGGGCACGAAAACCGCCGGGTTGGGATGCCGGAACCACAGGGGCAGCACCAGGATCACATAGCTCAGGGCGATGGCGCCCATCACATAGCCCGACCAAGTCACACCGCCTTGAAGGCTCAGGTCGCAGATCAGTGACACCAGCACCGGGATCAGCAGCAGAATGGCCACCACCCCCAGAAAGCCCTTCCGGCTGACCTGCTGCCGAGGATAGCACTCCACCGGGTACAGGGGCTTTCTCTCCTCCCGGGGGATGTCCGGGTGAAAGGGCACCGTGCCGCACAGGGGGCAGCACTTTTCGCTGTCCGCCAGCTTCACGCCACAATAAATACAATACATCTTTTTCACTCCCGATTGTTGGTCTGCACTTCCGCTCCCAGTCCCAGCTCCCGCAGAACCCGGAACACCTGGGCTTCCAGCTCCGGCTCCCGGATGTTGCGGATGAAGTTGAGATACAGGCTGTCGCCGTAGGACACCACACCGCAGTTATGGGGCGCCGTCGCCTGCGCGCCCAGAATGAAGTCCAGCCGCTGCACATAGCGTGACATCTCCGGCGGCAGTGTCACCTGTCCCAGATTGGACAGGGACAGGCAGGATTTTTTCTCTCCCACCTGATTGAAGACCGCTTTCATTACAAAATTCTTGATAAACAGGGGCATGATTCGCACAATCATGCTCCTTTCGCTGCTTACATTGGTTGCGATGCGAGTGCTCATCACCTTGGGATTCACATCCAGCCCCAGCCGGTGCTGCACCGCCTGACAGATTTCCGGGAAGTCATAGCTGCCCAGCCGGGGGTCGATCTCCGGGGTGGTGTAGAGAGCGAAATTCCGAAGGGTATTGCTGGGGAACAGCCTGCGCAGGTTTACCGGGATCAGCACCCGGATGGGCTTTCTGCGCCGCCGGTTGGGCACATGGGCTTCCTGCATGGACTGCAGCGCCATCATGGTGACGGCACACAGGAAGGCGGTGAGACTGACCCCGTATTCATGGGCCTTTGCCAGGGCTTCGGAGGTGCTGAGCCGGAAGCAGGTGAGGTTCAGAAACCCGTCCGGCTCCGGCGTGCCCCGGGGATGCCAGGCGTTATTCTCCCGGCGGCTGGCGCTGACGGTTCCGGCATATTTGAGGAAGCTGTCTTCCAGTTCCTCCGGGCGGGGTGCTTCCAGCCGACCCAGCACACCCTCCGCCGCCGGAATGGCTTCGCCGTACTTTTGCTGCAAATACTCGGCGGTCAGGCTTTTCAGGAACACCAGTCCCCCGTTTCCGTCGGTGACGGAATGGAAAAATTCCACGGCAATGCGGTTTTCATAAGCAATGACCCGGATGGCGCACCGCCGGGTCTCATCCCGGGACATGAGGGTCAGAGGATAGCTACTTTCCTTCCACAGGGTTGGGGCCTGCCCCAGCTGCTGCAGGTAGTACCAGAACAGCGCCCGGCGCAGCCGGACACAGATGGACGGGAACCGCCGGGCCGTCACGTCCAGAGCGGATTGGAGCACCTGCTTGTCCACCGGCTCCCGCAATGTCACCGACAGCCGGAACACATTGCTCCAGCTCTGTCGCCGGGCGGCGGGGTAGATTTTGGCGGCGTTGTCCAGCCGCATCCACCGCAGCTTCCGCTCCTGAGAGAGGTTTTTACTGAGGAAGGCGTTGATTCTGGTCATATCCTCCCGGTCTTCCCGCAGAGAGTACAGTACATAGGCGTGCCAGCGCTCAGGGCGGATAGAGAGCTGGGAATTGCAGCCCTGCTGCCGCAGTTTTTCATGGAGACGCTTCGCATCGCTGAGCAGAATCTCGTCCCCGCCGGCGAAGATCAGCGACGGCGGCATTCCGGACAAATCCCCGAACAGAGGGGACACCAGCGGCTCTGCCGGGGTGTCCGTATAGCACCGGGCGAAAAAATCCAGCTGCTCATTGGACAGGGACACATCCTTGTCCCGGTTCTCATTGTTGCTTTCCCCCGTGCCGGTCAGGTCGACCCACGGAGAGATGGCGACAATGCTTCCGGGCAGGGGCTTATCCAACTGCCGAAGGTACATACACAGGCTGTAGCACAGGCCGCCGCCGGCGCTTTCACCGCAGAGACTGATTTCCTCCGGCGGATAGCCCTTGTCAAGCAGATACTGGTAGGCTACGGCCGCATCTCCTAACGCCGCCGGGAACCGGCTCTCCGGGGCCAGCCGGTATGCCGCGCAGAATACCCGGACGCCACACTCATCTGCCAGCGCAGCGCCAAATCCCAGGGCGTATTCCAGACCGCCGCAGGTATAGCCGCCGCCGTGGAGGTACAAAACCACACCCTCCCGCCGAATATCCTTCGGCAGCACCCAGGCGGCAGGGAAATCCGGAAAATCGTGGCGCTTCACCCGGACACGGGCGCGGTGGATTGTATGCATCAGTTCCCCAAGGGCATTCTGCCCCCGACGCAGCGTGTCCAGGGATCTGTTTTCCACCAGAGGTCTGATCCGGGTCAGCCGGGCGTGGATCTGTTTCGCGGTCAACTGCATAGACATCCTTTCCCGTTCCCGCAGGTTGGGCTGGAACGGAGTTATACAAATCTTTCCCCGTCATCATACCATTTCTCCCGCTTCCAGGCAATCTACTTTGTGTTTTTTTCTCTACTGCCAGGAGAATCGGAATCTATTTCCCGAGAGGAACGCTTTTGGAACGCTTCGGGAGCGTGACAGGAACTTGGGATGTGTATAATGGCTTCCAGAAACGGCAAAAGCCGATGATAAAACCTGGAGGTTATGATTATGTATTTTGATTCTATTGCCAAAGTGATCGCCGAGCGTACCGGCTGTGACATTTCCGCTGTGAAGCCCGAGAGCACCTTTACAGAGCTGGGCATCGATTCTCTGGACACCGTGGAGCTGCTGATGAACCTGGAAGACGAACTGGGCATGGAGCTGGAACTGGACCAGCCCGTAGCCACCGTTGGCGATCTGGACAAATTCATCCAGAGCAAGCAGGGGTAAGATCATGGTAAAGTCTGCGGTTTGTGAGCTTCTGGGTATTCGCTACCCTGTGTTTCAGGGCGGCATGGCATGGATCGCCGACGGTACGCTGGCCGCTGCTGTGTCTAACGGCGGCGGCCTTGGCATTATCGCGGCAGGCAATGCTCCAGGCAGCTATGTCCGGGAGCAGATTCGGATTGCCAGAGAGAAAACCGGGTGCCCCATCGGTGTGAACATCATGCTCATGAGCCCCTTTGCCGATGAAGTCGCTCAGGTGGTGGTGGAAGAGAAGGTGGAAGTGGTCACCACCGGCGCTGGAAATCCTTCCAAGTACATGAAGGCTTGGAAAGAGGCGGACATCAAGGTGATTCCCGTGGTGGCTTCTGTGGCCATGGCAAAGCTCATGACCCGGTTGGGGGCTTCCGCTCTCATCGCCGAGGGCGGCGAAAGCGGCGGCCATGTGGGTGAATTGACTACCATGGTGCTGGTGCCTCAGGTCTGCGACGCTACCAACCTGCCCGTGCTGGCTGCCGGCGGTATTGCCGACGGGCGGGGCATGGCGGCAGCCTTTATGCTGGGAGCCTGCGGTGTGCAGATGGGTACCCGGTTCCTAAGCGCCTATGAGTGCAGCATCCACCCGGGTTATAAGGAACGGATTCTGAAAGCGGGCGACCTGTGCACCATGGTCACCGGCAAGCGGCTGGGTCATCCTGTGCGCAGCCTGAGAACACCCTTTGCCCGGAATTACGCAAAGGCAGAGTATGGCGGAATGCCGGACGAAGAACTGGAAGCACTTGGTGCGGGGAAGCTGCGCATGGCGGTGCAGGAGGGCGATGCCGAAAACGGCTGCTTCCTGTCCGGGCAGATTGCCGCTATGGTCAGGAAAGAGCAGCCCGCTGCCGACATTGTCCTGGAAGTCGTGGAAGAAGCGGAGATCATCCTGCGGAGGGCAAATACATGGGTAGACTAGCCTTCGTCTTTTCCGGGCAGGGAGACCAGTTCCCCGGCATGGGAAAGCAGCTTTACGAAACCAATGCCGCCGCCCGGGAAATCTTCGATTTGTGTGAAGCACTTCGTCCCGGAACCATCCGGCAATGCTTTTCCGGCACAGCAGAGGAACTGAAAGAAACCACAAACACCCAGCCCTGCCTGTTTGCCATAGAGCTTGCGGCGGCGCAGGTGCTGCGGGAGAGGGGCATTGTCCCCGATGCGGTTGCCGGATTCTCTCTGGGTGAGGTAACTGCCGCAACATTTTCGGGACTGTTTGACCATGCCACCGGTTTTCGCCTGGTGTGCCGCCGGGGGCAGCTGATGCAGGCAGAAGCGGAAAAGCACGATACTGCCATGGCGGCAGTGGTGAAGCTGCCTGCCGAAACGGTGGAAGCCCTCTGCGCAAAGCATGAGGGACTATACCCCGTGAACTACAACTGTCCCGGTCAAATATCCGTGTCCGGTCTTGCGTCCGAAATGGCTGCCTTTTCTGCCGAAGTCAAAGCGGCGGGAGGGCGCGCCCTTCCTCTGAAAGTGAAGGGTGCCTTCCACAGCCCCTTTATGGCGGAGGCGGCAGAAGCCTTTGCCGAGGATTTGGCAAAAGCCGGGATGAACACCCCGGCAATTCCGCTCTATTCCGATGTGACTGCGGAAGCATACAGCGGCAATCCCGCCCAGCTGCTAGCCCGTCAGATTGCCAGCCCTGTGCGCTGGGAGACCCTCATCCGCAATCTGATTGCGTCCGGGGTGGATACCTTTATCGAAATCGGTCCGGGCAAGACCCTTACCAATATGATTTTGAAAATTGACCCGGCGGTGAAGGCCATACCCTATACCGCCTGTTTGGAGGAAACAGTATGTTAAGCGAAAAAACAGCCCTGATTACCGGCGGCTCCCGGGGCATCGGTGCAGCCATTGCCCGGAAGTTTGCCTCCATGGGTTCCAACATCGCCATCGTCTACGCCGGAAATCAGGAAGCGGCGCAGAAAGTTTGCAGCCAGTGTGAAGGTTTCGGTGTGAAAGCCGCTGCTTACAAATGCAACGTGGCGGATTTTGAGGAAGTCAAGGCCACCGTCGCCGCTGTTCGCAAGGACTTTGGCTCCATTCAGATCCTCGTCAACAGCGCTGGCATCACGAAAGACGGACTTGTCCCTATGATGAGCGAAGCGTCCTTCGATGCAGTACTGGATACCAATCTGAAAGGCACCTTCAACATGATCCGCCATGTCAGCGCCGTCATGCTCCGGGCGAAGGAGGGCTGCATCATTAACCTCGCTTCCGTGTCCGGTCTCATGGGCAACGCCGGTCAGTGCAACTACGCCGCCTCCAAGGCAGGTGTTGTGGGTCTGACCAAATCCGTCGCCAAAGAGCTGGCGTCCAAAGGCATCCGCTGCAACGCCATCGCACCGGGGTTTATCCGCACGGATATGACCCAGAGTCAGACGGAGAACCCCATGCTCGCCATGATTCCTCTGGAAAGAATGGGGGAAGCGGAGGAAGTTGCGGATGCGGCAGCATACCTCGCCACAGCGAATTATGTCACCGGCGAAGTTCTCCGGGTAGACGGCGGCATCGCAATTTGAGGCGGCAGGGCCGCCAGCCAATGCGTTACGAACGATGCGCGAAATTGTAACACCATTGGGTCTTCTCGATTCGAAACATTTTGCAAAAGGAAACAGGAAGGAGTCTGATATGAACGAATACAGACGGGTTGTTGTCACCGGCATGGGCATTGTCAGCCCTGTGGGCAGCAACATGGACTCGGCTTGGGGCAATCTGGTGTCCGGCTATAACGGCATCGGTCCCATCACCTATTTTGATACCACCAATTACAAAGCCAAGCTGGGAGCCCAGGTAAAGGATTTTGACCCCCTGAACTATATGGAAAAGAGCGAAACGCTGCGCTCTGATCGCTTTGCCCAGTACGCCATGGGCGCGGCGGTGCAGGCCGTGGAGGAAAGCGGCGTGATTGGCACGGTGGCACCCGACAGGATTGCTGTGTATTTCGGCTCCGGCATCGGCGGTCTTAACACGGTCACCACCGAAATTGGCAAGCTGGAAAGCCGGGGGCCTCACCGGGTCAGTCCTCTGTGCGTACCCATGATGATCGCCAATATGGCAGCGGGCATGATCGCCATTCGCTACAACTGTCAGGGCCCGGCTCTGCCCGCCGTCACCGCCTGCGCCTCCGGCTCCAACGCCATCGGCGAGGCTTTGCGGCTCATCCGCCACGGCTATGCCGATGCTGCCATCACCGGCGGCGCGGAAGCCTCTATCGTCCCTGTGGGCATTGCTGGTTTCATCAATATGAAGGCGCTGTCCACGGCGGAGAACCCCAATGCCGCATCCCTGCCCTTTGATGCCCGCCGGGGCGGCTTCGTCATCGGCGAAGGCGCCGGCGCGCTGGTGCTGGAAGAATACGAACACGCCAAGGCCCGGGGCGCGAAAATCTACGGCGAGGTCTGCGGCTACGGCTCCACCTGCGACGCCTACCACATCACCGCGCCCCACCCGGAAGCAGAGGGCGGCGCGCGGGCTATGGTACAGGCGCTGGAAGAAGCGGGCTATCGGGACGGCGAAGGGGTCTACGTCAACGCCCACGGCACAGGAACACCCCTGAACGATGCGGGAGAAACCCTTGCCATCAAGAAGGCGCTGGGGGAGGACGCTGCCTACAAGGCTCTCGTCAGCTCCACCAAGTCCATGACCGGGCATATGCTGGGTGCCGCCGGGGCGGTGGAGGCAATCGTCAGCCTGAAGGTTCTGGAAACCGGCATGGTGCCGCCCACCATCAACCTGCTGGAAAAAGACCCCAGGTGCGACCTGAACTATGTACCCAATCAGGCGGTGCAGGCAGCTATTGACCTGTGTCTGAGCAATTCTCTGGGCTTCGGCGGGCATAACGCCTGTCTTGCCTTCCGAAAGGTGTAAGCCATGAAAGAATCCGATATTCGCAAATATGCCCAGCTTATGAAGGAGCTGGAGCTGACGGGCTTGGAAATCACCGAGGACAATCAGGTGGTGCGGCTGGAGCGGAGCGCACCTGTTTCCGCTGCGGTGCCTGTGACTGTTCCGGCGGAGCCGACGGCTGCCCCGGCAATACAGGAAGCGGTCGACGGTGTCAGTGTCACCTCACCCATTGTGGGGCTGTTCTACGCTGCACCCGCGGAGAATGCGGAACCCTATGTGTCACTGGGCGACCGGGTGAAGAAGGGCCAGACCCTGTGCATCGTGGAGGCTATGAAGC
>CAMEWH010000077.1:0-10143 GCA_945940335.1 uncultured Clostridia bacterium | reverse complement strand
GTGATTTACATGTCCGCCCAGAAGCTGGTGCAGAACAGCCTGGAGCATGGCTACCTGGTTGGCTCCCGGGGCTCCGTTGGCTCCTCCATCGTGGCCTACATGTCCGGCATCACCGAGGTGAATTCCTTCCCGCCCCACTACCGCTGCCCCAATCCGGAATGCAAATTCTCCACCTTCGACGTGCCCAAGGGCTATGGCTGCGGCGCGGACCTGCCGGACGCGGTGTGCCCCAAGTGCGGCACCAAATTTGAAAAGGACGGCTTCAACATCCCCTTTGAAACCTTCCTGGGCTTCGGCGGCGACAAGGTGCCGGATATCGATCTGAACTTCTCCGGCGAATACCAGGCCAAGGCCCACGCATATTGTATTGAGATGTTCGGCAAATCCCACGTGTTCCGGGCGGGCACCATCGGCACCGTGGCGGAAAAGACTGCCTTCGGTTATGTGAAAAAGTACCTGGCCGAGCGGGGCAAATCCGCCAGCCGGGCGGAGGAAGCACGTCTTGCCGCCGGCTGTGTGGGTGTCCGCCGTACCACGGGCCAGCACCCCGGCGGCCTGGTGGTCATCCCCCAGGAAAATGAGATCTGGGATTTCTGCCCGGTGCAGCATCCCGCCGACGATCCCAACGCTGACCAGATCACCACCCATTTTGAATACCACTCCATGGAGGAAAACCTCTTAAAGCTGGATATGCTGGGCCATGATGACCCCACCATGATCCGGATGATGGAGGATATGACCGGGGTGGACGCCAAGAAAATCCCCCTGGATGACAAGCGCACCATGTCCATCTTCACCTCCTCCAAGGAGCTGGGCTATGAGAATGACCCCATCCTGGGTCCCACCGGCGCCGTGGCCATCCCGGAGTTCAACACCAAGTTCACCCGGGGCATGCTGCTGGATACCATGCCCACAAGGTTTGATACCCTGCTCCGGCTTTCCGGCTTCTCCCACGGCACCGACGTGTGGCTGGGCAACGCCAAGGATCTGATCACCTCCAAAACCGCCACGGTTGACCAGGCCATCGGCTGCCGTGACGACATCATGATCTACCTGATCTCCTGCGGGATGCCGGAGAAGCGCTCCTTCAAAATCATGGAGGCGGTGCGAAAGGGCAGGGGACTGCCGGAGGGTGCGGAGCAGGAGATGATCGATGCCGGCGTGCCGGACTGGTACATCGGCTCCTGCAAGAAGATCAAGTACCTCTTCCCCAAGGCCCACGCCGTGGCCTATGTCATGATGGCTTTCCGCATTGCCTGGTTCAAGGTCTACCACCCTCTGGCCTTCTATGCGGCCTATTTCTACCGCCGCAGCCAGAAGGGCGGCTTTGATGCCGTGCTGATGACCGGGGGCAAGGAGTCCGTCATGGCCAACATCGACGCCATTGAGCATAACGAAAACGCCACCGACAAGGACGAAGACCTGCTGACCACCATGGAGGTTGTGTATGAATACTACCTCCGGGGCTTCGAATTCCTGCCCATCGACATTTACAAAAGCCACGCCACCAAATTCCTGATTCAGGACGGCAAGCTCCTGCCCCCCTTCGTCTCCATTTCCGGCCTGGGCGAAAACGCCGCCTGGGACCTGATGAACGGCCGGGAGGGGAAGACCTTCCTGTCCATAGAAGAGGTGGCCCTGGCCTGCCCCAAGGTGTCCAAAACCCACATCCAGATGCTGAAAGACGCCGGTGCCTTCGGCAGCCTGCCGGATACCAGCCAGATCAGCCTGTTCTGATTTGCTGTTTCGTTCGTAGGGCGGGGGCAGAAAACCGCACTACGAAATATGTTTCGAAATTACAATATACCGTTCTGCGGAGGAAAGGGAACCTGCGCGGGAATTTTTAAATGGAGGTATGAAAAATGAGCATCATCGGCAATATTTTTTGGTTCATCTTCATCGGCCTGATTTCCGGTTTGGGCTGGATCCTGGCGGGTGTCCTTTGCTGCATTACCATCATCGGCATCCCGCTGGGGCTGCAGAGCTTCAAGATGGCGGGTCTGACCTTCTGCCCCTTCGGCAAGGAGGTAGTTTATGGCGGCGGCGCGGTGTCCTTCCTGGCAAACGTGCTGTGGATTCTTTTCTTTGGCTGGGAGCTGGCGGTATATTACCTGGTGATGGGGCTTGTGTGCTGCGTCACCATCATCGGCATCCCCCTGGGACTGCAAAGCTTCAAAATGGCGAAACTCGCGCTGATGCCCTTCGGCGCATACGTCCGGTAAATACCAACTGCCACCCCGGGAAACCGGGGTGGCAGTTTTGCGCAAATCCTCCTCGAAAATCTTTGCGAACTTTGAATCATAGTCCGGTATAAAAATTGTGAACAATGCTCGATCTCTTTTCTGATTTTTTATTGAATTATTTGGAAGAATGATGTAAAATAATTAGACTGAGGATTTTTAGAGTTTTAATCAGCTTTTGAAGCATCACGGGCTTTCATTCCGGAATACCTGCCCGCCATTTCCCCATAACGACAATGGTAATTCCGGATCTGGGAGCGTTGAGATCATAAAGGATGGTGACGGCTATATGCAGCTGGATACTGAGAAATATACAAGGTCGTATCGGATAAAAAGACGCTGGCATCAGGTGGTAACCTGCCTGGCGGCAGTGGTGGTGTTCTGCATCACCTACGCGCTGATCCTCCCTGCCATCACGATGGAAAGTCAGTGCGTTCTTCCGGAGCATACCCATACCGATGAATGCTACACCCAGGTGACCCAGGTGGAGAAGCTGGCTCCGGTGTGCTCCGCGGATACTTTGGGAATCCACCGGCATACCGGAGGGTGCTATGATGGAAGCGGTAATCCGGTGTGCGGCTATGCCGACTTCGTGGTTCACTACCATGATGCTGCCTGCCGGGACGAAAACGGCGCCCTTTGGTGCCCGCTGCCCCAGGTCAGCACCCACACCCATGGGGAAGCCTGCTATTTCTTCCCGGAGATTCAGCCGGTACATGTCCATACGGAGGATTGCTATACCCTGGAGCGGGGCGCGCTGATCTGCACGGAGTCCACGGAGCCCCAGCATATCCATACCGAAGATTGTTACAGTGAAACTGCTACCCTGGTGTGCATGTCCGCCGAAAGCCAGGGCCATGCCCACGGGGATGGCTGCTATGACGAAGCGGGAAGCTTGATTTGCGGTTTGGAGGAATCCCAGGGCCATATCCACGGCGAAGGCTGCTATGAGATTTCCCGGGAGCTGGCTTGCGGCCAGTCGGAGGAACCGGCCCATGCGCACACGGACGAGTGCTACCAGTGGGAGCAGGTCCTGATCTGTGAGCAGCCTGAGGTGGAACAGGAGCCAGCCGAGCCGGTGCTGATCTGTGAAAGACGGGAAATCGCGCTGCATGAGCACACGGCGGCCTGCTTCGATGGCTCGGGCAATCTGGTTTGCGGAAAGACCCAGGTTTTGGCCCATCAGCATACCAACGCCTGCTTTGGAATGATTACGGTGCCTTTGGATACCCAGACACTGACCTGCACCAATACGGAGGAAGACCATGTCCACGGCCCCCGCTGCTATGGCACCTGGGAGCTCACCTGCGGCCAGCAGGAGCACACCCATACCGAGGAATGCACCCCCCACCGGGAGCCGGAGGAACCGGAAGAATCTGAGGAACCGGAAGAATCCGAGGAGCTCGTAGAGCCGGAAGAACCCGAGAAACCGGAAGAATCCGAGGAACTCGTAGAGCCGGAAGAACCCGAGAAACCGGAAGAATCTGAGGAACCCGAGGAATCCGACGAGCCCGAGGAATCCGACGAACCTGAGGAATCCGGCGAGCCGGAGGAATCCGATGAGCCCGAGGAATCCGACGAGCCGGAGGAATCCGACGAACCCGAGGAATCCGACGAACCGGAGGAATCCGACGAGCCCGAGGAATCTGACGAGCCCGAGGAATCCGACGAGCCCGAGAAGTCCGACGAACCTGAGGAATCCGACGAACCTGAGGAATCTGATGGACCTGAGGAATCCGATGAACCCGAGGAATCCGACGAACCCGGGGAGCCCAATGAACCTGAGGAATCCGACGAGCCCGAGGAATCCGACGAACCCGAGGAATCCGACGAACCTGAGGAATCCGATGAATCTGAAGAATCCGAGGAGCCGGAACTGCCCGAATGGACAGCCCCGTCGGGACTTCCGGTGATGGGCGCTGCCTATGCCGTACCGGGCCCCATGCAGGAATATGCCGTGATGCTTCTGGCGGAAGATTCGACAGACACAACGGATTCAACAGACACAACAGACACGACGGAAACAACCGATCCGCTGCCTGTGGAAAGTTATATTACCGACGCAACACTCTATTACCGTACCGATGAAAATGCGGCGTGGGTTGATGTAACCGACGCAACGAATATTCCCGGCGACGCGGATTTCAAGCTGGAAATTGACTACGAAAATGTCCCCATTGATGCTCTTCTGGCTGCCGGTGGGAAGATGACCTATACACTGCCGGAGCTGCTGCGCAACGCCACGGCCAACGGCAGCATCACCAGCGGAACCACTGCGGTGGGCACCATCACGGTGGAAGGCGGTACGGTCACCCTTGCCTTTAATCCCAACTGGCTGGCACAGCAGAAGACGGAGACGAATACCGTTATTAAAGGCGACTTCTTCGTGGAAGCGGAGGTGGATCTGTCTCAGATTGAAGATGAGAATCCGGGACAGATTGTGATCGGCGGAATCAAGATCGACATTGATTTTGATGGTGACATTGTCGCCAAATACGGAAATGTGGACCTGACCAAAACCGTCTCCGCCATTTCGGAGGAAAGTGACGGGGATTACCTGACCTATACCCTGACGGTCACCGCCGGTGCGGATGGCTGCCCGGAGGTCAAGGTGGTGGATGCCTTTGCCGATACCCAGTATATTGAGGAATATGTGGGGATAACCGGAACCTCCACCCAGATCGACGGCACCGGCAGCGTGTACATCGGTGGGGCGCCCACGGAGGAAATCCCCATCCCGGAGCCCGCGGGCGAAAATCCGGCGAAGCCCGGCACCCTGGTCTGGGTCATTGGTACTATGGAAGCCAACGAAACCCGGACGCTGACCTACCGGGTCAAGCTGAAGGAGGAATACACCGGCATCACTGCCAAGGGAATTCTCCAGAACACGGCGAACGTCTATTCCAAAACCTACCAGCGGGACAGCGATACCGTCACCTTCACGCCCAGCGCCGGCGCAACCATGAGTAAGGTGGCTTCCACCTTCACCTCGGATGGAAACGGCGGCGGGACCATTACCTACACCATTTGGATAAAGGCGTATGATGAAAACACTTATGTCCTGGACAATGTGAAAATTGTCGATGCCCTGGATGGCTCTCAAGGTCAAAACCCGACCTTAAGTTCGATCCGCCAATACCTATCCTATGACGAAACCTCCTTCTGTTTATTCGAAGGCGGTTCCCAAAACCAGAACGGCAGCGACGGCCTCACGAAAATCACGGAAGGAACGAAGCTGGTCATCACGGATACGAACGAGGACCAAAAATACAATGACAGCTTTTCCTATTACGTTGGCCCACTGACCCCCGGGGAAAGCAAAACGCTGACCTATACGGTGAAGGTGGAGCCCGGCGTGTTTGTGACGGCGGGGAACAAGGCGGTTCTCATCAACAATCGTGCCCGGGTTTTCTCGGATGACAGCAGAAATGACGGGAATAATCCGCTGAACGCGTATAACTCCAGCAAAACGCTGGACCGAAAAGCCTGGAGCCGCAAACTGGTGGGCGGGAAGCAGGAGACGGAAATCACCGTATCCATGACCGGCAACGCTTACGATGCCACCGGCAGCTCCGTTACACCAATTACCTCTCCCGACAGCAGCTTCACGGTACCGGCAGGCAGCTACCGGTACCAGGTGGTGGCCAACGAGGCGGGTGACTGGGACCTGTCCTCTGCGTCCTTGAAGGATTCCTTGGGCAGCCAGTACATGCAATTTGTGGGCTATGTCCAGGTGAATGCCTATACCATCAAGGCGGATGCTCCCGGCTCTGACCTGACGGACGCGGGAGCCATTGGCAATCTCAGCGCCCGCACACCCACCCAAACTGTTTGGGTAAAGGTAGACAGGAAGAGTTCCTTCAGCTTCACACCGGAGAACATTGGACTGGATGGGCCCCAAGCCTATCTTCTGACCTATTACGCCCAGCCCGTGGATATCGGCGAAATCACCCAGGTTGTGGTAAGCAACAGCTTTAACCTGTCCGGCACCGTGGGTATCGGCAACATCCAATACATGCTCACCGGAATCGGCGTCGAGGCCTCCGTCGTCGTGGAGGGCAGCAACAGCTTTGCCGCGGAAAAGCAGAGCTGGTACTACGAGGCACCCAAGGTGACCACCGGAGATTTCGCAAAAGGCGCGCTGTACTGGGTCATCAAGGTGGACGGAAAGCTCCTGCCCGAGGGAACCGCCATCAAAGATGTGACGAATGGCGCCGGAGGTTCCGTGCACAATATCCGGGGCACCTCCTTTGTAGGAGCGTACACAGCGGACTTTGGATCCACTACGTCCCTGACCGATTACACGGATATGGATTCGCTGCTGGCCAGTGGCCTGCTGACCGCATTGGGCGAAGATGCCTATACGATCACGAAGGACCACAACACCCTGACGCTGACGCTGAACAAAAATGTCACGCTGGCAGAGGGCAGTTCCCTGTACATCATCCTGAAAACAGAGCCGAATGTGATTCCCAATGCGGATCGGGATTACTACACCTTCAACAACAAGCTGCAAAGCTCCTCCGACAGCTCTAACTGGGTGGATCATAATGTAGCCAGCAAGACCCTGTACGGCAGCGAGAATATCTTCAAGGAACTGGGCAGCACCTTCTTCTATGACGGTTCAACAATCACACAAGACAAGGTCGTCAGAGGTGGAACTGTTATTCAAAGAGAATTGCAGAAACCGGGGTACTATGCCGCATGGACGGTCAAGGTCAACTATGAGGGCAATCTGTCCGGCCGTTATCGGGTGGTGGACTACATTCCGGAGGGAATGGAGCTGGCCTACGCCCGCATCAAATGGCGCGGAGCCAGCACCCGCGGCAGCTCCGGTGCCCAAATGGTGCGGATTTCGGACCTGGGTGCCGGATGGACGGAGCACACCATGTCCGCCGGGCTGGATGGAGAAGGACCGCTGACCAGCTACTACTACACCAGCGCCGATGGAAGGCAAGTTTGCTGGGAAGTGGATAACCTGGTTGCCGGCAAGCAGAGCGACGTCTATGCGGTGGACTTCCAGGTGGTTTGCCGGGTGACGGACCCGGATGTGCTGCTGGGCAGCGCAAGCAAGTATTTCGACAATGTGGTCAGCCTGCAGAATTCCGAGGGGGATATCTTTGGCAATGACAGCAACGGCGTGACGATTGGAAGACAGACACTGTCCAAGACCGGAACCTATGACCCCGAAATCAACGGCGGCCGGTATCCCTTCCAGATCACGCTGAACGAACTGGGAGAAGACCTGGTCAGCGGTGCGGACACCATCACCCTGGTGGACGAGCTGAGCAGTACTCTGATTCTGGATACCACTTCCATTCAGGTGGTGAACACAAAGACAAACGTTGCGGTAACGAACTGGACCGCCTCTGTGGAGGGACAGACGCTGAAAATCGTCCTGCCGGACAATCTGCCTTTGACCGTTACCTATGAGGCAACCGTCAATGCCATGCCGGGCCAGACCATTGCCATCTCCAACAATGCCCATTGGGAGGGCTATATCACCCCCAGCGGCGGCAGCGTGGAGGTGAAGGAATTCAGTTATGCCACCGGCGGTACCGTGGGCGCGGATACATCTCCCAGCGTGACGGTGAAAAAGCTGGACCAGTATGATACCAGCCTGGCCCTCTCCGGCGCGGAGTTCACTCTGGTGGAGGGAACCTACGCGGATGGCACGTTTACCGCAACAGAAAACGGGCTGTCCCTCATCGGAACCACCGGCGAGGATGGCACCCTGACCTTCGGCAGGGAAAATGGTCAGACCATGACATACAACACGGTTTATTGCCTCACCGAGACGAAGGCCCCGGAGGGCTATGTGCTGGATGCCACGCCTCACTATTTTGCGGTGGCAAAGCAAAATGAAGATGGAAGCTATCCCACTTTCCCGGATGGGATAACCGTCTGGTACCAGAGCGCCAACTATCCCTATCAGGCCTATAACCACAAGGGCGAAGCCACAGTGGCAAAGGTCTTCCTGACGGCACAGGGCACAGCTGAGCAGATCTCGGGCACTTACCGCTTCGGAATCTATTCCGAGCCGAATCCCACCGGCAATCCGCTGCAGATGGTGAGCATCACCTTCCCGGGCAGCACCACGGGCACGGCGAAGTTTACCAACCTGGAACTGGGGCGCGCCTACTACATCTATGAGTTGGATGACAGAGGCAGTCCCATTCAGGGCGGCACACTGGCGGGTGTGAATGGCAATCGCTTTGTGGTGACTTACGAAAACGGCTCCATGGTAGTAATTCCTGCTGATGGAACCCCTGCCGTCATGGTCACCGTAACCAATGATGCCCGCTGCTACGAGCTTCCCGAAACCGGCGGCATGGGCACAGCCCCCTACACCGCCGGCGGTCTGGCGATACTCTTGGGCGCGGCAATGGTATACACCGGTAAAAAGCGCAGAAAAGAAAATTCATAATCCGCCAAGGCAGGAACCATTCCCGGTTCCTGCCTTTTCGTTTTGCGGGGTGCTCCCATTCAACGCATCGATCAATTGTAATTTGGCAGGCAGATACGGCAGCACCCCTTGGCTCTCCCTTTGGGAGAGCTGGCTGACCCATAAAGGGCAGACTGAGAGGGCCAGTATAGCTTATCTCGACTGCCATTATCTTACCGCGGTACCCTCTCAGTCAGCCTGTTCGGCTGACAGCTCCCCCAAAGGGGGCGTCGATTCCGGTACGCCAAACAACAATTTGCAAGGCTAAATTTCTCTAAACCGATTGCCTGTATTTAGAAAATGATTTGACGTTTCTCTTGTTTTGTGATATGGTATGGGAAAGAAAAGGGGAGCGTGAGGATATGGCAATCTCATCGAAAGAACTGGCGGCGCTGCTGGGGGTCTCTCCTGCGGCGGTCTCCATTGCGCTGAACGGCAAGCCGGGTATCAGCGAGGCCACCAGAGAGATGATCCTCAAAGCGGCGGAGGAACACGGCGTCCGCCGGGCAGTGCGCCGGGAGACCATCTCGGAATTCATCAATCTGCTGATCTTCAAGCGTCACGGTATGGTGTATGGTGACACCCAGTTTTTCTCCGCCGTGATGGAGGGTATCAGCAAAACCGTGGCGGAGTTAGGCTATAAGCTCCAGGTGAGCTATTTTTATGAGAATCAGAATCTGGAAGAGCAGGTGAAGGCCCTGTCGGTTTCCGATTGCGCGGGGGTGATCCTGCTGGCAACGGAAATGTGCGACGAGGACACCAAGTGGTTCGTGGGACTGGGAAAACCCCTGGTGGTGCTGGACAGCTGGTTTGAAACCTGGTGCCCGGACACCGTGGTGATCAACAACATCCAGGGTGCTTACGCCGCCACCAGATGCCTGATCGAGGCGGGACACCGGTATATCGGCCATGTGTGCTCCAGTGTGGAGATCAACAATTTCCGGGACCGCCGGGCCGGATTCCTGAAAGCCATCACTGAATCCGACGGCGAGGAGAAGAACCGCGCCTATACCACCATCTCCGTGGGCTCCACCCAGGATACCGCCTATGATGACATGAGCAAATTCCTGGACCACATTCACAATTTGCCCACGGCCCTGTTCATGGACAACGACGTGATTGCCATCTCCTGTATGCGGGCATTGAAGGAGCACGGCTACCGCATCCCGGAGGATGTGTCCGTGGTGGGCTTTGATGACGTGCCCATGTCCTACGTCACCTCTCCCAAAATGACCACGGTCCATGTGCCCAAGGAGGCCCTGGGCCGCCACGCGGTGCAGCTCCTGCTGGACCGGATCAGAACGGGCAAACAGGACCACACTGTGAAAATCGAGATCAATACCACCCTGAAAATTCGCAACACCGTCCGCCAGATGGAAAAGCCCGGCCCCAAATGATTCCACCAAATTGTAATTTGGCGTACCGGAACCGACGCGCCACTTGGCTCCCCCTCTGGGG
>CAMEWH010000076.1:0-10375 GCA_945940335.1 uncultured Clostridia bacterium | reverse complement strand
AAGGAGGCACCCTATGGCTGCCAAATATCTCATCATTGCCCGGGAGTTGGAGCACCGGCTGCGCCGGGGTTCGGAGGGCGGACAAAAGCTGCCCACCGAGGCCGAGCTGTGCCGGCAGTATGCCTGCAGCCGCCAGACCGTCCGCTCCGCCCTGAAGGTGCTGGAGGAAAAGGGCCTGATCCTCCGCCGCCAGGGCAGCGGCTCCTATCCCACCCAGGCCGCCAGCGCTTCCAGCCGCCAGATCGCCCTGGTGCTCTCCGACAAGGAGGAATATCTCTCCCCCGCCCTGGTGCGGGATGCCCGCAAGGCCGCCGTCGAGGCGGGGTTCACCCTTTCCTGCCTGGAAACCGGCGGCCGGTGGGACCGGGAGGGACAGCACCTGGAGAAGCTCCTGCGCCAGCGTCCCGTGGGGATCATCCTGGAGCCCATCACCGATGTGCTGGGGTGCTTCCAGGAGGAGCTGCTGGGAAAAATCAAAGCAAGCCGCATCCCCCTGGTCTACCTGAACGGCCGCTACGATCCCGAGACCCCGGCGGTTCTGCCGGATGACCATTCGGGCGCCGGCATCCTCATGGCCCACCTTGCCGCCACCGGCCACCGCCGGGTGTCCGCCATTTTGAAAAGCGACGATTCCCGGGGTCCGGCTCGGTTCCGGGGGCTGTTCCGGGGTGCAGCGGAAACGGGGCTGGGCTTTGACGCGGCAAACTGCCTGTGGTATTCCGCCCAGGAGCGCCAGCGGCTGCTGGAGGGGGACGAGACGCTGCTGCAGCGGTTCCAGAGCAGCTACCGCCGGGACTGCTCCGCGGTGGTGTGCTTCAACGATGAGCTGGCCTTCCGGCTCCAGCGGTACCTCCGCGCCCTCCACACCCCCATGAGTGTGGTGAGCTTTGAGGGCAGCTACCTGGCAGTGTCCCGGGATGCCTCCCTCACCACCCTGGGCTTCGATGCCCAAACCCCCGGCGCCGCCGCCGTGGCCGCCATTCTGGCACAGATTGAGGGGAAGCCCTCCGGTGACATTCTCCTTCCCTGGAGGCTCATCCCCCGCAAAAGCGGATAGAGAAATTGTAATTTAGCGGATCGTTGGTCGCCGCTGGCGACCCTTGGCTCTCCCTTTGGGAGAGCTGGCCGCCCCGTAAGGGGCAGCCTGAGAGGGTAACACGGTTTGTATATTTAAGGATGCCGCTGTCTTTCTTGCGGCACCCTCTCAGTCAGCCTGTTCGGCTGACAGCTCTCCCAAAGGGAGAGCCAAGGGGTGCTGCCGTATCTGCCCGATAAACACAATATCTTATATCTTACATCTGATATCTCCTCAAAAAATCCCCCTGGAATTCTCATTGGAATCCAGGGGGTACCTTTATAATGTTTCCAGCACATCCTCCGGGCGGGGGCACAGGGCATAGCCCCGCCGGCGCAGGGGTTCGGCGGCGGAGGTCATGAGGTAGGGATGGCCCACGGCGTCCAGCATGGGGATGTCATTATAATTATCCCCGAAGGCCATGGCTTCCTCCGCTCCGATGCCCAGTTCCCGGCACAACGCCCGGATGCCCGTGGCCTTGTCCGCCAGGGTGAAATCCAGCCAGCACGCCCCCGCAATGGCCACCTGGAAACGATCCCGCCACTTGGGCGCCAGCAGGGGCTCGATCTCCGTGGCCCCGGGACGGTAGTAGGCGGAAATCTTTACAAAATCCTCCGGCATTTCCTCCGGGGAATCAAGAATCGTGGTGTTGTTCCCCACAAAATAGCGGATGTGATCAATGTATTCCCTGGTTTTGGGGCACAGATAGCTCATATTGGTGCCGGAAATCAGTACCTCGCAGTCCGGTATGTCCAGGATGTCCCGGCAGAGCTCCAGGGAAACCTGCCGGTCAATCACGGTTTTGGACAGGAGCTTCCCCGGCGTGCCCGGGCCGTAGACCACCGCGCCGTTTTCACACAGGAAATACATCCCCTCCGCCACCGGGGCGAAGAGGCTGCGCAGGCTGGTATATTGCCGCCCGCTGGCGGCGCAGACGGCCACCCCCTGCTCCATCAGCCGCCGGGCCTGGGTGAAAAACCGCTGGCTGATGGCGGTCTCGCCATCTTGCAGCAGGGTGCCGTCAATATCACTGGCAATGAGTTTGATCATGGGTTACCTCGTAAATCTTCGTCATGTGATGTGATACGATTAAATTGTAATTTGGCGTACCGGAACCGACGCACCCCTTGGCTCTCCCTTTGGGAGAGCTGGCTGCCCCGCAAGGGGCAGACTGAGAGGGCAACACGGTTTGTATATTTAAGGATGCCGCTGCTTTTCTTACGGCACCCTCTCAGTCAGCCTGTTCGGCTGACAGCTCTCCCAAAGGGAGAGCCAAGGGGGTGCTGCCGTATCTGCCCGCCAAATTACAATTTATAAGTTTGATACCTTATCCCACTACCGGCAGGTGAGCTGGTATTCCGAAGGGGAAATGCCGGTGTATTTTTTGAAGGTGGAGGAAAAATAGGCGATGTCCCGGTAGCCCACCTGCTCGGCCACCTCGTAGACCTTCACCCGGCAGTCCTTTAATAGCTCCATGGCCTTGTGGATGCGGTAGCGGGTAAGGTAGCCCAGCAGAGTGTAGTCCGTCTCCTTCTTAAAGGTGTGGCTTAAGTACCCCTCGCTGATGTGCAGGCTCTGGGCCACGGTGCCCACGCTGATGTCCGGCTCGTTGTAGTGCTGGCTGATGTAGGCCATGGCTTCCAGAACGTAGCGGCTCTTGTCGCCCTTGCGGGGAATGTCGATGGGCAGGGCGGCGGGCTTGTTTTCCATCCGGCTGCGCAGCTGGATGATGGCATTCTCCAGATCCCCGTCGTGGAAGGGCTTGAGCAGATAGTCCACCGCCCCCAGCCGCAGGGCGCTTTGGGCATAGGCAAAATGATCGTAGGCGGTGAGGATGATCACATAGGCCTTGCAGCCTTCCTCCCGGAGGGCACGGAGCATCTCGATGCCGTCCATCTGGGGCATTTTCAGGTCGGTGATGATCAGGGTGGGCTCCAGCCGCCGGGCGGCCTCCAGGCCCTCCAACCCGTTGGCGGCTTCTCCCACCACCACGCAGTCCAGAGCGGCCCAGTCCACCGTGAGCACGATGCCCTTGCGGATCATCTCTTCATCTTCCACGATCAGCACCTTCAGCACTTACGTTTCCTCCTCATACCGGATGGGCAGGACGGCGGTGACGGAGGCCCCTACGCCACCGTCCCCCGGCTCCAGAATCAAGCCGTAGTCCTCGCCGAAATTTCTCCTTAAAATCATGTCTACATTATATAATCCCAGGTGGCCTTTTGCAAGGCCCTTGTCCCGGCTGTAGGGGCGGCCCAGCATTCCTTCAGGGAAGCCTCTGCCGTTGTCCGTCACGGTAATGCGCAGAAGGTTTCCCCCCTCCTCCCGGGCGGTGACCCGGATGACGCTGCCCGATACCCCGTTCAGGCCGTGGAGAATGGCATTCTCCACAATGGGCTGCAGGATCATTTTGGGCACCAGGCAGTCGTAAAGTTCCTCCGGAATCTCCTGCCGGAAGGCGAAATCGTCGCTGAGCCGGATTTTCTGAATCTCGATATACCGCTCCAGAATTTCCAGCTCCCGGTACAGGGGCACAAATTCCTCGGCGGAAATACAAAACCGCAGAATGTCCGCCAGATTGGTGGACATCAGCGCCACCTGGGGCACCTTGTTGATTTTGCTGATCCATTTCATGGTATCCAGGGTGTTGCACAGGAAATGGGGATTCAGCTGGGCCTGGAGCATCCGGATCTGGGCCTCGTTCAGCTCCTGCTGGTTGGAGATCAGCTCCTCCCGGTTGGATTTCAGAGCCAGCACCATCTGGTTGAACCGGGCGGCCAGCCGGGCGAATTCGTCGGTTCCCTCCACGCTCAGCTGGGTCTCCAGGTCCGCCTGCTGCACCTTGTCGAAGGCTCCCATCAGCCGGCGCAGGGGGGAGGTGATCTGGCGGCTCATGGGCAGACTCACCAGCACGGAGATCAGCACACACACCAGCGTACACAGGATACCGGCGGTGTACAGCATCCCCACTGTCCGGGCGGTGAACAGCCGGGGCTGACGCAGCACCAGATAAAGCCCCGTGGGCTCATGGCAGGAGACGGTGTACACGTACTCCGCGTCATCCGGAATCCCCCCGCCCAGAAGCTGCTGCCGCAATTGGGGTGCCAGGGTCTGGGTCAGGTAGGACTGGGAGCTGTAGATGGGCCGGAAGAACCGGCTGAGAATCATCACATCGCTCTGGGCGTATTTGCCGTCCAGCAGGCCGTGGAACCCGGCGGTGTACAGCCGCATCACCAAGAACCCTCGGCAGCCGTCCTCCGCCCGGAGCTGCACCGCCCCCATGAGCAAAGGGGAGGCGGTGTCGGCGGGGTCCTCCGTGGCATAGTACACAGGCGCTCCCGGGGTCTGGGCTGCGCCGTAGAGCACCCCCCAGTCCGTGCGCAGGTCCGCCGATACGGTGCCCCGGGTGGAATAGCGGCACTGACCCGCACTGTCGTACAGGTCGAACACCGCCAGATTCCGGAAGGTGTCCGTGGCATCGAACAGGAGGCTGTTTATCTGCAGCCGGTTCCCGATTCCCGCCCCCAGGCCGTGGATTGCCGTCTCCGTGTCCTGCAGTCGGGCGGCGGCGGAGGTGAGGGCATTGCTGATGAAATCCATGCTCCCCAGCAGGGCGGCGGACTGCTCGGCCCCGTCCTCCCGGGTCTTGCTGTCCAGCCGCAGCCGGGTGATCTGCACCATCAGCACGGTACAGATCAGCAGCGGGATCAAAGAGCACAGCAGCATGGCGGCAAAGAGGCGGTTGCGGAAGGATTTTTTCAGAATTCTCATATCATGCTCCCTCCAGCGCAGCGGCCCACCGGGAAAGAAGCTCCTCCCGGTTCTCCGAGGCCCAGCGGACATCGTAGTCCACCAGCTTCAGCTCCTCCATGGCGGGCAGGGAGGCGGGCACCGTCACGTCACTGCGGACGCTGCGGCGGAAAAACCGCTCCCCCAGCAGCTGCTGCACCTCCCGGCTGAGGGTGAATTCCAGAAAGCGCTCCGCGTTTTCCGGGTGGGGCGCGCCGGCAATCACGGCGGTGCCGTCGGGGATGCAGCTGGTGCCCTCGGCGGGATAGACCAGGGCCAGGTTGTTCCCGGCGGCGATGCGCTGCAACGCGGTCTCCTCCAAGGTCACCCCCACCAGGCAGGAGCCGTCCGCCACTGCGGAGAGCACCTCACCGGAGGAGCTGAGCTGGCAGCCGTCCAGGTTCCGGGCCACCCGGGCCAAGGTTTCCTCCCCGCAGGCAGAAAGCAGGGTGACCAGGGCGGTGAAGGAGGAGGCGGATCTGGTGGGATCGGCAAAGGCGATCTTCCCCCGGAATTCCTCCCGGGTCAGGTCCTGCCAGCCGGTGAGATCCCGGGGATCCACCAGCTTGGTGTTGTAAATCAGCACCACCGGCAGGGCGGAGAAGGGAGCCCAGCTGTCCTCGCTCTGGCGCAGGCTTGCGGTCACCGCGTCGGATTCCCCCCGCCGGACGGCGCGGAACAGGTGCCGGTAGCTTTCCAGGCTTTCCACGCCCCCGCCGAACATCACGTCCGCTTTGGGATTGTCCTTTTCCGCTTCCAGCTGCTGCAGCAGCTCGTTGCTCCCCCCGGTGACCAGCTCCACCCAGATGCCTGTCCGCTCCTCAAATTCCCGGATGATGGGCCGGTACACCTCCTCCTTATGAGAGGTGTAAACCACCAACCGGCTGCCCGGCTGGGGCAGCGTCCCGGCATCCACCGCCCCGGAAGCACAGCCGGAGAGCAGAAGCAGGGCCAGAAGGATGGATAAGAAGTGTATTTTTTTCATAATCGCTCCATAAATGATCAGATTTTTGCCGTTTCAACTGTAGGGGAGGATCTCATCCTCCCGCGCGGCACCACCTCACCAGATGGGATCGGTTCCGGCGAATTCGTACAATATCTAAGGCAACACCGCACAATGGGAGCTGCGGGCTTCGGCGGGTCTTTTGCCCCATCCGCGCAGTTTATGAAAACGGGAAATACACAAAGTATTCCCGCGTTTTCAAAACTTTCGGCTGGGCCAAAATCCCGCGCCGAATCTCCTTGCCCCATTATGCGGTATTGCCCTAACATTTTACCATTCAACGGAACACTCAGGTACATCACTTGGCGGGAGGCTGAGCCTCCCCTACAATTATGCTGCAATGTTTTATTGGTATCGGTAGTCCGGGACGTCCCGGCCGGAGCAAAGCTTAAAGGCCTCCAGCCGCTCCGGTGTATACTCCACGGTGAGTACACGCCGGAAATGGAAGAATTCATATCCGCTCCAGTGGTGGGCAATCCCCTGGGGGGCTTTGGTGGGTTCTCCAATGGTACACCGGATCACCTCGTCCCTCGCGCTTCCGGCGTGACGTACATAGGCGTAAATCTTGCTGATCTGGCTCCAGGGATAGAAAACCGTTTTCCGCTTCCAGTATCGCAGGGTGATTCCCTCCGTATCGATGGCGTATTCCCGGGTCATGAGCCCTTCATTCCAGATTCCCAGCAAACCAAACAGCAGCCCCATTCCAAGCAGCACCCCAGCCTCCCGGCGGCAGTCCTCCGCCGTCACCAGAAAATATCCCCCCAGCCCCAGCAGGGTTCCACTGCCCAGCAGCACGGCCACATTGCCTGTAATCCTCTCCCACCTTTTTTTGGGGGAAAAATAGCATAGAACCATGGGAATCCTCCTTGTCGGGTTCTGTCGTAAACTTGAATGTTCGGATGAATGGAGCCAGGCGCCCCATCCGCCTCCAAATTATATCATTTTTCGATTTACATTGCATCTGTTTTTATGAAAAAAGCCGATTCAAACAAAAGATATCAGTTTTGTCCGATTGGTTTTGTGGATATTGCTGCTATAATGAATATAGAAACAAGGGGAGCATCCCCTGCACTTAAAATTTTTAATTCAGGAGGAAACCGATATGAAGAAAATCATTTCCATGGTTCTGGTGGTCTGCATGGTGCTGGCCATGGCCCTGTGCGGCGCCGGCCGGGCATCCGCCGAGACCGACGTGAAGGCCATCATCGCCGAGGCTCAGAACATGACCCTGGAAGAGCTGGCCAAGAAGGCCATTGAGGAATCCAACGGCAAGATGTTCTACGGCGTGGGCAACTCCAGCCGCGGCAAGAGCGCCCTGCCCCTGTTCATCGCCTACCTGCAGACCATCGACCCCAGCTACAACATGGAGTTCGAGTGGCAGCAGCCCAAGAACAACAAGATCTTCGATCAGCTCACCGCCGACTCCCTGAAGGGCACCGGCACCTTCGCCATGACCCTGATCCAGGACGGCAACCAGATCCAGTCCAAGATGGTCCAGACCGGCATTCTGGACACCTTCATCCCCAAGGACTGGGCCGAGGCCAACGGCACCACCGCCGCTGACTACGAGGGCTTCCTGCCCCTGCAGACCCTGAACAAGGTCTTTGAGTACAACTGCACCGGCGACAAGACCTACGACAACTGCTGGGACTTCGTGGCCGAGGGCGAGCATGGCCTGTTCATGGACATCGACTCCGAAATCGTGGGCAAGAACTTCCTGTACATGCTGACGGAAGATACCTACGCCGCCTGGCTGCGGGAAGCTTACGAGGCCCTGCCCGCCGAGGAGCAGGCTTACTTCGCTCCCGTAATCGAGGAGATGGAAGTTGACGCCGAGGATCTGGGCCTGGGCGAGGACGGCGCTTACGCGCTGGCCTGGATCAAGCTGTGGGTGGAGAGCTACTCCGCTCAGACCGACGACGGCCCCATCTGCAACACCCTGGTTGACAAGTCCGCCACCGATCAGTTCGGCCTGCTGGTTTACTCCAAGCTGCGCAGCGTGGAAGAGTCCGACTCCGTCTCCGTGAACAACATCAAGGTCGCCGCCTACCAGGATGGCTACCAGGGCATCGGCGGCTATGGCTACTGCCATTACCTGTTCGTCACCGATAACTCCCCCCTGCCCTGGACTGCCTGCGCCTTCATCGCCTACATGACCTGCACCGTGGACGGCTTCTCCGCCTGGGGCAAGGACATGGGCGGCTACTCCTCCAACCCCGTGGTCGCCGCTGACAACGAGGCCAAGTTCCATCACATGGAAGGCGGCATGGCCGAGGACGGCACCGTTGCCTACGCTGCCAAGAACGACGCCGGCTACGACTGGTGGACCACCGACGGCAAGCTGGTTCTGGAGGATCCCGAGTACTGCGCTTCCGTCGCCTTCACCGTGGGCAGCTGGATCGAGATGCTGGATAAGTACAGCGCCGGCTAATCAAAGTCTTACATCGGTCATCTGATGAATCCATCAGGCGCCTCTGGATTTGGTAAACAACGGTCCGGAGGCGCCGTTTTATATCCCATGCGCCCATCGGCTGTTGGCGGTATGGTAAATTGTAATTTGGCAGGCAGATACGGCGGCACCCCTTGGCTCTCCCCTTGGGAGAGCTGTCAGCCGAACAGGCTGACTGAGAGGGCACCATTTGAAGGATTAGGATCGTCTCATTGGGTACGGTACCCTCTCAGTCTGCCCCTATGGGGCAGCCAGCTCTCCCAAAGGGAGAGCCAAGAGGCGCTGCCGCGCCAGTGCGAAAAATTACAATTGGTCGTCTGTCTGGCAAAACCCGATCCGGGCATGATTCAAAAGGAGCGTGCCATGAAACAAAACAATCCGCTCACTGCCAGTCCCCTGCGGATCTGGCTGAACAAACTGGGCACCTATTTCAGTAAGCCCTACAACGTGATTCTGCTGGTGCTGGGCATCGTGGTCACTATCACCACCGTGGCCCCCATTGTGGCCATTGTGAAGGATACCCTGAGCATCCACCCCGGCACCATTGACGCCCACCTGACAGGCAAAACCAGCGGCTACACCCTGGTGAACTACATCGACCTGTTCACGAGCCGCATGGCCAAAAAGAATCTGTGGACCCCCCTGCTGAATACCGTCTATCTGGCGGTGGGCACCTGCGTGGTCTCCATTCTCTTCGGCGGCATTTTCGCCTTCCTCATCACCCGCACCAACCTGGCCTGGCGGAAATACCTGAGCTCCATTTTCATCTTCCCCTACATCATGCCCCAGTGGACCCTGGCGGTGGTGTGGCAGAACCTGTTCAATTCCAACGCCGTCACCCGCACCTCCAATGGCCTGCTTGCGTCCCTGTTCGGCATTACCATGCCAAAATGGTGGTGCCAGGGGCTGTTCCCCAGCCTGATGGTGCTGGGACTGCACTATGCCCCCTTCGCCTACATCCTCATCGGCGGCATTTTCCGGAACATGGACGCCAACCTGGAGGAGGCCGCCACCATCCTGGACACCCCCAAGTGGAAGACCATGACGAGAATCACCCTGCCCATGGTCAAGCCCGCCATTCTTTCCACCATCCTGCTGGTGTTCGGCAGCGCTATGGGCTCCTATCCCGTGCCCCATTACTTAGGGCTCACCACCCTGTCCACCAAGTATGTGTCCATGAACTCCAAGTACACCGGTGAGGCTTCGGTGCTGGCCATCATCATGATGCTGTTCGGCGTGGCCATCATGCTGCTCAACCAGCTGTCGCTGACCAGCCGGAAGAACTACACCACCGTCACCGGCAAGTCCGGCCAGATTTCCAAAATCAATCTGGGCAAGGTGGGTAAGTACGCCATCGCCATTGTGCTGGTGATCATCACCTTCTTCACCAGCATCTTCCCCATCGTCTCCTTTGCCTTTGAGACCTTCCTGCCCAATCCCGGGGACTACTCCTTCCTCTACACCGGCAACCCGGACAACCTGACCACCAAATGGTGGATCACCAAGGAGAACATCACCGAAAACGGCATGTACGGCCAGAAGGGCATCCTGTACAACGAAACCATCTGGCATGCCTTTGCCGGTACCATGTGGGTCAGCATCGCCTGTGCGCTGCTGGCGGGCACCATCGGCACCCTGATCGGCTACGCGGTGAGCAAGCAGCGGCGGAGCAAATGGGCGAATTATGTCAACGCCATGGCCTTCCTGCCCTATCTGATGCCGTCGCTGGCGGTGGGCGCCGCCTTCTTCATCCTCTTCTCCTCGGAAAGGCTGAACCTGTTTAATACCTACACCCTGCTGATCATCGTGGGCACCATCAAATACATCCCCTTCGCCAGCCGGAACGCCCTGAACTCCATGCTCCAGCTCTCCGGTGAGATCGAGGAGGCCGCCATCATCCAGGATATCCCCTGGATCAAGCGGATGACCCGGATCATCATCCCCATTCAGAAATCCTCCATCATCAGTGGGTACCTTCTGCCCTTCATGACCTGCCTGAGAGAACTGAGCCTGTTCATGCTGCTGTGCGTCCAGGGCTTCATCCTCTCCACCACCCTGG
>CAMEWH010000075.1:0-10563 GCA_945940335.1 uncultured Clostridia bacterium | reverse complement strand
CCTCCTGCTGCCCGGCCTGGCATGCCATGGTACATAAGCTCTTCCCCGCCCAGGCCAAGAACATCTCCATGACCCTGACCCCCATGGTCTACACCGCCCGGATGGTGAAAAAGGAACAGCCGGATGCCAAGATTGTGTTCGTGGGACCCTGCGCCGCCAAGAAGCTGGAGGCCATCCGGGAGAACATCCGCTCCGACGTGGACTTCGTTCTGACCTTTGAAGAACTCCAGGGCATGTTTGAGGCCAAAGAGATCGACCTGGCGAACATGGAAGACAGCGACGACATCAAAAACGCCGGAACCGCCGCCGGACGGGGCTTTGCCGTGGCGGGCGGTGTTGCCCAGGCTGTGGTGGATATCATTCATGAGCAGCACCCGGAAATGGAAATCAAGGTGGCCAACGCCGAGGGCCTGCGGGATTGCCGCAAAATGATGACCATGGCCAAGGCGGGAAAATACAACGGCTATCTGCTGGAGGGCATGGCTTGCCCCGGCGGCTGCATTGCCGGCGCCGGCACCCTGCTGAGCCTGGACCAGGCAGCCAAAGCGGTGGAGCTGGCCAAGAAGGCCGCCACCAAGAAAAACCCCCTGGAATCCGAATTCAGCGGCCTGGCCGAGGAATTAGTCTAAGGCAACAGATTTCCCCTGCTTCACAACGAAGCAGGGGATTTTCATGGTGTGGAAAAAGGGTTTCCGTAGCTGTGGGATGGAAAGATGAATATTTGTGTCATTACAACGTATTGACAATTTAGAAAACGTGAGATACTATATGGATGAGGTGATCAACATGGAGAATCGTTTCAATATCGCCACAGCACCGAAGACAGGGACATTCCAGATGAGAATCAATCCCCAGATTCGTCAGGAAGCGGAAAATGTCTTTGCCCAATATGGTCTTTCACTGACGGATGCGGTGAATATTTTCCTGCAGCAGTCTTTGAATGAATCCGGTTTGCCCTTTTTGCTGTCCCCCGAGAATGGGGAGTATATGAAAGCCAAATCCGCTGCTCGGCTCCGGGCGGAGATTCAGAAAGGCTGGGATTCCGTGGAAACAGAATCGGATTGGGTCAGTGAAGAGGATGCCTACCGGATGCTTGGAGCGGAAGAATGAAGCTGAAATATACGCCGGAAGCAATATCGGATTTGCAGGAAACAAAATCCTATATCAGCAGGGTCCTTCGCAATCCTACTGCGGCCAACCGAATCACAAAAAGCATTCTGGACCAGTGCAGCCAGCTGAAGGAACATCCGAATTTAGGAATGTCATTGTCTGCCAAGCTGGATATGGATACGGATTTGCGATATCTGATCTGTGAAAATCATCTTGCAATCTACCGCAGTGCGGATGACTGGGTCATGATCGTTCGGATTCTGGACGGAAGAACGGATTATCTTCGTCTGCTGTTTCGGGAATAAAAAACAAGGACTGCCGAAGCAGTCCTTGTCATTTTTTCGCGGTCTGTTAATTACAGCAGGGTGGCGAAGTGCTTGATGGTGCGGCACATCTGAGAAACGTAGGAGTTCTCGTTGTCGTACCAGGAAACAACCTGAACCTGAACCTTGCCGTCGGGCAGGTTGCAGACCATGGTCTGGGTGGCATCGAACAGGGAGCCGAAGCGCATGCCGATGACGTCGGAGGAAACGATCTCATCCTCGTTGTAGCCGAAGGACTCGGTAGCAGCAGCCTTCATGGCGGCGTTGATCTCTTCCTTGGTCACAGCCTTGGAGCAGACAGCGTTCAGAATGGTGGTGGAGCCGGTGGGGGTGGGCACGCGCTGAGCAGCGCCGATCAGCTTGCCGTTCAGCTCGGGGATGACCAGGCCGATGGCCTTGGCAGCACCGGTGGAGTTGGGAACGATGTTCACAGCGCCGGCACGGGAGCGGCGCAGGTCGCCCTTACGCTGGGGGCCGTCCAGGATCATCTGGTCGCCGGTGTAAGCGTGGATGGTGCACATAATGCCGGTCTCGATGGAGGCCAGGTCATTCAGAGCCTTGGCCATGGGAGCCAGGCAGTTGGTGGTGCAGGAAGCGGCGGAGATGATGTTGTCTTCCTTGGTCAGGGTGTTGTGGTTGACGTTGTAAACGATGGTGGGCAGGTCATTGCCGGCAGGAGCGGAAATGACAACCTTCTTGGCGCCGGCGTCGATGTGAGCCTGAGCCTTAGCCTTGGAGGTGTAGAAGCCGGTGCACTCCAGCACAACGTCCACGCCCAGCTCGCCCCAGGGCAGCTCGGCAGCGTTGGCCTTGGCATAAATGGTGATCTTCTTGCCATCGACCACAATGTGATCCTCGCCAGCCTCAACGACATGGCCCTGAGCAGCGTAGTTGCCCTGGGTGGAATCGTACTTCAGCAGGTGAGCCAGCATCTTGGGGGAGGTCAGGTCGTTGATGGCAACGACTTCGAAGCCCTCAGCGCCGAACATCTGACGGAAAGCCAGACGGCCGATACGGCCAAAACCATTGATTGCAACTTTAACAGACATTGGAATTTCCTCCATTTCAAAATTACTGTTTTCACAGTGTTTTACGAGTAAATGTACTGCTTTCGATATTCTCGCACGGATTCATTATACAATAACCTTCCACACTTGTAAAGTGTGAAATGTGTCAAAAGCGGCGATTTTATTGAATTTCTTTTGTTCAACTCGATAATAAAAAACCAGCCGCCCTTTTCGGGGCGGCTGATGGTATGGGTTAATCTCCGATGCCGGTGATGACGGAACCGGTCTGGGTGATGGCGACATAGGTGTTGCCCCGGCCCAGAACCAGGGGTTCTCCGTCGGCGGTGCGGAACCACAGGGGGCTTTCCTTGTCCACGGAGCCCCAGGTGATGGGGATGGCCTTACCGCCGCAGGCATACCAGCCTTCGCCGCCGGTGATCAGGTCGGGACGCTGGAAGGGGCCATCGAAAGGAATGTCACCGCAAAGGATCAGCACATTCCGGAAGGCTTCCTTTTCGCCGGAACGCTCGTCCACCATTTCCATGTCATACTGGTTGTAGACGTATTTGTCCAGGCTGGCGTCGTACACCATCCGGGTGTCCTTCTTGTACTGGTTAACGGTGATGGTAATGTTGATGTCTGTGGCGTCCACACCGTCGGTGGGGATGCCGTCGTCGGTAAAGAGCAGCTGGTAATCCAGGTCGGGGTTGACTTCCAGGCGGATGTCGTTCTGCCGGCTGTATTCGATCAAGCCGTCACCGATGGCAAACAGGGTGTGCTCATAGCCATAGCCCCGCTTGGAGCGCTCCGTGTCCCGGAAGGAGGTCAGCTGGGAAACGACCCACTCGTCGATGTTGAAATTGTCGATGCCGGAATTCCTGGCATCCTGAATCACCTGATAGCAGGCACCGGCGTGGACCAGAACGGCATCGTAATGCTTGGCCAGGTCGATAAACAGCAGGCGGTTGCTTCGCACGGGGCCGATGGCCTCCAGACCGCTGGTATCGGTGAACAGGGCAAGGCCGCGGATGATGGAGCCGTTGACAAAGGACTCGAAGTACAGATCACAGCTGGGCAGACCGGAGTGGGGCACCGCTCCCTGGATGTTGTTGATGACAACGGCAAAAATCCGGTTATTGAAGGGTTCGTCCAGGATTTCGCCGTTCAGAGGGTTGAAATACACCGGCGCGGGCTCCGTGGGCGGCTCGGTGGTGGCTTCCGTGGTGGGCTCCGTGGTTGCCTCGGTGGTGGGCGCTGTGGCGGTCTGGGCTGCCATACGGGCGGCTTCGGATTCCACGGTGGTTCTGGCGGGAATCAATTCGCTGCAGCCGCAGAGCGCCAGGCAGAGAACCAGCATCAGCGCAAGGGATTTTTTCATGAATGACACCTCTCCCAATTTGTTTGCAAAAATATTGATATTTAAACCATGTATATCATAACCCGGAAATGCCGCGATTAGCCGTATTCCGTGGCAAGGCGGCTGCTTTCCATGGTTTTGCCCATGGAGTAGAAAAACACATTGTCTCGAGAAGGCGCCAGGTCCAGCAGCTGGCCGCGTTCGGCGTAGATCTCATAATAGCCAAAGAGTACCGGGATGATCTTGCCGTCGTCGGCAACCATCTTGTTCAGATTGTAGTAGTTGCCGGAGTTGGCCAGCGCTTCCTTGCACATGTTCAGCAGGGTGTTGTCGGCAATGCCGCCCCAGCCCAGGTTGCCCCAGCCTTTGAAGAACTGGGACAGGTCGTAGTTGGCCGAGAGCTTGGTCTGGCCCAGGTACAGGTCGAAGCTGCCTGCCTGAAGCACCTGCTGATAGGTGGTGTTTGTGCTGCCGCCGTATTCCAGGGTGCCGGTTTCCAGACCCAGTTCCGTCAGCTGCTTGGCCAGGAACCGGGCGGTGCGCAGCCGGGCGGAGTCATCGCAGTTTACAAGGATCAGCATCTTTTTCGGCTGGCCCTTGTCATTCTTGGGGACGTACATATTCTGAATGGCGCTGACGAAACGCAGGGGATCGTATTCATACCGGGAAGCCAGACTCTCACTGTAGTAGGGAGAGCCGGGGGAGGTGGGCAGGGTGCTGGCGTGGGCCCGGCCCCGGTAATAGGAGTCGATGATGGTTTGCCGGTCGATGGCGTAAGTCAGCGTTTTGCGCAGCTCTTCGTTGCGCCCGTCCTTGAAAAACTCACTCCACAGCACATTGCAGCCCACATACAGGAAGATGCCGTTTTCCACTTCCCACAGCTCGTAGTCACAGCGGTATTCGGCGTAGGAGTCGGACATGGGGTTGGAAATGGCCAGGTCCAGATCGCCAAATTCAAATTCGTCCCGCACCTGAGACTGGGAGGTGGCTTCGTTCAGAGGAATGGTTTCCGCGTTTGTGGGAAGCTTGACCCGATCCTTGCACCACCAGTCCTGCACCTTTTTCATCTGGGCTCCGGAGCTGACGCGCTGGAAGCAGTAGGGGCCGGAGCCAATGGGAAATTCATCCTCGGTGTGCCCAACCTTCACAATGGGGATGTCCAGCAGCAGGGGCAGGTTTTCGTAGGCGGTGGTCAGGTGGAAGACAACGGAATTGTTTTCACCCTGGACCACGGAGTCGATGTAGGTAAACCGACCGCCGTAGAAATCGCTGTTTTTGGCGGCCTCATAGGTGGCCAGCACGTCTGCGGTGGTCAGAGGGGAGCCATCGGAGAACCGGGCGCCTTCCTCAATGTAGATGGTGTAGTTCCGGTTGTCGGCGGTGGCCTGATAATACGAGCACAGGATGGGGACGGGATTGTTATTCCGGTCCACGCTGAACAGTCCCTGGTAGATCAGAGAGAACAGTACCCGGTTGGTGATGTTCACGCCGATCAGGGGGTTCATGGAGCGGTCGGGGAAATAGGTCAGGGTCAGAGACTGGAGTTCTTCATCCTGCAGTGACAGATCCTCCGGCTCCTCGCCCTCCATCAGCAGCGCGTCGCCGGTAGGGATGTACTCGCCTTTTGAACCGTTGTCGCTGCATCCCGGCAACAGGCCCATCAGCAGCACCAGGGCCAGTACGAGAGAAAGCATTTTTTTCATGGGTCAATCCTCCCGGCAAACGATGATGGCTCCCTGGGAACCCCGCAGCCCCTTCGTCACCCGATGGGACCAGAAGCGGTCACACTGGCAGACGGTGCACGCGTCGCTCATTTCCACGGTTTCTACCCCGGCCCGGTTCAGAACAAGACGGTTGATGGCTTTCAGGTCCAGGAAGTATTTTTCCCCATTGGAAGTGATCCATTCCTCTGCTTCCGGCCCAAAGGCGGCCCGGATGGCCTGGGGCACATCCTCGTCCGTCTCAAAATGGCAATAACCAATGTTGGGACCGATGGCGGCCCGGATGTTTTCCGGCTTGGAGCCGTATTCCCGTCCCATGGCCTCCACCACTCTGGCAGCGATGCCGGAGGCGGTTCCCCGCCAGCCGGCGTGGGCGGCGCCTACGGCATGGGTTTCGCTGTCCCAGAACAGGATGGGGGTGCAGTCCGCGGTGAACACCACCAGGGCGATGCCGGGGGTATTGGTGACAAGACCGTCGCAGTCGGGCAGGGGAGGGGCAAAGAGCCCGGCCCCCCGGTCTTTTTCTGTCACCACATGGACGATGTCCGAATGGGTCTGCCGGGACAGCACCAGGTTGTGAATGTCAAAGCCCAGGCTGCTTCCCAGGCGGCGATAGTTTTCCAGCACGTTTTCCGGGGTATCGCCCCGGCTGGTGCCGATGTTCAGGGACTGCAGATGCCCCTGGCTCACGCCGCCCAGCCGGGTGGTGAAGCAATGGGGGGCGGCGATTCCTTCAGCGGTCAGATATTCCAGCTGACCGTTTTTTTGGGTCTTAATCATTTTTTGTCTCCAAAGCAATGGGGGAATCAGTGCTCCAGGCCTTCGGCTTTATCCTTCTGCATGCAGCACTTTTTGTACTTCTTGCCGCTGCCGCAGGGGCAGGGGTCGTTGGGACCCACCTTCTTGTCGGCGCTGCGCACGGGGGCCTGCTTTACCTGGCTCTGGCCGGCGGCGGTGGTGCCGGTTTCCTTGGCAACCTTCTCCCGGCGGATCTCCTGCTGGGGTCGGACCTGCACCAGGAACAGCCGGCGGATGGTCTCCTCCCGGATGGCCTGGATCATGGCCTGGAACATCTCGTAGCCCTCTTCTTTGTAGGCGATCACAGGATCGTGCTGGCCATAGGCCCGCAGACCGATGCCCTGCTTCAGATCGTCCATGGCGTCGATGTTGTCCATCCAGTATTCGTCCACCACCCGCAGCATCATCACGCGCTCCAGCTCCCGCATCAGCTTGTCGCCGTAAGCGGCTTCCTTGGCGTTGTAGGTGTTCTGGGCAATTTCGAGAAGGATTTCCGTGGCCTGCTGGGTGTCCTTGCCCAGCAGCTCGCCGCTGCGGGCCTGGAGAGTACCCTTGGCGCAGTAGATGCCCTCAAACTGGGCGGCCAGCAGGGACAGGGTTTCCTCCGTGACCTTTCCGCCGGCCTGGACCAGGGCGGAGGAGACAGTGGAGCTCACCACGTTTTCCAGCATGGTGCGGATGTTCTCCTTCAGGTCCTCGCCGTCCAGCACCTTCTGCCGCTGGGCATAGATCACCTCACGCTGGATGTTCATCACGTCGTCGTATTCCAGCACATGCTTTCTGGCCTGGAAGTTCCGGCTTTCCACGGTCTTCTGGGCGTTTTCCACGGCGCCGGAGAGAATCTTGGCGTCGATGGGGGTATCCTCGTCCAGGCCCAGGGTGTCCATCATGCCCATGACCCGGTCGGTGGAGAACAGGCGCATCAGGTCATCCTGCAGGCTCAGGTAGAAGCGGCTCTCGCCGGGGTCGCCCTGACGGCCGGAACGGCCGCGGAGCTGATTGTCAATCCGGCGGGACTCGTGGCGTTCGGTGCCGATGATGAAGAGACCTCCTGCCTGGCGCACCTTATCGGCTTCGTCGGCAATTTCCAGCTTGTATTTTTTCAGAAGCTCCGCGTACCGGGCCCGGATGTCCAGGATGGCCTCGTCGTGGGTCTCGGCGTAGGAATCCGCCTCGGCCAGCAGCTCGTCCTCCACACCCTGCTTGCGCAGCTCGTTTTTGGCCAGGAACTCGGCATTGCCGCCCAGCATGATGTCGGTGCCGCGGCCTGCCATGTTGGTGGCGATGGTCACCGCGCCGAATTTACCGGCCTGGGCCACGATCTGGGCTTCCATTTCGTGGTACTTGGCGTTCAGCACGCTGTGGGGGATGCCCTCACGCTTCAGAAGCTTGCTGAGAATCTCGCTCTTTTCAATGGAGATGGTGCCCACCAGCACAGGCTGGCCTTTTTCGTGGCAGGCTTTGACCTGATCCACAATGGCACGGAACTTGCCTGCCTCGGTTTTGTAAACCACATCGGAATGGTCGATTCTTGCCACGGGACGGTTGGTGGGGATTTCCACCACGTCCAGCTTGTAGATGGATTCAAATTCCTGCTCCTCTGTCAGGGCGGTGCCGGTCATGCCGGAGAGCTTGTCGTAGAGGCGGAAGAAGTTCTGGAAGGTGATGGTGGCCAGGGTTTTGCTTTCGCCCGCCACGGTGACGCCTTCCTTGGCCTCGATGGCCTGGTGCAATCCTTCGTTGTACCGGCGGCCGTACATCAGCCGGCCGGTGAACTCGTCAACAATGATGATTTCTCCGTCCTTGACCACATAGTCGATGTCTTTTTTCATCAGACCCCGGGCCTTCATGGCCTGATTGATGTGGTGGGAGAGGGTGGTGTTGTCGGAATCAGCCAGGTTTTCCACGCCGAAGAACCGCTCTGCCTTCGCAATACCCTGGGAGGTCAGACCAACGGTACGGGCCTTTTCGTCCACGTAGTAGTCGCAGTCGTAGGTGTCGTGGTCTTCTTTGTCCTCGGTCTTGGCGAAAACCTTTTTGTGCAGAGTGGAGACGAACTGGTCCGCCATCTCATACAGCTTGGAGGAATCCTCTCCCTTGCCGGAGATGATCAGAGGGGTACGGGCCTCGTCGATGAGGATGGAGTCCACCTCGTCCACGATGGCAAAGGCGTGGCCCCGCTGCACCAGTTCCTGCTTGTAGATGGCCATATTGTCCCGCAGGTAATCAAAGCCCAATTCGTTATTGGTGCAGTAGGTGATGTCGGCAGCGTAGGCGGCCCGGCGCTGGGCGCTCTGCATTCCGGGAATCACCAGGCCGACGGTCAGGCCCATGTAGCGGTAGACCTTGCCCATCCACTCGGAGTCACGCTTGGCCAGGTATTCGTTCACCGTGACCACGTGGACGCCCCGGCCGGTGAGGGCGTTCAGGTAGCAGGGGAGGATGGCCACCAGGGTTTTTCCTTCGCCGGTTTTCATTTCGGCAATCCGGCCCTGGTGGAGCACGATGCCGCCGATGAGCTGCACGGGGTAGGGACGCATGCCCAGCACCCGGTCGGCGGCTTCCCGCACGGCGGCAAAAGCCTCGGGCAGCAGATCGTCCAGGGTCTCGCCGGAAACAAGGCGCTCTTTGAACTGACGGGTCTTGTCCTTCAGTTCCTCCTCACTGAGCTGCTTGTAGCTTTCCTCCAGACCCAGGATCTTGTCCACTGTGGGCTGGATCTTCTTGATCTCCCGCTGGGAGCGGGTTCCGAATATTTTGGTGATAAGACTCATTTCAGTCTCCTTTTCGATGAAGGTGATTCATGGCACAATAAACCAATTTAAGGAATTATAGCACACAGCGCAAGAAAAATATAGGTTTAAATGTGAATTTTTTCTCACAAGAGGTGCACCGGTTCCAAAACCAATTTGTATGCCTTACCGGACAATCATCTCCCGGCAAAAAATGCTTCGATTTCTGCCCGGGTGGCGTTGACTCTGCCTTGCTGGAAATTGGGCTTTCCGCCGCCCCGGCCGTGGAGGGCGGCGGTCATTTCCTTGCCCAGCTTGCGCAGGTCCCCCTGACGGGTTACAAGGCAGAAGCCGTACCCTTCGCCCTCTTTTCCGGAGAACACCGCCGCGGTGCCGCCGCAGCGCTGGGCAATGGTGTCGCACAGCTCCCGCAGAGCGGTGCTGTCCAGGTCGGGTTCAAACCGGAGCACATCTCCGGCATTTTCGTATTCCCTGGCAATGGCGGCGAAGACCTGCCGCTGAAGCGCCACCACCCGGTACTTCTGGGCAGCCAGCTGCTCCCCGAAACTTTCCGCAGCGGCGCCGATGTTCTCTGCCGGGGCGGAGAACACATGCCCGGCCCGGATGCTCTGCTCCAGTACCCGGTTCAGGTAGGAAAGTGCCGGGATACCGCAGGCCATCTCGATTCGGGTGCCGCCCCGGAAGGGTACGGCAGAGAACAGCTTGATGAGACCGATTTCTCCGGTGGCCTTCACATGGGTGCCGCAGCAGGCGCAGCAGTCGAAGCCCGGCACCTCCACAATCCGCACCGGCCAGGGCAGCTGCTTTTTGCTGCGATAGGGTACGTTCGGCAGCTCCTCCGGTTCGGGATACCAGCATTTCACCGGCAGATTGCGCCACACTGCCTGGTTGGCCTCCTGTTCGATTTCCGGCAGCACCTCAGGGGGAATCACCGCGTCAAAATCGATGACGGTGCGCTCCTGGCCCATATGGAAGCCGGTGTTGCTGCACCCAAACCGCCGGTGGAGAATGCCGGAGACGATGTGCTCACCGGAGTGCTGCTGCATTCGGACGAACCGGGCCTGCCAGTCAATGCGGCCCTCCACCCGGCTCCCCGGCTCCAGGGCCCGGTCACACAGGTGGACGATTTCCTCTCCCCGTTCCCGGGTGTCCAGCACCGCGGCACCGCCCAGTTCGCCGGTATCCGCCGCCTGCCCGCCCCCCTCGGGGTAGAAGGCCGTGGCATCCAGAATAATCTCAAATCCCTTGGCCCCCTGCTGGCAGGAAACCACCCGGGCAGTGAACCGCTCCAGGTGGGAATCTTCATAGTAAAGCTTTCTTGTGGCCATAATGACATCCTTTCTGAGGCAAATTGTTGTTTAGGGTACCGGAACCGACGCACCCCTTGGCTCCCCCTATGGGGCAATGTCATTAACTTAAGAAATCTCTCCAAAAGTGGCAGCAAATAGCACAAAATAGTCTCGTAAAGTTCATATAAACTGCCAATTGACTTTT
>CAMEWH010000074.1:0-10591 GCA_945940335.1 uncultured Clostridia bacterium | reverse complement strand
TTGTAATCTTGTATTCCTTAGCCATATTTCAAAATCCTTTCTTAGATGGAAATACTCATAGCTCCCACCATTATAGGCGGATTTCACCCCATAGTCAAGAAAATTTTGCGTTTTTGGGCATCGTGGGTGCGGAAAATATCCGCGCCGCGGGAAGAAGGTTTTTGGGCAGGTTGGATGAAGGCGGCGCGCCGCTTTGAAGTGCTATCCCCTCGCAGCCGGCAGAGCGGCTGTATCATAAGTCTGCGCTGAAAATTCAAATTGTTGTTTATCGCACTGGCGCGGCAACGCCCTTGGCTCTCCCTTTGGGAGAGCTGGCAGCCGAACAGGCTGACTGAGAGGGTACCGCAGTAAGATCATGGCAGCCGAAATCACGCCATACTGGCCCTCTCAGGGGCGCCCCTTGCGGGGCAGCCAGCTCCCCCAGGGGAGCCAAGATACGGTGGCACCCCCTTTGGGGGAGCCAAGGGGGTGCGTCGGTTCAGGTTCGCCAAATGATCATTTCGCTTATTCCACCGTGACGGATTTGGCCAGATTCCGGGGCTTATCCACATCCAGGCCCCGGGCCACGCTGACGTAGTAGCCCATGAGCTGCAGGGGGATGACGGCCAGGGAGGCGGTGAAATGCTCGTCCGTTTTGGGAATATAGACGGTGAAGTCCACGGTGTCCTCGATGTTGTAATTTCCGTAGGTGGTCAGGCCCATCAGGTAAGCGCCCCGGCTTTTTACCTCCACCAGATTGCTCAGCATCTTTTCGTACAGTCTGCCCTGGGTCAGAACGCCTACCACCAGCGTGCCCGGCTCAATCAGGCTGATGGTGCCGTGCTTCAGTTCGCCTGCGGCGTAGGCCTCGCTGTGGATATAGCTGATTTCCTTCATCTTCAGGCTGCCTTCCAACCCGGTGGCATAGTCCAGGCCCCGGCCCAGATAGAAAATATCATGGGCAGCGGAGAACTTGCTGGCAAACCATTGGATTCGCTCCTGGTCCTGGAGTACCCGCTCCATTTTCTCCGGCAGCTGCTCCATTTCATCGATCAGGCGGCTGTATTCCTCCGCCGGAATCTGCCCCCGCATCCGGCCAAATTCCACCGCCAGCAGGTAGCAGGCCGCCAGTTGGGCGGAGTAGGCCTTGGTGGTGGCCACGGCAATCTCCGGGCCGGCCAGGGTGTAGAACACATTGTCTGCCTCCCGGGCGATGGTGCTGCCCACCACGTTCACAATACCCAGGGTTTTGACGCCCTGACCTTTTGCTTCCCGCAGGGCGGCCAGGCTGTCGGCGGTCTCACCGGACTGGCTGATGACGATGACCAGATCCTCCTTGCGCAGCAAGGGACTGCGGTAGCGGAATTCCGAGGCCAGCTCCACCCGTACCCGCACCTTGGCCAGATCCTCCAGCACATACTGGGCGGCCACCCCTACATGGTAGGCAGAGCCGCAGGCCACGATGTGCACCGTGTCCAGATTTTGAACGAATTCTTCCTCAATGCCCAAACCCGACAGGTCAATGGCCCCGTCTTTTACCACGGAATGGATGGTGTCCTGCACCGCCCGGGGCTGCTCATGAATCTCCTTCATCATGAAGTGCTCGTAGCCGCCCTTTTCGGCGGCTTCGGCGTCCCACTTGATTTCCGTCAGGGGCTTTTCAATGATATCACCGTCCAGGTTGAAGAAGGTCACGTCTCCGCCGGACAGCCGGGCCATTTCCATATTGCCGATATAATACACATTTCGGGTATACTTTAAAATAGCGGGCACGTCGGAGGCCAGGTAGGACTCTCCGTCCTCCACGCCGATGATCATGGGGCTGTCCTTCCGGGCAACATAAATCTCACCGGGGTAGTCCTTGAACATCACCGCCAGAGCATAGGAGCCCCGAATGCGCACCATGGTTTTGGCCAGGGCGTCGATGGGCCCCATGTGGTATTTTTTGTAGTAGTAATCCACATAGTTGATCAGCGCCTCGGTGTCGGTCTGGCTGTAGAAATGATAACCCTTGCGGGTGAGCTTTTCTTTGATCTCCTGGTAGGATTCGATGATGCCGTTGTGGACGCCCACCACGTTCATATCCTCGCTGCAATGAGGATGGGCGTTGTTTTCACTGGGTTCACCATGGGTGGCCCAGCGGGTGTGGCCGATGCCGCAGCAGCCGGGCACCGCCATGCCGCCGTTGGTTTTCTCGGCCAGAATTTTCAGCCGGCCCTTGGCCTTCACCACCACCGGGTCGCCTGAACCGTCCCGAACCGCGATGCCTGCGGAGTCATAGCCTCTGTATTCCAGCTTGGAAAGCCCCTCCAGCAAAATGGGAGCGGCGCTTTGATGCCCCGAAAAACCAACAATTCCGCACATAAAGATAACCTCTCTTTCCAGACAGAGATTGGATTTTTCATTTCATAATAGCTTTGACATTCATCTCTGTCAAGTATCATTTTCAACAGTATTTGTATCTTTTTAAATTATCTCTTTTGTAACAAGGCGCCGAAAGCTCTTTTTGAAGGAAACCGTCACCCGTCGGTTGCATTTAAACAAGCGCCATGCTATAATATAACATCATTCCCATTGGGAGGAAAAGCCATGCCTTGGTCAATGCTGTTTCTGTTTGATCTGATTGGAACCATTGCCTTTGCCATTTCCGGTGCCTTTGTGGGCATCCGCAAGGGGATGGATATTTTCGGCGTGAATGTTCTCGCGGTCACCACTGCCTGCGGCGGCGGCTTGATGCGGGATCTGATCATCGGCAGCATTCCTCCTCAGATGTTCCGCAATCCCTTTTTTGTGATGGTGGCCATTGTGGTGGCCAATGTGGTGTTCCTTCTGATGTATTTGCACCGGCACATGCCCCGAAAGGTGGCCCCACTGTACGACAAGCTGCTCTTCTGGTTTGATTCCCTGGGCCTGGCAGCCTTTACTGTGGACGGCGTGATGGCGGGCATCGCCATGGGCTATGAGGACAATGAATTCTTAATCTGCTTTTTGGGCTTTATGACCGCCGTGGGGGGCGGTGCCCTGCGGGATGTGTTGGCCGGCCAGACCCCGGATATTTTCCGGAAGCACGTCTATGCCGTGGCGGCCATTGCCGGGGCGGTGCTGATGGTGGCGCTGCTGCGGCTGTTTGGATCAGAGCAAATTGCCATGCTGGGAGGCTTCCTGCTGGTGCCGGTTCTGCGTTTTCTGGCAGCCCATTTCCGGTGGAATCTTCCCAAGGTGAAGATGGACGAAGATGCAAAATAAAAGGTATGCCGTGCTCCGGACAGGGGCACGGCATTTTTCTCCCCTTCTGCGGGATGTGAAAACCGAAGAATCGCCCTTTCCTTGGAGCAAAAGTGCAACCACAGACAAGAAGATACATTTTTAGCCCTTTTCAAAAGGAGGGACTTTCGATATACTTAAGCTGTGATGATGCCTAAATATGCAGGGGGTATTTCTATGCGTTATGGATATTTTGACAATGCAAACCGGGAATATGTCATCGATCGGGTGGATTTGCCGGTTTCCTGGACCAACTATATCGGCCTGAAGGATATGTACGGTGTGTTCAACCACACCGCAGGGGGCTACCTGCTGTACAAGTCCTCTGAATACCACCGGATCACCCGCTTTCGTCCCAACGGCGTGCCCATGGATGGCCCCGGTCACTATGTGTACCTGCGGGACGATGACACCGGGGACTACTGGACGGTTTCCTGGCAGCCGGTGGGCAAGCCCAGGGAGCACTATTCCTGCCGCCATGGCCTGAGCTATATCAAATATCACTGTGATTATTCCGGCATTGACGCGGAGCAGAAGCTGTTCGTTGCCATGGACGATCCGGTGGAAATCTGGGATGTCAGATTGCGCAACGATTCCGACCGACCCCGGAAGCTTTCGGTATTTTCTTATCTGGAATTCAGCTTCCATCATGTGGCCATGGACAATCAGAATTTCCAGATGAGCCTGTATGCCGCCGGCAGCCGGTATGAGGACGGGGTCATCGAGCATGACCTCTATTATGAAGAGGACGGCTACCAGTTCTTCACCTCGGATTTCACCCCCGACGGCTTTGATTGCCTGCGGGATAAATTCATCGGCCCTTACCGCACGGAGCGAAACCCTATCGCCGTGGAGACCGGCCACTGCGGCGGCAGTTTCGAGAAGGGCGGCAACCACTGCGGCTGCTTGAAAAAGACCCTGGAGCTTCAGCCCGGGGAGGAAGCCCGTCTGATTTATCTGCTGGGCGAAGGCGGCCTGGAAGAGGGCAAGCGGATGCGGCGGAAATACACCGCCGTCAAGGCGGACGAGGATTTTGCCCGCACGGCGAAGTTCTGGGATGAGAAGCTGAGCTGCCTCCAGGTGTCCACCCCCAACCAGGGAATGAACACGGAGCTGAATATCTGGAATCTGTACCAGAGCGAGATCAACGTGATGTTCTCCCGGTTCACCTCATTTATCGAGGTGGGCGGCCGGGTGGGCCTGGGTTACCGGGATACGGCCCAGGATGCCATGATGGTGCCCCACTCCAACCCGGATAAATGCCGCAGCCGCATGATTGAGCTGCTCCGGGCCCTGACAAAGGAGGGCTACGGCTTGCACTTGTTCGAGCCTCGGTGGTTTGAGCCCCAGGCGCCCCAGATGGATTTCAAGTCTCCCACCGTGATTCCAACCCCGGATAAAAGCCAGATCGTCCACGGTCTGAAGGATGCCTGCGCCGATGATGCCCTGTGGCTGGTGTCCTCCATTGTCCAGTATGTCCGGGAGACCGGTGATTACGGCTTTATTGACCAGGTCGTCACCTACGCCGACGGGGGTGAGGGGACGGTCTACGAGCATATGAAAAAGATTCTGGATTTCTCCGCCCGGGAGGTGGGCATCAACGGCATCTGCAAGGGCTTGCGGGCAGACTGGAACGACTGCCTGAACCTGGGCGGCGGCGAGAGTGCCATGGTCAGCTTCCTGCACCACTGGGCCATCGGCAATTTTGTGGCCCTGGCCCGCCGGCTGGGACGGAGGGAGGATGCCGCCCGGTACGAGGAAATGGGCAAGCAGGTGAAGGAGGTCTGCCAGCGGGTGCTGTGGGACGGAAAATGGTACATCCGGGGCATCACCGCCGACAACCGGAAGATCGGCACCCAACAGGACAAGGAAGGAAAGGTCCACATGGAGTGCAACACCTGGGCGGTGCTCAGCGGGGTTGCGGACCGGGAGCGGGGACTTTCCGCCATGGACGCGGTGGACGAGTACCTGTTCACGGAATACGGCCTGATGCTCAACGCTCCCTGCTATACCCAGCGGGACGACGGAATCGGCTTTGTGACCCGGGTGTATCCGGGGCTGAAGGAAAACGGCGCCATTTTCAGCCATCCCAACCCCTGGGCCTGGTGCGCCGAGGCCATCCTGGGCCGGGGCAGCCGTGCCATGAAATTCTACAATGCCCTGTGTCCTGCCCTGCAGAACGACAAAATTGAAATCCGGGAATCCGAGCCCTATTCCTACTGCCAGTTTGTGGTGGGCCGGGACCACACCGCCTTCGGCCGGGCAAGGCACCCGTTTATGACGGGCTCCTCCGGCTGGGCCTATTACGCGGCCACCCAGTATTTGCTTGGCATCCGGCCGGACTTTGACGGCTTGGTCATTGACCCCTGCATTCCCGCCGACTGGAAGGAATTTTCCGTGGTACGCTCCTGGCGTGGGGCGGAGTACCGCATTCAGGTGTTGAATCCTCAGGGGGTGGAAAAGGGCGTGGTCTCCATCACCGTGGACGGCAGACCGGTGGACAGCGTGCCGGTGATGCCGGTGGGAAGTGTCAGTGAAGTGAAGGTTACCATGGGATAATTCAGGAAAAGAGAGGGAGAAGCATGATCAAGTTTGGAACCGGCGGCTGGCGGGCCATTATTGCCGACGAATTTACCAAGGAAAACATCCGTCTGGTCACGGCGGGGCTGTGCGCGCTGATGGAAGCCGAAGGTCAGGTTGGCGCCACCATCTGCCTGGGCTACGACCGGCGCTTTCTGTCAAAGGAAGCCATGTTCTGGGCAGCGGAGGTGCTGGCGGGGTACGGGTTCCGTCCCTATGTGATCAATCGCTCCGTCCCCACGCCGCTGATCATGTTCACGGTGAAGCAGATGGGTTTGCCCTACGGTCTGGCCATCACCGCCAGTCACAACCCGGCCATCTACAATGGCATCAAAATCTTCACCTTCGGCGGCCGGGACGCGGATCTCACCGTCACCGGGAAGATCGAGGCGGAGATCGAAAAGCTGCGGCCACAGGATGTGAAAAGCATCCCCTACGGCGATGCCCTGGCAGCGGGAAAAATCCGGGAGGGGTATCCCTTCAACGAGTATATCGACAGCATCCTGCAGATGATCGATACCGGCGTCATCCGGCGTTCCCGGCTGCGAATCGCCATTGACCCCATGTATGGTGTCAGCTGCAACTGCCTGCGCACATTGCTGCTGACCTGCCGGTGCGACGTGGACATGATCCACGATCAGCACGACACCCTCTTTGGCGGAAGAATGCCCGCTCCCAGCGAGGATACCCTGCGGATGCTTGCCACCTATGTGGTGGACAACCGGTGCAATCTGGGCATTGCCACCGACGGAGACGCGGACCGGCTGGGCGTCATCGATGAGCATGGCAATTATCTCCATGCCAACACGCTGCTGGTGCTGCTGTACTATTACCTGCTGAACTACCGGGGCTGGAAGGGCCCCTGCGTCCGCAACAATTCCACCACCCATCTGCTGGACCGGGTGGCGGCGGATTTCGGGGAAGTTTGCTACGAGGTGCCGGTGGGCTTTAAGTATATTTCCGCGAAAATGGCCGAGACCGATGCCATCATCGGCGGGGAATCCTCCGGCGGCATGGCGGTGAAGGGGCACATCCCGGGAAAGGACGGCATCTACGCTGCGGCGCTGCTGGTGGAAATGCTGGCGGTGACGGGAAAAACCGTGGCCCAGCTCTACCGGGAGATCACGGAAAAATACGGGATGCTCTGCTATGAGGATGCCGCCTTCACCATGACCCCGGAAAGAAAGCGGGAGCTTCAGAGCCTGGTATTTGAAAAGCTCCGGACACCGGATTTTGGGGACGGGGTGGTGCGGATCAACCGGGAGGACGGCTGCAAGATCTATTTTGCGGACGGAAGCTGGGTGATCTGCCGCTTCTCCGGAACGGAGCCCCTGCTCCGCATGGCAGCGGAAGCTGCCACCCGGCAGCAGGCCCGGGATTATATCCGCCGCTGGCGGGAGCTGCTGGAGCTGTAATTGCAGCATTCCAAACCCCAAGGAAAATTGTAATTTGGCGGGCGGTGCCCGCGGACAATGGCGCACCGGGCTGGTGTGTCATCCGGGACGCATGGGCGGTGCCCGGTGACGTTTTTGCGCACTTGGATAAACGCTTCTTGTGCGATCATGTCGTAGGGAACGGCCTGCGTGCCGTTCCATCCGCGTAGCGGCCACACCCCGATGGACCAGAATACCTGGTTGAATGGGACATGGTTTGGACGGAAAGGATACCCTTCGTCGTACCGTGCAAATATCGGGGGCTGGGCGGAACGGCACACAGGCCGTTCCCTACGAGATGGACGAACTGCATGCCGTTCAACCCACCGCCAAATTACAATATACCTGTTTGCTGCTGAAACCGGTGATTAGAATTTCATCATGCTGTGGGCCTGTCCAATTCGGGCGGGCCTGTTTGAATTACCAAACGATATGTGATACAATGATTTCCAACAACGAGAGGGGGGAGGACAATGGCGAAACCGAAAATATCCCTGAAACTGGGTCTCATGATGACCATTGTGATCTGCTGGCTGGTGCCCATCATCATCATTGTCACCCTGGCCGGTGTCCTCTTTGGGGACAATTACCGCCGCAGTGTGCAGCAGGAGATTGCGGCCAGCGCGGAATATGCGCTCCGCCAGGTAAGCTTGCAGCTGGAGGATGTGGTCAATGACTCCAAAACCATGTCCTACGACGGCATCGTCCGCAGCGCCTACCGCAGCTATCAGCAGAGCGGTGACAGTGCCGCCCTCTACCGCAGCATCAACGATTATCTCAGCCAGAATTATTCCCGGGGGGATAATTACAAGGCGGTGTTCATCAGCTTCTGGGATAAGAATGTGGACGTGGATGCCTACCAGCTCAGCAGCGGCACCGCAGGGTATGATCTTTTGCAGGCCTGCCGGGACAGTGAGGCAATGATTCTGGAACGAATGGCGAACGCGGATACGGATATCTGTTTTTTGTTGCTGGAGGGAAATCTGTATATGGCCCGGAATCTGCTGGACAGCCATTTCGAGCCCTATGCCTCCGTGGTGATGGTATTGGAACCCTCCGCGGTGTTTCAGTCCCTGTATTCCATTCCCCGGATCCATGATATCCGGCTGACCGTGGATGATATCCTGTTTTATCTGGACGAACAGAATGCTCTGGTTCTGGCGGAAAGCGGCCAGGGGGATATCCGTTATGAAGCGGATGTGGATGGGCATCGGTTTTCCTTTACGGCGGAGCTGGAGGAGTATGACCTTTGGGGAGAAAACCCCTGGCTCTCCTGGGCGGCCTGCGCGGTGGCGCTGATGGTGCTTCCCATGCTCATTGTGGTGATTGCCCTGTTCCAGCACCATCTTTCCCGGCCCATCGAGACCCTGGCAAAAGCCAATCTGCGGGTTCAGTCCGGGCAGCGGGGCTACCAAATCGACCAGAAGCCCCCCAATGCGGAATTTGAGAAGCTTTATTCCCACTTCAACGCCATGTCTGCGGAGATGAAAAGCCAGTTTGACCGCTCCTATCAGGAGCAGCAGGCGGCGCAGCGGGCGCAGATCAAGGCCCTGCAATCTCAGATCAACCCCCATTTCCTGAACAATACTCTGGAAATCATCAACTGGGAGGCCCGGCTTGAGGGAAATGACCGGGTCAGTGCCATGATCGAGGCCCTGTCCACCATGCTGAATGCGGCGCTGGACCGGGATGGCCGCACCCAGATCCCCCTGAAAGAAGAATTGGGTTATGTGGAGGCCTATTTGTACATCATCCGGGAACGGCTGGGAGAGGGGTTCCATGTGTATCAGGAAATCGACCAGACCCTTCTGGAAACCACCATCCCCCGGCTGATTTTGCAGCCCATTGTGGAAAACGCGGTGGAGCATGATATGACCGCCCGCCGGGGCGGAAACCTGTGGGTGCGGGCCTACCGCCGGGAAAACCGGATTTTCCTGGAGGTGGAGCACGACGGTCAGATGACCGATGCGGACCGGGAAATGATCCGCCTGCTGCTCTCCGGCAGTGAAGAAGGCCGGGGCCAGGTGGGACTGCGCAACGTCCACCGGCGGCTGAAGCTGATCTACGGCGGCGACGGAAAGCTCACCGTGGAAGAGACGGACCATGGAACCATCCTGGCCCGGATCTGGTTCCCGGTGATGGAAAGAGAGGGCGTGGTAACATGAAAAGAGGAATCTCAGCGCTGCTTGCCATGGCCGTTTGCCTGGGACTTGCGGCCTGCGGCGAAGAAAACAAATCAGCGGAGACGGAAGTAGTCCAGCAGAGCGTTACCCTCACCGTCGTCACCTCCTACGGCGGTGATGACGGGAACCGGGGCAGCTTTGTGGCGGCGGTGGAGGAATACCAGCAGGCTACCGGTGTCACGGTTCAGGATCATTCCGCCGCCTCCAACGAGGAATGGAAGACCAAGGTACTCACGGATTTTATGACCGGCTCCGAGCCGGATGTGCTGTTTTATTTCACCGATGCCGATGCCGACCCCTTCATCAACGCCGGCAAGGTGGTTTCCATCGAGGAAATCCGGGAGGAATACCCCGACTACGCCACCAATATGAAAGAATCCATGATGGCAGTGGCGGCCGACGGCAAGCACTACGCGGTACCCTCCAGCGGCTTCTGGGAAACACTCTTTGTGAATCAGGCGGTGCTGGAGGAATGCGGCGTTGCGATGCCCGGGGCGGATTATACCTGGGAGCAGTTCCTGCAGGATTGTGAGACGATCAAACAGGCGGGCTACACCCCCATTGCCTGCTCCCTGTATGAAATTCCCCACTATTGGTTCGAGTTTGCCGTGATGAACAACGGTTCCCTCAGCAATCATCTGGAGGTCCCCACCCTGGACGAAAACGGCGCCCTTCGGGATAATGCCGTATCCCGGAAATGGATCGCGGCCCTGGAGGATATCCGGTTTTTGTATGAAGCAGGCTTCTTCCCCAAGAACACCCTGACGGCTACGGATGCGGAAACCACCGCCCTGTTCGGCGAGGGACAGGCGGCCTTCCTCATCGACGGCTCCTGGAAGGTGGGGTATTTTACCAAAAATTACCCGGAGAATCTGGATGATTTCAAGGTGCGCTTTGTGCCCGGAAAGGGGCAGCGGCCGGCAACGGATGCCATCGGCGGCATTTCCATGGGCTACTTTATCACGCGGAAGGCCTGGGAGGATCCCAAAAGGCGGGAGGCAGCGGTGGCATTTGTGTTCCATATGACCTCCGAAGAGGTGCTGGGTACCTTCGTCACCACCGAGGTCACAGCCCTGGTAAACGGCGCGGAGCCCAAAGGACTGAACACCATTCAGCAGTCCGCGGCGGATGCCATTGTGGAGCTCACCGGTG
>CAMEWH010000073.1:0-10674 GCA_945940335.1 uncultured Clostridia bacterium | reverse complement strand
AAAAAAGAGGGCTGCCTCTCATGATTTTTGCAAATCATTTTGAGACAGCCCCTTCTTTTATTTCAGCATGGCGCTTTGATTCAGCACCGGGGTGCTGTAGAGAAACAGCACATCCTGATCCCCGAATTCCACCACCTGGGGAAGAAATTCCGTGGCCACATAGCGGATGTCCAGCAGGGTCACTTTGGAATAACCGGGCACCAGCAGCGGCACCAGGCTGCTGCCGAAGGAGTCCCGGAAGACGATCAGCTCCCGCTGTGTTTGGGCATTGGGATTATCCACCGTCAACACCGCCGCAGGGCCGGAGAGGAACACATCATACAGGTCCCGGCTGTCCAGCTTGGTCAGGTCATACACCGCTGCCGTCTCCCCCGTCTCATGGTTGGTCACCGTGCACTCCGTCAGGGTGTCGCTTTCCAGAATCCACAGGGTGTCCGGTTTCAAAGGCAGCGCCGCCTGACCGTAGTACACGCCATAGAAAGGCCGCTTCAGGGCGGTGGGCGTGTAGTCATCCTCCACCTCTATCCCCAGCGCCCGGGCAATCCGGCCCGCGGCTTCCAGCAGGGTTTCCTGCCGCCAGTGGAGGTCGGTGGCATAGTAGCAGTCCGCCGAGAGGGCGTCGGTCAAATCCACATAATCCCCCCAGGGAATGTCCCGGATGACAGTGAACATGGCCTCATAATCCATGGCAGGGTAGCCATTTGGGGACGCCAGATAGTAGTTCTTGTCCGGCACCACGGAAAAGACGATCTTCCCCTGGCCGTCCTTCAGGTACAGGTCATAGATCTTCTGAAATTTTTCCACCGCGCCGGAAAGAGAGGCCTCATTCAGAGGATATTCCAGCTTGCCGGCGGAGCCCTGGGTCAGATAGATGCCGTTATTATCCAGCTTTTGCAGAGCCCCGTAGTTGAACCCGGCCTTCAGGGTGCGAAAGCCGTCCCGTATCGGGAACTGATCCTGGAGGAAGGTCTCGAATTTTGTCATAAACCTGCCGTCCAGCAGGGTCTGAGCGTTCAGGGCAGGAAATTGCTCCAGCTTCCGGCGCTCCGCCTGGGAAATCTCCCGCCGGGGCCCAAACCAGAGCGCCGCCGCCAAGCCCAGCCAAACCGCCGCCACCATGAGCGCCCCAAAAATGCGCTGTTTTTGTCTGCTCAAACTTGCACCTCCTGATACAAATCCGTATACATCCGTTTTACCATACACGCAGATAAATTGTGGTTTGGGATACGTTGACCGCGTCCCTTGGCTCCCCCTATGGGGGAGCTGGCTGCCCCGTAAGGGGCTCACCTGAGAGGGCAACACTTAAGGATGCTGTCATCTTCACTGCCGCACCCTCTCAGTCAGCCTGACGGCTGCCAGCTCTCCCAAAGGGAGAGCCAATGGCGCTGCCGCGCCGGTGCGCTAAACAACAATTTTCCCGATTGCCGGGGTGGGAATCAGAACCGGAAATAGAGGAAGGGATTAAACGACCCGTCCACGAGATACGCGGTGCACAGGAGCAGCAGTGCCGCCATGGCCAGGGCTTCCAGCATCGGCAGCCGTTCTCCCATTGTCTGACCCCAGTGCTTAGGCAAAGGAGTGGCCCCCAGGACACCAACCGCCAGCAGCACGGCGTTGCTGCGAAGGGCGTACAGGGATTCTGCCGTGGTGCCCGGCAAACCTGCCAGGCCCAGCATTCCCGCCAGGTCCTGCCCTGCCTGGCTGAAATCCGGGGCGTTAAACACCACAAAACTAATCAGCACCACCAGAAGCACATAGCCCTGAGCAATGCCCCGGGGCAGCTTTTTCAGCCCGGGAACCAATTTTTCCAGCAGCAGCAGCGCCGCGAACAGCAAGCCCCACACCACAAAATTCCAGCTGGCCCCGTGCCAGAGGCCTGTGAGCATCCACACCGCCAAAATGTTAAAGAACCATCGCAGCTTTCCCACCCGACTGCCCCCCAGGGGGATATACACATAGTCCCGGAACCAGCCTCCCAGGGTCATATGCCAGCGCCGCCAGAATTCGGTGACGCTGGAGGAAAGATAGGGATAGTCGAAATTCTCCGGAAAATGAAAGCCGAAGATCCGGCCCAAGCCGATGGCCATATCCGAATAGCCGGAAAAATCGAAGTAAATCTGAAGCAGAAATGCCAGGGCATACAGCCAGCAGAACAGCACCGATGGTTCCCCGGATCCGCGAAAGGCTTCCGTCAGTTCCCCGAACTGATTGGCCAGCAGCACTTTTTTCCCCAGGCCAAACAAAAAACGCCGCAGCCCCAGGGCGAAATCCTCCCAGTGGTGTTCCCGTTGCTCCAGCTCCCGGGCCACATCGGTGTAGCGCACAATGGGTCCCGCGATCAGCTGGGGAAACAGGCACACGTAGGCACCGAAGGTGATGATGTTTTTCTGAGGCAGCGCCCGGCCCCGGTACACATCCACGGTGTAGCTGATGCACTGGAAGGTATAGAAGCTAATACCGATGGGCAGCGCCAGGCGCAGCAGAGGCAGGCTCAGACCGGTGACCGCATTGAAAGAGCCAACAAAGAAATCGGCATACTTGAAAATTCCCAGAGCTCCTACGCCCAGTATCGCGGAAACCGCCAGCCAGCTTTTCCGTTCCCGGGGCGTTTTTCCCCTTCCGATTCCCAGGCCGCAGAAATAGAACCCGGCAATGGTCGCCGCCATCAGCAGCACATATTTCGGTTCCCCCCAGGCGTAAAACACCAGGCTGAACACCAGCAGTACAGCGTTCTTCCATCTCCTGGGGGCCAGAAAATAAACAATCAGCACCGCCGGAAGGAAGCAATATAAAAAAGTCAGCCCGGAAAATAGCATTTCATCGCTCCTTTGACAAAACGGCAGCGGCCTTTGGGGTCGCTGCCGTTTGGACTTGATTTATTGGAAGGTTCCCTAGCCCACCACGGTCATATTGCCGCCGCAGACGGTTTTGAAGGCCTCCAGCATGGTGTCGGTGGTGGCGGACTCGGCAAATTGGGAGCCCACCATGAACAGCATTACCACATCACCGGAGTAAGCGGCAGTCTTGGTATCCGCGCTGACGCAAATCCACTTGGCAGTGTCCACATTGTCGTACATCTGCCTGGCCACCTCAGGGGCATCCGCTGCATTCTTCACCCGGGCCACCACCAGAGAATAGGCCTGGCTCCCCATCATGGGCTCGGAAACGCAGGCAGCGCTGAGCTTGTCCCCGGATTCCAGGCCGGTGCAGTAGGCAACGGCATCTGCATCCGCCACATCCAGCTCGGTGCTCATTACGTTCAACAGCAGCTTCTGATGGTTTTCGTAGATTTTTGCAATGATCTCCTCGGGAGTGCCTTCCACGCCTCCCTGGGGAGCAGCTTCCTTGGCGCAGCCGGCAAAGCTCAGCAGCAGTCCAAGAGTCAAAACAAGAGCAAATACTTTTTTCATTTCGTTTTCCCTTTCCTTTTAAAAATCAGTTTGAATAGGTAATGGCAGCCGTACAGCAGGGCAATTCCGGCGAGGGCACCGCCCACGTCGATCCACACGTCCAGCACGCTGGGGCTGCGCCCCAGGGAATAGACCTGGATGGTCTCGTCCGTCAGCGCCGCCGTCATGGCAAACAGCAGCGGCATAGACATCCGGTGAACACCTCGCTGGCCCTGGAGGAGAAAAAACCAGGCAAGCAAAAAGCCCAGCAGTCCGAATTCGGAAAAATGGCCGAATTTCCGCAGCAGGTATTCCGGCAGCCATTTCATAAAGGGGAACGTCTCAATCAACCAGCTCAGCAGCCCGCCGCTGATGTTGCCGGACGCCTCTCCGGTGAGCATGGAATTGCCCCAGATAAAGCACAGCACCAGGCAGGTCCCCGCCAGAAGCAGATATTTTCCCTTTCGGTTTTCCATTTACAGCACTCCCAGATTCTCCAACAGAATTTTCAGGCCCAGCAGGATCAGGGTCACGCCCCCAAAGATTTCCGCCTTTTTTTCGTATTTCCGGCCGAATACACCGCCCACTGCGGCACCCGCCGCGGACAATGCGAAGGTGGTCACGCCGATCAGCGCCACAGCCGTCCAGATGGAAACCTCTGCCATGGCCAGGGAGACCCCCACGGCCAGCGCGTCAATGGAGGTGGCCACCGCCAGGGGAAGCATGGCCTTCACGGACAGGTCCGGGGCCGAAGGGCTCTCGTCCTCTTCCGCCGCTTCCAGGATCATGTTGCCGCCCACAACGGCCAGCAGGCCAAAGGCAACCCAATGATCCACCGCCTGGATGGCATCGGCAAAAATCCTGCCCAGGAAAAACCCCGCCACCGGCATCATGGCCTGGAAAAAGCCGAACCAGAGGCCGCAGACCAAAGCCGTCTTTCTGTCCGGCCGCTGTACCGCCAGTCCTTTGCACACCGACACCGCAAAGGCATCCATGCTCAGGCCCACGCCTAACAGCAATAATTCCCAGAATCCCATGGGTTTAACCTCCCAGCTGTAAATCCTGCGTGGTTCGGGTATCTTACCAGAACCATCGGAGAAAGTCAACCGAATCAAGGAAATGTAAAGAAATATTAAGATACTACAGAAGCAATCACAGAGGCAGCCCCATAAGCCGCTCCACGATAAACACCGCCGCAGAGCTGGCCAGGGCCACGATCATCAGGCTCTGGTCCAGGTAGGACAGCACCACTGCCACCGCCAATGCCGCCGCGCCGCTGACAAGGGAGGCCGTGTCCCCCAGAATGGCAGGGAAGGTCATGGCCGTCAGGCAGGCATAGGGCACATAGTGGAGGAAGGACCGGACAAAGCGGCTTTTGATGGGCTTGCGGAACACCGTCAGCGGCAGCATACGCACCAGATAGGTGGTCAGGGCCATGGCGGCGATATACACATAAATATTCATTCCGCTTCCTCCTTGATGGGGAACAGCCAGGCGCAGACGGCAGCGGCTGCCACGGTGCAGATCACGATAGGGGTACCGGTGGGGGCTTTGGACAGGGCGGGGAACCAGGCGAACAGACTGCTCAGCACCAAAGCCAGCAGGGCTGTCACCGCCACAGGCCGCTCCTTTTTGGCGGGAGGAATCACAATGGCAATGAACATGCCATAGAGCATCACACCCAGAGCCATCCGAATGGACTGAGGCAGGATGGAACCAGCCAGGGCGCCGAACAGGGTGCCGCTGACCCATCCGATGATGGGCAGCAAGCCCAGGCCATAGAGGAAGGGCACCGTCAATTTCTGCTCCCGGGCCATGGCCAGGGCAAATACCTCATCGGTATTGATAAAAGCGATGCACAGCCGGGGCAGGGTGCCGATTTCCTGGCCCATCCGCTGGCTGAGAGCCAGACTCATCAGGGCATAGCGGCTGTTGATGATCAGCTGGGTGAGGATCATCAGCCAGAGGCCGGCGTTGTCCACGATCACCCCCAGGCCTGCAAACTGCCCGGCGCTGGTGAGATTGGCAGCAGAAATCAGTGTGGCATCCCAGACGCCCAGGCCTTTGGATACCGCCATGGCGCCAAAGCCAAAGCTGACGGAAAAGTATCCCAGGCCCACCGGTAGCCCGGTGCGCACACCGGTGCGATATTCTTTCAAATTCATGGTTTTTCTCTCTTTTCATCCTCGTTAGCGTGTCGTTTCACTATCATACTCTTTCCAAAGTGCATCGTCAAGTATTTTTGGGGGACCGCCTTCGACAGTTCTGTGAAATCCATAAGAATTATTTGGAAAAAGCCGCTGCTTTTGGACGGGATATACTATAGGGAAGGGGATGCTTATGAGACGGTTTTTCTTTCTTGCCCTGGTGTTGCTCTTGATTCCGGCGGCGGACCGGTTTTTTGAAAAACATGTGGTGATGGACGGCCGGGTGTATGACCGGGCCGCCACGGTGCTGGTGCTCCGGGATGGTGTACCGGAGGACGGGGATGCGCTGGCCCGGTTTTCGGGTCTTTACTGGCTGGACCTGCGGGGCCGGGGACTTTCCCCGGAGGAATATGAAAAAATCGCCCAGGCGGCGGGGGACGCCAGAATCCTGTGGGAGCTGGATTTTCAGGGGAAGCCGGTGGGCACCGACGCCAGAGTTCTGGAAATTGACCATCTGACTGACAGGGACGTGGAAACCCTTGACTACCTTCCCAGGCTGCGGCAGGTAAACGCAGAAAACTGCCGGGATTACCCCCAACTGTTGGCCCTGATGGAACGCAGGCCAAACTGCGACATCCGCTGCGCTGTGGAGCTGGGCGGAAAGCTGCTCTCCTCCCGGGACCGCTCCCCCGCTCCCGGCCCCTGCACCGACGAAGAACTGCGCCTGGCCCTGGCCCTGCTGCCCAACATCCAGCGCGTAGATCTGCGCCAGACGGGGCTTTCTTCCCGGCAGGCAAGGCAATTGGCCACGGACCATCCCGACCTCCGGTTCCTGTGGGAAGAAACGCTGGGCGGTGTTACCTTCCTCACCAACGCCCGGGAGATTGATCTGTCCGGGGTGGTCATGGAGGACACCCAGGCGGTGGAGGAATTGCTTCCCTACCTGCCTGAAATCCAGAAGATCATCATGTGCGACTGCGGCATCCCCAGCCCGGAGATGGCGGCACTGGGACAGCGGTACCCGGATGTCCGCTTTGTCTGGCGGGTGAAGCTGGGGCCCCTGTCCGCCCGGACGGACGACACCTGGTTCGCACCCATCACCAAGCATCAGCTCATCGGGGGCAGCGACGCGGACGAGCTGAAATACTGCACCGACATGGAGTGCATCGACCTGGGTCACTGCTGGATCAGTCACTGCGAATGGGCCAGAGAAATGCCGAATCTGCGGTATCTGGTGCTGGCGGACACCTATGTCAAAGACCTGTCCCCCCTGTCGGGTTTGAAAAAGCTGACCTATCTGGAGCTCTTCGTCACTCCGGTGCGGGATTACAGTCCCCTTTTGGGCTGCACCGGGCTGGAGGACCTGAACCTGGGCTACACCTACGGTGACCCCACCCCCATCGCCCAAATGACCTGGCTGAAAAACCTCTGGTGGGGCGGCATTCACTATGTTCCCTGGGTGAACGGACAAAGTCCGGCAGCCATGCTGCAGCATGGACTGCCGGACACCAAAGTGACCTTATACGCCGGTTCCTCCACCGGCATGGGCTGGCGAAATCTGCCCCATTATTACGAAATGCGGGACAAAATCGGAATGTATTATATGAGCGGCTAAAAGCGCATATGCGCCTCAAAAAATTGTTGTTTGGCGGGCAGTGCCCGCAGCCAACGGCGCACCGGGCGTGTGTGTCATCTGGGACTCCTGGGTAAAGCCCGGTAACGTTTCTGCGCAGCAAAAATGATATCCAATCCAATCATGGCGTGCAAAAACGAACCGAGCGGTACCCAGGAGTGTAACGACAACAGACCAGCCGAGCACGTATTGGGGTGAAGCGCCCTGCGCTTCAAATTACAATTTGTTGAGCACTGCTGACTCTCTATTTTGGCAGGTAAACAAAATCACCTGACGGGATTGGGCCATTTCCTGAAGCACCTCCATGGCAGCTTTCATCCGCTCCTCATCGAAGCGCACCAGGGCATCGTCCAGGATCAGCGGCACTCCGGGGGTGAGCTCCTGGGCCACGGACAGCCGCAGGGCCAAATACAGCTGGTCGGCAGTGCCGTCGCTGCGCCACCGGGCGTCCCGGAGTACCTCCTCCTGTCGGCTTCCGGACCGGAGGGTGAGATCCGCGCTCAGGTTCAGCCGGTCGTACCGTCCCAGGGTCAGCCGGGATAAATAGTTCTGGGCACCCCGGGAAATTCTGGGGGCAAACCGGCGCTGCAGCTCCCCGGTGGCCTCCGTCAGCGTCTGCTGGGCCAAAGCCAGGGCGGCATCGCAGCGTTCCAGCTCCCGAATCCGGGTCTGAGTCTGTTCCAGCTGCTTTTCCAACGTCTGTCGGTCGCCCAGCGCCTGCATCCGGCCCCGGCACTCTCCGCTTTTGCCCCGCAGCTGCCGCTCATCCTCCCGAAGCTGCTGCAGCAGTTCGGCGGTCTCGGCGGCGGATTCTGTACACCGGTCCTCCCGGGCAGGGGGCTCAGCGGGACGGGCCATGGCTTTCAGGGTTTCGTATTCTTCCCCACACCGACGGGCATCCATTCGGGCATTCTCCAGTTCCTGCCGGGCCCGGCGGCAGCCTGTCAATATTTCGTCGCACTGCTCCAGGCTTTCTTCTCCGCAAACCTCACGGTACTGCTGCTTCATCGTTTCCAGGCGGGCGGACAGTTCCTCCTGGCCCTGAAGATATCGCTCCTGCCCAAGGTGATGCTCCTCCATGGCCAAGGCATAATCCGATGCCATTGCTTTCCAGGAGGCAGGGCTGTCCGTACCATAGCGGTGACACAATTGTTTTTTCCGTTTCTGCCGCCGGAGCGCCAGCACCCCGGCCAGAATCACTGCCCCCAGCCCTGCGGCTGCGCACAGCACCCCGGGAATGGGCCAGCCCAGCCAAAGCAGAGCGCCGGCACCGGCAAAAAAGATGCCTCCCGCGCCCAAAAGCCACCAGTGGGAGGACCTCTCCCCGCTATCCCGCGCATCCGCCTCCGCCTGTTCCGCCGCTTGCTCCGGGGTCAACCCCAGGAAGCACTCCGGCACCCAGGGAAGCTCCGGCGGCAGGGGAAGATTTTGCTGAAACTCCCGAAATTCCTCCATCTGTCGGCGCAAATTGTCCAACTGAGCCTGTTTTTCTTCTATCTCCTCCGAAGCCGGCAAATCGGCGCATTCCTGCTCCAAATCTTCCAGCCGCTTCTCCGCCAGGCGGTAATTCTGTGCTGCCTGGGCCACCCTTTCCTCATCCGCCTTGGCCCGGGCATAGGCCAGAGCGACCGTGTGATTGAGCAGTTCCTCCTGCCGGGCGGCATTCTCTTCCAGCCTCTCGGCGTACATTTCCTGCCGGGCCTGAAGCTCTGCCAGCTCCGCCAGGGTCGCCTGCAGGTCGGCGCACTGCTGTTGGGCCTGGGGCAGCAGGCCGGAACGGTTGTAGCGGCAGCGGTTTTTCAGCTCCCGCAGACTCTTTTCCAGCCGGGAAGCGTCGCCGCTTTCGTCCCCGGTGGTGACCAGGGCGTTTAATCTGCGCCGCAGAGCATCGTCCTGGGTCACCGGCAGCTCCGCCTGGCGGACAAAGCCCGCCCGCTGGAACACACTGCGCTCCACCCCCAGAAGGAGCTGGCCGCAGTTGGATTCGTTCAGTTCCGGCACCTCCATGCCGGAATGGGTCTCGTAAGCCCGGAAGGCGCCCATAGGAACCCGGCCTTTGGTTGTGCGCTCAATGGTGATGTCCCGGCCGTTCCAACTCAGCTCCATCCGTCCGGACATGGGGCTTCCGGACCAGGGGGCATAACGCTCCTTTTCCGGCAGACCGGTACGGGTGGTTTTGCTTCTGGTATCCAGACCATAGAGCATGGCCAGCAAAAAGGCACACCAGGTACTCTTGCCCCATTCGTTGGGGGCGTGGATCACATTCAGCCCTGGCTTTAAGGTCAGGGTCTGATGCTCCAGCTTGCCGAAGGTGGCGGTCATGGAGTAAATTCTCACGGCAGACGCACCTCCTTTCCATCCAGCAGCCGGGCGGAAAGGGAGGCCGCCAGGCGAATGATCTCTGCCTGTTCCGGGTCCGCCCCTTCCAGCTTTTCTTCCAGCAGCCGGAAATAGACACCTCTCAGGCTGTCCTCTCCCACGGCGTCAAAGGGGTCCGCCTCTTCCTCTGTCTCGTCCCGCAGCTCCAGATAGCCCAGATGGGAAAAACGCTTTTTCAGCTGCTCCGGATTCAAAACGCCGTTTCCCTCCAGGGTCACCCGGAACAGGTCAGGACTCTGTGCCGGAGGGAGAATTGCCTCCAGAGCCGCCTGGGCATCCCGATTCACCGGTACCTTCAAATCATAAAACCTGGGCAGAGGCAGGGGGCGGAACACCGCCGAAGCAGTCTGCTCCAGCTCCACAATCAGAACTCCCTTCTCCCCTGTTTCATCCCAGCCACGTCCCATGGGGCAGCCGGGCCAGGCGCACAGGCTCTCCCCCGCCCGGAAGCTGCCGGTGGCGTGGATGTGTCCCAAAGCGAGATAATCCAGTCCGGATTCCCGGACCTGGGCGGCAGTAACGGGGCAGTAGGGGGAGGACAGATTCATGGCATCCCCGTGGAGCACGCCCACGCACCACCGGGCATCACCCTCCGCACGGAAGCCCGACAGCAGCGGCGGACAGTCCATGCTTCGGTAGCCCCCGCCGTAGACCCGGCAATTCAGGGCCGGAAAATCCAAATAATCCATATTCCCGGTGAAGATGTGTACATTTTCCGGCCAGCTTTCCACCAGCCACGGGGAATCTCCAGCGCAGAAATCATGATTTCCCGGGGCGATGCACACCGGTACACCCCAGCGCCCCAGCTCCCGCTTCAGAGCCTCCACCGTTTCCCGGCTTGGCTTCCCGTCGAACAAGTCCCCCGCCAGCAGCGCCAGGTCACACTCCTCCTGCCGGATCAGCTGTCCCAGCAGGCCAGGGATGCTCCCCTGAGCCAGGCGCAGGGTTTCCCGCACTTCCACGCTTAGGGAGGAAAAGGGGGAATCCAGGTGCCAGTCGGCAGAATGCAGAATTCTCAGTCCCATTGGTCAATCCTTTCCGCCCGCAGGCATTTTCCGGTTTCGCTGTCCAGGGTGAACAGCACGCCTTCCAGCTTGGCTTTTCCCTCCGCCCAGCGGTAACGCTC
>CAMEWH010000072.1:0-10957 GCA_945940335.1 uncultured Clostridia bacterium | reverse complement strand
ATGGGAACCATTACCATTAACGGAAAGAAATACGAGTTTACCAACGAGAAAAATATCCTGACCATCATCCGCAACGCGGGTATTGAAGTCCCCACCCTGTGCTACCAGCCGGAGCTCAGCGTTTTCGGCGCCTGCCGCCTGTGTACGGTGGAGGATGACCGGGGCCGCTGCTTCGCCTCCTGCTCCGAGGAGCCCCGGGACGGCATGGTGATCTATACCCACACCGAGCGTCTGCGCAAGCATCGCAAGCTCATTGTGGAGCTGCTGCTGGCTGCCCATTGCCGGGACTGCACCACCTGCGATAAGCACGGCAAATGCACCCTGCAGAAGCTGGCCTACCAGATGGGTGTCAATCAGGTGCGTTTTGAAAACCATCGTGAGGAGATGCCTGTGGACTTCTCCTCGCCCTCCATCGTTCGGGACCCCAATAAGTGCATCCTCTGCGGCAACTGTGTCCGCGCCTGCTCTGAGCTGCAGGGAATCGGCGTTCTGGGCTTTGCCCACCGTGGTACCGATGCGACTGTAACCCCCGCTTTTAACCGGAAGCTGGCGGACACCAACTGTGTCGGCTGCGGCCAGTGCCGTGTGGTCTGTCCCACCGGCGCGCTGACCATCCACCATAACATGACCGATGTCTGGCAGGCGTTGGGCGACAAGAATACCCGCGTGGTTGTCCAGATTGCTCCTTCCGTCCGTGTGGCAGTGGGAGATGCCTTCGGCCTGCCCAAGGGTGAAAACTCCATGGGTAAGATTGTGGCAGCCTTGCACCGAATGGGCTTTGACGAGGTGTTCGACACCGCCTACTCCGCTGACCTGACCATCATGGAAGAATCCGCGGAATTCCTGGATCGGGTGGCAAACGGCGGCACTCTGCCCCTGCTGACCTCCTGCTGCCCCGGCTGGGTCAAATTTGTGGAAAACGAATTCCCCGAATTCGCCCCCAACATCTCCACCTGCCGTTCTCCCCAGGGTATGTTCTCCGCAGTTCTGAAGGATTACTATCGTGACGAGGCAAATGCCCAGGGCAAGAAGACCTTCGTGGTCTCCATCATGCCCTGCACCGCCAAGAAGATGGAGGCCCTGCGCCCCGATTACCACACCCACGGTATTCAGGATACGGACGTTGTGCTCACCACGAAAGAATTGATTCGCATGATTGATGCCCACGGCATCAACTTTGAATCCCTGCCCAGTGAATCCTGCGATATGCCCTTTGGCATCGGTTCCGGCGGCGGCGTGATCTTCGGTGTCACCGGCGGTGTGACCGAAGCTGTGCTGCGCCGTCTCATCGAGGGTCACGATCCCGCTACCCTGAACGCCATTGCCGACTGCGGCGTCCGCGGCAACGACGGTATTAAGGAATTTACCGTTCCCTATAATGGCATCGATGTTTCCATCTGCGTGGCCTCCGGCCTTGCCAATGCCCGGAAGGTGCTGGACTCTGTGAAGTCCGGTGAAAAGCACTACCACTTCATCGAAGTCATGGCATGCCCCGGCGGCTGCGTCATGGGCGGCGGTCAGCCCGTGGACGGCGGCACCAAGGCAAAGCGTGTGGAAGCCCGTACCAAGGGCCTGTATGCTGCCGATGGAGAAATGGCCATCAAGAAGTGCAATGAAAATCCCCTGATGGATGTGTTCTACAACGGCTACTTCAAGGGTAAGGCCCACGAGCTGCTCCACCGTTCCCACGAAGAATAATTTTCCACCCAGCCTCCCCGGGAAATCGGGGAGGCAATTTTGGAAAATGTGCGGATTGATTTGCCCGGAAATGGACAAATTGGAATTCAATGTACCGGAACCGCTGCACCCCTTGGCTCCCCCGCTGGGGGAGCTGGCTGCTCCGTAAGGGGCAGACTGAGAGGGCAACACGTTGGATTTATGGCCGCTGTTATCTGCCTGCGGCACCCTCTCAGTCAGCCTGTTCGGCTGACAGCTCTCCCAAAGGGAGAGCCAAGGGGTGCTGCCGTATCTGCCCGCTAAATTACAATTTCGTGATGCCCATTGCGAAATGTCAAAATCACCATGGACAATTTCTCCCAATCGTGGTAGAATCCCGGTGGATACCGAAGGGAGTCTTTTTGTATGCAAATCCAGACCGGGCAGCGTCAGATCACCGAAGGCGTGATCTGGAAGCAGCTGCTGATTTTCTTTTTCCCCATCCTGCTGGGTACCTTTTTCCAGCAGATGTACAACACCGTGGATACCATCATCGTCGGACGGGTGGTGGGTACCACCGCTTTGGCAGCGGTGGGTGCCACCGGTCCGCTGGTGAATATGGTGAACGGCTTTTTCATCGGCATCAGCTCCGGTGCCACGGTGATCCTCTCCCAGAATTACGGGGCTGGAAACCGGCAGGGGGTGCAGGACGCACTGCACACCGGCGTGACGCTGTCGCTGGGGTTGGGGGCCATCATCACGGTGCTGGGTGTTGGCCTGGGCCCCTGGGTGATGAGCCTGATGAATATGCCGAAAAACTGCATGGGCGACGCGTCCGTGTACCTGCGTATCTATTTTGCCGGTGCCATTGGCTCCATGGTGTACAATATGGGTGCGGGCATTCTCCGGGCCATGGGGGACTCCCGGCGTCCCATGCTGTTTTTGATGGCCACCTGCGTGCTGAACGTGGTTCTGGATGTGCTGTTTGTGGCGGTGCTGAAAATGGGCGTTGCCGGTGCGGCCCTGGCCACCACCGTTTCTCAGTTCATCAGCGCGGTGCTGCCCATCCTGGTGCTGCTCCGGCTGCCGGAGGATGCGCTGGATCTGCGGAAGCTTCGCATCGACCGGAAGCTCCTGGGCCGGATTTTGCGCATCGGCGTTCCGGCAGGGCTGCAGTTTGTCACCTTTGATTTTTCCAATATTCTCATTCAGTCCGGGGTGAATTCCTTCGGGGATGTGACCATGGCCGCCTGGACGGCACACGGAAAAACCGATGCCATCACCTGGATGATTTCCGGCGCCTTCGGCGTGTCCGTCACCACCTTTGTGGGACAGAACTTCGGTGCCCAGAAGTATCGCCGTATCCGCCAGAGCGTATGGATCAGTCTGGCCATGAGCGTGGCACTGGTGGGGGCTGTGGCGGCGTTGATCCTCACCTTCCGTACCCAGATTCTGGGCATCTACACCGATGATCCCAACGTGGTGGCGGTGGGCAGCATGATCATGCTTTCCATCATGCCCTTCAATGTGGTATTCATGCCAATCGAAGTGTTTGCGGGCACCATGCGGGGTGTTGGCTATTCCGTGATGCCCACTCTGATCACCGGCAGCTGTGTCTGCCTGTTCCGTATTCTTTGGCTGATGACGGTGGTGCGCCGGTGGCACACGCTAAAGATGCTCACCATCTGCTATCCTATCAGCTGGATTCTCGCTGCCACCGTATTCTTTATTGTATATCTTCGGGGTAACTGGCTTCGCTCCCGAATTGCCCAGTGCGGCATGGCGCCGGAGACGGCATGAGGGGGCGGTTGATTGCGGCCGCCGTTGTGGCCGTCTGTGCGTTGGCTGCGCTGATATACCTGACACAAACCTCCACGGTTCCGGCAATGTCGCCTGTGGAACAGATGGAGGAAATGCCCGATTTGCAAACGACTCCGCCGGTGACCGAGGCGGGCGCCCAGTCTGCCGATCCTGTGATGGAGCTGCTGGCTTCCATGACTCTGGAAGAAAAGGTTGGTCAGCTTTTCCTGGCCCGCTGCCCGGAGACGGACGGGGCAGGGGAGGTAAGCCGCCTGCACCTGGGAGGGCTGCTGCTTTTCAGCCGGGATTTTGAGGGCGAAACTTCGGATTCCATGTCCCAGAAGGTACTTTCTTACCAGGAGGCAGCGAAAATTCCCCTGCTCATTGCGGTGGATGAGGAGGGCGGCACCGTCACCCGGATCAGCAATCACCGCGCCTTCCGGTCCCAGCCCTTTTCCTCACCCCGAATGCTTTACAGCCAGGGGGGTATGGAGCTGGTGATGAAGACCGAGGCAGAAAAGGCCCAACTGCTGAATTCCCTGGGCATCAATGTGAACCTGGCCCCAGTGTGTGATATCTCCACTCAGAGCGGTGCCTTCATGTACCGCCGCTCCCTGGGCCAATCCCCGGAGGTGACGGGGGAATTTGCCGCCGGCACCATCAAAACCATGGCCAAGTGGGGTGTGGGTGCTGTGATGAAGCACTTTCCCGGTTATGGAAACAATGGAGATACCCATACTGACATTGTGGTGGACCGCCGCAGCCTGGAAGAATTGGAGGCAGCGGACCTGCAGCCCTTCTTTGCGGGGATTGAAGCGGGCGGCGGTGCTATCCTGGTCGGCCACACCGTTGTGCAGGCCATGGATTCGGAGAATCCTGCCAGCCTGTCTCCGGCGGTGCACCGGTACCTGCGTCTTGCCATGAACTTCAATGGTGTGATCATCACTGACGATCTGTTCATGGATGCCATCACCCAGCGTTATGGGGCAGAGGAGGCCGCAGTCCTGGCAGTGCTGGCCGGAAATGATCTGCTGTGCGCTACCGAGTATGAAATACAGTATGAGGCAGTGCTGGATGCCTGCCGCCAGGGGAGAATTTCCACGCAGCGGCTGGAAGAGGCTGTGTATCGTGTGTTATTATGGAAGCAATCCCTGGGTCTGTGCCTTCCGGGCTGCCCGGTGGGATAAAATAAGAAAAACAGCGCTCTGCTGTGAAAATAAGGAGGAAACCCTATGAAATGGCTTAGACATCTGTACCAGCCCTGCAAGGGTGCGGGGGTAGACGGGAGAATGGTCTCCGGCAGCCGGGAACATATTGAGCTGTCCCGCCGGGCCGCCGGAGAAGGCATCGTCCTTCTGAAAAACGAGAACGCAGTTCTGCCCATCGCCCCCGGAAAAAAGGTGGTTCTGCTGGGCAAGGCCGGAGAGGAATACATCAAGGGTGGCGGCGGCAGCGGCGAAGTGTCCGTTGCCTACATCCGCAGCCTGTTCGGCGGCCTGAAAATCAAGGAGGGCCAGGGGAAGGTCCAGCTGTACGACGGCCTGCATGATTTCTATACCGCCGACCTGAAAGCCCAGGCAGCCCAGGGCCGGGAGCCGGGTATGACCAAGGAGCCCGCCCTGAGCCAGGAACAGCTGGAAGCAGCCGCCGCTTTCTCCGATACCGCCATTGTGGCCATCTGCCGCTTCTCCGGCGAGGGCTGGGACCGCTCCTGTGATATCAAGGGCAGCGAATCGTCCGACGTGAGCAGCTTCTGGGAGGAAGAGGACAACCGCCGCAAGGCTGGCCAGCAAATCTTCCAGCGGGGTGACTTCTACCTGTCTGATGAGGAAGGGGAGCTGGTGAAGCAGGCAAAGGCCCATTTTGCCCATGTGATTGTCACTCTGAACGTGGGCGGCATGGTGGATACCTGCTGGTTCCACGATGATGAGAAAATCGAGGGCGCGTTGATGATCGGCCAGTGTGGCATGGAGGGCGCTCTGGCTGCTGCCGACATCCTGGTGGGAGACGTGAATCCCAGCGGCCGGCTGGTGGATACCTATGCCCGGGATCTGACCGATTATCCCTTCACCGAGTCCTTCCATGAGTCCACCACTTACGTCAAGTATTACGAAGACATCTACGTGGGCTATCGCTATTTCGAGACCCTGGAAAAGGCAAAGGGGCGGGTGAATTATCCCTTCGGCTTCGGCCTGTCCTATACCACCTTTGACTGGAATGCCGTCAACTGCGCCGTGGCTGACGACACGGTGCTCTGCAACGTCACCGTTGAAAATACCGGCAGCCGTCCGGGCAAGGAAGTCATCCAGCTTTATTTCAGCGCCCCCCAGGGCAAGCTGGGCAAGCCCGCCATTGAGCTGGGCGCCTACGCCAAGACCAAGCTCCTGGCTCCCGGCGAGAAAACCGTCCTGACCCTGACCATGCCCGTGGGGAACATGGCCTCCTATGACGATCTGGGCAAGGTCATCAAGTCCGCCTGGGTGCTGGAGCAGGGCGACTATCACATTTACATCGGCACCGATGTGCGCAATGTGCGGGAGGTTTTGTCCTACGGTCTGGAGGAGAACGTGGTGGTGGAGCGGCTGCAGGAACGCCTGAAGCCCAAGAAGCTGGAAATGCGGATGCTCTCCGACGGTTCCTTTGAGGAACTGGAGCTGGGGGAGTATGAGCAGATCGAACGCCCCTTCACCGAGGCGGAGTACGAGTCCCTGGAAGGCGTGACCCCCGAGACCCGCGCTGAGAAGAGAAGCAAGCTCTGGGGTGTGGCGCTGCCGGCCCAGCTCTCCGATGTGGCCGAGGGAAAAATGACACTGGATGAATTCATGGATACCCTGACCCTGGAGGAGCAGGTGTGGCTCCTGGGCGGCCAGCCCAACACCGGCGTTGCCAACACCTTCGGCATCGGCAACAACCGGGACAGAGGCATCCCCAACGTCATGACCGCCGACGGCCCTGCCGGTGTCCGCATCCGGCCGGAGCTGGAGGTGTATACCACCGCCTGGCCCTGCGCCACCATGCTGGCCAGCACCTGGAACCGGGAGCTGGTGGAGGAAGTGGGCGTTGCCGGTGCAAAGGAACTGAAGGAGAACAACCTGGGCAGCTGGCTCACCCCTGCCATGAACATCCACCGCAGCCCCCTGTGCGGCCGGAACTTCGAGTATTACTCCGAGGATCCTCTGATTGCCGGCACCATGGCTTCCTCCATGATCCAGGGCATCCAGTCCCAGCAGGTGGCGGCCACCCCCAAGCATTTCGCCTTCAACAACAAGGAGACCAACCGCAAGAGCAGCGATTCCCGCGTGTCCGAGCGGGCTGCCCGGGAAATCTACCTGAAGGGATTTGAAATCGCGGTGAAGGAAGCCAAGCCCTGGATGATCATGTCCAGCTATAACCTGGTCAACGGCTGCCAGACCTCCGAATGCAAGGAGCTGCTCACCGACATTCTCCGGGGCGAGTGGGGCTTCGACGGTATCGTTACCACCGACTGGTGGACCCGGGGCGAGCACTGGCGGGAGGTCAACGCCGGCAACGACCTGAAGATGGCCAACGGCTATCCCGAAACCGTCCTGGAAGCCGTGGCCGACGGCCGGGTCAGCAAGCAGCAGGTCCGGGACTGCGCCAAGAGAATTCTGGAATTGATTTTGAAGATGGAGTAAGCGAATAAAACGCACCGCTGCGAAAAACGCAGCGGTGCGAAACAATATGTAGCTTATTTCTTGATCTGGAACAAAGGGGCGGCCACGTGCTTGTACAGCAGCATGGTCAGCAGGGACACCATTGCTCCCTTCACCAAATTCAAAGGTGCCACGCACCAGAACACGAAGCTGCTGACACTTGAAATACCTGCATGGATGTCGGAGCCCATGGCGATGATGCTGTCCAGGGGCATGTGGAACAGCTCAGAGAATTTGGGCAGCAGGTACACCGCGTTGAAGGCGCTGCCAAACACCGTCATGCACAGGGTACCGATGACCAGACCGACGATGGCACTGGTCTTGGTTTTCCGCATGTGATAGATTACCACAGCAGGGAGTACAAAGCAGCAGCCTACCACGAAATTGGCAAAATCACCCACAAAGGCGGTGGAGGTTCCCTTCAGCAGCAGCTTCAGCAGAATTTTGATTCCCTCGCAGGCCACGGTGGCGCTGGGTCCAAGAAAGAAACCGGCCAGCAGCACGGGAACCTCGGAGAAATCCAGCTTGTAGAAGCCCGGGGCCAGGAAGGGCAGGGGGAAGTCCAGCATGTGCAGCACTGCCGCCAGGGCGGAGCAGATGCCGATGATGCTCACCCGGCGGGCGGCGGAGACCTTTCGCAGCTGGAGCAGCTTGACTTCCACCAATCTGGCTGCCACACCCAGGGCCGCGATCACCAGCACACATACGCCGATAAAGCTGAGATTGTTTACAACGTTCGTCCATAATTCTTTCATTTTCCGCACCTCATGCAAAAAAATTCCCCCTGAGGGTATACTCAGGGGGCGAAAAAAACGCAAGTATATTGCGCATCTTCTTCCATCCAGACTATACTGTCGGTATCGGAGTTTCACCGATTCGGCGCCGAAGCGTTCGCGGACTGTCACCGCCGGTGGGGAATTGCACCCCGCCCTGAAGACACTCTTCATTTGTGTTTTCACAATAGCACAGCTTCCGGCGCTTGTCAAGAGCGGAATTGTGTGATACACTTTTTTGCAGATGAAATGGGCAGAAAGGCAACCTATTCCGCCGCCTGGGCAGGCTGGGTCGTGGGCTGCGTCGTTGGCTGTGTGGCGCTTTGAGTGGACTGGGGGACGGTCACCGGCATCTGGAAGCCCCGGATTTTTCCGTGAGCGGCAGTGTCGGTCACGTCTCCGCCGATGACCTTGTTTTTGTACACCAGCACTGTGGCATACACCGGCTCCTGAGCTCCGGGGAAGTTTGTGATCTCGTATACATAGCGCATCACTTTCTTGCCGGAGTACTTGCTCAGATCATACCCCTGCCCCTTTTGCAGGGCGTTGTACCGCCGGAACATTTCCCCGGACTCCTCTGGGATGCGCACCTGGGAAGCTTCCCGGGGGGTGGGAGTCACCTGCCAGCCGAAGCTCTCCAGGAATTTTACCCGGTCGTCATTGGCGGATACCCCGGCGCTGGTGGCTGCGGTGTCCTCACTCCTGCCGCCGAATATGAGAATCAACGCCAGCAGCACCGCGGCCAGGGAGAGCAAAACCACCATGATTTTCTTGAAATCGACCTTCGCGGTCAGAATCATCATAACAATTCCCTCCTGCAAGTTCGGATATTTCACTGTATGTCCCGGCGGGGAGGGATAGAACGGAGCAACAATGGAGCGTTTGGACAAATTCCTGTGTGACAGCGGCGTCGGCACCCGCAGTCAGGTGAAGGCCATTCTGAAAACCGGCCGGGTAACCGTGGACGGAAAGCCGGAAAAGGACGGCAGCCGGAAAATTGATGCCGGAAAGAATTCCGTCTTCCTGGACGGGGAGCAGCTGGGAGGAAAATACCGGGCGGTGTATCTGATGAACAAGCCGGCGGGCTACGTCACCGCCACAGAGGACCCCAGAGAGAAGACGGTGATGGAGCTTTTGCCACCGGAAATCAGACATCTGGATCTGAAGCCCGTTGGCCGGTTGGACAAGGCCACCGAGGGCCTGCTGCTGTTTACCAACGATGGCGATCTGCTCCACCGGCTGATCTCCCCCAAAAAGGAGGTGCCCAAGGTCTACTATGCCCAACACGAGGGCACCGCGACAGAGCGGGACATTGCTGCCTTCGCTGACGGACTGACCCTGGCGGACGGAACCAAATGCCTCAGCGCCAGGCTGGAGCCCATCGGTCCCGGGGAGAGTCTGATTACCGTGTGTGAAGGAAAGTATCACCAGGTCCGCCGGATGATGGCCTCCCGGGGTATGACCGTTACCTATCTGGAGCGCCGCAGGGAGGGCAGCCTGACATTGGGGGATCTGCCCAGAGGCGCTGTGCGGGCACTGACAGAGGCGGAAATCCAGACCTTTGAGGGAAATGAATAAGGGAAATCTGTGGATAAAGGGGGGATTATGACGGAAAAAGCCCTGTCTTTCTCCATCGTGTTGGAGGATGCCAGCATTTTGCTGTACAAAAAAGTCATCCTTTCAGCATAGACTTTTGTCGCTGTTGGAATAATACCTAAAAAGCATGCAAGTTTTTGCAATAAAATGTCAAATGGTACTTGCAAAATGTGCAAAAGACGTGTATACTGGTACTACAGTTTTATGAAATGTGCATTTATGCAAGATACTAAGGAGGCAGCCATATGTCCAACAGTGTTTTTCAGAGTGTAATCGTTCAGCTTAGAGATATCCCTGACCATACCTTTGGTGTCATCGATACCGAGGGCAGCGTGGTTTCCTGCACCGATGCATCCCTGCTGGGAGAGCGGTGGAGCGATGCCGCCCTGAAAGTGGGCAACGCCGGTGACAGTTTGGTCACCTTCGGCCAGAAATGCTTCAAGGCCATCGTGGGCAATTCCAATTTCTTTGAGTATGCCGTTTTCTGCACCGGCGATGATGAGATCGCCAAGAGCTTCTGCAACCTGGCCTACATCGCCCTCAGCGATGCCAAGGGCTTCTACGAGGAAAAGCACGACCGGGGTACCTTTGTGAAGAACATCATCATGGACAATATCCTCCCCGGTGATATCTATATCCGGGCCAAGGAGCTGCACTTTGCCACCGATGCCCCCCGGGCGGTGTTCCTGATCCGTCAGGTGGGCCACAGCGATGTTACCACCGTGGATGTGCTCTCCGGCTTGTTCCCCGACAAGCTCCAGGATTTTGTGATCAGCGTCAACGAGACCGATGTGGCCATCGTCAAGCAGATCACCGCCAACACCACCAGCGAGGATCTGGAGAAGATTGCCGTCAATCTGGAAAACACCCTGAAAAACGAGCTGCGCATCAAAACCGTCATCGGCATCGGCACCGTGGCCGAGCACCTGCGGGAGCTGGCCGATTCCTATAAGGAAGCCCAGACTGCCATCGAAGTGGGCAAGGTGTTCGACACCGAGAAGAGCATCATGCACTACGAGAATCTGGGCATCGGCCGTCTGATCTACCAGCTGCCCACCACATTGTGCGAGATTTTCCTGTGTGAGGTGTTCAAGAAGAATTCCATCGATTCCCTGGATCAGGAGACCCTGTTCACCATCAACAAGTTCTTCGAGAACAACCTGAACGTCTCCGAGACCTCCCGGAAGCTCTTCGTCCATCGCAACACCCTGGTGTACCGGCTGGAGAAAATCAAGAAGCTCACCGGCCTGGACCTGCGCCAGTTCGACCACGCCATCGTGTTCAAGGTGGCCCTGATGGTCCGCAAGTACCTCTCCTCCCGGGAGACAAGATAATTCCCTCCTGCCGCCCGAACCACCCGGGCGGCAGTTTTTTGCATGGTTTGAATTTGCCCGCCAAATTGGAATTTGGCGTACCGGAACCGACGCACCCCTTGGCTCCCCCTATGGGGGAGCTGGC
>CAMEWH010000071.1:0-11303 GCA_945940335.1 uncultured Clostridia bacterium | reverse complement strand
GGTGGCCGGCCCCTTCGCCCGATAATCCAACCAAAAAACCGATGCCCTTTCCGGCATCGGTTTTTTGATTATGCTTAAATTTGACGGGCAGATTTCCGATCAGTCACCGTAGGGGCGGCGACCATGCCGCCCGCGTGGTACAAGCCAAAAATGAGGAACCGGATCAGGCGAATTCGTACAGCACGCCGACGAAACTGTAGGGGAGGCTCTTAGCCTCCCGCGCGGTACGATCCCATAGCAAGTAACCAGAGCGGGCGAATTCGTACGATCCCCGACATGGTGCCATTCAACCGAGTAATCAAGTCCGTCAGCTGGCGGGCGGCTTTCTGTCCTTGCCGTAATGTCACGCTTCAGGAAATGGTGCACGGAACGAAACCGCTCAATTTTCGTTGGTGCCTCCGGCGGGGCACTTTCTTGTCGCCGAACAAGAAAGTACCCAAAGAAGTCGGCTTAGGGGGAGGCGCTGAATGTCGCACTCCCGACGCCAAAGCCGCCCTCCCCCTAAGAACCCTCTCCCGGCGCGCTTTCCGTGGAGTGCTTTCGTTTTTGGGCTTGGTTCCTTTCCCCTTTATCTTGTATCTCGTATCTATTATCTCGCTTACATCAACTTTTAAGATTTACAATCTACTACGGTTTTATCGTGGTGCTGCGGGAATTTGCCCGGCCAGGTGCGCCATTGGCCGCGGGCACTGCCCGCTATTCCATCCTCTTTTTCATTCTCCGGATTCTGGCCTTCAGATGCTTCCTCCGGCGGTAGCGCAGGATCTGGCGGCGGAACAGGAGCAGGATGAAAATCAGCAGCAGTACACCCACCACGGCGGCGGGGATCCGCAGGACATTGAGAATGGCCTGCACCTGCTCCGGGGTCATACCCTGGGGGCTGAGCAGCTCCGCCAGAATGTAGGCTTCCCGGGGCGGGGCGGGACGTTCCAGTTTCACTTCGATTTCCGGCAGAACCGTCTCCCCAAGGGTGGCGGACACCGGGACGGTGATGTTCAGCGGGCTGTCCGGGGAGAGCTCCACCTCCTCCGACAGGGAATACCGGATGTCCGCGAACAGGGTGCCGGTGGGGATGAGGTAAGTAAATTTCTGCCCCTTCACCGGGGTGTATTCCCCCAGGGAAAGCTGGGCCGTTACCTGCTCGCCGGAGACCTTTACGGCGGAGTAATGGGTGAAGCCGTAGTCCATCAGCTTGTGGGTGTCCTTGTATTTGTCCTCCAGAAGGGGGGATTTCAACGTGACAGCCACCAAGGTGGTGTCCCCCTGCTTCACCACAGCGGCGAAGGTGCCCTGGGCGCTGGTGGTCCAGCCGGTTTTGGCCATGAGCACCCCTTCGTAATAGTACTGCCCCCCGGGGAGCAGCCGGTCCTTGTTGGAAAAGCTCCGGGCCGCTGAGAGGTTGGTGGCGGGGAAGGTGTAATTCACCGTGGAGAAATAGGTGGCCAGCCCCTCCTGCTTCAAGGCGGCGGCGGTAATCAGAGCCATGTCGTAGGCTGTGGTGAAGTGCTGGCTGTCCGGCAGTCCGTTGGCGTTGGCAAAATGGGTGTTCATCGCCCCCAGAGCCTGGGCCTGCCGGGTCATTTCCTCCGCAAAGGCCTCCAGGCTGCCGCTGACGGCCTCTGCCAGCACATTGGCCGCATCATTGGCAGACTCCATTCCGATGGCGTACAGCGCATCCCGTACGGTGAGCCGCTCCCCGGCCTGAAGGGAAATGTGGGAGGAGGTGCGGGGCACTGCGTTCACCGCCGTCTGGGAGACGGTGAGCACCTGCTCCGGTTCCAGATGCTGGATGGCCAGCATGGCGGTCATGATTTTGGTGATGCTGGCGGGGTACATGGTGTCGTGCATGTTCTTTTCATACAGCACCACGCCGGTATCCGCGTCCATCAGCACCGCCGTCTGGGAAGCCAGCTGCAGCTCCCCCTCCGCCCGGGCCGGGAGTGCCGCCGCAAGAATCATCAGGCAGCAAAGCACCGCCAAAACCAGCCTCTTGGAATGTACCATACGCCAAAATGCTCCTTAAATGGTCAGATTATGTAATCATAATACAAGAACCTTAAATGGGGTTGTGTTTTTTGAAATCAACAGAATGGAAAATTGTAATTTGGCGGGCAGATACGGTAGCACCCCTTGGCTCTCCCTTTGGGAGAGCTGTCAGCCGAACAGGCTGACTGAGAGGGTACCGCAGTAAGATAATAGCACCCGAAAAACTATGCAGCCCTCTCAGGGGTGTCCCTTACGGGGCAGCCAGCTCCCCCATAGGGGGAGCCAAGGGGGCGTCGGTTCCGGTACGCCAAACAACAATTTATACGTTTTCCGTGATCTTCAAAATCCGCATGCCGTTTTCAAAAAAGATTTTCTCCCGGTGGCAATCGGAGATATCTTCGCCGTATACGGCCTGGACATACATCCGCGGGTTGCAGATGGGGTAATCCGTGCCGAAGAGGATCCGCTCTGCCCCCACCCGGTTTACCAGGTGCTTCAAAAGGCCCAGTCGGAACAGTCCGGTGCCGGACAGGTCCAGGTACAGATTCTCATGCTTTTTCATCAAAGCAATGTGCTCCGCCACCCGATCCCGGTCCCCGGGGTGGGCCGCCACAAAGATGATGCCGGGGAAGGCGGAGAGAAGATGCTCCATGGAGAAATCCCAGGGGGTGTGGTAGGAGCACACCATGCCGCGGGGAGCTGCTTCCAGAATCTGAAAAAGGTTCTTCTCGTCAAAGTCCCCCCAACCGTGGATGTAGGGCACCAGCTCTCCCAGCAGATGCACGCCCTGCCGGTGCATGAATTCCACTTCCTCACAGGATTCTCTTACATAGGCCGGATGGATGTGAAACCCCGGGGTATAGAAATCCCCCAGCAGCTCCCGCAGGGCCAACGCTTCCCGGTTCAGCGCACGCAGATCAGAAAAGGCTTTGGGCGCCTTCATTTGCAGTATGCTGCCGCAGATGTGGGTGATGCCCGCTTTTTCCAGCTCCAGCTGCATTCCTGCCGGGGTGAAGTCGGACCGTTCCGGATAAAAATTCAGACAGTGGGACGCCTCCCGAAAGGGGTGCACATGAAAATCCAGAATGGAATTCACGACCCCTTACCCCATTTTCAGCACCACGCCGATCACCGCGGAGGCGGCAATGAACCAGATGGGGTGCAGGCTCTTCAGCTTTTTGATATGGGTACTCACATAGACCAACGCGGCCAGCACCAGTGCCTTCCAGCTCAGGGCCGCCTGGGCAACCTGGTAAATGGAATCCACCCGGAGCACCGCAATCAGCACGATGTCCACACCGGCGGCGGAGATCAGCGCCACGGAGGCCGGGCGCAGGCCGTACAGCGCGCCGTCCACCAGCTTGCTGCTGCGGAACCGCTTCAGGAAGTAGGCGACGATCATGATGATGATCACGCTGGGAGCAACCAGACCCAGGGTAGCGATGATGGCAGCCACAACGCCCATCACCGGGCCGCCCAGCTCCTGGGAGCCCACGGTGAAGCCCACATAGGTGGCCATGTTCACGCCCATGGGGCCGGGGGTGCTTTCGGAGACGGCAATCATGTCTGCCAATTGCCCCGCGGTGTACCAGCCGGTTTTGGCGGAGATGTCCTGCAGGAAGGGCACGGTGGCCAGGCCGCCGCCGATGGCGAACAGGCCGGTTTTGAAGAATTCCCAGAATAATTGCAGCAGAATCATTTGCCCCGCACCCCCAGTTTCGTAAACAGTACACCCAGCACACCCGCGATCACCACGGAGTAGATGGGGGAGAAGTTAAAGAATACCGCAACGGCAAAGGCCAGAAGGTACATGGCCAGGGTGACCTTGTCCTTCACGGCGGATTTAAAGAGCTTCACCACGGAATTCAGGATGAACACGCACACGCACACCCGGATGCCTCCCAGGGCGTTCTGCACCCAGACGAGGTCGGCAAAATTGTTGATCACCGCCGCAATGATGGAGATGATGATAATGGAGGGAGACACGATGCCCAGGGTGGTGAGGATGCCTCCGGGAATGCCCCGGTATTTCTGGCCGATGAAGGTGGCGGTGTTCACCGCGATGATGCCGGGGGTGCACTGGCCGATGGCATAGTAGTCCATCAGCTCCTCATCCGTGGCCCAATGCTTCTTTTCCACCACTTCCCGCTGCAGAATGGGCAGCATGGCGTAGCCGCCGCCGAAGGTGACGGCACCCAGCTTGAAAAAGGTGAAATACAGATCCAGTAATTCTTTCAAAACATTTCCTTCCTTCAAAAATTGTCGGGGGTATTGTAGCACAGAAGCGGTCCTTCTGCAAGGCAAAATCATATTCAGGCCGTGGGAATAAATAAGCGGATGGGAAAATTGTTGTTTGGCGCTCTTGGCTCTCCCTTTGGGAGAGCTGGCAGCCGTCAGGCTGACTGAGAGGGTACCGCAGTAAGATAATGGCAGCTGAAATCACGCCATGTTGGCCCTCTCAGTCTGCCCCTTACGGGGCAGCCAGCTCCCCCATAGGGGGAGCCAAGAGGTGCGCCGATTCCGGTACGCCAAATTACAATTTGCCAATGTGCTGACGTAAGCAAATAATCTAACCGCCCTTTATCCCATGTACCGGATTTCTGTTTCGGCACAGAAATGATCCGCATGGCCGAACATCAACTCAATGGTGCCGGGCTCGCAGACATGCCTGCCTTCAAAATTCCAGAAGCGCAGCATCTCCTCAGTGACGGAGAAGGTTACCCGCTTTTCCTCGTGGGGCGCGAAGGATACTTTTTGATATCCGATCAGCTGCTGCACCGGGCGCACCACCGAGGCCACCGGGTCTCGCATGTACAGCTGCACCACCTCTTTGCCGGGGCGGTCGCTGTCATTGTACACGGTGATGCTGACTCGGATGGGAGCCTGAGCGGTGAGCACCGGGCTGGAGACCTGCATGTCCCGGTAGACAAAGCGGGCGTAGGACAGGCCGTGGCCGAAGGAGTACAGGGGCAGGGTGCCGCAGTCGATGTAGTCCGAGGCAAAATGCTGCTGCCGGGCTTCCGCCGTCCAGTGGGGACGGCCGGTGTTGGGATGGTTGTAGTAGATGGGGCACTGGCCCACGCTGCGGGGGAAGGTCATGTCCAATTTGCCGCAGGGATTGGCCCGGCCAAAGAGCAGGTTCGCCGCCGCATTTCCCCCTTCGGTGCCGGGGAACCACATAGTAAGGATGGCGGGGGCGATTTCGTCCAGCTCCGTCAGCGCCAGAGGGCGCCCCTGGAACAGCACCACAGCGGTGCTGGGATTGGCTTTCAGCACTTCTTTTGCCAGCTCCAGCTGCATTCCCGGCAGCCGGAGGTCCGTGCGGCAGTTGCCCTCGCCGGAATAGGTCTGGGGTTCTCCCAGACACAGGATGACCGCCTGGGCATTCTTTGCGGCTTCCACCGCCTGGGCAAAGCCGGAGGTGTCCCGATCATCCCACCGGCAGCCGCAGCCCCTGGCCACGGTGATCTCCGCCCGGGGCAGCAGGGCCCGGATGCCCTGGGCCATGGTGACGGTATCCTCGTCCCGGCCGCAGCAGCTCCAGAAGCCGTTGATGCCGTGCTCGTCGGCAAAGGGACCGATGAGGGCCACCCGGGTCAGGTTCTCCGGCAGGGGCAGCAGACCGTCGTTTTTCAGCAGTACGGCGGATTCCTCCGCAGCCTTCCGCACCACCCGGCGGTGCTCCGGGCAGAGGAACAGGGCCTCGGCCTTTGCCTGGTCGGCACCGTGGTAGGGGTCGGCAAACAGGCCCAGACGCTGCTTCAGCCGGAGCACCCGGGCTACTGCCGTATCCACCTGCTCCATGGAAATTTCACCCTCCTCCACCAGTTCCTTCAGGTGGCGCAGATAGGTGCTGGAGCACATTTCAATGTCGCAGCCGTTTTGGAAGGCCAGCTTGGCAGCCTGCTTCTCATCGGCGGCGATGCCGTGGACCAGCAGCTCTCCCAGGGCGTTGTAGTCGCTGATCACCACGCCCTGATAATTCCATTCGTCCTTCAGAATCTTCTTCATCAGCCAGGGGTTGGCCACGGAGGGGATGCCGTTGAGGGAATTGAAGGAGGGCATCAGCAGCTCCACCCCCGCGTCGATGCAGGCCTTGTAGGCGGGGAGAAAATATTCCCGCAGCTCCCGCTCCGATCGCTCCACCAGGTTGTAGTCCCGGCCGGCCTCGGTGCCGCCGTAACCGGCGAAGTGCTTGACACAGGCGGCCACACTGTTGCTTTTGGTCAGGTCCTCCTGCTGGAAGCCCCGCACCTGGGCCGCGCCCAGATCACCTGCCAGCATGGGTTCCTCGCCGCAGGTCTCCATCACCCGGCCCCACCGGGGGTCCCGGGTGTAATCCACCATGGGGGTGAAGGTGACCTGCACGCCGCTGGCGCCCGCTTCTTTGGCGGCCACCCGGGCGCATTCCTCTGCCAGGGACGGGTCAAAGGAGCAGCCCAGGCCCAGGGGGATGGGGAAGATGGTGCGGTAGCCGTGGATCACATCCATCATGAACAGCATGGGAATTTTGTTGGGATCTTTGGCGAGGTGGATGTCCTGCATCTGCTTCATTTCGTCGGCAGAGGCGAAGTTCAGGACACTGCCCAGCCGGCCCAGATCCTCCTCCGTCAGTCCGAACTGCTGCATGGGGCCGGTGATCTCGGCACCGGTATCCATGAGGACATTGCCGTTGTACTGCATGAGCTGTCCGATTTTTTCTTCCAGGGTCATTTGGGACAGGAGCTTTTGAATATCTGCCATGAAAATCCTCCGTTCCTATATTTTGTATGATTTACTCCTATGTTACCGCACTTTTGGGAGTATTTCAACTGATTTCTTGCAAAAGGCCGCACCGGACATAGAATGGTGTGGAGGTGAGCGGTTTGTGAATCCGTGTGAATTGACGGCTTCCGTTACAGCCCTGGCCAATGCCCTGGCCTGCAGGCTGAACGACGAGGAGTTGGGACTGCTGGGAGCGGTGCTGACCCAGTTGGGGGACACCCTTACGACCATTGCGGTGCAACGGGGCATCTGCGCCAGTCGGAAATAAAAAACCCGGGGCGGTGTAAAACCCGCCCCGGGAAATTGCTGCTTAACGCGCTGGCGCGGCAGCGCCCTTGGCTCTCCCTTTGGGAGAGCCAAGGGGTGCTACCGTATCTGCCCGCCAAACAACAATTTACCGATTTGACGTCCGGGTTTATTGAAAAAACTCCTGGTAAATGGTCCGGATGGCGGGTTCATAATCCGACTCGGCCACGCCGATGACGATGTTCATTTCGCTGGAGCCCTGGTCGATCACCCGGATGCTGATGCCGCAGCTTCCCAGACTGGAAAACAGCCGGGCGCAGACGCCGGGCTTGTTTACCATGCCCCGGCCCACCACGGCGATCATGGACAGCCCATCCTCAATGAGAATGCTGTCCGGGTGGATGGCCAGGGTGATGTCCTCCTGCAGCTGCTCCCGGCACTCCGCAATGGCGGCGGTGGGTACCACCAGGCACACGCTGCCCAGACCTGTGGCCAGATGTTCAAAGGGAACGTTCCAGTGCTCCAGGCAGGACAGGATTCGCCGGACGTAGCCCACGCTGCTGTTGGTGTTCTCCCGCTCGATCTGGATGGTGGAGTAGTTTTTCCGCCCGGCAATACCGGTGATGGGGCCGGCAGGCTTGTCCGCCCGGGCCAGAATCCAGGAGCCGGGGGCCTGAGGATGGAAGGTATTGCAGATGTGGATGGGAATGCCGCTGCGGCGTACCGGGACCACGGAATCCTCGTGGAGCACGGTGGCCCCCCGATAGGCCAGTTCCCGCAGCTCGGAATAGGTGATGGTCCGGATGGGCGAGGCCTGGGGCACAATGCGGGGGTCGGTGACCAGCATGCCGTCCACATCCGTCCAATTTTCGTAGACCTGGGCATCCATGGCACTGGCAACCAGGGCACCGGAAATGTCGCTGCCGCCCCGGCTGAAGGTGTGGACCCGGCCGTCCGGGGTCATACCGTAGAATCCGGGCAGCACGGCATGGGGCAGCAGGCGCAGCCGCTCAAACAGAGCGTGGCGGGTTTTGATTTCATCCAGATTGCCCTGAGCATCGAAAAATACGCACTCCCGGGCATCCACAAAGGGCCAGCCCAGGTAGGCCGCCATAATCCGGGCGGAGAGGTATTCTCCCCGGGAGGCCATGTAGTCGGCGTTGTGGGGCTGCCGCATTTGGGCAAAATCCTCGCTCAGATCCAGCTGGATCCCCAGTTCCTCCACAAGCTGCTGAAAACGGGCCCGGATGGGCTCAAAATCCCCGTTCGCCCCGGTTTTCTGGAAGCGATAGAGCAGATCGGTGATTTTCATATCCTGGTCAGATCGCTTCCCCGGGGCGGATACCACCACATACCGGCGGTTGGGGTCCGCCTGGATGAGCCGGGCCACATGACGAAAACGCTCCGCATCCGCCAGGGAGGTGCCGCCGAATTTGGAAACAATCATTGCTTTCCACTTCCTCATCTCATTTTTTCGATCATCATAACCCAAAACCGCGTTTTTTTCAAGAGTGGCCTCTTTTTTCCTCCGTTCGGAAATTTGTGAAATAATTCGCTCTTGACTTTTGCACGCTAAAGCGGTATACTCCCCTCGTAAATCGGAAAACGCATGGACGGAGAATAGTAGTCTGCATCGATTCCCTCCAGAGAGCCGTGGTTGCTGGGAGCACGGTGGGATAGAGCGGTATGAACTGGCTTCCGAGCGGCTGCGCTGAATCACAGTAGGTGCAGACGGGTTCTCCCGTTATCGAGAAGGGGCATGTTGGTGCCCTGTTGAGGTGCACCCTTTGGGGTGAATAAGAGTGGTATCGCGGTGGAATAACATCGTCTCTTTGTGCTTTTGCATGAAGAGGCGATTTTTTTGTCCTTTTCCTGCGCTTTCCGAGAGAATAGAACCATTGGAGGAGGAGAATTTTGGAAAAAACCATTGCAGTGATCCGGGGAGACGGAATCGGCCCGGAGATTGTGGAGCAGGCCCTGGGGGTTCTGCGCCGGGTGGAGGAACGCTTCGGCCATCACTTCCGGTATGAGGATGTGTGGATGGGCGGCTGCGCCATTGACCGCTTCGGCTCCAGCCTGCCGGAGGAAATGCTGGAAAAGGCCCGCCGGGCGGATGCCGTACTGCTGGGCGCGGTGGGCGGCCTGTCTCCTTTGGCCATCAATGGCATCGTTGCCCAGCAGCTCTCCGTGGAAAACGGCATCATCGCGGAAAGCCTGTCCGGCTATCTGCCCCTGTGGGGCGCCTACGCCGCTGCCATGACGGTGTTCTCCCTGGCAGCCTATTTCCTGCTGGGCGGCCTGAAGCCCAAAAAGGTGGAAGCAGCAGAAAAGCCCCACTTCGTGGGTCTGGACCGGAACCAGACTCTGACCTTGCTGGCCATTCTGGTGGTGCTGGTGGGCGTGATCTTCTTCGGCCAGAACATCGGCCTCATTTCCTTTGCCTGCGCCGGTGTGCTTCTGTTGGTGGGGGCCGTGGATCAGAAAAAGGCCATCGCGGCAATTCCCTGGGGCACGATCCTGCTGATTTGCGGTATGTCCGTGCTCATCAGTGTGGTCAACGCCTGCGGCGGCATTGATTTCCTGGCGGGCAAGCTGGAAAACATCATCGGCGAAAAGAGCGCCCAGCCCGTTATGATGGTCCTGGGCGGCCTGATGGGCGCCGTGTCCAGCGGCACCGGCGTGGTCATGCCCACCCTGATCCCCCTGGCTGCCGAACTCAGCGGCACCCTGAACATCTCCGCCATGAGCCTGGTCATCGGCGTCATCGTGGGCACCAACGGCGTGGTTATCAGCCCCCTGTCCACTGTGGGCGGCATCTGCGTGGGCTGCGCCCCGGAGTCCGTGGACAAGGATAAGCTGTATAATCAGCTCCTGCTGGCAGCCGTCGGCTTCATCGTGATGAGTGTGATCTTCTCCCTGATCGGCGTGTTCAAAATCTTCGGCTAAATCAACACCGGGGCCTTCTCTCGGGAAAGCCCCGGCCTTTTTTGCCAAAATCCCCCCAACACCCCGGTTGACAACATTTTCTCCCCGTGATAGAATTACTCGTACAGTTATGCGGGCATGGTGGAATTGGTAGACTCGGTGGATTTAGGTTCCTCTGTCTTAGACGTGCAGGTTCGAGTCCTGTTGCCCGCACCATCAAAAAAGCACCCCTTAGGGGTGTTTTTTTTGATGGTAAGGGTATCAGACTCGAACCCATCTAAATGGGACAGTCCGGTGGACTGTCCCTCGGCGTCGGCTGGACGACGCCGACACCATAATGAAATCGAGTCCTGTTGCCCGCACCATCAAAAAAGCACCCCTTAGGGGTGTTTTTTTTGATGGTAAGGGTATCAGACTCGAACCCATCTAAATGGGACAGTCCGGTGGACTGTCCCTCGGCGTCGGCTGGACGACGCCGACACCATAATGAAATCGAGTCCTGCTGCCCGCACCATAACAGATACCGTAATTGATACAATCGTGTCAGTTGCGGTATCTGTTTTTATGCCCTTTTACGGAAAACGGGGTATTTTTCCAAACTTTGCAGCGCATTTGTGGCGGTTGATTCCACTATGTTGCGGTTTTGGGGTATACCTGAAGTGATTGAACCATACATATTGTGCTTTCTCAGCCAATACTAATTTCATTTGCATCTGCTCCTTTCCGAAAAAATAAGCAGCCACACACCGTAGTGAAGCGACTGCTATGTATTAAGGCAGCACCGCACAATGGGGCAAGGAGATTCGGCGAGGGATTTTGGACCAGCCGAAAGTTCTGAAAATGCGGGAATACTTTGTGTATTTCCCGTTTTCAGAACTGTGCGGATGGGGCAAAAGACCCGCCGAAGCCCGCAGCTCCCATTGTGCGGTGTTGCCTTAACTATATTCCATAAATGACCACGCCCGCTGCTGCTGAGAGAACAATCAGCAATACCGGCGATAGTTTCTTTTTCTTGAAATGCTTATAACCGAATATTGAAGCAACCAATATGGCTGTAATAATAATCGCCTGAAAGTTTGCACTTAATGTAAATACACTTCCGAAACAGTTGCATACAACCATGTAAATGCCTGTCGCAAGCACGATACCAATAACACAAGGCTTTAATCCTCTAAGAACGGCTTGCACATATTTATTCTTCAAAGCAGTTTTCAGCAATGCAGTTACCAACAGAATAATTAGAAATGACGGCAAAACAACTGCCAGAGTTGCGACAAAAGCTCCTAAGAATCCAGCCTGATGACTCCCAACATAAGTTGCTAAATTTACCATGATCGGTCCCGGTGTACTTTCGCTGACAGCAATCATATAGGTCAATGTTT
>CAMEWH010000070.1:0-11404 GCA_945940335.1 uncultured Clostridia bacterium | reverse complement strand
GATCCGCATCGCGGCGGGAATCCCGCTGGACTTTTCTCAGGAGGATGTGCGCCTGGGCGGCTGCGCCATCGAGTGCCGGATCAACGCCAGAAGCTGTGGAAAGGTGGAACTGCTCCATGTCCCCGGCGGTCCGGCAGTACGGTTCGATACCAGCCTGATGGCAGGCACCCAGGTAACGCCCTACTATGATTCCCTGCTGGGGAAACTGATCGTCTATGCAAAGACCCGGGAAGAAACCCTGCGCAAGCTCCGGGCTGCCCTGTGCGAGCTGGTGATTCAGGGCGTGGAAACCAATCTTACACAGCAGCTGAACATCATCGGTGACGACCGTTTTATATCCGGTGATTACGATCTGACATTTATGGGAGGCAGATAAATGGCTGTAATATCGTTTTTGAAGCCAAAAAACAAGCTGGAGGAGGGCGGCCGCGCGGCAGCTCCCGTCCAGAGTGACCCCGGAGAGCCGGAGCAGCTTTGCCCAAACTGTCATAAATCCATCCCCGTCAGCCACCTTTGGAGCAGAAACATGGTGTGCCCTTGCGGGCATCATTTCCGCATGAATGCCCGGCAGCGGATTGCCATGCTGACGGATAAGGGCAGCTTCCGGGAACTTTTCCGGGATGTACAGTCCGATAACCCCCTGTCCTTTCCCGGCTATGACGGGAAGCTGGAATCCGCCCGCTCTGCCAGCGGCGAAGCCGAGGCCGTGGTCTGCGGCATCGGGGAAATCGGCGCTCAGAAATGCTGCCTGTTTTTCATGGACCCGGGGTTTATGATGGGTTCCATGGGCAGCGCGGTGGGAGAGAAGATCACCCGGCTGTTTGAGTATGCCCTGAAATGCCATTTGCCGGTCATCGGCTATACCGTCTCCGGCGGCGCTCGGATGCAGGAAGGACTACTGTCTCTGATGCAGATGGCGAAAACCAGCGCCGCAGTCAAGCGGCACAGTGATGCGGGGCTATTGTACATTGCCGTTTTGACCAACCCCACTACCGGCGGTGTCACTGCCAGCTTTGCCATGGAAGCAGACATCTTGCTGGCAGAGCCGGGGGCTACCATCGGCTTTGCGGGAAAACGGGTCATTGAGCAGACCACGAAAAAGACCCTGCCCAAGGACTTCCAGACAGCAGAGTTTGTCATGCAGCACGGCTTCCTCGATGGCATCACTCCCAGAAACAGCCAAAGAAAGCTGCTGACACAGTTGCTGCGCATCCACGGAGGGAAATCATGAGCCAAGTACCCTATGCGGTGGTTAAAGTCGCCCGGGACAACCGGCGGCCCACCGGCCTTGATTACATTCAGAACATTTTTACAGACTTCCTGGAGCTGCACGGTGACCGGCGCTACGGCGACGATCCCGCCATCGTCGGCGGCATCGCCCGGCTGGGAGAGCTGCCCGTCACCGTTATTGCCATGGAAAAGGGCCACACCGCCAAGGAGCGCGCTTACCGCAATTCTGGCGCGCCTCACCCGGAGGGCTACCGCAAAGCCCTGCGCCTTGCGAAGCAGGCGGAGAAATTCGGACGGCCCGTGATCTGCTTTGTGGATACCTCCGGGGCTAACTGCGGCATCGGCGCGGAGCAGCGGGGACAGGGACAGGCCATCGCGGAGAACCTGATGGAGCTGTCCACCCTCTGCGTGCCGGTGATCTCCATTCTCATTGGCGAGGGCGGCAGCGGCGGTGCGCTGGCCCTGGCAGTTGCCGACCGGGTGTGGATGCTCAGTAACGCCGTCTACTCCGTCATTTCCCCGGAGGGCTGCGCCAGCATCCTGTGGAAGGACGCGAAGAAGGCGGAGGAAGCGGCGGCAAGCCTGAAGCTCACCGCGGACGATGCCCTGAAGCTGGGGGTTATTGAGAAGATTCTGCCCGAACAGGAGCTGGGGGAGAAGCCCTTCTATGACCGGCTGCGTTCAGACCTGGCCTCGGAACTGACCGAATTGAGCCGGGACCCCGATCTGATTACCAAACGCTATGACCGGTTCCGAAAATTCGGTCAGGTGAAGGAGCATACATGAGCATTTATAAACGATTCTGTCGGGAAACCGTGGATGAAAATGGGACACTCACGGATATCTCCCTCCACTATTCTGACAATTTTAACTTCGCCTACGATGTGGTGGACGCCATCGCCGCCGAAACCCCGGAAAAGCGGGCCATAGTCTGGTGCAACGCGGAAAACGAGGAGCGTTCTTTTACCTTTTCCGATGTGAAGGAACAGTCGCACCGCATGGCAAACGTCTTCCGTGCGGCAGGGCTACAGAAGGGCGATCGGGTCATGCTGGTGCTCAAGCGGCACTACGAATACTGGTTCGCCGTGCTGGCCCTGCACAAGCTGGGCGTCACCGCCATTCCCGCCACCCATATGCTTACCGTCAGCGATTATGTCTACCGCCTCCGCATGGCGAAGGTCAACGCCATCGTCTGCACCCCCTACGGCGACACAGCGGAAAAGCTGCGAGCCGCAGTAAACGAAGCGGGTGTGGACAGCATCCTGTGGACGGTCCGAAAGAATATGAAGGACTTTCGCAATCTGACAGAGGAAGCGGCAGCGGCCCCGGCGTCAATGGAGCGGGTTTCCACGAAGGTCACCGACCCCATGCTGCTGTATTTTACCTCCGGCACCACCGGCTACCCCAAGGGCGTCATTCACGACTTTTCTTACCCATTGGCTCACATCGTTACAGCGAAATACTGGCAGCAGGCGGAGGATAATGGCCTTCACTTTACCGTGGCGGAAACCGGCTGGGCCAAAGCCTCCTGGGGCAAGCTCTACGGCCAGTGGCTGGTGGGCAGCGCGGTGATGGTGTTTGACTTCGACAATTTTGACCCCAAGCAGCTTTGCACCGTCATCAACCGCTACGGCGTCACCTCCTTCTGCGCGCCGCCTACGGTGTACCGGTATCTGGTGCGCAAGGGCATCCCGGATATGCCCAGCCTGCGCCACGCCTCCACCGCCGGGGAAATTCTGGCTCCCGAGGTGTTCCGCAAATTCCAGCTCAGAACAGGGCTGGCCCTGTGTGAAGGCTACGGGCAGACGGAAACCACGCTGCTGATGGCGAATTTCAAGGGGATGCAGCCGGTGGAGGGTTCTATGGGAACCATTTCCCCTCTGTACCATATCGAATTACAGGACAAATCGGGAAACCCTGTTTCCGATGGGGAAATCGGCGAAGTGGTGATTCTCCCGCCGGAGAGTGGCAAGCAGATCGGTGTATTCTCCGGGTATCTGGATAACGACGAGCAGTACCGCCAGGTCTGGCGGGGCGGGGTCTACCACACGGGGGATGCCGCTTACCGGGATCAAGAGGGCCGCTACTGGTTTCACGGACGGTTTGACGATATCATCAAAACCGGCGGCTACCGGGTAGGGCCCTATGAGGTGGAGAATGTGCTGATGGAGCACCCGGCGGTGGTGGAGTGCAGCGTCATTGGCGTACCGGACAAACTCCGGGGGCAGGCCATCAAAGCATTCATCGTGCTGGGAAACCGCCAGCCCTCCCCGGAGCTGGAAAAGGAAATCAAGGATTTCTGCAACGCCAGACTTGCCGAATACAAGTGGGTGCGGCTCATTGAGTTTGTATCGGAAATGCCCAAAACCATCAGCGGAAAAATCCGCAAAACCGAACTGCGGGCAGCTACATAATGAAAGACCCTATGCGTTTTTTGCGCATAGGGTTATCGCCATTTGACGAAGACACCATTTTGTGATAAGATATCAATGTTGAACAATCAACTTTCTTCTGTGGGAGAATGCTATGAAGAATCAACCCATTGCCCCAATCGATGCACTGAACCGCCTCGGCGGATTTCACCAATACTGTCTGGACGAACCCAGAAGGCTGTGCTATGTCAGCCGGAACCTGTGCCAAATGCTGGGCGTATCCGAATCAGAGCTTCTGTCGGACGCATCGGACGGGTATCTGCCCTTTCTCCACCCGGAGGATCGGGAGGAATATGAAAGTAGTCTCTGCCAGCTGTCCCAAACGCCCCAGACGAAAACCCTCCAATATCGGCTTGCTTGCCGGGATGGACGGTCCCTCCATATCATAGACACCGTGACCTCCTATATTCTGGACGGTCGCCGGATGGCAGATTCCATCCTGACGGATAACACACAGCAACAGCAGGAGCGGGTCCAGCAGGAAACCGGGCGTTATCTGCGGGCATTATCCGAGGTCTATGACAAAATTTTCGAGTTTGACCGAACAAAACACACCGTCAAATGCCTCTACGGACAGAACTCCCCCAGCTTTCAGTGGCTCCAGAATATCCCCATGGAAATGGAAAGCGCTACGGAAAACTGGATCACCAGCACCGCTGCTCCGGAGGATCGTAAGCCCCTGCGGGAATTCTTCCGCAATTACTGGAATGCGCCTTCCGACCGTCCTGCCCGGATTCTCTATCGTGCCCGGGCTTCCTCGGGAGAGATGAAGCCCTATGCCGGTACTTTTCTGAAGCTGGATGAGGAAATCAGCCTCTACTGCTGCCGCTGCTGCCAGAACGAGCAGGAGGAGGAGGCGCTTCGGCGGGAGAATGACTCCCTGAAAAATGTCCAGGCCCTGACCATGCGGTTTACCGAGGGTATGATGGCCTTTGAGCTGGAGGATAACCGGGTCAGACCCCTGTACACCAGCGACAACGTATGCAGCTTCTTTGGCTTTACACCGGAGCAATGGAGACTCCTAGCAGAAACCAGACCAACTGTCCGGGCGTTTATCGCAAAAAGCGGCATCGCCTACAGTGACATTCAGACGCTGTTTTCCAAGGGAGAGGCGGAGTTTCCCTACTTTGACAGGAACCGCAATGCCTACCGCCGCATCCGTGCCATCTGTTCCAGAAAGTACGACGGTACAGGCAAATGCTATGTGATGCTGTACCGGATGGATGCGCCCCGGGAAACGCCCCAGGAGCCGATGGTCTATATCCGAACCTTCGGATATTTTGATGTGTTCGTAGGGGAAAAGCCCATTGCCTTCCGCAACGAAAAGTCCAAGGAGCTGTTCGCTCTGCTTACCGACCGGAAAGGCGGCTTCATTACCTCTGAGGAGGCCATCGGCTTTCTCTGGGAGGAGGAGAGCGCCAATTCTCTGACCATGGCCCGGTACCGCAAGGTGGCCCTAAGGCTGAAAAACACCCTGGAGGAATACGGTATTGCGGACATTGTGGAATCTGTCAACGGCAAACGGCGGCTGATCCCGGAGCGGGTGAAGTGCGATCTGTACGACTATCTGTCCGGCGCAGAGGAATTCGTCCCGCTATTCAAGGGCAGCTACCTGACCAACTATAGCTGGGCGGAAACCACCTTGGCAGAGCTGACCGGGGATTATCTGTACCCTAAAAATAATTGATTGAAAACCAAATTTCACAAGAAGGCTGTCGTGAAATACGCCACCCATCGCAGTTGAAGGCAGAGGATTCTTATTTTATCCCGGATTGCTTTTGGAATTATCCCGGGATTGGAGTGGTTTTTCCGTTTTCTGACATAACAATATTAGGGAGCGCCGATTACTTCCGCTTCTTTCGATTCTCTTCCCCACGCACCGAATAGGGCATAGCTTTTCCGCGTAGGTTATTGGGACTTTTCAGGTGTTCGGACTTCTTGAGAATATTGATCTGCGTGACAAATTCCTCCGGGGTCAGTTTGTCATAGTCAATGCCCAGGGTTGCCAGGAAGAGGCGGGCTTTTAGTACATTTTTCCTGTGCATTTTCCGTTATTGGGTATAAAGCTCATTTGTTTTGCTGCTCATGCACTTTCTTGCACTTCTCACTGCAAAACCAGGAATCGGCATCGGTTACAACGTAAGCCTTGTGACAATACTTGCACAGCCGCAGAGGATTCTTTTCATCGGACAGCATGAAGGAAAGCAACAGGTGGGCGCACTGCATCAGGGAATGGAAGTTCCACACAAGCGTGGGCTTGTCCTGCAGCATGATGTAATAGGATGGGAATACGCCGCCAAAGGCCCCCATCCCCTCCTGCAAAGCCACGCTGGTTTCTACATCCGTGATGTATCCGTCCGCGTAAAAGTAGTAGCTGGTGGTCAGCATGTATGCCCAATCCTTGAACTGTGTTACGACCCAATCGTAGGGTTCCGCATACTCTCTTAACATACTCATGGCAACTGCCGGAGGCTGATTGGAAACCAGATTCAGCATATTCCAGACAGCTAGCTGCTCATAGTCGTCCCAGTCCGGCTCCAGCTTTTTCTTCACTTGCTGCAAATCATGGAATGGGTAGAATAGCTTCTGGTAGGCTTCCGTCTCCATGGATTTTTCCCGGATGAAGCGGTTCTTTGGAAAAAACGCCACTTCATATTCCATAAAATCCGGTGTGATGGGCAGCGCGGTCATGAGCCCAAGCAGACCATACCGGGATACAAATTCCATCACCGCTTCCCGGATAACCGAATCGGATTTCTTGCCAAGACAGAGCATCCCTACATTAACGGCATCCAAAACCAGCGTATCCTGTTTGCGCTGCAGATTGTAGAAGATTGGCGCGGCATCCGGGGCAGGCGTAATGTACTGCCTGCCGCTGCCGTCCTCTTTGATTTCATATCGGGAATAGCACACCCACAGGGAGAGATCTTCCCGCACGGTATAGTTCATAACGTGCCTCCTATCCGCACACTCGCACCCCATCGGTGTGGGCTGCCTTTTTGCGTTTGGGGTACTTGGTTTCCTTCTTCACTCTGGCGCGGGCCGTTCCCTTTTCTTCCAGTGCTTCTGCATAGCTAAAGAGAAATTCCCGCTCCCGGTTGGTCAGTTCTTCTTCGTTCTTCCGGCACAGATGTCCGTAAAGCTGCCGCTGCAGCTTCCGGGTGTAGGTATCCCGCACCTTCCGTATGTTCCGGTCGGACTGTTCCCGAACCGACGCAAGGCGGGCGGTGCTGTAAAGCTGTAAAGAAAGAAAATACAAAACCTCTTTCTGGTCAGCCGACAGATTCTCCACGATTTTTGAAAGGAAGGCATCCCCGGTGAGCTGGTGCATCTCATAGGGACAGTTGTAGAGAAGATCCAGAAACATCCCCTGCAGAAGCAGCTTCTGCTCCGGCGCGTCCAGAGAACTGGGAAAGATTCTTCCTCCATAGAGTTCGATGCCAGACGGGGACAACACAGCCTGCAGGACTTCATGATACCGCTCTCTGCGCCGCCGGTTCGCGTCCAGACGATCCCACTCCCGGCAAACGCGAAGAAACTCCTTTTCTGTCCGGGCGCTGTCCTCCAAACGTTCCACGGAGATTTCGTCCAGCTGCTCCAGAATGGTGGATTCGCTGATGGGTGCGCCGGGGTCATCCGCATTCTCCGGCACATCTCCCCAGAGCCGCAGCACCGGGTCATCCTCCACGCAGACATCCTGCTCTGTATCATCCGCAGGGTTCCATTCATTTTCCAGTCGGGCGCAGGTGTCCTTATCCCAGACAATCTCATCGGTGGATGCTGGTTCTTCTTCACACAGAAGATATTCCAGTTCTTCTTCCTCAGCAGCTTCCGCTGCACTGCCCCAATCCTCTAACCACGACATTCACAGCCCACCTCTCTTTCTTTTTTATTCTATCATATTATCGAACATATGTATATATAAAATGTGAACTGGACGACAAAAAATTTTTCTGAAAATTTTTTGAGAAATGGTTCCGTTTTCACCCCTGATTTTCTCCTATAGGTGAGGAGGCAATCCAAGAGGACTTGAGTGGTTGCTCCAAGAGACTATGAAAAGGAGATTTTGACTTATCGATTTATTTGAAACCATCAAGGCGGCCGTATCCACAAGAGAGGCTGCGAAAGCTTACGGGCTGGAAGTGGACAGACATGGTATGGCGCTCTGCCCGTTCCATGAAGATCACCACCCCAGCATGAAGCTGGACGAGCGGTACTACTGCTTCGGGTGCCACGCCGCCGGGGATGTGATCGACTTCACCGCGCGGCTGTTTGGCATCAGTCCCAAAAGCGCCGCACTGAAACTGGCGCAGGATTTTGGCATCGATCCCAGACCGCCCACACAATCGGATATCCCCAATTTCCATGCAGAGCTGCATCCCAACCCGGAGCAGCTCTGCATTCGTGTTCTTCGGGAGTATCTCCGGTTGCTGCGTATCTGGAAGGTTCGCTATCGTCCTGCCATGCCGGGCGAGACGTTGGATGACCGCTTTGTGGAAAGCTGCCAGATGGAGGCATCCGTCACAGACTTGCTGGATGCGCTGATGAGCGTGGACGCAGCACATCGGAAACAGGCTGTGGACGTTCTTCTGCAAGAGGGAAGAATCTACGATCTGCAAGCCTATGTCGCAAGAAAGAAAAAGGAGGAAACGGAATTTGACAGAGAATCCGAACCCTGTGCCTGAATGGGTGGACGGCAAGAAAATCAACGAGGTGCTGTTCTGCCGGGAGTTTCTGGAAGCGCATCCCATGGTCAGCGTGAGTGGCGCTTTCTTCACGGTGGAGGGTCTGGTGTCCGACGAGAATCTGCTGAAAAAGCAGATCTACGACAGCATCAGGGACTACATCACTACCGGGCTTGGCAAAAAGGTAGCCAATCTGCTGGAGGTTCTGCGGATGGAGTGCTGTGTGGATACGCTGCCGCTATATGAGGATCGCATCCATATGAAGAACGGTACGCTGTTTCTGAATGGCAGCTTTTCTGCTGAGAAGGACTTCTGCCGCAACCGTCTGCCGGTTGCGTATAACCCAGATGCAGCAGAACCGGCACAGTGGTTTGCGTTCCTCTCTCAGCTTCTGTACCAGGAGGACATCCCCACCTTGCAGGAATTCTTCGGTTACTGCCTGATTCCCAGTACCAGAGGACAGAAGATGCTTCTGCTTACCGGCAAGGGGGGAGAAGGAAAGTCGCGGGTGGGTGTTGTCTTGCAGTCTCTGCTGGGCAGCAACATGAAAACTGGCAGCATTTCCAAGGTAGAGACCAGCCCCTTTGCCAGAGCCGATCTTCAAAATATGCTGGTCATGGTGGACGATGATATGAAGATGGAAGCGCTGACCCAGACCAACAACATCAAAGCTATCGTCACGGCAGAGCTGCCCATGGACTTGGAGAAGAAGGGGCAGCAGAGCTATCAGGGAGATCTGCGGGTGCGGTTTCTTGCCTTTGGCAACGGCACACTGCAAGCCCTCCATGACCGCAGCTTTGGCTTCTTCCGCAGACAGATCATTCTGGAAGCGCGGGAGCGAGACCCTTGCCGGAAAGATGATCCCTATCTGGCGGAGCGGCTCTGTGCGGAAAAGGAGGGCATCTTCCTCTGGGCGTTAGCAGGATTGCAGCGTCTGATTCGCAATGGCTTTCAGTTCACTCTTAGTGACCGGGCAAGCGCCAACATGGACGCTGCTGTGGCAGACGGGAATAACATCGTGGAGTTTATGAAATCTGAGGGATACTTCCGGCTGAAAGCAGACAGCGAAGTTAGTTCCAAGGACTTCTACGAGGTTTACCGGCTATGGTGCGAGGACAATGCCCTGAATCCGCTGGCGCAGAAAACCCTGTGCAGTTACCTGAAGCAGAACGAGAGCCTTTACAATCTGGAATACACCAACAAAGTCCATATCGGCGGCGGACGGTATGCCAGAGGATTTCTGGGCATCGAGGTGCTGCAACGACCGGGGTGGTAAAAAAGGAAAGAGAATTAAAAATACGTGTACCGTCCGTACCAGTGTACCAACTGGTACACCTGTACACTTGGTACACGTATTTTCAATCCATACTCTTTACTTTTTCAAAACCGCATAGAACAGCCCTGTTTTTACAGGGTGAAAATCAAGGGCAGTGAAATCTGCAAAATTCTTTCCGATTCTGTATTCAAAATTCACGGAATCGAGATGGTGGAAATCGTGAACCCGATGCACGAAACCGTGGGACATTCTACTGTTTCGACCCAAATCCCACGGAACCGTGAAAACGGCAGGTGCCCCTCATGAACAGGGCATCACGGAAGAAAAACGGAGCGGATTTCGCAAAAGTAGATTTTTCACGAAACAGGAAAGTGGCTTCATCGGTTGGTGAATCTGCTTTCCGTAATTATCAACTCAAAAATTGGAGGTATCGAAAAAATGAACGTAAGAAATGAGATAAAAGCACAGATCATCCGTACCGGCATGACTATGCAGGAGGTAGTTGATCTCCTGTCCGATGAGTACGGATGGAGTGACAGTGTCTCCAACCTGTCAGCGAAATTGCAGCGGGAGAGCATCCGCTACAAGGAGGTACTGGAGCTTGCCGACGTGCTGGGCTATGAAATCGTCTGGCAGAAAAAGAGGGAGTAATCATGCTCCCGCCCGCATCTCTGCACGCGGCTTTCCCCTTGCATCCCCCGTCCCCACGATGAAATCCGCAGAGTTCAGCGTGGTCTGTCTGAGAGAATATCACGATTTTTCTCAGACAGCGGACGGTGGTGATTGCCCTGCCTGGTTGGAAATCACCGCTGTCCGTGCCGTGGAACTGCGAAGTGGGTACCACTAGCAAGCCACGGCTGAGGCTTCCGCAGAAGCCGCATTCTCCGTTCCCCCTCGGGAGAGCCCACGATACTTTGCAGCCGTAGGATGAAAGTATCATAGTGGGTTATTACACTTCCGCAGAAGTGCCTCCCCCCGCATCTTTTAGCATCAAAATAAGAAAAGAAAGGATTGACCTTCAATGGCAAGAAATGACGGTATTGACCGTACCGTAGCAAGAAATGTAAATCTGACTGCTTCCAAAATCGCCAATGCCCAGCGGCACAATGAGCGAGAAAAGGAATCCTATACCAACCCGGATATCGTACCGGAACGCCTTTCCTACAATGTCCATCTCAAAACACCTACCGGCAGTTATGCTGAAATGTTTGAGCAGATGAAAGCTGATGGCGTGATCTCCACCCGTGGTCTGAAAGAAGATGCCAACCTATACGGTGAGGTGATCTTCGATGTGAACTCCGCCTACTTCTACAATCACGGCGGTTATGAATTTGCCAAACAGTTCTATGCCGATGCCTACAAGGCCGCCGTGGAGATCGTGGGCGGTGAGCAGTACATCCTCTCTGCTGTGATGCACGGCGACGAACGTAACCGGGCTATGTCCGAAGCTCTGGGAGAAGATGTGTACCACTACCATCTTCATGTTGTGTACATCCCGGTTGTTGAAAAACAGATTCTCTGGAGCAAACGCTGCAAGGACAAATCACTGGTTGGCACCGTGAAGGAAACCATCATGCAAGTCAGCAGCAGTAAGAAGTGGATTTCCAAGCCAGCGCTGGACGAAAACGGAAATCCTATGTTGACCGCAAAGGGAAAACCGATTTTGAAAAAATCCTACAGCGTCCTCCAGGATGATTTCTTCAACGCCATGCGTGCCGCCGGATATACGGATGTGCAGCGCGGCGAGCGGGGCAGCACGGAAGAACATCTGACGGTGACAC
>CAMEWH010000069.1:0-11410 GCA_945940335.1 uncultured Clostridia bacterium | reverse complement strand
CCACCAGCAGCACCTCCTCGGCGTTGCACACGCTGGGGCGGCTGGTTTTGGCATTCTCGATGATGTTCAGGGCCATTTCCTGGTCGGCGGTCTGTTCCACGTATACATGGCAGATGCCGGTGCCGGTGGCAATACAGGGCACAGTGGCATTGCGGACACAGGCGTTGATCAGTCCGGCACCGCCCCGGGGGATCAGCAGGTCCACGTACCCCTGGGCGGTCATCAAAGCGGTGGCACTGTCCCGGGAGGTATCCTGCACCAGATTCACCGCGTCCTCCGTGACCCCCACCCGGCGCAGACCCTCTTTCAGCGCATCCACGATGGCGTTGGCAGAGCGGAAAGCCTCTTTTCCGCCCCGGAGAATGCACACGTTGCCGCTTTTCAAAGTCAGGGCCGCCGCGTCGCTGGTGACATTGGGGCGGCTCTCATAGATGATGGCGATCACGCCCATGGGAACGGACACCTTTTGAATCCGCAGGCCGTCAGCCCGGGTGGATTCCTCCAGCACCCGGCCCACCGGGTCAGGGAGCTGCACCACATCCCGGATGCCCTGGGCCATGCCGGCGATCCGTGCCGGGGTCAGGCGAAGCCGGTCCAGCATCACATCGGAGATATGCCCCTGGGCCGCCTGCAAATCCAGTTCATTGGCGGACAGAATTTCCGCCTGCCGTGCTTCCAGGGCGGATGCCATTGCCTCCAGGGCCTCATTTTTCTGCTGCGTCGTCAGCCGGGAAACGGTTTTCTTTGCCGCCTTGGCAGCGGTAAGCATTTGCATCATACGATAGCCTCCTTTTGAGCCTTGAACCGGGTGCCCACCGTGCTCCCGTCCAGGATGGCATAAAGGTTGTTGGGTTCGTTTCCGTTGGCAATCACCATGTCGCAGCCGCAGTCCATGCAGATCTGTGCCGCCTGGAGCTTGGTGATCATTCCGCCGGTGCCCTGGTCGCTGCCGCTGACCCCTGCCAGGGCTTTGATGCTGTCATCCAGCACAGTGACCTGGGAGATGAGCTTCGCCTGGGGGTCCTTTCTGGGGTCGGCGGTGTAGAGGCCGTCAATGTCCGAAAGGAGAACCAGCAGCCGGGCGCCAACGCTTTTGGCCACAATGGCCGCCAGGGTATCGTTGTCGCCGATGACGATTTCCTCCGTGGCCACAGTGTCGTTTTCATTGATGATGGGAAGCGCACCCAGCTCCAGCAGCCGGTTCAGCGTGTTGCTGAAATTGGTGTGGCGTTTTTCGCTGGCCACGTCCTCTCCGGTGATCAGCAGCTGGGCCACGGTATGATGGTACTCACTGAAGAGCTTGTCGTATGTATACATCAGCTCGCACTGGCCCACCGCAGCCGCCGCCTGCTTGGTGGGAATATCCTTCGGCCGCTGCCGCAGCCCCAGCTTGCCCACGCCCATGCCGATGGCGCCGGAGGACACCAGGATCACCTCGTGCCCTGCGTTCTTGATATCACTGATGACCTGGCACAGGGAGGCCACCCGGCGGATGTTTAAATGACCCGTGGCATGGGTCAAAGTGGATGTTCCGATTTTTACAACAATGCGCATTTTCTCCCCTCCAGAAAAAACATTTCCTTATCCGTTTCACGCAACAATTCGACAAATTGTAATTTGGCGGGCAGTGCCCGCGGACAATGGCGCACCGGGCTGGTGTGAAATCCGGGACTCCTGGGCAGCGCCCGGTAACGTTTTTGCGTGCCAGGCTACAACAATCGCCCAGCCAGTGTAGGGGAGGCTCGTAGCCTCCCGCGCAGTATAATCCACAAAAATAAACCGGGTTGGGCGAATTCGTACGATGTCAGACACGATACCATTCAACGGAACACTCAATTTCGTTACGTTGCGGGCGGCTACGAGCCGCCCCTACAGTTGGTGCGGTGCAAACCATCAAATTACAATTTACCCCTTTGCCGGGCAAAGCCGGTTTGATATTCCATCATTATACACATTCATCCTGCATAAATAAAGAGGCAAATCGATTTTTATGCAATTATCTCAAAAAGCACTTTGCTTTCGACAAAAAGAATGGTATAGTTATCTTATCCAAAAAACAGAAAGGTGGCTCACCAAATGGAATATAAAATCCCCGGCATCCGCTGTCTTACCCAGGAGGGCGGCAAAACACTCAGCTGGAGCGAGGAAAGCGGCGTCGGCCTGATGGAACAGGACGGACTGTACTTTAAGGATCTGGCCAAAACCGGTACCCTTCTGCCCTACGAGGACTGGCGGCTGGATGACTGGACCCGGGCTAAGGACCTGGCTTCCCGGCTCAGCATGGAAGAAATCGCCGGACTGATGCTCTATTCTCCCCACCAGTCCGTTCCCGGAAACCAGATGCCTTTTGTGGGCACTTACGGCGGCAAGTCCTTCCACGAATCCGGCCGGGAAGCCCATGAACTGTCCGACCAGCAGAAGCAGTTTCTGGGTCAGGAGCATATCCGCCATGTGCTGGTAACCGGAGTGCAGGATGCCGCCACCTGCGCCCGGTGGAGCAATGAATTGCAGAAACTGGCAGAGGCTCTCCCCTTTGGCATTCCCGTGAACATCTCCACCGATCCCCGGAACGGCGCCCGGGGCTCCTCCGGTGTGGAATTCCGCACCGGAGGCGGGGATGTGAGCAAGTGGCCCGAGGGCGTGGGCTTTGCCGCCTGCTTTGACCCGGAGGTGGTACGCCAGTTTGCCCAGGATGCCTCCCGGGAATATCGTGCTCTGGGCATCTGCACCGCCTTGGGTCCCCAGATCGACCTGTGCACCGAACCCCGGTGGATGCGCTTCATCGATACCCTGGGCATGAACACGGAAGAAAGCAAGAAGATGGTCAAGGCCTACTGCGACGGCATGCAGACCACCCAAGCTACCGGCGGCTGGGGCAAGGAAAGCGTGAACACCATGGTGAAGCACTGGCCCGGCGGCGGCACCGGAGAGGCAGGCCGGGATGCCCACTATGCCTTCGGTCAGTACGCCGTGTATCCCGGAAACAACGCGCCGGAACATCTGAAGCCCTTCACCGAGGCCGCCTTCCGGTTGGATGGGGCTACCAAGGCCGCAGCCGCTGTCATGCCCTACTACACCGTCTCCTGGGGGCTGGACACCAAGAACGGACAAAACGTGGGCAACTCCTACAGTGAATACATCATCAAAGACCTTCTTCGGGGAAAATACGATTATCAGGGAGTGGTCTGCACCGACTGGGGCATCACCGCCGATCCCGCCCCCACCATTGAAGGCTTCGGCAGCCGCTGCTATCACATGGAGGACAAAACCGAGGCGGAGCGCCACCTGATTGCCATTATGAACGGGGTGGATCAGTTTGGCGGAAACAGCGCCATTGCCCCCATTCTGGAAGCCTACCGCATGGGCTGCGAACGGTACGGCGAGGAAGTGATGCGGCAGCGGATGGAGCTCTCCGCCGCAAGGCTGCTGAAAAACATCTTCCAATGCGGCCTCTTTGAAGACCCCTATCTGGACCCGGAGGAATCCGCCCGGATCGTCGGCTGCGAGGAATTCGTCCGCCATGGCCTGGAGGCCCAGCACAAGAGCGTGGTGCTGCTGAAAAACCGGGGAAGCTGCCTGCCCCTGAAAAAGGGCCTGAAGCTCTATATTCCCCACCGGCACATCCGGGAAAGCATGGGCTTCATGCGGATAAAGCAGCCGGAGCGGGACATCGACCCCGTGGAAGCCTCCCTGATTTCCCAATTCGGCACCCGGGTGGATACCCCCGAGGAAGCGGATGCCGCCATCGTCTTTGTGGAAAGCCCCAGCTGCAATTGCTACAGCGTGGAGGACCTGGAAGCCGGCGGCAACGGGTACCTGCCCATTACCCTGCAATACCGGCCCTACACCGCATTCCACGCCCGCCCTGTCTCCATCGCCGGAGGCGACTTCCGGGAGAATTTCACCAACCGCAGCTATCAGGGCAAGACCAACACCGCCTACAACGAGCAGGACCTGGACAATATTCTGGAAACCAGAAAACGCATGGGCGGCAAGCCCGTGATCGTCTGCGCCGCAGTGAGCAACCCAACCGTGATGGGGGAATTTGAAGCCCAGGCGGACGCCATTGTGGCAGAGTTCGGTGTCTCCTGCCAGGCGGTGCTGGACATTGTCTTCGGCAATTATCAGCCCACCGGCCGCCTGCCCATGCAGATGCCCAAGGACATGGAAACCGTGGAGCGCCACTGCGAGGATGTGGCCTTCGACCTGGAGCCCTATACGGACGAGTGCGGAAATCGGTATGATTATGGCTTTGGATTGAATTATTCCGGCAAAATCGGATAAACTAGCGGGAAGCTCCACCCCGGGGCTTCCCGTTTTCCATGTTGACTTTCGACCGTTTCACCCATATAATGACAACATATTGTACGCATAAAAGGCGGTGAGCACATGGCCATTCTGAAATGCAAATACTGCGGCGGAAGCATATCCCCCTTCCCGGACAACGCTCTGGGCACCTGCAGCCGCTGCGGCTGCGTCATGACCCTGCCTGTGAACATACAGAACGCCGCCGCCCACAACTGCGGTAACTATCTGCGCAGAACAGGCAAATTTGACCAGGCTCTCGCCGTGTATCAGAAGCTGCTCCGGCAGGACAAGACCGACGCAGAAAGCCACTGGTGCAGCGCCCTGTGCCGGTTCGGCATTCGATATGATCTGGACGAAGCCAGCGGAGAATACCTGCCCACGGTGACCCGGCCGGAGAGCGGCAGCTTTCTGGAATCCGGGGAATACCTTGCCGCCCTGGCAAACTCCGGCGGCGCTGTCCAGCTGCAATATGAAAAGGAAGCAGCCAGGATCGCCGCCCGGCTGGGGGAGGAAGTTCCCCCGGTTCAAAGCCAGGCCCCTGCCCTTCTGCTGAAGCAGGGCTACTGGCATCTGGGGCAGAAGGAATGGTCCAAGGCAGAAAAGTGCCTGGAGCAGGTCCTGTCCGCCGAACCGGAGAACGCCATGGCCCATCTGGGGCTGCTGCTGGCCCAGTTCCGGTGCTCCGATCCCAAAGCCCTGACCGCCTGCCCGCAGGACATCACCGGAAGCGAACACTACAAATCCGCGCTGGAAACGGCCGACGAAAGCTTATCCAAATTTCTTGAGACCTGCTCCCGCCAGATCCGGCAGCGTAATCAGCTGACCCAGGCAGAAAGCGCCTATCAGGCAGCCGTGGAAGCCATGGAGGCTGCCTCCACGGGGGATGATTACCGCCAGGCCGCCCGGCTGTTCGGGCAGCTGAAGGACTACAAGGATTCCAAAGCCAACGCCAAGGAATGCCTGCGCCGGGGGGAGATTATGCGCCGGGAGGGCATTTACCGTGCCGCCGTTGCCGCCAAGGCCCAGGGGCAGATGGCCCAGGCGGGGGCGCTGTTTGCCAAAATTCCCGGCTGGCGGGATGCCAATGTGCAGGCAGTGGAATGCAGGCAGCGGTCCGCCGCGCTGGAGGCCGCGAAGCCAAAAAAGGAGCCCGGAACCGGAATGGTGAAAAAAATCGTTGCCGCCGTTTTTCTCATGGCACTGCTGTGCGTGGGCGCCTACCTGGGGGTGACCCGCTATCTGATTCCCCAGCAGAAATACAAGGATGCCGAAGCATTGCTGGAGGCCGGGCGCCGGGAGGAAGCCATCGAAGCCTTCCAGGCCCTGGGGACCTTCAAGGATTCCCCGGACCGGGTTCTGGGCATTCAGATCGACTGGTACAACCAGGCGGAGCAGCTGCTGTCCGCCGGGGATGCCTGCCGGGCCGCCGCTATTTTCGGCGGGCTTAAGGACTTCCAGGATGCCCGGGAGCGCAGCCGCGCCCTGTGGGAGGAGATTATTCCGCCCCAGACCATCACCGCCGGAGGCTGGTACACCGCCGCCCTGCGCTCCGACCGGACCGCCGTGGCCACCGGCGACGACCGGGAAAAACAGTGCTGGGTTGGCTCCTGGCTGAACATCCGCTCCATCAGCGCCGGAAGAGAACACACCCTTGGCCTTCGGACGGACGGCACCGCGGTGGCTGCCGGATACAACGGCGACGGCCGGGGAAACGTGGACCAGTGGCGGGATATGGTGGCCGTGTGTGCCGGACAGTGGCATACCGTGGGACTGAAGTCCAACGGCACGGTCATCGGCATCGGCTGTGACAACGACGGACGAATCGACTTTGACGGCTGGCAGGACATCCGAAACATCTCCGCCGGACGGAATCACACCGTGGGTCTGAAAGCCGACGGCACTGCCCTGGCGACGGGAGACAACACGCAGGGACAATGCAACGTCCAGGGCTGGAACCAGCTCACTGCTGTCTCCGCCGGCGGCGCCCACACCCTGGGGTTAAAACGGGACGGCACCGTGGTGGCCGCAGGAAGCAACGAGGATGGGCAGTGCCATGTGTCCGATTGGGTGGACATGGTGGCTGTTTCCGCCGGATACTATCACAGCGTGGGCCTGCGCTCCGACGGAACCGTGGTAGCGGTGGGCTTCAATGATTACGGCCAGTGTGACGTGGAGCAGTGGACGGATATCGTCGCCATCTCCGCCGGAGGCTGGCACACCGTGGGCCTGAAATCCGACGGCTCCATCGTGGCCGTCGGCCGGAACGAAGAAGGCCAATGCGAAATCCTGGGCTGGGACAATATGATGCTCCCGGGGTAAACCGCAACTGGCGGCTGGAACCGACGCACCTCTTGGCTCCCCCTATGGGGGAGCTGGCTGCCCCGAAAGGGGCAGACTGAGAGGGCAGCATGGTTTGATTTCGAATGCTATGTGCTATTATCTTACTGCGGTACCCTCTCAGTCAGCCTGTTCGGCTGACAGCTCTCCCAAAGGGAGAGCCAAGGGCCGCCAGCGGCAACCAACAACTCGCCAAATTATCATTTGTCTGGTAATTTATCCTGTTCCCGATAAAAATTCAGCGGCTGACCATCCGGTCAGCCGCTGTTATCATGGATATCGGGAAATCAGTTCTGCTTGCGCTTGGAAACCACGTCGAAGATGACGGCGGCCAGCAGGACCAGGCCCTTGACCACCTTCTGGTAGTTGGCATCCACGCCCATGATGGACATACCGATGTTGATCACGCCCATCAGGATAGCGCCCACGATCACGCCGGGGACGGTGCCGATGCCGCCGTAAGCGGAGGCGCCGCCGATGAAGCAGGAGCCGATGGCATCCATCTCGTAGTTCTGGCCGTAGGTGGGCTGAGCGGAAGTCAGACGGGCGATGGTGAGCATACCGGCAAAGGCAGCCAGCAGGCCCATGTTGGCATAGGCGACGAAGTAAATCTTATTGGTGTTGATACCGGAGAGCTTGGTAGCCAGCTCATTGCCGCCCACGGCATAGAAGTGACGGCCAATGGTGGTCTTGGAGGTGATGTAGGAATAGATGGCGATGATCAGGGCAACCCAGATCAGGGCGGTGGGCAGGCCCTTGTGCTTGGCCAGCTTGTAGGAGAAGAAGCCGATGAGGGCAACGATCACCACGGACTTGACCACGGTGGAGGTCATGGACTCCACCTCGTAGCCCTTCTTCAGCCGGTTGGCCCGGCCAGCAAAGGTCACCACCACATAAATCACCGCAGCAATGGCAGCAATCACCAGGCAGAGAATGTTGATGTTCTCGCCGTGGAAGAGATCGGGAACATAGCACTTCGCGCCGCCGCCGAACAGGCGGACGAAGGTCTCGTCCTTCACAGCCAGGGTCTTGCCCTGAAGCACCACGTTGGACAGGCCCCGGAACACCAGCATGCCGGACAGGGTGGTGATGAAGGGAGGCACCTTCACATAGGCAATCCAGAACGCCTGCCAGGAGCCGATGGCCAGACCGATGGCCAGCATGGCCAGAACGGCAATCCACATATTCACACCTTTGCTCATCATCACAGCGCCGACAGCGCCCACGAAGCAGACCACAGAGCCCACAGACAGGTCGATGTTGCCGCCGGTGAGGATACACAGCAGCATACCGGTGGCCAGCACGAACACGTAGGCATTCTGGGCGAACAGGTTATTGATATTCTGGGGGAGCAGAATTTTTCCCTTGGTCTGCCAGGTAAAGAAGGCAGCCACCAGCACCAGAACCAGCACCATGGTGTACTTCTGGACAAAGTCCATCACAGACTTCTTGGTCAGGGGAGAAGCCTTGGCCCCCGCGGAAACATCCAATGTTACATCCTTTTTCATCTGCTGATTCTCCTTTGTTATTTGTTGGTGGATTTCAGGATGGCGCCCATGATCTTCTCCTGGGTGGCTTCCTGCCCGGTGAACTCGCCCACAACACGGCCTTCGTTCAGTACATAAATGCGGTCGCTCATGCCCAGGACCTCCGGCAGCTCGGAGGAAATGATGATCACGGACTTGCCTTCCGCCGCCAGCTGGTTGATGATGCAGTAGATTTCATACTTGGCGCCCACGTCGATACCCCGGGTGGGCTCGTCCAGGATCAGGATGTCCGGCTCGGTGAACATCCACTTGGCCAGAAGCACCTTCTGCTGATTGCCGCCGGACAGGTTGCCCACGTTCTGCTCCACGGTGGGGCACTTGGTGCTGAGCTTCTTTTTGTAGTCTACGGCAACGGAATATTCCTTGTCCTGGTCGATGACGCCCCGGTTAGAGACCGCGTCCAGATTGGCCAGGGTGGTGTTCACGCGGATGGGGTTGGACAGGATCAGGCCGCTGCCCTTCCGGTCCTCGGTGACGTAGGCCAGGCCATGCTTGATGGCGTCCTTGACCTTGTGCATGTGGACTTCCTTCCCCTGGATGAACACCTGGCCGGAAATATTGGAGCCATAGCTGTGACCGAACACGGACATGGCCAGCTCCGTTCTGCCCGCGCCCATCAGGCCGGAAATGCCCACCACTTCGCCCTTGCGGACATGGATGGAAACATCGTCCACCACCTTTTTATCGGTGTAGATGGGATGGTACACATTCCAGTTTTTGATTTCCATGGACACATCGCCGATTTTCACACCCTGGCGCTTGGGGAACCGGTCGGAAATCTCACGGCCCACCATGCCCTTGATGATGCGGTCCTCACTGATGTCGTCCACGCCCTTGTGCAGGGTTTCGATGGTGTGGCCGTCCCGGATGACGGTGATATCGTCCGCCACATAAGAGACCTCGTTGAGCTTGTGGGAGATAATGATGGAGGTCAGGCCCTCCCGCTTGAAGCGCAGCAGCAGATCCAGCAGTGCCTTGGAATCCGTCTCGTTCAGAGAGGAAGTGGGCTCGTCCAGAATCAGCAGCTTTGCATTCTTGGCCAGCGCCTTGGCGATTTCCACCAGCTGCTGCTTGCCCACGCCGATGTCCTTGATCAGCGTGTGGGAGGATTCGGTGAGGCCCACAGCCCGCAGATACTTTGTGGCCTCGGCATGGGTCTCGTTCCAGTCGATGGCAAAGCTGCTGCCTTTTTCGTTGCCCAGGAACATGTTTTCCGCGATGGTCATCTGAGGCACCAGCGCAAGCTCCTGATGGATGATGACGATGCCCCTTTCTTCGCTGTCCTTGATTTTGGAGAAATGACAGACTTCTCCGTTATAGATGATGTCGCCGGAATAGCTGCCGTGGGGATAAATACCGCTGAGTACTTTCATCAGCGTGGATTTACCGGCACCGTTCTCACCGACCAATGCGTGGATGGTACCACGCTCTACCACCAGATTCACGTCGTCAAGGGCCTTGACGCCGGGGAACTCTTTGGTGATATTTTTCATTTCCAGAATAATGTCCGACAAGTTACCGCCTCCGCAACATGGATTTTTTACGAATTCGCGGTGGGTGCCGGGAATCCGCAGGAAGTCTGAAAAAGCGCGTTTTTGCAGCGAAAAGTCATTGGTTTTTCGCCACAAAATCACGTTCTTTCATTCTGAATTACTTTTGGATATTGGGCAAGGCGCAAGCGCCTTGCCCAATCGGTCAATCGGTCAAATCTGAAGCTTAAGTGAAATTACTCCAGGCCCAGCTCAGCAGCGGTGTAGTAGCCGGAGTCCACCAGCAGCTCCTGAATCATGTCGGGAGTAGCGGCAACAGGCTCGCACAGGTAGGAGGGGATGACGCCGGTGCCGTTGTCGTAGGTCTCGGTGTCGTTGATCTCAGGCTCAGTGCCTTCCAGGATGGCGGTGACCATCTTGACAACCTGAGCAGCCAGGGTACGGGTGTCCTTGAACACGGACATGGACTGAGTGCCCTCCAGCATGGAGATGGTGGACAGAACGTCGCAGTCCTGGCCGGTCAGCACGGGCCACTCGCCGGTGTAGTTGGCCTTCAGAGCGTTCTGGACGCCCAGGGAGGTGGAGTCGTTGGAGCAAAGAACAGCATCCAGCTGGGTGCCGTCAGCGTAGTAGGAGCTCAGGATGGTCTCGAAACGAGCCTGAGCAGCGTCGGTTGCCCAGTTAGCGGTAGCAACGACAGCCTTCTCGGTCTGGCCGGAGGGGCAAACAAGCTTGCCGGACTCCAGGTAAGGAGTCAGGATGCTCATGGCACCGTCGAAGAAGAAGTTGATGTTGTTGTCGCCGGGGTCGCCGGTGATGAACTCGATGTTGAAGGGGCCTTCCGCATTGTCCAGATCCAGAGCATCACGGATGAACTCGCCCTGCTTCACGCCAACCAGCCAGTTGTCGAAGGTAGCGTAGTAAGTAACGGCGTCGGAGTTCATGATCAGACGGTCGTAAGCGATGACGGGGATGCCGGCTTCCTTGGCCTGGGCCAGAACGGTGCCCAGAGAATCGCCGTCGATGGAAGCGATAACCAGAACTTCGCAGCCGTCAGCGATCATGGTCTCAACCTGAGAAACCTGGGTGGGGATGTCATTGGCAGCGTACAGCAGCTCGACTTCGTAGCCGGCTTCCTTCAGCTGAGCTTCCATGTTGGCGCCGTCCTGGTTCCAACGCTGCAGATCCTGGGTGGGCATGGAAACGCCGACCAGCTTGCCTTCTGCCTTGGCAGAGCCGCCGAGAACGGCGCAGCAAGCAACAACCATGGCCAGAGCAATCACGAGGGAAAGAATCTTCTTCATTTGTGTGTGCCTCCTAAAAATTTTATGTTACAGCCCAAATGGGCAATAACTACAAAAAATACAGGATATCCCGCTTTACCGGTTTCGGAAATCCAAACTGCCGCGGGATTCGTGTTCATGATACCATTCTTCCCCAGGGTTTTCAAGAAGTGGATTTGTACAAGATTCACAAAATATTTTTAGTCATTTTGCCGATCGAAATCGATTTCAAAGATCTTGTTCTCTTTCAATATATACAAATTTGTTTTCAGACCATCGGCATTCATAAGTGAATCGTGAAGTTGTAATTTGGCGGGCAGTGCCCGCGGACAATGGCGCACCGGGCCGGTGCGAAATCCGGGACTCCTGGGTAAAGCCCGGTAACGTTTTTGCAGGCTAAATTGTTGTTTGGCGTACCGAAACCGACGCGCCCCTTGGCTCCCCC